>JBCAWO010000097.1:0-15366 GCA_038534515.1 Cyanobacteria bacterium J06554_1
TGTAGGAGGGCCCTGAGATCTTCCGGGGAGCTGGACTCAACTAGAGTCTCCTGTCTGAGAGTGGCTTCTAGAAGATAGGTTCGTCCCATGGTCAGGTGTTCTAAACCAATACTAAGTAGAGAATCACTTGGTGATCTCCACTCAAATAACTTCTCAGCCCGATCGCGCACTTTACCACAGCGAGCCAGCCAGGATGACGGCTCCCCATTTTCTGCACCAACCGCCGCTGTCTGTTTGTCTGATTGCCCAGTTGCACCATTCCCTTGCTCCAGCAACCCCCGCTCCAGCAACAAATCACAGTAATAGAACCCTGGTGTCGAGTAGAGCAGCGGATACTGGGGCTGCCACTCAGTCTGGAGCACCTCGGCCTCGCGGAAGGCCAACTGGGAAGCCTGTAGACGAGCCGCCTGGTGCAGGGCATTCGCCAAGTTTGTTCGATTGACCATTCGCTGAAAGGAATCGCCGCTGCGATCGCACAGTTCCACCGCCTGCTCCCCCACCCGCACCGCCGCCGCCACATCCCCCAGCGTCAGGTACAGCTCGCTGAGGTTGGAGGCTTGTACTGCAGCAAACTTCCACGTATTGCTGTCAATGCATCGGTCTAGTGCCGCTTGCATTGGCTGGGTAGCCTCAGCCAGTCGTCCCAAGGCTCGCAAGCGAAAGCTAGCCTGATTCAGCACAAAGGCTTGGTATTCCCCTGTCAGGTTTGGGTTCAGATGGGTAAACGGTACCTCAAAAAAGGCTGTCAAGGCTGCCAGATCAGTGCCCATCGCTCCCAGTTTTCTGGAACTAAAACTTTCGCCCTTTCGATCAATTCGATTATAAAAAACATCAATTAAAGCTTCCTGCCACAGACCTGCTTTACCCCCATGGGCCACCGCATGATACAGCGGCATCATCTCTTGCAATGTGTCAGGTAATTCCGGAGCTTTCTGTTTCAAATGCTCATAGATCCGGCGATGGGCTTCTCTGGTGGCATCTGGATATTGGGTGGTGAGCTGAGTTGCAAAATACTCCCGAATCAATGGATGGGCATCCAGGCAATTGAGGATTGAAAATTGAGAATTGCCCGCTAAAGCGTTTTGACCACCGCCATCAGCCTGGGATTCAGGACTCAGTAAACCATAATCCACCAGATTCGATACCGCCCACTGACAATCCTCCACCGTCAACTCCACCAGCGCATCCGTCAACCCCGGAATCACCGGAGCCGCACACACCGCCGCCAAACAATCCACCTCAGCCGGTCGATCAAACAACCCCAACAACCGCAAAATCGACAGCATAATTTCTTCACGGCTGTAATCATTAGCCAAGCCTAATTTGCGACGAACCCAGCGTGTACTTCGCTGAGAAACTGATTGCTTAGGCACTAGCCAACGCTCATATTTCTCCACCAACTTGTGAGCATGTCCCCCAAGTTCTTGATCTACCAGGCTAAGATCTACCTCCCCAATCCGCCGCACATCCCCCCGACAGACCTTCTTCAGATAAGTACCCAACAACTGCAACGCCAACCCATGGCCCCGCACCTGCCGCGACGCATTCTCCAGTTCCTGGGGTAGTCCCTTCACCCCCAATGCCCGCAGCAACGCCGCCCCCGCCTGGTCCGACAATGCCTCCAGGTCAATCTTCGCCGCAGTCGGAATATCCGCCACTGCTTGCCGTGTCGTAATTACACACAGCCCCCCATTATCCGCCGCCAGCTCCCGCACCAGCGCCGTCAATCCCTGGTCCTTAATCTTGCCCGCTTCCACCGAGGCGGCTCCCCACTGCAGCGGCTCCATCCCATCCAAAATCAATAGTGTTTTTGTCCGCCGCATCAGTCGCGCTAACCGTTCCCCCTTATCCCAGGCAGACCCTGCCTCTGGGTTAGGATCACCCAAAAACTGCAACGCCTCATTAATAAATCCTTCCGCCGATACCTGGGCATCGTCCCGTGAGCCCTGGCTATAAAACGAATGACCCAATACATATTGGGCACCGCGCCAGTCATCATCGGCTAGTTTTCTCAGCCATTCGGCCACCAGGGCGCTTTTGCCCACCCCGCCAAAGGCCACCAGGCTGATCACCCTGGTTTTAGGATCGTCCCAAGCCGCATCCAGCTGCTTCAGTTCCTGATCCCGTCCGACGAAATACTTTACCGATGGTGGCAGATGGGACGTGGAAATCTTAATCGGTCGATTGGCCTGGGTTGGCGCTACCGTAGTCTGGCCCGTCGTGCTTAGCGCAGTGGATGACGACGAGCCCGCTAAGGGTTTTTAGCGGGATGGTTTGGTGCAGCCTGTAACGCTCTGAGTAATTTTTGAATACCCGGTCCTCGGTTTGAGTCTGGAAACAAATCCACACACTGCAGTCGATCCAAGGTGCGGGTATCGTCTATTTCAATAAACGGCAGTTCGCACTGCGATAACCTCACAGGTATAAGAAAAATACTCCCCGGCGCATAGGTGCGATACGCCTTAATCGCATCCAAAACTTCTGGATAAATCCCCGTGGTAATGCGATCGGCAGTCTCCGCCGATAAACACAGGACCACCGCATAGGCATCCCGCATTGCCTTACGAATTTCCAGCTTCCAATCCTGCCCAGGCAGAATATCCTGATCCCACCACACCGTTTCCCCCGCTGCGGTCAGCTCATCATAAAAACGCCGCACCTCATCAGCATTGTCTCGACAGTAAGAGAGGAAAACATGTTTTTTAGCCATCGACGTCCAGGGGCAAATTTTGGCATATTCCGTACATTCCCCCAGTTTGCTCAGGGATTCTTGGACTGTCAAGATATGTAGTTGCTTTGATATTTAAGTTTTGTAGCCATACACCATGTCCCTTTCCATCGCCCTCCTCACTTATTCCACCAAACCCCGTGGCAGCGTCATCCACACCCTGGAGCTTGCCCAGGCTCTTGCCGAGCTCGGTCATCAGCCCTGCGTTTTTGCCCTCGATAAAGATAACCAGGGCTTCCACCGCTCCACCCCATTCAACACCTGTCCGGTTCCTGCCGCCCTCTGCGACAAAGGTATCGACCAGCTGATCCAACAACGTATTACAGAATTCGTCACCTTTTTCCAAAAACATCCAGAGCAGTACGACATTTACCATGCCCAAGACTGCCTCAGCGCCAACGCTCTGGCTATCCTCAAACAACAGGGTCGCATTCCCCATTTTGTTCGCACTGTTCACCACATCGAAGACTTTAGAAGCACTTACTTGCAAGACTGTCAGGAGAAATCCATCTACCAGCCCGATCGCTGTCTCTGTGTCAGTGATGTATGGCAACAGGCGTTAGAAAAAAACTATGACATCCAGGCCCATCGAGTTGTAAATGGTGTCAGCGGTCGATTCTCGGCTCAGCCTGATGGCGCAGAAGCTGGTTTGGCCGAAGCCTACGGTATCCAAAATGGGCCGATCTATCTGACGGTTGGTGGCATTGAACCGCGCAAAAATTCTATTAATCTGCTGAAAGCGTTTTATTGGGTTAAACAGCAACAGCCCCAGGCCCAATTGGTCATTGCGGGTGGAGCGACGCTGTTTGATTATCAGGCCTACCGACAGGAGTTTATGGAGCTGGTGTCAGCGTACGATCTGGCGGATAGCCTGGTGCTGCCTGGGGTTGTCCCTGACGTAGATTTGCCCACCCTCTATCGCCTGGCGGATGTGTTTGTATTTCCCTCGGTACAGGAGGGCTGGGGATTGGTGGTGCTAGAAGCGATCGCATCTGGTCTACCGGTGCTCACCTCAAACCAGGCACCGTTTACAGAGTTTTTGTCAGAGCAGCAGGCAATGCTGGTAGCGCCTGAAAATGTGGCCGAAATTGCTACCACCATGCTTACTCTTCTCAACCCTGATATTGCCCGGTCCCTGATTCAAAATAGCCGCCCTATCATTGACCAATACAGCTGGCAGCGCTCTGCCCAAATGCACCTAGAGCTTTATGCTGACCTCAGGCGTTAGGAATGTTGCCGTTGCTGATTTAGGGGATGAACCGAGCTGTGAGATATGCGATGTGCCGATGTTTACTAGATAAATTCATACCGGGGATCAACAACGCCGGAATGCTTGTTGTATCTGAGTTGTTGAGACAATTTTTCCATGTTTAACGGTGGTGCGACCAATGGGAGCCGTAGCGACAGCTTCTGAGGCAGATGGGGCATCGACAATTACTAAGTCAGCCGCATTGCCAGGGGCAATTCCATAGTTCGTAACACCAATGGCTTGGGCGGCTTGGGTTGTGGCCATCGCCAAACATTGAATATGACTTTGAACAGTTCCTAGCTGCAGGGTTTGGGCCAGTAATGTGCAGATCTTTAAAACATCGCCATCGCCAAAGGGGGTAAAGAGATTTTGCACGTTGTTAGTGGCAACTCCGGTGATGACGCCATGGTTCATCAGCTGGTGAACCGGGGCGACACCTCGACGCACATTGTGGGTATCCTTGCGTGCCATCATGTAAAGGTCAGTGGCGGGTAGGGCTAAGACTGAAATACCGGCATGACTTACCATGGCAGCTGTCTCTCGTAATATTTGAGGCGTTAGTCCTGCCAGCTTTGTCATGTGGCCTAAACACACACGTCCCTGCCAACCCCGCTTTAGGGTTTCCTCCACAACGATAGGCAACAGCAAGGGGGCATCATCGTCTAAAAAATCTAGGTGAAAATCAACATCACAGTCAAATTCTTCAGCCAGATCAAAAATAATCTGAATGTTGTCGTTGGGGTTGGGGTCAACGTAGGGGGCGGAACCAATGACATCACCTCCCATCGCCATTGCCCGTCGCAATAATTCTGTCGTACCAGGCTGATTGGTGATGCCTTCTTGGGCAAAAACCGCCAGCTGTAGCGTGAGCCCCCAAGCATAGTCTTGTTTGAGTGGCAGTAGCGCCTCCATTGCGGTTAGCTGTAGCATCGAATCAACTTCCACATGGCTACGCATTAATGTCGTACCAAAGGCAATTTCGTTCTCGAGTACTCGCCGGGCGCGGGTCTGAATGTCGTTAATGGTAAAGTGCCGTTTGAGACTGCCCGTTTCCTGTAGGGCTTCTTGGAAGGTGCCAGTTTGGGCCGGATGCTGGGCAAATAGCAGCGCCTTGTCCAGGTGCAAATGACTATCCACCAAACCGGGAATAACCAGTTTTCCCTCAGCATTTATTGTTTCTTGAGCCGTTGTCTCTATGTGACGGGCAACATCGGTAATACCTCCTGCTTGCATGGCAATTGACCAGTATCCGTCTTGCCCAGCTAGGGAAGCATTATCAATTTTAAGGGTTGTTGACATGTGCCCTGCCCATAATGATCAACTTCAGTGTAAAGCCTGTTATGAATGGATGTGATTGGTTATAGTGGTTTTATGGCAATCGGCGGATGCATGGCTCTATGTGAATTGTCTTAACCAATGTGACCAACGCCATAGCAGCACCCCGATTATCTGCTCTCTTCAACGTTAGACCTATCTATGCCTGAAATCCGGTTTCATATTCAATGGCCAGACGGACAGCAAGAAAGCTGTTATTCTCCATCGTTAGTGGTCAAAGATTATTTTCAAGTTGGTGAGTCTTACACGGTCACCGACTTTCTTCAGCGCTCCCGCGAATCACTTCAGATTGCTAGCGATCGGGTTAAGGCGAAATATGGATTTCCCTGCGGACTAGCCATGGGACAGCTGCAAAAAATTGAGGATACCGCCCAGCAGTATTTAGAGCAACCTGACGGTAAAGTCACTGTCTTACAGTTTCAGTAACCTGCAGGGGTTATCATGGGACACCTGTGCTACTGAATGCTACATAGCGTTTTCAAATGGTTTAATCCTGCTTATGCAGGGTGAATCTGCTTGATTAGGAATGGTAGATTTATCCTGTGAAGAATTCCCAGGATATTCTGCTACAGCCATGACGGACGTCTTTATTTCCTATTCTCGAAAGGACAAGGCTTTTGTACAGGTGCTCAACCAGGCCCTGGCCAATAGTAAATACGATGCCTGGGTGGATTGGGAAAATATTCCCCTCACTGCTGACTGGTGGGAGGAAATTAAGGCAGGTATCGAAGGGGCGGATACGTTTATCTTTGTCATCAGCCCGGACTCCATAGCCTCTAAAGTTTGTGGTCAGGAGATTGACCATGCGGTGGAAAATAACAAGCGATTACTACCAATTGTGTATCGAGAAGGGTTTGATATGTTGCTGGTGCATCCGGCATTGAGTAAAACAAACTGGCTATTTTTTCGGGAGCAAGATGAATTTGAAATAGCTTTTCATCAATTGGTCGAAACACTGAACACAGACTTAGAATACATAAAGGCTCACACTCGTATGCTAGTCCGTGCAGTGGAGTGGGAGCAGAAAAATAGGATTGAAGATATTCTCTTGCGAGGCAATGAAGCTGAGCAGGCAATTAATTGGCTGCAAGAAGCGATTGTCGCAGCCAAGCAACCGACTCCGGCGGCTTTACAAGTTGCGTTCATCCGTGCCAGTCAAGAATTGCGCGATTGTCTTCGGAAGCAAGAGCAGGAGCGCCAGCAACAGGAGTTACGACGAACTCGCTGGATCGCCCTTGGGGCTATTGGAGCAGGCGTGACAATGGCTGTGCTCACCCTATTTGCCCTCAACCAAAAAAATCAGGTAGAAATTGTTCAAGAAAGTCAAATTAACGCATTGAGTCGCTATTCACTTTCCCTTACCAGCACAGGTAAGACCTTCGATGGATTGCTAGAAGCATTACGAGCTGGACAACAACTGCGACGACAGCTGGGACGAGTCACTCAAAACACACAGAGTAATGTATTAACTGCTCTACAAGCATCTGTATATGATAAAGGGTGGAGAGAACACAATCGCCTTTCAGGGCATACCAATGATGTCAATCGACTTGCCATTAGTCCGGATGGCAAAATCATTGCCTCAGCAAGTCGTGATAAAACCATTCGACTGTGGGATATGACAGGCAAGTTGCTGCATACCCTCGATAAACATCAACAACTGGTAACGGACGTTGACTTTAGTCCCGATGGTCAGACCTTAGCATCTAGTAGTGAAGATAAAACAGTCAAGCTATGGAAACATGATGGAACATTGATCAACAGTTTTGATTTTAAGGATGAGACAGAAGGTGTAGCGTTCCATCCCAATGGTGATATGTTGGCAGTGGCTAGTGGTCAGCTGGTGCTGCTAATAACCTTAGAGGGCGATATTGTTCGTCGTATTCCCCATGATAATTGGGTGAATAGTGTTGAGTTTAGTGCTGATGGTGAGACATTGTTGACCAGCACTTATCAAGCTACTCAACAATGGACATTGGCGGGTGAAAAAGTACAGTCTTTCCCGGAGCAAAGTTGGGTCAATATGGCTCAGTTTCGACCTATACAAACGACCCAAGATAATCAAGAGCCCCTGATCGCATCTGCGGGTCATAGAACAGTTCACTTGTGGACACTGCAAGGTGAAAAACAACGCACACTACCCCATGATGATTGGGTGAATAGTGTTCGCTTTAGTCCAGATGGTACCCAAGTCCTGGCAAGTAGTGCTAAACAAATTACTTTATGGGATGTGGAAGGCGATGGGCAGCAGCCACTTCCTCAAGAACGTGATATGGTCGATGCGGTTTTTAGTCCAGATGGCAAAACTCTGGTGTTTGCTAGTCGCGACAATACGATTCAGGTTTGGCGACAAGGGGAGGATGTGTTTGACTCTCCACTTTATAAAGGGCAGGTGAGTCAGCTCCAGTTCAATGCGGATGGCAGCCGGGTTGCTACCATAAGCGACTCGATACTACAGCTATGGACAACCGATGGTCAGTTGGTAAACTCTCAGGAGTTTGAGCAACCTCTAACTGACTTTAGCTTTGGTATGCTGCAAAGTCAGGTCGGAGATAGGGATGAGGAAATTATTGCGATCGCAACCGATAACCAAATTCACTTACAAACCATGGATGGCGAGATTCTAAAAACATTAGATTATCCAAATCCAGTTAACAGTGTAGACATGGATGCCATGGGGACAATGCTCTTGGTTGCCAGCGACTTACAGGTTTATCTGGTTTCGCCAGAAGGCGAGACCCTAAAAACGATTTCTGAGATACTCGACACTACAGTATCCATATCGTCCACTATTAACGAAGCTCAATTTAATCCCACAGGCCAGCATGTTGCTATTAGAACGCAAGATCAAAGCTTCTACCTTTGGGATCTAGAGAGTGAAACACTCACCACCCTCACCCATGACGATACCGTCAATGATCTAAGCTTCAATCCTAATTCTAGTAACACAGATGGATCATCAAGTATGGAGATGCTTTTAGCTTCTGGTAGTAATGACAATACTCTGCGACTCTGGGACATAAACGGCATCCAAAAAGATGAACTTTTGAGCGAAACGGCATTTACGCGTGTTCAATTTAGTCCGGATGGAAAACTGCTAGCGACCGCTGATGCTGATAACTCAATTCATTTATGGAAAATCCATCAGCATGAGCTGCTGCCAATGGTGTCACTTTTGGGGCACAAAGCTGCGATTAACAGTCTTGAATTTAGCCCCGACAGTACTTACCTGGTCTCAGCAGGGGATGATGAACAGCTTATCGCTTGGAGTCTAGCTGACCTCACATTAGATCAACTCATGGAAAGTGCCTGTCAGATTGTGGAGGATTACCTAACGACAAATCAATTATCCGGAAAAGAAGATCGTTATCTATGTGAAAAAATTTAAACAAAGCCTGCTTTCTTTACCCTACGGCCGACGTTTTTATCTCTTACTTCCGGAAAGACAGGGCTATTGTACAGATACTGAATCAGACCCTGGCCAATCGTATAGCTCGGTGCACATAGAGCATCTGTCAGGTTAGCCGTTGAAGCTAAATGCTGTAGGTGACAACAGCTATGGGCCAGCAAACCGATGTTGGCGCAGCCTTTCCTTTGGAAATATGCATTCATCGGTTTGCTAAAAATACGACGCCTGGGTAGATTAATTGTGGAATTTAGACGCATTAACCTTTGGCGCTTTAATGCAGCCAGGCTGCGACTGGTTAAAAAACTACGAAGCGAATTAAGAGACGACAGCTAACCAACGCAGTGAGCGGCTCGCTCGCTGTGCAAATAAGATGGTTAACGATAACGGTTAATCAGGGCAGTTGCGCGCAGGTAAAATCGGACTTAAACGTCGAAATTCAGACAGATATTGTTCTAATACGACAAACTGTGGCAGGTTTAGCCGATAGTAGATCCAGCGGCCTTCTTGCCTACCTTGGATGAGTCCTGCCTCCCGTAATGTTTTGAGATGAAAGGAAAGCTTGGACGCACTAATCTCCAGGTGATTGGCAATATCACAGGCACACAGCTCGCGATCGCGCAGTAGCTCGATCACTTGAAGCCGGTAAGATTCAGCAAATGCCTGAAAGATTGGCAAAATATCAGTCGAAGCAAGGGTTTCTAACGCAGTTGTTTTCATAAACTTTTTTACGCTTCTAGACGATCATACACTCTCCAACAAAAAAGCTGGCTCTCGATGAGCCAGCCTGAACACTGCGCGGGAACGCGTATAGGAAGCAGTAGCAGTAGCGATTAGCTACTGAAGGACAAGCTTCACGTTGGCGTTCTGCAAACCGGGGCGCTTGACTTCAGCTAGGGTCCGGTTAACCGCATACTTTTGGTTAATGGAGTTGATTAGCTCAGTCTGGTTGTGCTTCTTAGCAACACCCCAAAGGTCAGCAATCAGATCAAAAGAGCCATCGGCATTGCGAGACCAGCCTAGATCGTACTCACCTTCTAGAACAGCTACGATGTCGGCACGTACACGCTGGCCATTGTAACCACGAACATCAGCCTCAGTCTTAACCGAGATGCCAAGGTCCTTTAGAGAAGAAGTGAGAATTTCAGCTTCAGTGATCTTAGTGCGTAAAGTACTAAAGTGAGACATTGGTGTTTCCTCCAGTGGAAAATGGGAGATTAAAAAAACGCAAAGCCAATAGATTAACAAATCGGTAATAAATACTAGATGCTGCTGATCCGAACTATTTCTAAATCAACAACAGCGACAATTTGCTAAGCCATTGTCTGAAAACTGCTAACCCTAGGGCTAGCCCTCTGCTAGGAGAAATCCCCTAACACAAGCCTGTTAGAACTCCATCCGCTGATACTCAGCGACGGATGAAGCAGCGGGGCGAGCACGTTGTCGTGCCCAGTCGCGAAGCGCCGTTACCTGTTCGCTCATGGTTTTAGATAACGGTAATGTTGCCCGAATAGCCGCGATAATGTCGAGTTGGTTAAACTCACGGCCCTGGGCAAACGCCTCATACATTGCAGAGATTAAACCTTGCTCAATCTCTGCCCCCGAAAAACCTTCACATACCTTGGTTAGCTGGTCGAAGTCGAAGCGCTCAATGTCACGACGTCGCTTACCAAGATGAATTTTGAATATCTCTTTACGCTCTTCTTCGTTAGGTAGATCAACAAAGAAAATTTCGTCAAAACGTCCCTTCCGTAAAAACTCACTGGGTAACTTCTCCACCCGGTTGGCGGTTGCCATCACAAATACAGGTGACTTTTTCTCCTGCATCCAGGTTAGAAAACTACCAAAGATTCGACTAGAGGTGCCGCCATCGGAATCACCCGAACCGGCCCCACCGGCAAACGCCTTGTCAATCTCGTCAATAAAGAGAATGGCTGGAGAAATAGATTCGGCTGTGCGTAGGGCACTGCGTAGATTGGCTTCGGAACGACCCACCATAGAGCCATCATATACCCGACCAATATCTAAGCGTAGCAGGGGCAGACCCCACAGGCGGGCTGTTGTTTTGGCAATTAATGACTTACCACAGCCGGGTACCCCCAAAATTAGCATGCCCTTGGGTTGGGGCAGACCATATTCTCGAGCCCGTTCGCTAAAGGCGTTAGAGCGCTGTCTTAGCCAATGCTTTAGTTCTTCCAGGCCACCTACTGAGTCTAGGGTTTCATCCTCTTCTATATATTCGAGAATGCCATTGCGACGGATCAGCTGCTTTTTCTCAGATAGAACAACATCGACTTCGGATTCGGTCAGCTTACCGGCAACAACCCTGGCTTTGCGGAATACTTTCTCGGCCTCGTCCTCGGTTAAACCCAGAGAAGCTTTCAAAAGCTTTTCCCTGACGTCGGTGGTGATGTTGGCGCTTTGAGCCTTGCTGAGCTCAGCGGTTAGCACCTGGTTTAGCTCACCCATGCTGGGCATGGAGAAGTCGAGGACCACTACCTCTTTTTCCAATTCCACCGGAATCTCTTGGACCGGAGACATAAGGATAATGGTTTTGTTGGTGCCTTTGAAACTTGCGATCGCATCCCTCAAGCATCGCGTCACCGCTGGTGAATCCATAAACGGATGCAGATCTTTAAATACATAGATACCCGCATCTTTCTGACGAATTGCCCAGTCAATAGCGGCTTCAGGAGAAACCGTATTGCTGTTCTGCGACCCCCGTGCCTGACCGTATTCAACAATGCCGTGGGTAACCGTCCAGGTATACAGACGACGCTGTGGCTGCTGCTTTGCAATCGTAGCAATGGTACGCTCAGCTCTTTCTTCCTCAAACGTAAGCAAATAGATCAGAGGATACTGAGCTTTAACTAGGACCTTAAGTTCTTCTTTCATCGTTTTGATCCTACCAACGCCGACCGATACAAACAGACCAACCAAACCCCAGCGCCACAGCCACGAAAACGCAGCCGGGCTACGAAATCACCCCTAACAAGGAACTAGTTCCCCTTCATCAGAGCGCACGGCGCTCGGGACAACATCAGGCACTTCACTCAACGATTCCGTATGCAAGTCGGCATGGGCCTTAACCTCCATGAGGTCACCATCCCTAACCACCACTGACGTTGCACAGGAAGGACATTCATATACCAGATGGGCTGTCCCCTGCACCCCTTCAACAACATCAGAATGATTTAGATAAAAACCAATTGCCCTTTCAGCTAGGGCAGACATCGGCGCTCCATCTACCGCAGCACGAATCTTAAGCTGGCGGTGCAGGTCATCGGGCATATAAAGCGTGACCTTCTGCTTGCCTTGCATATCAACCTTACATAAATAGCAATAACTTACGGGGGCTTTCACCCACATATGGGACGTTTGCCCATGGAGTAACCATACCCATCCCATCCCGTGACGTCAAGCCGCCATGACGCCATGACGCTAAAATGTTTACATATGTTCATGAGCGTCTTCAACATAAACTGATGTGCATAGCCTAGCTATTCTAGGATTTCAGAATGGTATTGATATTTACTTGATTACTGGCTATTGGTCACTATCTGGCTGTGCAGCCGCTACTTTGAGGAACAATTGAGATTGAACCATAGGGTAATCATATGATTGCTGTCCCCAATCACATCAGCCCTAAGGACTATCTCGACATTGAACGGGATAGCCCAGTCCGTCATGAATATCGATGTGGATTGGTGTATGCGATGGCGGGTGGTACAGATAACCACGATCGGATCGCGTTCAATCTCTTAAAGTTAATTGATAATCATTTTGACAACTCATCTGATTGTCGATTTCACTCTGGCAATGTGAGGGTCAATTACCAGGATGATTTTTATTATTATCCCGATGCGTTTGTTACCTGTGATCCAAGAGATAAAACTGATCGTTATATTAAGCGATATCCTAAGCTGGTTGTTGACGTGCTTTCACCCGGTACAAAAGTGTTTGATTTAGGTGATAAATTTGAGGATTATCAACAGCTTGATTCTCTAGAAGACTATGTTTTGATTTCCCAGGAGTCTCAGCAGGTGGAATGTCGTCGGCGCATATCGGTAGTAGCTGGGAAACGGTCATCTATGGGGCAGGTGATGATGTTTTGCTTGAGAGCATTGATCTGAGGTTTGCGATCGCAAACTTGTATCGTGGTCTTGATGGCCAGGCAGGATAGTGTGGCAGCGTATGGGAGATATTTTGCAACCAGGAGCTTGCTCCATTATCATTTTGGATAAAGTTGCAGCTCTTCTCTGAATTTCAGCCACTTCTTTACCTAGTCGTAGCCGACTTGTATCCAATGGATTCGCTGCAAGGACTACGATTTTCCGCTTGGTCATAGAGTAAAGGCTAAAAATTCAGATGCGATTAGCCTTTAGGCTACATCCCCAAACAAGAAAAATTAGGTTTTCTAAAGGATTTATTTGGCTGTGAATTTGAGAAATAACACTCAGATCGTCAGCGTTTGACTAAATTTTTAGCACTAAGGGACAGGCTCCAAATTTAGGTAACGTCCCTCGTTAATATTGGCTCTGCGGCAACTAAAATAAGTAGCCACCGATTTCTAAGCATTCATGGCTAGCGCACCAACCATTGCATCGTTTCCGTCCTTAGAAACTGCTCTCAAGCACTTTTTTGGCTACGATGACTTTCGCCATTACCAGCGAACCATCATTGAGCAGGCCCTTAAAAATCAAGATGTGCTGGTCATTATGCCGACGGGTGGTGGTAAGTCGCTGTGTTATCAGCTACCGGCACTGCTGAGATTGGGGGTGACAATTGTGGTTTCTCCCCTGATCGCCCTGATGCAGGACCAGGTGCGCAGCCTAAAAGATAATGGTATTGCTGCCACATTTCTTAATAGCAGCCTCACCTTAGACGAAACCCGGAGTCGTGAAAAGGCCTTACTCAACGGTGATATTAAGTTGCTTTACCTGGCCCCCGAGCGACTGATGAGTCCTAGCTTTTGGCCGTTGTTAGAAAAACTGCAGCAGACCGTTGGCATTAGCGCCTTTGCCATTGATGAGGCCCACTGTGTTTCTGAATGGGGCCATGACTTTCGACCTGAGTATCGTCAGCTTTTTCAACTCAAGCAGCAAATGCCCCAGGTGCCGGTTATGGCCCTGACTGCGACCGCCACGGAGCGGGTGCGACAAGACATTAGCCAGCAGCTGAGGCTGAACGACCCGGAAGTGTTTGTCTCGGGGTTTAACCGGCAAAATTTGTACTACGAGGTCAAACCTAAAACAAAACAAACCTACGATGATCTGCTCAAGCTGATTAAACAGCAGCCAGGCTCTGGGATTATCTACTGTCTTAGTCGTAAGCGTGTGAATGAAATTTCGTTTCGTCTAAAGCAGGATGGCATTTCTGCCCTGCCTTACCATGCCGGACTAAGCGCCCAAGAGCGCCAAGAAAACCAGGAGCAATTTATCCGGGACAATGTACGTGTCATCGTGGCCACCATTGCCTTTGGTATGGGTATCAACAAACCCGACGTGCGATTTGTGATTCACTACGATCTGCCCCGCACCATTGAAAGTTATTATCAAGAATCGGGTCGGGCCGGGCGGGATGGCGATCCGGCCAACTGCACGGTGTTCTTTGGCTACAGCGATGTGGCTACGGTCGAGTATCTGATCAGTCAAAAACCAGATGAACAAGAACAGCGCATTGCTCGACAGCAGCTGCGTCATGTGATCAACTACGCAGAAAGTGCCATCTGTCGCCGTAAAATTCAGCTGAGCTATTTTGGCGAGAGTTTTCCAGGGGATTGCAAAAATTGCGACAACTGTCTCAGCCCGGTTCCCTTAGAAGATTGGACCATTGAAGCGCAGAAGTTTCTCTCCTGTGTGGCCCGCTGCCAGGAGCGGTTTGGCATGAACTACATTATTGATGTATTGCGGGGTTCCAAAAAGAAAAAGATTCTTGATCTAGGTCATGACCGATTGTCCACCTACGGCATTGGTCAGGACCACAGCGTGGACGAATGGCGACAGCTCTGTCGTTCGCTGCTGCACCAGGAGCTTCTGGCAGAAACCACCGATGGGTATTCTGTTCTCAAGCTTAATAACGGCAGCTGGCAGGTCTTGAAAAAACAGATTCCAGTGAATATCCACGTCTTTAAACGGGCTGAGACAACCAAACCTAGCACCAAACCAGAGGACATCCAGCTCAGCGGCGATGAAACCCTGTTGTTAGGTCAGCTGCGCAGTCTCCGCAAACGGTTGGCAGATGAGCAGTCGGTGCCACCCTATGTGGTGTTTGCCGATGCCAGCCTGCGACAGATGGCCCAGCAGCGCCCCGTTACCAGTAATGCGTTTGCAGCAATCTCCGGGGTGGGCAAACGCAAACTAGAACAGTATGGCCAGGTCTTTACCCAGGAAATTCAGCAGTTCTGTCAGTCTCACAATCTCACCCCCAATACCGGTGGGAGTGCCAGTGCCGCCACCACCACATCCGATGCTTTGACAGCCACCCAAATTAGCACCCATGCCCTACATCAACAAGGATTATCACTTTCCGAAATTGCCATTGAGCGAGGTCTACGGCTAGGCACCATCATCGAACACATGGAAAAACTAATGGCCTCCGACCGCAAAGTAGATCTAAATCAGCTCGTCTCCCCAGAGCGCCAGGTCC
>JBCAWO010000098.1:0-15288 GCA_038534515.1 Cyanobacteria bacterium J06554_1
CACAGGAGGAAATTCCTCAAAGACTGCCACACCTCGGTTTATCCCAGGTTTTTGATGCACTCAGCTATTATCTAGATCATCAAGCAGAAATCAACGAATATATTGAGCGTAATCGTATTCCTGATGAGCTGATTGATCCACGAGTGCGGAATTTATGAGTGATATTTTTATTCACGTTTATTTGGATGAAGACGTTGACGTTCTTATTGCAAAACTTTTGTGCTCTCGTGGTTTCAATGCAACAACAGCACAACAAGCTAAGCAACTCGGAAAGACAGATGCTGAGCAACTAGAATACTCAACCAGTCAGGGAGCAGCTATCCTAACGCATAATCGTACTGATTTTGAAGATCTTGCTCGGGAGTACTTTGATACAGGTAAATCCCATTCTGGAATTATTGTTGCGATTAGAAGGCCTTACACAGAGGTCGTACGGAGATTGCTTACAATACTTGACAGCACTACAGCAGATGAAATGGGAAATCAAATTCTCTACATCTGAGGTATCCAGCTAACACTACGTTGCAACGGCGGAGCATAAGCAATCAAGCATAAGCCAAAGTTACTGCCGCCATTGAACTTCACGTTAGCTGTCTCTACTTGTAAGATTTCCGTTGTTGGGAGTATCTTGAACAGCCTCACTTTCATTAGAGACAAATTCTAAAAAATAAAATGAAGCAAACCCTACCAAAGTCGTGACGTTTACGACACTTATTGATGTTGATGCACTGTCGCTAGAAATTGCCGCAGTAACGCTATCAAATCTGCCGTTTCGGTCTGACTCAAGTCTGCTAAAAACTGTTTTTCCCGCTCGAACAATATCGGCATTGCTGCATCGATTCGCTCCGCGCCAGTGTCAGAGAGTTGCACAATAACGCTACGACGATCATCAGGATCTCGCAGCCGTGTTACTAAGCCGCTTTTTTCAAGCCGGTCAATGCGGTTAGTCATGGCTCCCGAAGAAAGCATCAGCCACTGATATAGCTCAGTCGGCTTGAGTTGATAAGGAGGCCCCTGACGCCGCAAGGTGGCCAACATATCGAACGACCACACTGTTAAGTCAAAGTCAGCCAGCACGGTTTCTCGGTGTTTTGCCAGCAACTGAGCAAGCTGCAGAACCCGCCCCACAACTGCTAAGGAGGAGACATCCAAGGCAGGCGCTTCGCGCTGCCACTGAGTCAGAATTTTGTCGATAGTGTCTTGAGTCATGGGGACATTATATCTCTATCTAAAGATACTTGATATTTACCTTTATATTGGCTATCTTGATATCAAGATAAATAGGACAGGAAGTTTCCTCTTCCTCAAAGACTGCATTTTGCTGCGAGGCACTCAGCGATCGCAACTCACTACACATAAGGACGTTGAATATGAAACTTACACTGACTAAATTTCGGGTGACTGGCTTCTTTGCCGGACTATTGGCATCAGGGCTGCTACTGACCTCCGTTACGGCTCAGGAAACTTTGAAAAGAGCGCTGAATCCGCCCGAATTGTCAAACTCTTTGCAGTATGGTTATTCGCAAGCAACGATCACCGCAGCCAATGCCCAACTTGTTCATGTTGCTGGGCAGGTTGGTATTACCGAGGGCGGCCCCAATGACTTTGAAAGCCAAGTTGATCGTGCCTTTGACGCCCTGGCTGCAACCTTAGATGTGGCTGGCACCCATCCTGACAACGTCGCCAAGATTACGCTGCTGATTGTGGATCATGATGCGGAGAAACTGGCTTACCTGGTGGAAAAGCGTAAAGCCTTTTTCGGCGACAATCCCCCGGCTAGTACCTTGATTCCGGTGCCAGAACTCTATGCCCCCGGCGTACTCTTTGAAATTGACGCCGTTGCTGTGGCACCCAGTTTGAATGAATAAACTCTCTTGACGCTGATTTTACAAAGCTACCCATGCAAATCAAAAAATTAGATCATGTTGGCATCCGAGTAATGGATGCCGACAAATCCATGCAGTTCTATACAACTCTTGGGTTTCAAATTACGCGCAAAGACTATGAAGAACAAGTCTTTGTTGTCAAGCATGCAAGCGGGATCGAGATTAACCTGATTGCCCACGGTGATAACAGTTTCGATCGGCAAAACATCTTAATGGACGTGGAAGAACGATATCCCGGCTATACCCACTACGCGATTGAGGTGGAGTCTGTCCTGGATGCCAAAGCCTTTTTTGAGTCTATCGATATCAAGATAAGCGGAGGGCCTGTCACCTTTGGCGATGGTAAAACCTCAATTTTTATTCGCGATCCTGACTTGAATGTCATTGAGTTTACAGAACTTCCTGCGTCATAAGCGAAGCGAAGTCTGAAATCTGAAAATGTTGCTAGCTGTAGAACCAGGCGTTCTACAGCTAGCAACATTTTCAGAGGCACAACAAATGCGATCAGGCGACCCATAAACAATCATGAAGAATCTCAATTCAAAATTGGCAAATATTGCGTTAACGGCGCTGGCTCCTATCTCCTGGGGAACAACTTATATTGTGGCAACCGAGTTTTTGCCACCGGGGCATCCTTTGCTAGTGGCAGCGTTACGAGCCCTTCCCGTCGGGCTGTTGCTCACGATCGCACTGAGAAAATTACCCCAAGGGATTTGGTGGTGGAGAATCCTTGTTCTGGGTGGTTTAAATATCGGTATTTTCCAGGCGCTGCTATTTGTCGCGGCCTACCGTCTGCCTGGTGGAGTAGCGGCGACAGCTGGGGCAATTCAACCCTTGCTAGTGGTGCTGTTTGCATGGCTGATCTTGCACAAAAAGCCGGCTAGGGGGGCGATCATAGTTGCGATCGCAGGCTTTGTTGGCATTGGCTTCTTGGTGCTTGCCCCATCAGCGCAACTCGATTCTCTAGGCATTCTTGCTGCCATTGGCGGGGCTGCCACGATGGGGCTTGGTACAGTACTGGTAAAACGCTGGCAACCGCCGGTTTCGTTACCCATATTTACTGCATGGCAGCTTACGGTAGGTGGCGCATTACTGCTGCCCGTTGCCCTAATCGTTGAAGGCCCCTTTGAAACATTTACAAAAACAAACGTTCAAGGGCTCCTCTATCTTGGGCTAGTGGGTACTGGATTGGCCTATCTGCTCTGGTTTCGAGGTATCGGTAAGCTTTCTGCCTCTGCCGTATCGTATTTGGGGCTTCTAAGTCCGGTGATGGCTACCCTAATTGGGTTTTTCTGGCTTCGACAAACGTTGACCCCCATTCAACTCTGTGGAATCGCTATTATCTTTACCAGCATTGTGCTGGGACAAAAGATTGCCTCCTCGGATTAGAAACGAGACGCATTCTCCGCTTCGGAGGTGGCTTCATCGCCTTTGCCAAAGAACGCAGGAAACGGTTTAGGAATGGTGAGCGCCTTTTGGGTCGCAGGGCGAGCGTCAATGCGATCAAACCAGGCTTTCAAGTTGTCCAAACCCTCCACCGAAACCTTGGCCCAGGGATACGACCGGGCCCAGGGATAGGTTGCAATATCTACAATGGTGAAGTCATCACCCAGCAAATAAGCCTTGTCTGCAAGCCGCTGATCTAGTACCTCCAACAGCCGCCTGGACTCGGTCACATAGCGATCAATGGCGTAGGGATCTTCATGTCCCTTAGGGGCTGCGATACGCTGAAAGTACATGGCCTGACCCATCATGGGGCCAATGCCAGACATTTGAAACATTAACCACTGCAGCGCCTCCGAGCGCGCCTTTTCACCAACCGGAAGAAATTTCTGATACTTCTCTGCCAAATACCAAAGAATCGCCCCTGACTCAAACACCACAAAATCATCGTTGCCGCGATCAACAATAGTAGGGATGCGCCCATTGGGATTGAGCTGCACATACCGCTCAGACTTCTGCTCTTTTTTACCAAAGTCGATATAGGTCAGTTCGTACTCGACCTTAGCTTCTTCGAGAAAAATAACAGGTTTCCAGCCATTCATTGTGGAGGCGGTGTAAAGATGAATATCAGGGATAGACATGGGGGATTCCTGGCTAGCGATGACTCAAAACTGAAAAACTTTCACAGCAACAAATGGCCCAGCGGGAGCTGAGATTCATAGCATGTACTGCTGACGTGACTTACCATAATCAGGTCAGTCACTAGAGTCAACCAGTTTACTTTTAGTAACCACGTACCCATGGGTGCTTTAGGAATCACGACCGATGCTCAAGGTCGTAAACATGTCTCGGAGCCTTGCCAAGAACCTTGTCCGATTGAACGGGGTATGAGGGTTTTGGGTGGAAAATGGAAGGGGTCGATTCTCTGGCATCTAAAGAATGGCCCGGTGCGCTTTAACGATTTGGCACGGCAGTTGGGGGGAGCCAGTAAGAAGATGGTGGTGCAGCGACTGCGCGAAATGGAGGAAGCGGGCTTGATCAAGCGGCAGGTGGTGTGCGATCGCCCAATTGCCGTCACTTACGAAATCACCGAGTTTGGCAAGACTGCGTTGAGTTTTCTAGAAGAGCTCAAAAACTGGGCAGAAAAGCACCAGATTTAGCCCGTTGTACACTGACTGGCCTAATACTGTACTGGAGCAATGGGTAAACTTTCTTCTGTTGATAGCTCCCAGCCATTTTCTATGACTGTCTCCTGGAGCTGCCTATCCGACGAAGTACTTATTATCAGCATCTCGTCGATTACTCTTTTTGATCGGCTAAATAGCTCCCCTCGCCCCTAAGTCAATTTTATTATTCAAAACTATAGAAGACCTTATGAAGTCTGCAAAACTAAAATCTTTTATAGGGTTCCTGACTGTCGGAATGCTAGCATTCAGCATCCTAACGACAGCTGCAGACTCGTCTGCACCTCCCCATGTCGATAACCCATTTGTCGGCGCAACGGCCTACCTGAACCCGGACTATGGGGAAAAGGTCAACCAGCAGGCCGCCCAAACCGCTGGCAGATTGGGCGAGCAAATGGCCCAGGTCGCCACCTATCCCACCGCCGTCTGGATGGATCGGATTGGGGCAATTACCGGAACCGCCGCCGATGGTACCAAAATTGCCATGGGCCTACGGGAGCACCTGGATGCGGCGTTAGCGCAAAAGCTTTCTGACCAACCGATCACTTTTCTGATGGTGGTCTACAATTTGCCAAACCGGGATTGTCATGCGCTGGCCTCCAATGGCGAAATTCCCCATGGTGGCCTTGAGCGCTATAAAACTGACTATATCGATCCGATTACACAGATTTTTAGCGACCCAAAGTACGCAAATATCCGGATTGTCGCTGTGATCGAACCGGATTCCCTACCTAACCTGGTCACCAACCTGGCGACGCCTGCCTGTGCTCTGGCAAAATCGAGCGGCGAATATGTCGAAGGGATACAGTATGCCCTAAATAAGCTGCATCAAATCCCTAATGTCTATACCTATGTTGACCTTGGTCATTCCGGGTGGCTGGGCTGGGACAGCGCATTTGGCCCGACGGTGACGCTGATCGCTGACACGATTAAAGGCACACAGGCGGGCGTGAACACAGTGGATGGTTTTGTTTCAAATACCTCCGGCAGCACGCCGGTAGCTGAGCCGTTTCTTCAGAAATTTGCCGTTAGCCAGCCGGTCCGCTCAGCTGATTTTTACGATTGGAACCCCTATGCGGATGAAGTCAGCTACATGAGCGCAATGTACGATGCGTTTGTGGCGGCAGGTCTGCCGCCAACAATTGGTATGGTCGTAGATACCAGCCGTAACGGATGGGGTGGCCCGCATCGGCCGACCGTGGCTAGCACCTCTAAAGATGTGAATACGTTTGTCGAGGAGTCTCGCGTTGACAGGCGTCCCCATCGCGGTGGCTGGTGTAACCAGACCGGTATGGGTATCGGTGAACGCCCGGTCACAGAACCCCGCGAGCACTTTGACGCCTTTGTGTGGGTGAAACCGCCAGGAGAATCTGATGGGGTGAGCGCAGCGGGCATTGTCGATCCAAACGATCCGGCCAAAGGATTTGACGGCATGTGCGATCCGAACGCGACCAACCGAGACAAACCGCAATATTTGACCAATGCCATGGCGGGAGCTCCCCATGCCGGATGGTGGTTTGCAGAACAGTTTGAAATGCTGGTCAAGAATGCCTATCCCCCACTTCCATGACGCCCAAGAGTAAGCATATCTCCAGCAAATCTAGAAATATAGATTGTGTTGCGCCTGACTTTAAATATAGCTTGGCGCACATAGTTCAGGCCATATGTAATCGCTGAAAGCTATAGGTAATAACAGCTATAGCAAATGTCCTGATGCATTAGGACATTTGCGCGTCAGGTTAGCCGTTGAAACTAAAGACTTTCAGGGACACCCGTTATCTTGACTAACCTGACAGATGCTATATGTGCGCAGCAAACCGCTGAATGCATTCAGCGGTTTGCCATACTATGGATGGTCTGCAGTTATTTTCTGAGTCTCACGCAGCTGTAAGAGATCCCAGAAATCACTTTCACTGTGTTCTTTGCCGTTCTCTTTAGGCAGATAGTAAAACATTGCTCGGCGGATTAGCACAGCGGCAATTCCAGCTCCGATAAACTCAGGTATTGCCAGCGCAATTCGGGTAATGGCATTGACCTGTGCTACTTGTTGATTAAACATAGCTGTGCCAAAATCGGCCACTACAATCCGCAGATTGAGGGAAAAGTTTGCCATGCCTGTCCACAGATTGACGACCAACACAATTATTGTGCCGTTGACCAGTGCCCGATAAACTTTTGATTCTTGGAGTAAATTTTTTAGTGATTTTTTCTGTCTTGGCGAACTCGGGTCGAGTCCCTGCATGAGAAAATAATACATAATCGGTCTGTGGATGATGATTGAAGCACCAAATACCAAAGCTAGCAAAATAGAACCAACACTATCTTTGAAGGCAAACTGAATGCCATCAACAAACCAGAATGCTAATAGGCCACGTACAATGGCAAATGCCCCAATATAGCTGGTTATAAAGTTGAAGCGTTGGGTGATAAACAATGAGTCAATCAAGACCCAGACTACGGGGACAAGGGCGGCAACAACGTAGGTGGTTTCTGTTCCGAGTTGTTCGTTTAGGTTGCTTAAAATTAGGATGGGGATGACGGACCCCACAAGAATATCGAAGAAAAGTTTCTTATTCATAGCTGGTATTCAAGGATAAAATCTCGCTTGCTGCGCGAACACCGCTTTCTAAGGCTCCGTGGACAGTGGCTGCGCGTGTGGTATGGGTGGCTTCGCCAGCGAAGAAAAGGGTCTGGTTGACTGGCTGGGCGAGTTGCGATCGCAACCCCACCCCATTTACCGGACCATAGGAGTAGGCTATCCTAGCATAGGGATCCGCCTGCCAATCAACAAAAAGCGCATCCACCAATCGATCGCTTAGCGGCAGGTCAAACATCTGTTCCAAATCCCGTAGACCCTCTCGAATTGCACCTTCTCGACCAAGGGCCCCTAGTTTATCTGCCCCTGTCACGCCGGTGAATGCGGTTAATATGGGGGCCTCATGGTTGCGTTTCCAACCGGGTCGCCACCACAGTTGCGTATCCAGGGTGGTCGAGCAAGACTCTAAGTCTTTAGACCAGAAGGACCGATCAAATTTCAATATTAGTTTGGTGATGTGACCGGCCCCGAGACCATGGATGGCATTGAGTTTACTATCGGGTAGCTCGGGGACAAACTCCACCGTATTCTCCTGTAGTAGCGCCAGGGGCAGGGTGATCACAACCTGTTGCGCAGTGTAGGTTGTGTCGGTTTCTGTTTGAATCTCTATCCCCGATGAACCCCAGTGAATGCGGGTAACGGGGGTTTCATACCGAATATTGAGTCCGGCTGCAAATTGCTCCAGCAGATGGGAGTAGCCCTCGTTTAGCCGAAAATAGCTGTCGCCATCGCCAGCATAGGACAACTCTGCTAACCCGTATATTCCTAGCTGGTCGAGATTTGCCGCATAGCTACCGCTAAAAAAATGATCGACAATGCGACGAACATCCGTTGACAGCTCAACCTGGTGAAACGAGAGAAACTCTGCCAGACTCACGTCAGGTTTTCCCGCATCGATCCATTGAGCTATCAAGGCATCAATAGATGAGCCATCCGTCAGGACGTCCATACCAGGAATTGCTGACCAACGCCTGAACGGGAGCAGCGTTTTATTAACGTACATAAACTGGTGCCGATCCTGCTCAAATGCAGACAGTGTCCTTAGCCGGTAGCGACGCACCCAGTCCCAGGTAACAATGTTTTCACCGTGGAGATATTCTGCGCCGCGTTCAATGGGGTGGGGGGCAAAATCGTAGGTTGTGTGCACTCTGCCACCGATGCGATCGCGAGCCTCAAGCAGCAGTACAGAGCGGTTAGCCTCCTGCAATGTGCGGGCCGCGGCCAACCCAGCCGCCCCTGCACCGATCACGATGGTGTTGTAGTGGGTTTGGTCTGACAGGTCGAGCGGAGTGACGGAGTGGCGCTGCCTGCCCAGACAAGGAATAGCTGCAAGCAGAGACATCATACAGCGTCGAGAAATAGTTCCCATGGAAATGCCGACTCAACAAAACAGCAAAACATGAACGATGCTCATGTTTACAAAATACGAACATCGTTCATATTTTGTAAACCCACCACCCCTGCCCCCGGTATGATGTCATCTTGAATAGACAGGTATAGTAATCGACGGATGTAATATTCCCGGATTAATTCGTCATTCAGCGGCAGCAACCATCGATGTCCCCATCCGATTCTTCTAGTTCGTCAAAGCTCAATAAAATGCGGCGACAGCCTAAGCAGGCCCGCAGTCAGGAGCGGGTCAAGCAAATTCTAGATGGGGCAGAGCAGCTATTTCTAGACGTGGGGTATGACTCCACAACGACCCGTGCGATCGCAGCCCTGGCCAACGTATCGGTCGGGTCACTTTACCAATTTTTTCCCGACAAGGAAGCGATTCTTAAGGCCCTGGCCATTCGCTACATGGAGACACAGTATCAGCGATTTCTCGAGCTGCACACACCAGAAGCCTTAACCCTGCCATTACACAGCTATGTTGATCGAATGATTGACGTGTTTGACCAGTTCTATACCGACTATCCCGGGTCACGCGCCATTTTTGAACAGCTTTTAGACACCATCACATGGTCTGCCATCGAAAAAATCGATGACTTTGAATATCAGGTGATTGATGAACTGGCTCGAGTCTTCCATTCCCGTCAGCCAGGTTTGGCAGTTGCAAAGTGTGAGCGCATAGCAATGATTGTTACTAAAACAATTACTGAACTTTTATGGCTTTCCCTCAGTGGAGAGCCAGAATTTCGTCACGAACTAGTAGCAGAAACTAAGCTGCTTACTCTGAGTTACTTGCAGAAATACTTAAATTAGAAAAATTCTGTTTAAGGGGGTTTTAAAAATTAAACTCATGGTTTTAGCTAGGAAAATAGCTGGGGCGGCTGGTTGGGTGTGGCTTCCCTCCGAGTTCCCCAACCCCCCTGGGTCGGGACGCCGCCCTGTAGCCCATCGTACTGAGTTTTCCCTTATAGCACTCCCTTGTGGATGCCCTTCGATACCGGGTGCCATTAGTCAGGATTTCGTATTATCCAACGAATTCTAAGAATCAGCTAACACTCCAGGCCAGTTTGCATTGGCCCTATTTACATTACCGGGGATATCCTGTTCCCACCGACGTTGAACACCTCGGCTATAGTTCAGATAAAGCTTCCCATCAACAATTTTCCACGCGTTGGGGTCAATCGAAGCGGTATAGCCCTGACTCACAGCCCAAGCACAGAAGCCACCATACTGGGGCGCATACTGTTCAGGATTGCTAGCAAACAGGTCACGATTTTCTGCACTCGAAAACTGCCAGGTGGCATTGTTCCAGGTATGGGTAAAGTCGGCACTGCCAGCCACAGGGCCGCCTTGCGTAAAATAGGCCACGGGATCGGTGCCACGAATGGCTATGTTGTTGTCATCGACAAAGTAACGGATAGTTTCAGCCGTAGCTGTTTTGACTGCGGCAGGTGCTGGGGCCTCACTGGCACAGGGATTGGCACCTGCGCAAGGACTGGCACCTGCGCAAGGACTGGCACCTGCGCAAGGACTGGCAGCCAGGGTGGTGTCGGCTGGATTTTCCTGGGTGGCACTAGGAGGCGCTGAGTAACTGGTACAGCCTGTTGCTACTGCCAAACTGATGAAAAGTGCAGCTGCCACTTTACTTAGATAGGTAACTTGCATTTGTAAAACTGATTTTTGACTTTAGGGGTAGTTAACCATAGCAAGCTTAATTTGCGCTTAGATGCCCCAATAATTTTTCCTAAATAAGCTACGACGGCCTTTACTACCAGACCTTTCTACGTGTGAAGGCCAATGCGCCGCACAAAAAAATGGGCTACTTTATCTGAACTTGACAGAACGTTTATGTAATGTGAAGAAAGGCATGTAATACTGAGCATGTGTTTCGCTGTAGTTGAGTTTATCCACATCAAGCATGCTCATCTACCCTTGTCTTTTTTCTGTTTAATTTTTTTGGCGTCGCTGATTCTTGGAATGACCCTTCTAACAGATCGGTGTATCCCCCCATCAGCAACGGCATTTTTTCAATATTCACTATATAGTCTTGATTCTCTCTTATCAGTAAGTCGATTTTTTCTAACATAGGCCTGATGAAAGCTGTCAAAGCTCTCATGGAACGCTGTGCTTTGAGTGATTCGTTGAAATCGCTCAACGATAGGCCTGTAAGCAGTTTTAATAGTTATGGTTAACCACTTTGAAACTTATATGTTTTTATGTGTTTGTAGTGTCAGAACAGGTATATTCATCGACTAAACCAAGGACAGTTAGCAACAGGTCTGTCCAGATTGAGATGAAATATCCAAACGTTTCTGAAACACAGTTTACGAGTTGTACTCCTTTACTGTGGAAAAGAATTGGCAGCAGGGCTTAACAACGTTTGGTTGCAAGACGGCTAGGGTAACCGGATCAGAGTAAACATAGTCTGACGCTATTAGTTCTAAATCAGCACCAAAATTCTTCCCCATAGATGATGTCTCTATCTTCAGGCTTGCGATCGCAACAGTTACTTGCAGCTGCTTAGTCACGTTTAGCTAAATCCCCAGAATTTAAGGACGTTAGAGACATATCTAGCCAATGTCAGCTGTTTGACTGGTTTGGCTACCGCTCTCCAGACACTCGTCCGAATTTTCTGACCGTAGAGAAACCTAACAAAAAGCATCCCAGACAACTTATCTCTTTTTGACTCATGAATACGAGCATTTATTTACACTGCGCAGTTTTAGCCAGAAATCATTCGAGGCTATCAGATTAGTCCTGAATTGTTCCATTTGCTCAGCCAAAACTCTTCTACACAGGCTGACAACATCTGTATTTAAACCAACACAGCAAATAACCTGACATGAAAAATTTTCCCAAAGATCTATCTAAGTTTGATGCCATTACCTTTCACTTCGATGGCAACAACAATGACCTGGACGATATTGCCGCCTTGCCTATGGCTGCCTCCATTGCTAAGTCAGCAGGGCTAGAAAAGAAAATATCTTTCTTTTATGGCAACAATTTGAGTGAGCCTAGCGATGGCAAGCGCGTCAAGGCCATGCGAGAAAGTGCAGCCTTTGCTGAAAAGCTGGGTATTGATACCCATAGTTACCAGGATGGCATTCAAAAAACAACCAATGAGCTAGTCAAAATTCTCGACTCGGGGAAAAAAGTCCTAGCCATTGAAGGTGGCCCGATGGAAGCTATTTATCGAGCCATCGCCCAAACCAGCCCCAAAAATCGTGGCAATATCACCCTGATTTCCCATGGAACCTGGAATGAGGTGCGTGATGTTGGCACCCGCCCTGGCGGTGGTAAACCCAGAACCTGGGATGATTTGCGTAGAGATTTCCCTGAAGTAGAGCGAATTGAAATCAGGGATCAAAACAACGGCAGTAACAACAATAAAGGCTTTAATAGCTTTAAGTGGAACTGGTTAGATAATACCAAGAACCCTGTGCTACAAGAGGCACGGGACAAGATGAAAAATGCGGGTGCAAAAGTCAACGATCCCTCAGATGCTGGCATGCTGTTCTATGCCATTACCGGCAAAGAAGCTGCAAACCCTGACCAGGCAAAGGCGTTCTTTGATCAGAATCCACCTACCTTTGGCTCGTCCCCCGCGCCCAAGCCTAGCCCCACGCCTAAACCCCGTTCCAGCGGTGGCGGCAATGATGTTTTCATGGCCCAAAACGGTCAGCTTGTTATTGAAGCAGAATCGGCCAAACCCGCTGGCGACTGGAGGGCTATTACCGTTGGGGGTGAAAAATCTCTAATTTGGGACCCGGCCAACAGCAGCTACAGAAAAGTGCCAACCGGCCAGACGTTAACCTATCAGTTCGAAACTGACGAAGCGGGTGCATATAACATTGGTCTCCATTCAGGACGGGTCAAATCTGCCATGAATCGCTCAGATCGCTATAAAAATGGCAAAGGTGGCCAGGAACGTAACGACACCGGTAACGATACCTATGTCTCCATTATCAACGCCGAAACTGGAGCAGTGGTTCAAAAACCAACCAAACTCTTTACCGTTTTGGGGAGTTCAGACAAAACCCTAAAATGGGGCACCGAATTTGATATTAATCATAAAAAACCCTCGGCACGTGTCAAGCTCGATAAGAACACTCGATATCGCTTAGAGATTTCAGGCCGTTCAGATGGATATGTGTTGGACCGAATCACGCTGAGTAATGATGGGGCTTTAAAAAGTACAAACGCGCCCCAGTCTCCTCTCAAAGGAAATAGCCCGGCTCCAAAACCTGATCCAAAACCAGATCCTGCGCCTAAGCCGACCCCGGCCCCTAGCCCGACCGAACCCCTCATCACCTTTGCCCTGGCCGACGCTGGCACCGACAATATTGTTAAAGGGTTTGAAAATTTGGGTAGCAACAGCGTCATTAACCTGACGGGTTTAAACCTAAAGGAATATACCCTGGTGGCCCAGGTTAATCCAGATCATCCAGAGGCGAGTTCGGTTAAAAGCGTCAGGTTTGAGTCTGATTTTATTAATCGTACGGACAATGTGAAGCCCTACGCCCTGTTTGGTGATACAAAGGGTAATTTGCTCGGTGAGACCTTAGATACAGGCGACTACTCGGTTAAGGCCGTTGCCTACACCCAGAAAAATGGCAAGGGTCGTGTGGTGGAAAGCTCAGATCTAAACTATTTGGTTGTTGAGTCCATGGCGGATGCGATCCCTGATCCTGCACCCGCACCGACTCCAGAGCCTACGCCTGTACCCACACCTCTACCTGAGCCCACGCCAGACCCCACGGACCCCCTACTGACGCTGGCTCTAGTAAATGCTGAAACCGACAAGGTAGTGAAGGGGTTCGAAAATTTAGCCACCAATTCTGAGATTGACCTGGCCGATTTGGATTTCACCCAGTTCAGCCTAGCGGCCCGAGTAAATCCAGATCATCCAGATGCCGGTTCGGTTAAGAGCGTCAAGTTTGACTCTGATTTTGGCAAAAAGACCGAGAATTTAAAGCCCTATGCCTTGTTTGGTGACAAAGGTGGCAAGGGTAACTTTACGGGTAAAACCCTAGATACCGGTGATTTCTCGGTTAGGGCCACTGCCTACACCAAACAAGGGGCCAAGGGGCGTGCGCTTGAAAGCCTTGACCTAGATTATTCAGTGATTGAGTCTATGGATAATGCGGCACCGGCTCCTAAACCAAAAGCCAACCCTACTCCGGTGCCTAACCCAAATCCTACCCCCATACCAACGCCTAAACCTAAGCTCACCCCGGCACCGGCAGACCCCCTAATGAGGCTGGCTCTGGTTAATGCTAAAACCGACAAGGTGGTGAAGGGGTACGAAGATTTGGCCGCCAATTCTGAGATTGACATGGCGGATTTAGATACCTCTCAGTACAACCTGGTAGCTTTGGTGAATTCGGACCATAGCAAGGCCAACTCTGTAAAGAGCGTCAAGTTTGAAGCTAACTTTGGCAACGGGAGCAAGTTTAGCCAACGGACTGAGAACGTTGAACCCTATGCGTTGTTTGGTGACAAGGGCGGCGACTTCTTTGAGAAAACCCTTACCCCAGGTGACGTTACCATCAAGGCCAAAGCCTATAGCAAAGATGGCGGCAAAGGAGCCGTGGTGGATATTCTGAGTCTGGATTACTCAGTTATTGATACCGACTCTGTACAGACCTCCATGGTGCCTGAGCTACATTCGCTAGAAACCTTTAGCGATCATCACTGCTTATCGACGGCAGACTGTACTGCGCAGACGATTGGTGATCAAAGCTTTGGGGCTAATTCCCTAGCGGAACAGGGCAAATTTGGCACCGGTGGTTTACCCGGCGATGCAGGAACTGGGTCACCAGAGCTTGAGCTGATAGTAGATTCATCAGTGGTCTAACATTGCATCGGTCAAGCCATCGGCCACACAGCTGAGGTCAGCCGCGCGGCTCGTACGAGCCGCGCGGCTGATGGCTTTATCTGAACTTCATACAAGGTTTATGTAATGTGAAGGGAACTATGTAATATTAAGGACGTGTCGTACTGTAGTCAGGTTCATACGTACCAATCGTCTCCATGTCTATTTTCTGGTTTGAGAGTTTGTTCTATCCATCCATAGTGCTTAGTTAGCAAATTCTTGGAATTCGATGTTTAGACCAAGACAAGTTTACTAGTGAGACCGATGTGCCCAACGGGAACTCTATGAAAAGAGACTACTGGCTAATTTAGACTGATGCCTTTTGTAGATTGTTGAGTTTTCAACACAGACTTTAAGAAATTTATTTGTGTCTTTTGCGATCGCAACAGCTGTCTTCATCCATTTGATAGATTTTAGCTCGATTAGACTAAGTATTTAGAGATAGTGTCTCTGACTATCTCACCCTCTAATTTAGGTATTTTTCCATGCATATTTGAAATGTGTGTCTTTCTTTTTGAGATTGATATAGATAGCTTCAGATTCTCTATCTCTAACTTTTTAGATAGATTTTTAATGCTTTCTATCTACCTTTAGAAGCTTGACTTTTTTCATAGGTAAGCATTTATTCAAAAGTCAAGAAATGACAACGTTTGAATAAACAAAAAACTTTGTTTATTTACTTTCAAATAGCAAGAAAAATATCCGGGGGTAGTGGATTGATCTTAGAAGGTATTACATATGCGATTGTTCAAAGCTCTCTTCAAGAGAGTGGCGATCGTCTTTCTACTTGGCACAGCAATCAACTTGACATGACACAGTTTCCTACGGATCTACCTGATTTTGACGCTATTGTTTTTCATTTCGATGGTAACAATAACGATCTAGATGACATTGCGGGACTGCCCATGGCAG
>JBCAWO010000099.1:0-15173 GCA_038534515.1 Cyanobacteria bacterium J06554_1
CAGGATGTTGTGCTCAGCTTGGAATACAAGCATGAAGTTGAACGTACCGGAGATACCTAGAGGCATACCATCAGAGAAAGAACCCTGACCGATGGGGTAGATCAAGAATACAGAGGTTGCAGCAGCCAAAGGCGCAGAGTAAGCAACACAGATCCAAGGACGCATACCCAAACGATAGCTAAGCTCCCACTGACGACCCATGTAAGCAAAAATGCCAACTAGGAAATGGAAGATAATTAGCTGGTAAGGGCCACCGTTGTACAACCACTCATCTAAGGAAGCAGCTTCCCAGATGGGGTAGAAGTGAAGACCGATAGCGTTGGAAGAAGGAATGACAGCGCCGGAGATGATGTTGTTACCCAGCAGTAACGAACCAGCTACGGGCTCACGAATACCGTCAATATCGACGGGAGGAGCAGCGATAAATGCGATGACAAAACAAGCTGTGGCAGAGAGCAGCGTAGGGATCATTAGAACGCCAAACCAACCTACATAAATGCGGTTGTCGGTGCTAGTGACCCACTGACAGAACTGCTCCCACATGCCTGCCCGATCACGGGATTGCAAAGTAGAAGTCATAGTGATGATTGATGTATAAACAAGAGCCGCTACTGTGAAGGCAAGCAACGATGAGAATCCTCACGCCGTTGCAAACTTTAAAGGCGGACTCGTTTATAAGATTAGTAAATATGCTTAGCGGATCGTAGGGGTAAGATACGAAACTTGCGACATTGACACATTTCTATGTAAAAAATGAGTGCATGCTCATTCCCTATCCAGGTGGCCAGCTAAGGGAACGCCCTCCCAGTAGGTGCATGTGCAGATGAAACACAGTTTGCCCGCCATCTTTGTCTGTATTGATAATGACTCGATAGCCATTGCCCAACCCTTCTTGCTCGGCAATTGACTTTACAGTTAGTAACATATGACCCAAAAGCTCCTTATCTTCGGTGCCAGCATCGGACAGCATTGGTATGGGCTTTTTGGGGATAACCAGAATATGGGTCGGTGCTTGCGGGGTTATGTCTCGAAACCCCAAGCACAGCTCATCCTCATGGACAATATCTGCGGGGATTTCTTTGCGGATGATTTTACCGAAAATGGTGTCGTCACTCATGGCGTGTGGATGATCACAGCGCTTTGCATTGTAAGGGCTGACGAGACTTTTCGTTGTACTAGTTGCCCTGCTAGCTGCCCACTGTGGGGTTTGGGAACTGGACCTGACTATAAAGCCAATCGGCGATTAGCTTTGGGCAGTTCTTTTTGGACCAACGCACGGCTAAGTAGTGGAAGGCTGGCTTGGTTAAACGGGCAATCCATTTCATCAGCCGATTGAGTGGGCGAGGTTTGACACGGTAGTTAATCAGGTTGTTGGAGCCAATGTCGTAAAGACGATCTAACACAAGCTGGAGGGTAGCTTCCTCTCGTTTAAACATGTTTTCTAAGAGCAGTTCCACATCCTGCATATGCTCATCCGCGAGCTGCTTTTCGCGGATGGTGATAGCGACTTTAGAGGAGTTGGAAGTCGTTAGCATGATTTTCTTAAGTTTGTAATCTATGGGCGATGCTACCTCTGTCATCTGAACATTAAGTTCTCGGTGAGGGCGCGTCAAATATTGCATGTGTAGTCATCTAATATGCAAATACCATACTCTGCTGACCAAAATTGTGATCCTTGTCTGTGCTGGGCACTCTACGTAAACATGTAGGAGTCCACCATGCTGGCAAGAATCTGGAGTGCATCCTTAGTGGGTATCGATGCCCTAAAAGTCGGTGTGGAGGTGGATCTCTCGGGTGGTCTACCCGGTGTTGTTGTAGTCGGTTTGCCTGATACGTCTGTGCAAGAGTCGCGGGAACGGGTAAAGGCCGCGCTGAAGAATGCTGGCTTTCCCTTTCCTATGCGGAAGGTGGTGGTAAACCTCACCCCAGCAGACGTGCGTAAAGAGGGGCCAATTTATGACTTACCTATTGCCATCGGCATTTTGGCGGCAGCGGACCTCGTGAGTCAGGAGAGCCTGGATCAGTATTTGCTACTGGGAGAGTTATCTCTTGATGGCAGCCTTAGGCCTGTGGCGGGTGTGATGGCGATGGCAGCGGCGGCACACCAGCTGGGAATTAAGGGTTTGATCGTCCCAGAAGACAATGCTCAAGAAGCAGCGGTTGTGCCGGACCTGAAGGTTTATGGTTTTAAGACCATTACCGATGTGGTGGAGTTTCTGAATAATCCTAGCCATTGCCCACCGTTAACCATTGATGGCCGTGATGCCCTAGCCCAAGCCCAGCCCCATGCCGTAGACCTGCGCGATGTGAAAGGCCAGGCCCAGGCGCGACGTGCCTTAGAAATTGCAGCAGCAGGGGGCCATAATCTTGTATTTGTGGGTCCTCCAGGCAGTGGAAAAACTATGCTGGCGCGCAGGCTATCGACTATTCTGCCACCGTTAAATTTTCAAGAAGCGCTAGAGGTCACTCAAATCCATTCGGTGGCGGGGCTACTTAAGGAGAAGGGGTCACTAGTGACGGAACGCCCTTTTCGAAGTCCTCACCATTCCGCGTCGGGGCCTTCGCTAGTGGGGGGTGGTACGTTCCCTAAGCCAGGGGAAATCTCCTTGGCCCATCGGGGAGTGCTTTTTTTAGATGAGCTGACGGAATTTAACCGCAAGGTGTTGGAGTTCTTGCGCCAACCCCTAGAAGATGGCTATGTCAGCATTGCCCGTACGCGTCAGTCGGTTGAGTTTCCGGCCCAATTTACGCTGGTGGCCAGTACTAACCCCTGTCCCTGCGGTTTCTTTGGTGACACGGTGCAGCCCTGTACGTGTTCTCCAAGGCATCGTGAGCTCTATTGGGCAAAGCTTTCGGGACCGCTAATGGATCGCATTGACCTACAGGTGGTTGTGAGTCGATTAAAGCCGGAAGAAATCACCCAACATAGTTCTGGAGAACCTTCGGAACCGGTACGTCAGCGGGTGCAACAGGCCCGTCAGCGAGCCCAGGCCAGGTTTGTAGAGGAACCTAAGCTACAGTGCAATGCGGATTTGGAAAGTCGTCATCTGCACCAGTGGTGTCAGTTAGATGAGGCGTCTTGCACGCTGTTAGAAACGGCGGTGCGAAAACTCGGATTGTCGGCCCGTGCCACCGACCGTATTTTGAAAGTAGCACGCACCATTGCCGATCTGGCAGCAGCCGACAATCTGCAGTCTGCCCACATTGCTGAGGCGATTCAGTATCGTACGATTGACCGCATGCAATAGCGACTGCTGTGGAACTTGTAATCATGATTCATCGACACAGGCTACTAAACCGTGTCCTGTAACCTGTGGCATTTTCTATGGAAAAACTTCAGTTCTTGAATGTGGACAAGGGGTAATTCGAGACTAAGCAAGTTATTCTCTAATGAGACTTATCTCAAGTGTCTTTTTTATAGGACACTTAGGATAGATGTTCATGCGTAAATTTGTATGGATTTGGGAGTCTAGCAGAGTATATGTCCATTGATACGGCGAAAATCCAGGCGACCTTGCATAGCTTTGTCAGTGGCACGAGTGATATTGAGGGAGCGGCCTTAGTTACGCCGGATGGCTTGCCACTGGTTACAGTGCTGCCTAACCACATGGACGAAGAGCGTGTATCGGCTATGTCAGCAGCGCTGCTATCGTTGGGAGAGCGTATCAGCAGTGAGCTAATGCGCGGCGGCATAGACCAGATTGCGATTGATGGTGAAGAGGGCTATTGCATTATGAGTAACTGTGGTGAGGAGGCTGTCTTTTTGGTGTTGGCTGCCCGCACAGTGAAAAAAGGTATTTTGAACTTGGAAGTGAAACGCGCTGTGGGTGAGATTCAACCTTTGTTGGCATAACGTCACCGTGACTCTGGGCGTGTGTGAGCCTAACTAATCGGGTTGATATATGCTGTTACAATAGCGCAACGTTATGCCGTATCGTCGCTACCGTGCAGCATGTCCGTCAACGGTTATCTTTCAGATTGTTCACTGCCAGAAGTGTTTCAGCTTCTGCAGGATGGTAAGAAGACGGGGCTCCTTTCTATTCAGGGGCTGGCATCTCCTGATCAGGTTCAGTCTAAGTATTATTTTATTTGGCTGCATCGGGGACGGATTGTAACGATTACAACTCGGCTGGATAGCCGTGGGTTAGCGGCTCTAATTAGCCGACGTCGCTACCTGAGTCCAACGATGACGGAGCGGTTAATTCGTCGTTGCCCGGTTGATGAGCCACTGGGGCGATTTCTGCGTTCCCAAGGTGTCCTGACGACAAAACATTTGGAAATCTTGTTTGCCGCTCAGGTTATTCGTCAGATCGGCGAGCTATTTCAGCTACCTGATGGGTATTTTGCCTTTGATGAAAGTGCGCCCATTCCTAAAGTGGAAATGACGGGGCTAAGCGTCGTGGCTACTGAGGTGATTTTGCCAGGGATGCGGATTTTGAAAGATTGGGGGGCCTTTAAAGATAGGTTGCCCCATCCTCAATCTGCTCTGGTGAGTTTGATTCGCGGTCAGCCGAATGTGCGGATTAACCAGGTGGAGTGGAGTGTCTGGCGTCTGATTGATGAAAAAATTACCCTGGAGCAAATTGCAACACGTTTGAACTTGTCGGTGGAAGAGGTGCAGCGCATTGCCTTTCGCCTGATTTTTGTGGGGTTGGCTAGGGAAGTTCCTATGATGCTGTCGCCTGGTGCCGACAAGCCTGGCGCTGAACAGCCTGATGCCGAAGTAGCTGAGGCTAGCAAGCTCGAGGTGGATGGCCCCGAGGTGGATGGCTCCGAGGTTGATGGGGCTGAGGTGTCCGAAGCGCTGTTCCCTGCGGATGTGGCTGATGGAGAAGAGCTGAGTCCGAGCTTTTTTCGTAATTTGATTGGATTTTTGCGACAGGCCCCCAAGTCATCGTGATAGACATGACAGGGGTAAACGATGCTATGCTAGTGAGCGACTCGGATCTATGCGATCGCAACGCCCAAATCTTGTCAGGACCGGAAGGTAGCAGCAATACGGGATGCTTGAGATAGGCGTAGTCTCCGGGTCTCTTCGGCTTTAAAGGAGCGTCGACCGCATCCAGGTACGGCTATCCGGCAGTTAGACCCGCTACACACTGTCCCACTCCGCTGCTAAAACAAGAATGTATGGGGCGATCTAGCCCAATAAAGTTTTGAGGAGTATAGGCCGTGGCAGACTTTAGCCAGTTGGTGCAAAAAGCATTTTATCTAGGTGTGGGGTTAGCTGCCTATGCCTCTGAGAAAGCCGGAGATGGATTTAGCGATTTGCGGCAGCAGGCTCAAAAGCTAGTGGATGAGCTGGTAGAGCGTGGCGAAATTACTGCTGACGAAGCCCAGAAGATGGTCAATGACATGGTAGCCCGTGCTCAAAGTGCAGCCCCGGCGGAACCTGCTGCTCCATCTGCTGATGCGGCCCCTCGCAAAATTGAAATTATTGAAGACAGCGAACCGGATGATCGGGCTGCAACTGAAGCTCTGCGTAAAGAAATTGAAGATCTTCAGGCCGAACTGCAACGACTAAAAGACGACGAGGGCGTGTAAATGGATGACTGGTTGAAACAATTCCAACAAGAGCTTCAAGCAGCTGTCCATCAAACATTAGAACAGACCGAACAGTTTCTAGATGGTCTGGCTGAACAAGCTGTAGACGCCGTGAGTCCTGTTCTAGATGCGGCGGATGAACTGGCCGACGAGCTGGCAGAGCATGTGGTGGAGAATATTGCGCCTCCGCTCTCCCAGGCATTAGAGGAGTTGGACGCACAGGTTGATCCGTGGGTGGGTTCGATGGTGAGCTGGTGTGAACAGACCATGGCCCCCATCCATCAGACCCTGACGCCCTGGCTCCAGAACCATCCCAAATGTGCGGGCTGCTCTTACTACCACGGCGAGAGCTATGGCGACCAGATGCTGGTGTGTGCGCTCCATCCTAGCGGTCCGGAGCAGGATGAATGTCCAGATTGGGATAGCGTTTGGCCTCAATCTAACGAAGATTAGGTTCACCGTGTAGGGGCGTTGCATGCAACGCCCCTACATAAAACGTTTTTCCAGTAGCGGGTAGAAATGCCCCACCGGTCCCTGACCCTGACCGATCCGCAGGGCGAAATTTAAGGCCTTCGTCACATAGTCTTTGGCCTGGGTAGCAGCCTCTAGAGGACTATGACCAAGGGCAAGATTGGCGGCGATGGCAGCGGATAGGGTGCAGCCCGTGCCGTGGGTGTCGGTGGTATCAACACAGGTGGTCGTTAACTGAGTGAGTGTAGTGCCGTCATACCAGACGTCAATGCCCCTGAGCTCATTATCAAACCCGCCGCCTTTGACCATAACGGCGTTAGCGCCCAAGCCATGGATCGCTTGGGCGGCCGTTTCCATGGCTTCTAAGGTGTGAATGGATTGACCGCTGAGGATTTCTGCTTCATAGCGGTTGGGGGTGAGCACCGTTGCTAGGGGAACCAGTCGCTGTCGGAGGGTTGCGATCGCATCGTCGTCAATCAGCTGCGCCCCCGTTCTCGATACCATCACTGGGTCAATCACACAGCTAACCCCGGCCAACCCCGACAGATAGTCAGCTACTGCCTCAATGATGGGCTGATTTAGCAGCATCCCTGTTTTGAGGGACTGAATGCCGATGTCGCTAATCACCGCCTCAATTTGGGCGATGATCGCTTCAGGTTCTAGGGCATCCACCCGTGATACACCCAGGGTATTTTGGGCGGTAATGCAGGTAAGCGCACTGGTTCCATGCACCGCATGGAACGAAAACGTACGCAAATCGGCTTGAATGCCAGCACCGCCACCGCTATCGGACCCAGCGATAGTCAAAGCCACTGGTGGACTATAAGCCATAATAATCCGGTCCCTATCGCGACTGTCGCCGCCGCTGTAGAAAATCCGGGATGTCTAAATCGGGGGCAATGCTCGGTCGGCTGGCGGGGGGGGCTGATGATAGATCAGAGGGATTTGAACTGATAGCCGATGGACGTGTTAGGGGCGTAATCCTAGATGCGGTTGTCGTTGCTGTGCTACCAAAGTCGGAATTTGCATTAAATCCGGTGGCAATGACGGTAATGCGAACTTCTCCCTGCATGCGCTCATCGATGACGGCCCCAAAGATGATGTTGGCATTGGGATCAACCGCTTCATAGATGATTTCGGCGGCGGCATTGACTTCATGGAGGGTGAGATCGTTACCACCCGTAATATTGAGCACCGCACCTGAGGCCCCGTCAATTGACGTTTCCAGCAGGGGAGAGGAAATGGCTGCAATGGCCGCTTCTCGAGCGCGGGACTTGCCAGACCCAACGCCAATGCCCATCAGGGCAGACCCAGCATCGGCCATAACGGCCCGCACATCAGCAAAGTCAACGTTAACCAATCCAGGAATGGTAATAATGTCTGAAATCCCCTGGACACCCTGGCGCAGGATATCGTCGGCAAAGCGAAACGCTTCTTGCACGGGGGTTTGCTCTGAAATTACCGACAGCAATTTATCATTGGGAATGATGATGAGTGTATCGACACATTCCTGTAGGGCCATGATGCCTTCTTCTGCCTGGGATGTGCGGCGACGGCCTTCAAAGGTAAAGGGGCGGGTAACGACACCCACTGTGAGCGCCCCGGCTTCTTTGGCCGCTTCTGCCACAACGGGGGCGGCACCCGTGCCAGTACCGCCCCCCATGCCAGCGGTGATAAAGACTAGATCGGCCCCTTCCAGGGCGGTGGAGATTTCGTCCCGTGATTCCTCAGCTGCCTTTTGACCAATGGCAGGGTTACCCCCTGCACCTAACCCACGGGTGAGCTTTTGACCCAGCTGTAGCGGATTGGCATTACCGGCTCTCGTCAGGGCCTGGGCATCGGTGTTAAGGGTCCAAAATTCGATCCCGGCCACGCCGCTATCGATCATGCGGTTGACGGCATTACAGCCCCCACCCCCTACACCGATAACCTTGATCCTCGCCATACTCCCGGGCACAATATCACCTCCCATAGCCGCATTGCCTAATGCAGGTTCATTACGATGATTATTATTCATACCAGACATGTTGAGGCCCAGGCCCGAATTTCCGTGAGAATTTTGTGAGGATGACTTAGACATAGGGCGAGTGTATACGAGATATCAGCGAGCTATTGACCTAATCAGTCACAGAACACACGCGACTGCCGCAAAAGGTAAGGACTAACTATATAGCAATTACAAACCGGGCAGCGCAGGTCTCTGTAAATAGCAGATTCAAGTCAGTAATCAAAGCTATGCAGAGAAAGCTTGAATCGCGCTTCTAAAAGACCTTACAGAGATATTTGAAGATTAATTTCGAACACACTGGCGTATGTTCTAGTCAACTATACGGGAACCTGCTTGAAAAACCAATAAAACTTACTAATTAATTCAAGAATTTCATCGGTTAAGAATCTCCTTCTCAAAGAAGCATCTCAATCATCTCTATTACAGATAAAAAGACCGTCGTTATAACTAGCAGCTAAGTATCAGTATCGAAGGCCAAAGATGACTGTTATGTAATGTGTATAGCGATCTGAGAATGGCATTAGGTCTGGTGTTTATTGGGGGGAGGACGTCTTAGTTGCCTGCAATATTTCTAGGGTAGGATCGTCAGGATTACGTAGGTCAATGAAGGCGATTTCTTCAATGTCCATCTGCGCGTTCAAATTTCGCATTCGGTCGAGTGCGATCAGCTGTTTAGAAAAGTTTTGCCCATAGGGGCCGATGTGCACCTTGCCAAGTTCTGTGTGCAGGATGAGGTTAGTGGGATCTCGCCAATCTAGTTTGCCGATGGCAACCGGATTTTTTTGCAGTGCTTGATAGATGGCGGGCCAGTCTTTTTGGTACGCGGGGCGCATCCCCTGGACCTGTAGTTTGGGTTCCTGGGAGCCTAGTCTGGTAAAGCTGTTGTAGGGCATCCAGTAGCCGTTGGCATCTAGCAGCCCCATCTGGGAAAAACTTTTGGGATCGCTATCGAGTGTGGTGATGGCGGTGTCGGTATTGGGGAGTGCGATCGCAACCGGTGTTCTTTCTTGAATGCGAACATTCAGTCCTGGGGGCAAAAGCCGCCGTCTGACAATGGCATCGGCAATGGGGCCTTTAGCAATCAAGGTGTTTTCCAAATCCAGGGGATGGATCTTGAGTAGGGATTGGGGATAGTCAATGGCCAGTAGCTTATGGACTTCTTCGGCTGGCAGCAGTTGATTGCCACTGAGGGTAATCTGCTCAGTGGACTGGAGCTGCCAGCGGTTAGATGTGGCCAGGCTCACACAGCCAACCGCAATCCCAATCATGGCGGTGTGACGCCATAGCCGTTGCCAAAATAATCTCTGCCGCCGTTGTTTGAGCTGGTCGCGGCGAGAGGTCAAGTTTTCTTTTGAGGGTTTGGCAATATCTGGCATGGGAGCACGCTAGAGACTGTGGTCAAGGAACACCATTGGCGATGTCTATAGCAATCGGCGGATATCTCCAAAGGAGAGGCTGCGCCAACGTTGCTTGCGGGTCAGGTGAGCTGCTGTAGTTGAAGTCGTTTAGCTAAAGCTTTCAGAGATATCCGCTGGCTTAACTAACCGGCTTAACTAACCTGACAGATGCAATATTTAAGCATTCAAACTACCAAATAGCGCAGGCATTCTGACTGATGTGGGCGATTTATTCTATACATCAGTCACGCAATGGCCTTACCCGGACAATCGTGGGGGAAATTCCCTACGTCACGGTCTCTAGGGTTTTTGTTAAGAACCCGTGCCACTGCTGTGCCAATTCTGCATCAGTAAATGGAATCTGGCAGGGGGGGTTGCCTTTTTGGCTGAGCTGAATCACTGCGGCCCCCTTTTTGGCGGGGCCTGTGACTTGCTGATTAAATGTTTGATCGCCCTTAACAAGCAGGTCAATCGCATCGACATTGTCGAGCTGAACCTGTTGCAAATTAATGATGCCCTGGCGAGTGGGGTAGCCCCAGGTCAGGGTGTGCTCAGACTGCCCTAAGGCCGCATAAATATCGTATTTGGCCCGCTCAAACTGGGTGGCCCATTGCTTGTAGGTTTCTACTTTTCTATATTCATTCCAACCGGCCCAGGTGATCCAAAAAAAGAAGATCAGTAGGGGCAGCCAGAGTAAGCCGTGCAACATAGGTATTTATGCTCCCATTGTAAATTCTTGCAACGAGGTGGTCGTTGAGAATACACGTTGATTAAAGATGATTACAAGGTTTGTACTTAGTTTGCGCTAAGTCGAGCCTCAAGTTTTCAAAACCATACTATTTCTGAGAGGAGACGGTAAATTGCTTTACTTACCTTCTTTATTGGCGGTGACCCCTAGCACAGTTGAGTGGAGCCCTAAGGTTGCACTCGTCATGATCATTTGTAATGTGATTGCGATCGCAATCGGTAACTACGGTATCAAGCATAAGAACGTTGGCCTCGGTTTGCCTTCTCCCGAATTATTCGGTGGCATGGGCCATGGCGCTATGCTGGCCTGCACCAGCTTGGGGCATGTGATTGGCATCGGTGCCATTATCGGTTTGGCCTCCATCGGCGTTCTCTAGCGCTATCTAGATATCTGCCATTGGTCAGCCTATTGGGGACCGTACAGCCTGTTTAGACATTCTCACGTTTAATAACGTTGCATTTTTATTAGAAGCTGGAGTCCACAGTCTCCAGCTTCTTTTATGTTGGCTATAGCTACACGACATCCTGGCTGATGGTGCCTGGTATCGCAGGGCATCCCACGAGGGAGTGCCCCCACAAGATTGTCTATTTTTAATCGGGTTTAAAGAATGCGGGCTGGGTATGACCCGACGCTTGCAGCGATGACGTATGACCTGAACTATGTGTGCTAAGCAATAGCTCTCAAGAGGTAGCCTGGCCACCCCAGAGGTGTTGGCTCTGGCTATGCCAATACCTCCTGTAACCGTTTGCGAAATTCCCCTTTGGGATGGCCACCTTTAACTTCACCTAAAATCTTGAATTTCCCCTCTGGTTCCTCACAAATAATGTATGTGGGCCAGCCCATCTCCGCCTTGTCGGGGTATTGCGTGAGTAATACCTGCCGATACTTGCGATAGGTCGCTGTGTCCTGCATTTTGATATCCACAAATGTCAGACCCAGCTCATCAGCAACCTTGGCATCGTAAAAGGACATTTTGTGACAGATGCCGCAGTCTTCGGAGGAGAACTTTAGAACAGCTTTAGCCATGGTGAGTTTTGGAGGGGCATAAATAATAGACGTGAAAGCAAGAAGTTTTGAGTTTTATGGCATCGGTCAGGTCAGCTGGTGCAGCTTAATGCCTTTAAGAACCATGCATTGTCTTTCCCAATGCGACCAATGCGACAGCTATGCCAACGGCCATAAGCTCAAAACTAAGCACCCCACGTTTCAATTCTAAAACTGCTGCGTCCCTTACCCCCGCATAAACTGCCCCAACGCCGGCAGCACCGGACAAGGGGCTGCCTCCTGTAAGTTATCTGGATTGCTCCAGGCAAAGGGAGCTTGTTTGGCGGCACTCATCCACAGCAGCCGTTTGGCGCGGGTCATGGCAACGTAGAGCAGGCGAAATTCTTCGGCCTTTTTGAGGTCGTTGGCGCGGTGCCAGGCGGTGGGGATATCGGGGATGTCCTGTCGGTTGTAGGCGTGACCATGGATGTAGGCACGAATTTGGGCGCGGGCAACGTCGGGTAAGGAAACTGGCTCTGAGACAGTGCCAAGGAAGTCGGTTTGGGGAGGGACCCAAGCTTCGCCAGGGATCAATTTGGCATGGAGAAAAGGTAGAAATACCGCATCCCAATCTAATCCTTTGGCTTTGTGCATGGTGATAATTGTGAGCTGACCCGCTCGAGTGTACTTAGCGTCGGCGTCCTCTGCTTCGATGGCATCAAACCGTTCAGAACTGACGATTTCTTGCAGTGCGCCGATCATGCTGCTGAGGCTGCTGTCGTCTGAGAGTTGTTGGGCGATGCGGGCGGCTAGTTTGTCGGCGGTGGCTAGTTCGCTTTGGCTGTAGCTCAGGGTAGTACCCAGGAACGGAATCAGGTGATAGGGCGGCAGGTTAAACCTGGCCCGCAGCAGACTGTTGCAGTAGCGGCGAGCGCTGAGGGCGGCCTCTGTGGTTAGGGGCGGATCGAGGGGCCCCGGGTAGAGAAACTGCTCGGGATTGGTGGCAAGGGGGTTGAGGTCCTGGGTAGGAATGCACTGACGATCTACAAGCACCCGCAGGGCTCCCTTGAGGTAGTCGGGGGAATGGGGCCGTTCTATAAACTGTAGCAGCCGCAGCATTTCGAGCGGGACCTGAGTGTTGCGATCGCGACTACCCACATCATAAATTTTCAACCCGGTGGTCTCGACAAAATCAAACCCCAGCCGTTCAGAATCCTCGAGTAGTTCCCGAATAAATCGACCCTGGCGGTTTTCCCTGACGAGCACCGCCAGGGTAGGAGGGGGAGGACTGTCACCTATAGTATTGTCTCCTATGGTGTAGTGTGCTTTCGCCTGTTTCCAGCCAGCCATCAGGGTCTGCACCCGTACCGCTAGCTGCTTGACTGATGCGCTAATGTCGGTCGGTTTCAGTAGCAGTTCCACCCCCTGACCCCATGGGGCCGGATTAGCGTTGGGTTGAGGATCTCCGGGGGGGACGGGCAGAATCGCCTGCGCTCGAAACGGAGGTGTTGCGGTTGGAAACTGCTGATTCACCCATTGCAAGACATAGTTGGCCGCATCCATAATGCGCTGAGTACTGCGTCCGGCCTGATCGATGGTGGCCAGCCGCTCAGGCCGGTTAGCGTCGCAAAACTGATTGAAAAAGACGGGATCGGCCGGGGTAAAGGTGGAGTTGATGGCCTGATTGGGGTCGCCCACACGGACAAGATTGGCGGCTCCCTCTTTTGTCCCCCCTTTTATAGACGTATCTGCGGTTTCCCCACCAGCCATACTTGGGTGTCCTAAATTCTGAGGGGGGCCTGGCTCTAAGTTCGCTAGTTTCTCTGCTTCTGGAGCGTTGTTTGCATTGTTGCTATTTGCAGCTGCCGCCAACTTTTCCAGTAACCGTGTCTGCAATGGTGATGAATCTTGTGCTTCATCCTCAAAGACAGCAAAGACCTGGGTTTGCCAGCGCTGGCAAATATCCGGATCGTCCAAGGCTTTCAGTGCGGCCAAAATCATGTCGTCGTAGTCAATTAGCCCCCGCTGACTGAGCAATAGGCGGTACTGTTCGTAGAGTCCGGCTGCGACATCTAATAGCTGATAGGCATCGGGTGGCGCTAGCTGACCGATGCGGCTAAGGTCCTCTGGCTGCAGCCCAGAACTTTTGGCCTCATGCACAGCGGTATAGGCCAGGGCGGGCAGCACTTCCGTCCGCAGCACTGACTGGCGTCGCTGTCGTTCCGTTTCTTCTCCATCAAAGCTTTGGCCTTCGATCAGCCGGTGATACAGCTCTGGGGCTGTGTGAATCCAGGCTTCTACGGCGGTGCGGATGAGGCGGTTGCTTTGGTTGGGGGAGACCAGGGTGACGGTTTCCAGGTTGATACCGGAGACGTCAGGGTTGTGGGTGGCGATGTTTAGGGCTAACCCGTGCAATGTTTGGACGACAAAGCTGTTGTAGGGTAGCTTCAGATCCTTGAGATGGGTGCGAACCTTGGCCTTTATGTTGGCGGCTGCCGAGCGGGTGAAGGTGACGAGAACGAGCTGTTTGCGGGCGTGGAGTTGAAAATTTGCAATTGCGATCGCAGCCCCAGCCGCCATACCCGTTGACTTACCCGACCCCGGCACAGCCGATACCGCTAGCGGTCCACCACGCCAGTCGGCTAAGCGTTGTTGGCCAGGGCGCAGACTATCGCGCAGTGTTTGGAGTTGTGCGGTGCGATCGGGTACGGTCATAGAGTGATGTAAAACTCTCAGCCATAGCGTACTGCACTATTTGAGAGAACTCCCGTAAAAAACGATTACGCCTCTACAATTGTTTTATTATCTGTCCTTAAAATCGTCGGGCGCTAGCTACCATGAACCTCTCTGAACGTATGATCGCGATCCTGGGCAGCGTTATGTTTGGCATCGGGTTGCTATTTACCGCTATTAGCCTGATCCCAAATCGAGAGGTGTCAGGGGTGGCCGCACTCCTGATGGGTGGTGGCGTAGGCCTGATTACAATGGCATCAAAGGAGTAGCCCCATGAATGGTAAACAATTAAAACGTCGCGATCAGACAATACAGAAAGCATCCATGTCAGCCAACTATTCTGACGGCAGACGACACATGGTTGCCAAAGGGGTGGGGCTATTTATTGTTGCGTTTGCCCTGGTTTTGACTACAAGTGGTCACTCTGGGCGACTAATTGGTTCGTCAGACCCGTTAATAGAATCTCATCCAGGTCAATTTGCAGTGTATTTCTTTGCTGGATTTGCTGGCATTTGTGGTCTAGATCTGATCAGACGCAGCTAAATAAGTGACTAATGCTATCGATCAGGAAAATCATGTTTTTCGCCTTGAAGCGAAGTCATCTAAGTATTTAGTGTAAGTCATGGGTTGCGTATGCTAGTTGTCTGTTCGGCTTCTTGCATAGAAACTTTTTATATCTCTTAATAGGTAAAAGATGAGAGTTGAATAATTCTCTATATTTTTTCGAATAAGAGTCTTGGAAGGAAGGTCGAGAATTTTGAAGATCGGATTCAACTCTGAACAGTATTTCGGTAGAAAGAAGATATAAAGCCCTTGAGCTTCTCAGTCCGCACATTTTGCTGGTAAGAACCGGTTCATTGTCTTGAAGAATCACTCAAATCCGCTCTGTTTTGTCAAGTTGTTGTTTTGCTTGACGCGCTTGTTCATCCATCATGGCGATGTAGCGATCGCCATCGAAACTTCCAACTATCAGACTACACACAACAATCATCAAGGGTTGGAGGAGACCCAAAATATTGAGGCTCAATAGCTGTTTCAGGGAGGTTGCTAAAGTCAAGTGGAGCAGGGTAGTGTCAGGGAATGAAGCCTCCCGTCAGTCCAATGATGCTAACACTTTCTAAGTTAATCGATGAGGACAAATGCTACGAGACTGTTCGCATTATGCGTTGGCCTGAGGGCGTTTGCTGTATTGAGTGTGGCTCGAAAAGCATTACCAAACGAGGGAAGCGTGAAACCTACCCGGCTCGACAACGCTATGTCTCCATAGGCCTAAGGGATCTTTGGCCTA
>JBCAWO010000100.1:0-14358 GCA_038534515.1 Cyanobacteria bacterium J06554_1
AGGCTATTTACTACTGTGAAGAGGGTTTTTCATGAGTGCAGAATACGGTTTGGGGACAAAATGTCTACACGCAGGTCAAGAACCCGATCCGACCACAATGGCCCGCGCTGTGCCCGTCTATCGCACCACGGCCTATGCCTTTCGCGATACGGAACATGCCGCCAATTTGTTTGCCCTAAAAGAATTGGGCAATATCTACACAAGGCTGATGAACCCCACCCAAGACGTTCTAGAAAAACGGGTGGCGGCAATTGAGGGAGGCGCTGCCGCCCTGGCGTTGGCCTCTGGCACCAGCGCCATTTTCTACAGCATTATCAACATTTGTCAGGCCGGGGATGAAATTGTTTCCGCCAATACGCTGTATGGCGGTACCTACACCATGTTCAAAGACATCTTGCCCCAGTTTGGCATCAAGGTGAACTTTGTTGATCCCCGCAACCCCAAGAATTTCCGCCCAGCAATTACCGATAAAACAAAGCTAGTGTTCTGTGAAACGGTTAGCAATCCCGGATTAGAAGTGTCAGATTTAGACGCGATCTCAGCCATCGCCCACGACAACGGCATCCCCCTGATCGTCGACAGCACCTTCACCACCCCCTACCTGATCCGGCCCCTAGACCATGGTGCCGATATCGTTGTCCACTCCCTAACCAAATGGATGGGCGGTCACGGCACAGGCATCGGCGGCATTATGGTAGACTCCGGCAAATTTGACTGGGCCTCAGGTAAGTTTCCCCTCATGAGTGAACCCGAGGCCAGCTATCACGGTCTGCGATTTGCCCACGATCTGGGTCCCCTGGCTCCCATTGCCTATACCCTACGGATGCGGCTGATCCCCCTACGAAACCTGGGAGCCTGCATTGCCCCAGACAATGCCTGGATCTTCCTTCAAGGCATTGAAACCCTGCACCTACGCATGCAGCGTCACTGTGAAAATGCCATGGCCGTCGCCGAGTTCCTGCTGCAGCATCCGGCTGTAGAATGGGTCCGTTACCCTGGCTTAGAAACCGACAAGGCCCATGACGTTGCCAAACGCTATCTAAAAAATGGCTTTGGTGCCATGGTCGTCTTTGGCATTAAAGGCGGTGCCGACGCAGGCAAACAGTTTATCGAGCGGCTTAAGTTGTTCTCTCACCTAGCCAATGTTGGCGATGCCAAGAGTCTGGCTATTCACCCATCGTCCACCACCCACTCTCAGCTGTCAGAAGCTGACCTACAAAGCGCCGGTATTGCCCCTGAGTTAATACGTCTAGCCATTGGTATTGAGGATGCCGATGACATTATCGGCGATCTCAAGCAGGCGTTAGCAGCTAAGGAATAGAAGCTGAAGAAAGGCAACTAAGTGGGCTCTCCAAATTAAGCTTCAGATGCCGAAGCTCCCCTTTATATAAGGAGCTACGTTTGCCTAACTGGGCGTAATGGGGGTTCCCCCAATACTGGGCGAGACTAGACTCAAAGTCCCCAGTATTGGGGGTTCGAGGGCAAATTTCAAGAATTTAAACAGCTAATTCGCATTTTATAAAAGATTGTGCCGCCAAACTTACCTAGCAATCGACGGATGCATATCTCCAAAGGAGAGGCTACGCCAACGTCGATTGCTAGTCAGATTAGCTGTTGTTATTTAAGGCTTTCAGAAATAGCCATTGTCCCAACTACCCTGACAGATGCAATAAACCAGTAGTTTTTTATTCTCTCAATATACACCTCCTCCATCTCAACTCCTGCCTAATGAGCATTGGCCCAGTCCAAACCCAGTTTTTTCAACTCCACCAAACCTTCCCCCTAGATTCAGGAGAATCTTTTGACACGATTACCCTGGCCTATGAAACCTATGGCACCCTCAACAGCGATGCCAGTAATGCCATTCTGGTCTTTCATGCCCTAACCGGCAGTCAACATGCCGCCGGCATTAACAAGTCAGTGCCAGGTGTAGCCCCCCTGTGGACCGACGAATGTGTCGTGGGCTGGTGGGATAGCTTTATTGGACCAGGAAAAGCGCTGGATACGGAGCGTTATTTTATAATCTGCGCCAACTATTTAGGCAGTTGTTATGGCTCAACGGGGCCCCGGTCAATCAACCCATCAACCGGCAAACCCTATGGCAGCCAGTTTCCCCAGGTCAGCGCCTGGGACGTCATCCGCAGTCAGCTATGTTTGCTAGACTCCTTAGGCATTGACTGTCTGCACGCCGTCATCGGTGGCTCCATGGGCGGCATGTTATCCATTTTGTTGGCCACCCGCTGCCCGCAACGCGTCAAAAATGTGTTGCCCATTGCCACTGGCTTAGAAACCACCGTATTGCATCGTGTGCATAACTTTGAGCAAATTCTCGCAATCCGTAATGATCCCAAGTTTCAAGCAGGAGATTATTACGAGCAAGAGCCCCCCAAGGATGGACTATTATTAGCTCGGATTATTTCCCATAAGACATTTGTGTCATTAGAGGTAATGGCCAAGCGAGCTAAGCAAGAAATCACCATAAAACAACCAATCGGGCATTTTTACGAGCTCCCTATCACCTAAGACCAATGCCAATAGCGAACAGATTCAGGCGGTGCAACTGCGTTTATACAGCGCTGAGGAAAGCCTTCGACAGTACATAGACCACATGCGTCAAAACCTTTTAAGGGTAGCCATTGGGTTTGGGTTGCTGATCGGTCTGGTGGGTCTGCGCTCCCTGGAAAGTGCATTTGACTTTCCCGTGCCAGAGTCAGTATTAGAGATGTTTCGTTTCTATTTATTTAGGGTGTTAGATTTAATTCTGACAGCGGGTTTAATCGCAGGCGGTAGCGAAGGCATTCATAATGTCATCAAAAAGATAGGGGGTCTTTTCCCTGACATCCCGCAAAAGGTCGTTGAGTTTGTTCAGGCGATTAAGCAACAAGAGCCTGTTTAAGGTTTGATACTATGGCTAACCGATAAACTCCCTTGGGTTGGAAAAGGTGCAAAAAGGAGAGCAAAGCTTTAGGAAACAGAAACTGTCTGGGAAAAAACACACCTGACATTCTCAGACCGTTCGAGGCACGACAGTTGTGGCTAGGCTGCACCTGATTTAGGTAGCCATAAATCTGCAATCACCGGCAAATGATCGGAGCCGGTTTCCGTACCCGTATGGATATTTGATACTTTAATTTTAGGGCTCACCAAACAGTGATCGATGGGAATCTGTAGGGGCTTGATCAGGGTCTGAACCGCTGGGGGCAAACCATAATAACTGGCCACCGCTGGCCAGGTGGGACGAATACCAAAGCCTTGGCGCGCATTTGTCAGACCGGTTTTACGCATTAACATCTGATAGTAGGGAGACCACATGGTGATATTGAGATCCCCTAGAAAGATGACCGGGTCGGTCTGAGTTTTAATATAGTCTCCCGCATCAGCCAGTAATGTATTGCGAGACTGAAATAGTCTGGGCTTCACTGGGGGTAGAGGGTGGGCGGCCACCAGGGAGACCGGTTGTCCATTGACGTTTAGATGGGCGGTCAGGGACTTTCGACCATATAAACCAAAGGATTGTAGCTGAATATCGGTGAGGGGGTATTTGCTGTACAGCATGAGACCCGAGCCAGAGGCGATGTCTGTGCTGTAGGGCATTGTTGTCTCCAGGGCCTCTAGCTGAGTTTTCATGGCCTGGCCGACTTCTATAAAGAGGGCCAGATCAGGGTGTTCCCTGTTCATAAGCGCTAGGGTCTGAGCCGCATTGTTATTGCTAAAGTTCAAGTTAGCGACTAGGGCTCGATAGTTGGCCTGAACACCCACTTGGGCCGGAACATACCAGGGCAAAATCTGAGCGGATAGGATGGCGCTGCAAAAAAATATCCCTAACAAAATTCGAAAATGCCCCAAGCATAGGGCAATGGCAGCAAATAGTAATGCAACAATAAAATATTGAACCTGGAAATGGGAGAACAGTTCCAGATAGATGGACCAGCCAAACCGATTAGTTAATAGGGCCAGACCTGTGATACTGACAACAGTCACCAGACAAGCACATTCGAGAATATGGAAACTCTGTTTCATAGATTTAGACACAACAACTTGACCCGGGGCTGAACTTACAGTTGAGTTGAACCTACAATTTTATTTTTTCCAATTTCAGAATACCCGTAGGATTTTTATACGAGGTTAAAAAGGAGCACAGGGCGGTGACAGGTTGGGTGAGTGTGGCAGGTAAGATAGTCCGAGGTCACGGTGTGGCCTCGGGGCAGGGGGGAAATCCTCGCTTTCCAGGGGGAACGATCCGCATGCAACAAGCTGCGTTCGCGGCCCAGGGTCTGGTGCTGGACTCATATTTTCCTGGGACGATCAATATCTCTATTCATCCCCATCGCTATGTTGTAAAACAGACCAAATATACTTTCAGGCAAGTAAAGTGGGTGGCTGATGCCCCAGCTGAAGATTTTTCATTTTTTGATTGTCGAGTGCTGCTTAAGACAGGCCAGCGGATAAACGGACTGATTTATTATCCTCACCCTGAGACCAAACCTGAACATTTTCAAGACCCGGCCACGCTGGAGGTACTGACTGAGTTTATTGATGGCTTGAGTTATGGCATGGGCATTGAGCTGGAACTGCCATCCAGTCAGCTGTTGGTTGTTGCTGCTCAGAGCTAATCAGAACGAGACTCCCTTTGTCCGCAGCCGCAGACGACGGACTTCGATATTAACGACAGCAGGACTAACGGTTTCGACTATCTGGGTGACGGCCTGGGAATAGGCATCTAGCAGCAGGCCATCATTGGGCGGTTCGCTGGGGGCTGAGAGGCTGACTCACCGTGGGGGTCACCACCTGAAACAAGGTGGGGCTGGAGTTTCGTAGATCTAGGGTCTAGGGGTGCGATCTGGGGGTAATGAAACCCATCCTGCCGAGGTTGCGATGGTATCGCCCAGGGGCCGTCTAAACCATGGCCCATTGACCAGCGGTTTGGGTACCGGCGGTGGAAACGCTGTAGACGGGTTCAACACCAGCTCGATCTAAAATCTCTGGAATCAGGTCCTCACGGCGGATCGCCATGATGTGCACCCCCTGACAGAGGGTCTGGGCCAGTTTGATTTGCTCGGCGGCAATGGCAATGCCCTCCTGTAGGGGGTCCTCAGCGGCGGCCAGACGGTTGATGATGTCTTCTGGGATGTGGACTCCGGGCACATTGCGATTGAGGAAAGCAGCGTTTTTGGCTGATTTGAGCAAAAATATGCCCGCGAGTATCGGCTTTTGGGCCGGGGCTGCAATCTGGGTGATGAATTTTTCGAGTCGGTCAAAGTCAGAAATGAGCTGACTTTGGAAAAACTGGGCCCCGGCTTCGACTTTGCGCTCAAACCGCTTTTGTAGCCCAGACCAGCTGGTGCACTGGGGGTCGACGGCGGCTCCGGCAAAGATATCGAGGGGGCCGTCGGGCAGCTTTTTATCGTTGAGGTCGATGCCCTGGTTTAAGAGGCCAACGGTGCGTAGCAGCCGCACTGATTCTAGGTCGAAGACGCCTCGGGCATTGGGATAATCGCCTGCTTTTACCGGGTCGCCGGTGAGGGCCAGGATATTGCGAATGCCCAGGGCGTGGGCCCCCATGAGGTCAGCCTGGAGGGCAATGCGGTTGCGATCGCGACAGGCCATCTGGCAAATCGGCTCAATGCCCGCTTGTTTGAGCAGCACCGCAGAGGCCAGGGACGACATCCGCAGTACGGCTCGGCTACCGTCGGTGATGTTCACGCCATGCACCCGTCCCCGCAGCCGCTGGGCCATGTTAACCATGTGGCTGGGGTCACCACCTTTGGGGGGCATGACCTCGGCAGTGATGGTGAATTGGTGGGTTGCGATCGCAGATCTTAACCGTGAAGGAACCGAATAGGAGCCGTTAGAAATCGTCATCGAAAAAAATATTTAAACCTTAAGCGTCAAAAAAGATATGTCCCCTTCAACGTGCGTCATCGGGTGAGTCCATGGTACGAGACGGTGGGACCGAGCTACAGCGGTCTAGCATATCCCAGCGCATCCTTAACCTTGGTCAAGGTGCCATTGGCAATCATCCTGGCCTTCTCATTTCCCTGCTTCAACACCGATTCTAAATAACCCCGATCGTCCATTAGGGCCTGATAGTTTTCTTGAATGGGCTGGAGCGCCGCAATGGCTGTCTCAGTTAGCAGCGGCTTAAACTGCCCCCAGCCCATATCCGCACATTCCGCCGCCACCGCATCTTTCTCTTTGCCCGACAGCAACATGTACAGCGTCAGCAGGTTGTTACACTCGGGGCGCTCGGGGTTGCCAAACTCCAAACCGCGCATGGGGTCAGTTTTACACTTTTTAATTTTCTTTTTGATCAGCTCAGGCGTGTCGCCAATCTCAATCCGGCTCAGCTCAGACGGGTCTGACTTCGACATTTTTTTAGTCCCATCGCTCAGACTCATCACCCGAGCCCCATCAGCACGAATCAGGGCATCTGGCACCTTAAGCACCGGCTCCTTTTTCTTACCAAACTGATGATTAAGCCGCACTGCAATGTCGCGGGTCAGCTCAATATGCTGCTTTTGGTCTTCCCCCACGGGCACCAGGTCAGGCTCGTAGAGCAAAATGTCCGCCGACTGTAGCACCGGATAGTCCAGCAGACCCACGCTGACATTTTCCCCCTGCTTCACAGCCTTTTCCTTAAACTGAATCATCCGCTCTAGCCAGTTGAGGGGGGTAATGCAGTTAAACAGCCAGGCCAGCTCACTGTGGGCACTAATGTGGGACTGCACAAAAATGGTGGAGCGCTCTGGATCGATGCCGCAGGCCAGGTAAGCAGCAGCCACCTTATAGGTATTCTCCGCCAATAGCTTTGGCTCATGGGGCACGGTAATGGCGTGGAGGTCCGCCAGAAACAAAAAGCAGTCATAGTCATCCTGCAACCCTACCCAGTTACGAATTGCCCCCAGATAGTTCCCCAAATGTAAATTGCCAGTGGTTTGAATGCCCGAAAGAATACGCTGTTTAGTCATGAATGGGTTTGGGAGAAACTGGGTGATTGGGGAGAGATTAGAAAGATCTTATAAGACCACCGCAAATTTCTAGGATGAAATTCGGTTTTGCTCCCTGAGCCAGTAGCCTATGATGGAAAACCGCTTATTCGTTTTGTGCACCCATGGCAAAGTGGACCCTGAAAACAGAATTTACCTTTGACGCCGCCCACTTCATCAAAGACTATGCCGGTCCCTGTGGGCGTGTGCACGGTCATACCTACCGGGTACGGATGGAAGCCGCCGCCCCCAAACTTCACAGTTCTGACTATTGCCCCCATGAGGTCATGGTGACAGATTTTCGCACCCTGCGCTGGGCCAAGCGAGATGTGGAAAAGGGCGGTCTCGATCACTGTTTACTCAATGACGTCATGCCCGAGGGCTACGAAACGACGGCTGAGATGATTGCCAAGTTTATCTATGACAAAACCTGCAAAGACCTGCCCAAGGGCGTCACGCTAAAAGTCTGCGTGTCTGAAACCCCCGACTCCTGGGTCGAATACGAGGAAGACGCATGAATTCAACCGCACCCCGGAAGGTGGGCACAGCCTACCCTCCCCAAGACACGGCCCTACCCATCGTAGAAACCTTTCACTCAGTCCAAGGAGAAGGTCTTTGGACCGGAACCAGCGCATTTTTTATTCGCCTGGCCGGCTGTGATGTGGGCTGTCCCTGGTGCGATACAAAAATTTCTTGGAGCACCAGGTCCCATGTTCAGGTCGCCATTACCGATTTAGTGCACCAGGCCCAATTAGCCCAGCCCTTTATGGTGGTCATTACCGGCGGTGAACCCCTGATGCACGACCTCAGCCCTCTGACCCAGACCTTAAAACAGGCCGGTTTACGGCTGCATCTAGAAACGTCCGGTGCCCATCCGCTGAGCGGTCAGTTTGATTGGATCTCCCTGTCCCCCAAGCGGTTTAAGCCGCCCCAGTCCGGCATCTATACCCATGCCCATGAGCTCAAGGTGGTGATTGCCAATAATGAGGATTTAGTCTGGGCCGAAACCCAGGCGGCTCAGGTACCCGCCACAACGGTTAAGCTGCTCCAACCAGAATGGACCAGCAACCAGAGCCAGCAGCTAGTCTTTGACTATGTAAAACAGCATCCAGACTGGCGCATTAGCTTGCAAACCCATAAATTCTTAGGTGTCAGGTAGGTGATGAAAAAAGCGGTTGTTTTACTATCGGGTGGATTAGACTCTGCCACCGCAGCAGCCCAGGCCATTGCCGATGGCTATGACCTGATTGCCCTTTCGTTTCGCTACGGTCAGCGCCACGGACGAGAGCTGGTGGCAGCAAAAGTTATCGCCAGCCATTTAGGCATTACCCAGCACTTTATTGTGGATGTGAATTTGTCCCAATGGGGGGGGTCGTCCCTGACGGACGCGCAACAACCCCTGCCCCAGAACGGGACAGATACGGGGGGAATTCCCTCCACCTATGTGCCAGGGCGCAATACGGTGTTTATCTCCTTGGCGCTGTCGCTGGCCGAAGCCCAGGAAGCTGAGGCGATTTATCTAGGCATTAATGCCGTCGATTATTCCGGCTATCCAGACTGTCGGCCAGAGTATTTAGATGCGTTTCAGACATTGGCCAGTCTGTCGTCCAAAGTGGGGGTGGAAGGAAAACCCATTGAGCTAAAAGCACCGCTAGTAATGGATTCGAAGGTAGATATTGTTAAGCGGGCGGTGGCGTTAAATGTGCCGATTCCTCAAACCTGGTCCTGCTATGCGGGAGGGGATACCCCCTGTGGAAAGTGTGATTCTTGCCGCATTCGCGACCAGGCATTAATTGAAGCAGGATACCCCCAATGGGCCAGCCACCCGTAGGTTGCGGTTGAGCCAGCAAAACCCTCTGCCCATTGTCAAACGCCATCGAACCAGCGAAACCCAACATCGATCGTTAAAGCATCACAGCCCATCAAACAAAAACCAAGCAATGTCAGGCCCTAGACCATAAAAAAATGGGTCCGCGATCAACCCAACAAAATAACAAAATGTCGGTTTGTTGGGTTTCGCTGGCTCAACCCAGCCTACAATTATGAATCCTGCATTATTTTTGCCATGACCGATTCCCACACCCAACCCATCCATGTTATCGGCGGCGGCCTGGCTGGCACTGAGGCCACCTGGCAAATTGCCCAGGCAGGGATTCCGGTGGTGCTGCACGAAATGCGACCGGTCAAGCTCAGCCCGGCCCATCACTCGGAGCATGTGGCAGAGCTGGTGTGTAGCAACTCCTTTGGAGCCAAGGCAACCGATCGGGCATCGGGACTACTCCACGAGGAACTGCGACAGCTGGAGTCGGTGGTGATCGGCAAAGCAGACGAGCATGCGGTGCCTGCGGGGGGTGCCCTGGCGGTGGATCGGGCCGTCTTTAGCCGCGACCTGACGGCAACCCTGGAACAGCATCCGCTGATTGAGCTACGTCGTGATGAGGTCACCGAGATCCCAACCGATGGCACGGTGGTGCTGACCACAGGGCCCCTTACCAGCGATGCCCTGGCCGCTGACCTGCGTAAGTTTACCGGTCAGGACTACATGAGCTTTTTTGATGCGGCCAGCCCGATTGTGGTGGGTGAATCGATCAATCGGGAGGTGGCCTTTATGGCCTCCCGCTATGACCGAGGAGAAGCGGCCTACCTCAACTGTCCCATGGACAAAGAGCAGTATTTGGCCTTTTGGCAGGCCCTTTGCGCAGCGGAGCAGGCGGAACTCAAAGACTTTGAGCAGGAAACGGCAAAGTTCTTTGAGGGCTGTTTACCCATTGAAGAAATGGGTCGTCGGGGGGAGGACACCATGCGCTACGGTCCCCTAAAGCCAGTGGGTCTATTTGATACCAATCGCTATGGAGCTTTTGATGCACCGGAAAATAAGGGTAAGCGCCCCTATGCGGTGGTGCAGCTACGCCAGGAGGACAAGGGCGGTCAGCTGTGGAACATGGTGGGCTTCCAGACCAACCTGCGCTGGGGTGAACAAAAGCGCGTATTTCGCATGATTCCCGGTTTGGAGAATGCAGAATTTGTGCGCATGGGCGTCATGCACCGCAATACCTTTATTAATTCACCGGAGCTTTTGAGCAGTGCCCTACAGTTTCATCAGCGGGCCAGCCTGTTTGCGGCGGGTCAGCTGGTGGGCACCGAGGGCTATACGGCCGCCTGTGCTGGCGGCTGGCTGGCGGGGACTAACGCGGCGCGGTCGGTGCTGGGGCTGCCCCTGGTATCACTGCCGGTGACTACCATGGTGGGTGCTCTGTTTGGGTTTATTAGCTCGGCAGAACCCAAGCATTTTCAGCCAATGCCGCCGAATTTTGGCATCTTTCCAGCCCTGCCTGAGCGGATTCGCAATAAGCGGGAGCGGTATGGTAAATATCGCGATCGCAGCTTTTGCGCTCTCCACACCTGGGCAGCCGCCAATCAAATCAAACTAAAGCAACCAATTCTAGCAATGGCCTAGGCATGTGAGCAGCGTCCCACCGCAGGCAGGCAGCCGGTTTATTCTGCTGTTTTTAGATGGTCTAGGTCTGGGCACCGCTGGCCCCCACAATCCCCTGAGCAATTTGGCAACCATGCCCCATTGCCAGTCCCTCTGGGGTCAGCCGCTGCTAGCAGACGTCCACATTCAGCGCCCTAATTTTCTCCTCAAACCCATTGACGCCACCCTGGGCGTTCCCGGTTTGCCCCAGAGTGCCACAGGGCAAACCACCCTTTATACCGGGCACAACGCAGCCAAATTTCGCGGTCAGCACCAAACAGGGTTTGCCAATGGCTCCCTACGCCAGCTGATTGAACCCCACGGTCTATTTAAGCGCGTGCTCGCCCAGGGGGGGACGGCCACCCTAGCCAATCTATACTCCCCCGCCTACTTTGAGGCCATTGCCCAGCGGCGGTGGCGCTATTCGGTCTGTACGCTGCTGACAATGACCGCCGGTCTCCCCTTTCGCATGCAGTATGAATATGAACGGGGCGAGGCTCTCTTTTGGGACATTACCGGTGAGATTGCCAGCTCCCGTGGCATTGCTGCTAACCCCATCACCCCTGAGCTAGCAGGCAATCGTCTAGCCGCCCTGGGCAACCGCCACAGCGTTACCTTATTTGAGTGTTACTTGAGCGACTACGCCGGCCATGCCCAGGACCATGGCCGGGCCGTAACAGTGCTACAGCGCATCGATCGCTTTCTGGTCGCGGCGATCGACGCCCTGGGGCCAGACACCACACTCATCGTTGTTAGTGACCATGGCAATGTAGAAGACTTATCCACCAAGCGCCATACCCTCAATGCCGTGCCTTTATGGGTTGTTGGCCCCGCTGCCTACCAATTTAGCCCCATCCGGGATCTCACGGAGATCACACCGACTATCCTGGCCAATGGGCGACTTCCTTAGTCATTAGTTCAGCCATAGGATCTTCCGGTTGGTTTGATCGATACTTGCCAAGCACCGCCAAGAGTTCTGTGGGCTGGATGGGCTTAGACAAACAATGGGCTGCTCCTAGGGCATAGCTTAAGGTTTCATCGGGCACCCTCGTCTGTACAATGATTGAACTCTTTGAGAGCCTTGGATTTTCTTTGAGAGTCTTGAGAATATTAGTTCCATCCGCCTTCGATATAATTTCATCCAAAAGAATAATGTCAGGGAGAAGATGATCTGCCATTTTTAGCCCCTTGCGACTGTTGTGGGTTAACACAACAAAATAGCCCTGGCTGACGAGCGTTTTCCAAATAAGCTCACAGGCTTCTACATCGTTATCAATCACCAACACACACTCTGTGTAGAGGGCCGTTGGTGACTGGGCACCGGATGTATTAGTAGGCCACACAGGTTGGCTATCATGGTTTGCTGGAAAGTTGATTGCAGGGGCCTCGCTGCCTATGTCAGGATTTTCTGGGGCCGATGGTAAGACTTTAACAGCGGCTTTAACAGTTTTTGGAATTCTCAGGGTAAATAATGTTCCTTTGCCAACTTCACTCTCAACGTTTACAGCCCCACCCATCATTTGAACAAAGTTCTTTGTGATGGTAAGACCCAGCCCCGTCCCCCCGTACTGTCTGGTTGTTGAAGAATCTGCCTGGGCAAAGGCATTAAAAATTTTCTGCAGCTGCTCTGACATCATGCCAATGCCCGTATCTTCAATGCGAAAGTCTATCCAGCTGTCGCCATCAGTCTCAACAGAAATCACGTCAACGGTAATTGTTCCGTTTTGAGTAAACTTGTTGGCATTACTCAACAGATTAAGCAGACTTTGGCGAACTTTGACCTGGTCAGCGTGCATCTTACTGACGTTGTCAGAGCACTGAATTTTTAAGATATTGCTGTTTTTTGCGATCGCCGGCTGCATGGTTGAGGCCACATCCTCTACTAGGGGCATAATCGCAAACGTTTCTAAATATACGTCCATGTGGCCAGCTTCCACCTTGGACAGATCGAGAACGTCGTTAATTAGCCCCAATAAATGTTTGCCAGCGCCTTGAATTTTTTGCAATTCAGGGACAAAGTCTTCTTGACCAACATCTTCTGCGTCTTCTTCAAGCATCTCGCTGTAACCAATAATGGCATTGAGCGGCGTTCTGAGTTCGTGGCTCATGTTAGCCAGAAATTCACTTTTTGCCTGACTTGCTTTCTCTGCCTTTAGCCGTTCAATCTCAGCTTTTTCACGGGTTTCATCAGCCTTCTTGAGGGCCTCATCAGCTTTCTTGAGGGCCTCGTCATTGGCTTCAAGGCTCAATGCTAGCTGAAATTCAGCTTTTTTATTGCTACTAATATCTTGCCAAGAAATGGAAAGTCCATAGGTGTTGGGGTTAAGACGAAACTCAAGCCACCGCGATTGAGCGGTAAACTTGGTCTCAAATATGACCACAGACTGTTGCTCAAGGGCTCGCTGATAATAGTCTGTTTTGTCCTGTCCCAGTTCTTGAGGAAACACATCCCAGAAAGACTGGCCGACCAGGGCGTCTGGTGGCTCACCTAGCTCCTTGGCAGCTTGGGAATTTACGTGGGTGATAAACCACCGATTGTTTATATTCAGAAAAGCATTGTCGATACTCTCAAACAGGGTGTCCGTAATTTGTTCTATATTTTGAGCCTGTCTAATAAATAAGAACAGCCCAATGCTTCCCCCAACGGTGCCAATCAACCAAACCGCAGCAGCCAGCTGAAACAGCTTAGCTCGGGCACTGGCCGTGCGAAATGCGTCTTCATAGAGGGTCGATAAATCTTGAATTTGTTGTAGGGTCGGTAAACTTAAGAGTGACTCAGTCAGCTGCTCAACCTGCTGCTTGCTTTCTAGGAGGGTCCCAATCTGCACCAGGGCAAGATTGACCTCCTGATTGTCTATGGTGCCGCTGTCAACCAGGGTCTGAATCTGAACTACTTTAGGTTGAATCTCTAACGCCCAAGACTCATCGGCAGACAGAAAATAGAGTAAAATCTCTTCGAAGAGTTCTGTGAGAGTTAAAGATATCTCAGGGTCTAGACTGCTATCTTGTTTGATTTTATCTACCAGACCCGGAAGTTTTAGCAGAGCCTTTTTGATGCGCAGGTCTTGCGCTTTAAACTCCTGGGTAAGGAGCGTTTTTTGTTCTAAGAGCTGGGCCTGGGCCCCTAGGGCAGTTTCCAATTTTTGGGCGTTTTGAGTACCTACAAACTCAGGCACTTCAGTCAGCGTATTGTGAAGTGTTTGTAACTGGGCTAGTTCTTGATCTAAGGACTCGTAGGAAGCCTGCAGCGTTCGTTGACTATCTAAAATAGATTTATTGAAGGCTAAATCGCTTTGCAGCTGCTCTGAGAGCGATGTCTGATAGGTTAGATGGCTATCGGTGTTAACTAAACGCCCCCTGGCTATGAGTCCGATCTCAATTAGTAAAGCGCCCAACGCAGCCGCAATTATGATGGGTTTTTGCTTCATGCTGCCTTCCTTTGGCAATTAGCGATCAGGGCGTATAGAACCCGCAGAACCCGATCAGTATCCTTTTGTTTAAAGCCATGGCCAGATAGGTACTTGATCATAGGAATTAACTGCTAAATCACGACTGAACCATAGGGGTTACGCGAATCCTCGTGAAAGCTAGGTTCGATAAGAACTAGGCGTTGTAATAGCAACTGGGGTAAACACACATATAAATACAGATAGATAGGGCAATAATCTGGAAAAAGTAGGGTAATACCCTGAGCAGCAGTGGCATCCACTCTATCTTTAGAGCTTCACTTCACGCATCAAATGCCTTCATAGGCGGCCCTACTTAGGTTAGACAGGGTTTAGACCAGGGCAAATGCCCGGTTGCTTAGGGAGCTTAAAGCTAACTAAGTAGGTAGGCAAAATAAATTACACAAGAACTTTTCAAAGATGACACTCTTGAAAAGGCCCCCAACCCCCA
>JBCAWO010000101.1:0-8982 GCA_038534515.1 Cyanobacteria bacterium J06554_1
TGCAAAAAAAGGACCGAGGATGGCAGCTCGTTCTGGATTAAAAATAGGCCATGCTCCGCCGGTGGGGCCATAGGGCTGAGCCGCATGGTGAGCCACCACCAGCATTGTTAAAAAGACTCGCAGGTTATCGATAAACACTAGTCGAGTAGTCGATGCATTTCCCATGATCACTGGCAGAGGGCTGACGACAGACTTATGACGATGGACCATCGAGCAGACCTAGGGCAGTTGCGATCGCACGTTCTTTTTGCGGATCTGCTCCCTGGGCATACTCAATCGGGAATGGAACCACCACATCTGGCGTTACCCCCACCCCCTCCAAACGCACAGTCTGGTCCACATAAACATCGGCCACCGCCACATACAGCAGGCTGTCATCGGGCATAATAAACGCTCGACCAGCCGTCACCGCACCTGCCGTGGGAGTACCAACCACAGGGCCAATATCATACTGCTGAAAGCCATAGGCCAAAATCTCTTTAGCACTACGGCTGCCGCCATTCACCAGCATCACCACCGGCTTATTCCACTGGCTACGATAGGTAATTGGGGTGCGATCGCGTCCCACACTGGTAAGGCTTGGTCCCCTAGCCGTATAGAGATTTAGCGCCGTCAATGGGGCCCCACCCCACCCGTCCCTCAGGTCTAAAACCAGGGCATCCGCATCCCTAAGACGACCGTAAAACAGCTCATCTTCAAGCTTTTCCTGATATTGGTCTCCCGCGTAGGACCAGATATGAACATAGCCAATCTGTTTGCCCGACTTTTCAATCACCTCCACACTGTCGTCCATCACATCTAAAAACATCGTGATGCCGTCATAGAGCTTAGGCGTCACAGTAATCTCTTTCTGACTGCTGGTATTTAGCGACGGCTGCACCTGCAGGCTCACAGGCTGGTCGGCTTTACCCAGAAAGGATTGAATCGGATGAAACGGCTCACCCGCCACACTTAAAATTTGGTCACCCACATTAAGACCCGCCCTCGCCGCTGGACTCCCCTCAAAAACTGCCTTGATAAACGTATTACCCGCCTTCTCATGGGTAACAATCCCAATGCCCGCATAGTGGATCTTACCCTCCGGAAAAGGCTCCGCTAACCGCGCTTCAAACTCAGATACACGGGGGTAAAAAATCCCCAACAGCTGATAATAAGCTGGTTCATCTGGCGTATAAAAATGCGTATGGGATGTCTTTAGCGTCCCGAGCATCTCATTGAGCAGCACCGCTTTTTCTTCTCGAGACTCAACAGCCTCCACCTGTGGCAGATACCTCTCTGCCATTGCCGCCCAATCCACACCATTAAAGTCCGGATCATAAAAATTGTCATTCACCGTTTCCCATACAGCCTCAAACAGTCCTTGCTGCTGAGACACAGCGGGCACGGTCAACCGATGTAGCACCCCAAGTAAAAGCCCAATCAAGACAACAGTCAAAAGGCCCCTAAACCATTTTTTATTTTGTCTGAGCACCATCGAGCTGTCCTCAAATCCCCACTGCATACGCCTAAAGAAAATGTTTATAGTACTAATTGAGCTGTTTCAATAAATCAAGAAAGAGCCAGCGAATCCGCGGTCCCAATAGGAATATGAGTCTGAATAATTTGATCAATTGCACCACGGTGAGCCTCAGGCACGCGAATGCTCATGCTATTGGGCAAACATAGGAAACGAGGAGGTTCGATACGAATCGTTAACGTATTTGGATGTGTTGCCTCCCAAGTGTAGGATTTCATCCGCCGCCATGGAATCACCGTGTATAGAAAGCACAGTCCATCTTCTCTGAGTTCAAGTTTGTTCAGACCAAGGGAGAGAATAAATAGGGCAACCATCCACCAGAAGGTGATCTTAAGAGAAAGTTGTACAACTGTACTTGAAATATCAACAAAATCGGTCATGGCAACCCAAGTGATCCAGGTAATAATGGCCGCTATCACCACCTCCAAAACGCCAACCGAAAACAGAACTCTATGGTGCCAGGTCCTACCAGCATTGAGGAGTAGGCTACCCGCCCTACGTTTGCGCCAGGGCCAGCTCAGTAGCCATAGGCCCGAACCAATAACATAGGTTAAATAGAAAAAACTCCAGCCAGTTTGTCTCAAGGGTGTTATAAGGAAAGCGGTGAATGCGATCGCAAATCCCACAACCATCCAAGGCATCACATAGCTCATATTTCGTCTGGCCGCTGCTTGTCCAATCGCCCTGGCAAGCAGCCCATGACCCAACACTAAAATCAGGCCAACAAAAACCACATAGGCTAAAAACCAAGTCATAAAAACTCTTACAAGGTTGGCAACCACTCCCACACTAAAAGCTCCATCCTTAGATTCCCATGACAAAAGTCATTTGTACCCATGACCTACCGCCATGGAAACAGTCTTCATCCCAGGAGATACTTGAAAGCCCCAATATTAATTGGTCTCTGCTTAATTAAGCAGAAAAAACTATGACCACACAACCGTCAAAGGCAAAAAAAATTAAATTTCTTTTAGTTTGGATTATTGCCAACTCCATCGGCGGATTTCTGATCGATTTTTTAGAAAACAACGGGGCCCAGTTTATAGCCACACTGCTTCTCTCCGGGGCCATCATCGGCTCGATGCAGTGGGCCGTTTTTATATGGGTAGGTTTAAAGGGACTAAAGTGGCTCCTTTGGCCTACTGCCAGTGCCATGGGCTGGATTATCAGCACAGCCTTGAGTAGCTTTCATATTCGTCTTGATAGTCTCACAGAGACATTGGCATCTCAGGTTGGGCTATGGGAGGTTTTTTGGCTTAACCTACTGCTTCAGCCGACGTGGATCATTGGCATGGCCATCTTCCAGGGCTTGATTCTTGGCTATCGTACCCGTCGACGTGGACGCGTCCTGGGTGTTTGGCTGGCTGCCAGCTGTCTGGGTGCCGCCATCCATGGAGCCACCAGTGCTGCCCTGTGTAGGCAGTTTTGTTGGACACTCCCAAGACCACTATTGGGCATTATCGAGGCCAAAGGCTGGGCCGTATATAGCATTATTACCGGACTGGCTTTGTTGTGGATCTTAAATCAGATGTTGACCAACGATCAGAAATCGTCACGGCGTATATCTTGAAGCGACTATCCTGAACGCGGGGCGACATAGCCATGCTAAGAAAGGCCTCTTGACACCTCTGAGGGGTATCTTACTTAAGGCTGCATTGTTTCCCGGCATTCATGGTTGGTTTTTCCCTACTGCTTACACGACGTATTTTTCTAAAATTCTCCTTCGCTGGCCTGTTGGGCCAGATCACTGGATGGGACTATGGGAATGAGTCAGGCCCAACTCACTGGGCTGAGCTATCCGCCGACTATCACACCTGTGGTGACGGACAGCGACAGTCCCCCATTGATTTGGACATTACCCAGGCTCAGGTCGCCGCCATCAGCTTTGACTATCACCCCATTGCCATCGACCTTCTTAACAATGGTCGTACGCTTCAGCAAACTGGAGATGACAGCTGCACCCTCACCCTTGACAACAAGATTTACCAGCTGCTGCAGTTTCACATCCACACCCCCAGCGAACATACCCATGGCAGCATTCACTATCCGATGGAGCTGCATTTAGTCCATCGACATTCCCCCACCGGAGCATTGGCTGTTGTGGGTGTATGGCTAAAACCAGGCAACGAACAGCCGGAGTTAGCCATTCTTAATAAGCATTTGCCCCAGCAACCTGGAGAACAGATGGCTAACTCTACTTCCATAAATCCTGGGCATTTGTTACCCAACAACCATAGCTTGGTGCGCTACAGCGGTTCCCTGACCACCCCACCCTGTTCTGAGGGGGTTACCTGGCTGGTGCTGACCACCCCCATAGAGGCGTCGACCCAACAGCTTGACACCTTCCATAATTTATTGGGAGATAATGCCCGCCCGTTACAACGATTGGGGGGTTAGATGGGTGGGTCGGGCTCGCCAGCGTCTCAACGGCCTAATTTTTCGCGAATTTGAGCTCGTAAGGTCTGAGCGGCGGGATAATCTGGCTGGAGGGCAATGGCTTTGTCAATGGATGCGATCGCATCATCAAATCGTCTTAGTTCCCACAGGGTGGCCCCCCGATTATTCCAGGCTTCGGCAAAATTTGGATCTAGCTCTCGAGCCCGATCAAAGGCAGCCAGCGCCTCCTGGAAACGCTGTTGCTGAAACAGGATGCCCCCTCTATTGTTCCAAGCCTCAATATAGTCAGGGGCAAGGGCAAGGGTTTGATCGTATAAGTCCAGCGCTGCCTGGGGTTGCCCCTGCTGCTCCAGGGCATAGCCTTTGCTCCATAGGGACTGAATATGGTCAGGTGCGATCGCAAGGGCGCGATCGCAGGCCGTTATCGCGCGGCCATAGTCCTGCAGATGGTTCAGGCTATAGCACTGTCCCCAATGGGCCTCAGCGTTCTCAGGACTTTGGGTCAGGAGTTGGTCATACACCTGGAGCGCCTCGGAATACTGGTTGCGATCGCGTAGCTCACTTGCTTTTGCCAACAACTCATCTACAGAGGGGTTGGCAGCGGGCGCGGCTACCTTAGCCGGTGCGGCTGGGGACGCCGCCGGAGGTACCGTCGTAGATGCTGCCGGTTTTGTCGCTTCATTCACCGTGGGAGCAGCAGGCGGTGACTTCACGTCAGCCGCTGGCGGACTTACCGCTGACGGTACAGAGGGTGCTGCCGCTGATGGTGCAGTGGCAATCGGTTCAGGTGCCGATGCTGCCAAATTGGACGACGTTTGTCCGTTACGGAATAGCCCCAGGGCGATCACGGCCAAGATACTCAGTCCGACCATGGACCATCGCCCCATGGGTTTATTAAATAGAAGTGTGGACAGAGCGACTGCCTTGGTAATCGTTGGTGACGATTGGGATGGTATAGGTGCCCCTAATTTTTCCATATCCAAGGGTTGAGTCGGCGTTGACGGCACCGACTCTGTTTTAATCACCCCCTGGTCAACCGATATTGTCCCGTCAGCGGGCAGACCACCGGAGGGGTTTGGCGATGCAACAACCTGGGTGGGTGCCGTAGGCATCTCATCGACCAAACGGTTTGACTCATTAGGGATAGCAGACAACGCTTGTAACTCAGCTAATACCGCCGTCGCCGTTGCATACCGTTCGCGAAAATCGTAGCGGACCATGCGGGCCAGGATCGCCTTAAACTCTTCACTGATGTCCAAATCAGGACTCTGCCACAGAATTTCACTGGTGCGCGGGTCTCGCTGCAGACGGTGGGGCGCTATGCCAGTTAATGCCTGGAGACAGATCATCCCCGCCGCATAGATATCACTGCTAAACCATGGGTTGCCCGCCAGCTGCTCATTGGGCATGTAGCCCTGGGTGCCAATGGAGATTGTGCGAGTGGCTTGGCCGCTGTCGCGTCGTTCACTCACCTGCTTTACCGCTCCAAAGTCGATCAGCACAACATGATCATCCTCCCGACGATGGATGAGATTTGAGGGTTTTAAGTCTCGATGAATCACCCCCTGTTCGTGGACAAAGGCCAGGGGCATGAGAATTTCGGCAAGCAACCGCCGCACTCTGGCCTCAGACCATGGCTGTCCCGGTCGAATTACGTCAGCCAGGGACGCTCCTTCAATCAGCTCCTGGGCCAAATAAAACTCCTGACCATCCTCAAAGTGCGCCAGCAGCCGTGGAATCTGAGCATGCTCCCCCAGCTGATAGAGCACCCGTGCCTCTGTTTCAAATAAACGTCTGGCCGTGGCTAAGCTCTCCGCATCCTGGAGGTGGGGCTTAAGCTGCTTAATCACACAGGTGGGATGATCGGGTAAATGTAAATCAGTGGCTAAGAAAGTATGGCCAAATCCACCCTGGCCCAGGGGATGGAGCAGCTTATACCGTCCACCCAGAGTTTCTTTGGTTTTAACACCTAATAATTGCATCAGGTTCATACGGCGGTTCCCAGTAATGCCTGAAGTTGCTTTAATATATGCGCCCCATACCCTCGACACGAGCACGGTGGCAATCGTCAAAAATACTTGAGTAGATGGACAGTGCCACCCTAGCGGTTCTACGTAGAACCCGGAATTTGTAATAGACAGTCGTGGCGATTGACCACTGGCGCTCCATCTTGCCCGGCAACCATTAGAGTAAGATCGTTCTCGAACATGCAGCGTGCAGGAATCCCTATGTCAGGTGAACCGGTCGTTATTCAACTTAGCTGGCAAGATCCGGTGACGGGAGAATCCCAGTACGCCTCCCGTCAGCTGCCGGTGGCCATTGGACGGGAGGCGAGTAAAATGCCGGTACAGCTAGAGCACTTACCCGTGTCTCATTTGGAGTTGGAGCATCAGCAAGTTTCTCGATGTCACGCATTAATTTCCATTGTCAATCGCCAACTTTACATTGCAGACCAAAGTGCCAATGGCACATTTCTAAATGGTCGGTTAATTCAGCAAAGCGGTCAGATGCTTACGCCCAAAGACACCATCAGAATTGGGCCATTTAAGCTCACAGCCGTGATTGTTGACAAGGCTGATGCTAATTCTACTGAACTAAACCGCGACTACAGCCATATGGCGAAAGGAGAGCTAGCGGCTGAACCTAACACTATTTTGGGATGGTTGTTGGGTGGGGGGGTTTTACTACTTTTGGGTATTGGTCTTTGGTTTGCTGCCCAAGCATTGCTCAACCAGGCCCGGCCTAAACCTGAGCTACCGGCAGAGTCATCTTTAAATACCTCCAATATGGAACTTGGCGCTCTTGATGGGATTCCAACAACAGTTTAAGTTTAGGCGGTTGCTGCGTCGCTGGGGGTTTGGGTTGCTCACCCTGGTAGTGTTTACCTGGGTAGGCTATGCGCAGCCGGCTCACTCTCAGCTCACTCCCCTAAATGCCAACCCCACAGCGCCTGTTGTAGTCAATGGGCGTAAGATTTTAGACGTCCAAGGTGTGGGTAATTTTTCTGCCGCTGACCGGGCTCAAAGTATTAATCAGCGGCTGCAAAAAGAGTTAAAGCTCTCGCAATTGCCTGAGGTTGAGGTTGTTGTAGAGGAAGATGGGCCTGTTTATCTGCAAAGTAAACATAGCGGTAATACCCTAGCAACCGTTACAGATGTGGATCTCAGCACACCCAGCTATTCCCTCAGTCGTCAGGCACAGGATTGGGCTGAGATTCTAGAACCGGCCCTCCAACAAGGACAGTGGGAGCTACGTCCGGCTTATTTTCAGCGGGCGCTGCTCTATGGAGCGGTGGTGGTGGTAGTTGCGATCGCAATCCACCTCCTACTGCAACTTTTTGGCCGCCGCAGTTCTCGCTTTTTAAACCGATGGTTCACCGTCCCAGGTAATCCGCTAACAGTCTGGGAAAGACCGATCAAAGTCTTCTGGCAGCTGGGCATTATCGGCTTAAAAGCCGGGCTGTGGTTAACCGTTTTTGCCTACATCACCGGTCTGTTTCCCCAGATTCGTATTTGGCGTCACACCATTTACACCCTGCTCACCGCCGAGAGCATTGCCCTAGGCGATCAGCAATATTCTCCCCTAAGCCTGCTCCTCTTACTTGCCCTCACCATTGGCCTCTGGTTTGCCGCCCGGTTGATTGCCCAGCTTTTCCGCATCTATATTCTTAGACGGGCCAGGATAGAGTCCCGTCTTCAAGATATCCTAGGCGTTTTAATTCAATATGGCCTACTCTTTTTAGGCATCATCATTCTGCTACAGGCGTTTGGCATCGATGCCAGCTCCCTGACTATCCTGGCTAGCTTACTCGGTGTAGGTATTGGTTTTGGCGTCCAAAATATTACCAACAACTTTATCAGCGGCTTTATCATCACCTTGGAGCGCCCTATTCAGACAGGAGACTTTATTAAAATTGGCGATTTGGTGGGCATTGTTAAGCAAGTGGGGGCCCGCAGTACAGAAATTACCACCCTGGATAAGGTCACCATCATTGTGCCTAATTCGCGGTTTTTAGAAAGCGAAGTCATCAACTGGAGCCACGGTAATCCTGTCTCTCGTCTACGGGTCCCCGTTAGCGTCGCCTATGGGTCTGATATTGCCCAGGTTAAAACAGCCTTGCTAGAAGCCGTCAAGCATCACCCCGAAGTGTTGCTGCGGCCTGAACCAGAAATATGGTTTCAAAGCTTTGGCGATAGCGCCCTAAATTTTGAGATTATGGCCTGGACCGGAGACCCCCGCAAACAATTTCGGGTCAAGAGCGATTTGAACTATGCCATTGAGGCTAGTCTGCGTCACCATGACATTGAGGTACCCTTCCCTCAGCAGGATTTGCATTTGCGATCGCCCCAGCTAGACGAAATTTTAACCATTCTCAAGCAGCAGGCCATCGGTGTAGCCGCCCCTTATGGCCACACCACAGCCCCAACATCTCTACAATCCACGGCAGCTCTTACTGTCGAGCCCGTCGAGCCCGTCGAGCAGCCCGTTGAGCAAACCACGGAGCACCCCCTGCCTGACCTGCTAGCTAATCTTGATTTAGAAGCCTTAGCTGAAGCCATGCAGGGACCGCAGGGTATCAAATTACAGACGCCCCCGGACCACCAGCCTGAGGCATCACCCAGCTACTTTACTGGCGCAGCCGTACTGCAATGGTTGCAGCAAAATCGAGACTACACCCATGCAGGGGCCATGCTAGTAGGCCAGTGGTTGCTCCAAAAAGGTCTTATTTATGGCATCGCAGATGACCAAGACTTTGAAGATAGTCAGGCGCTTTATCAGTTCTATCAAGATTCACCTGCGGCCCAAGCCAAAAGCGTTGAGTCACCCTCAAATCTTGTAATCTCAGACGAAGGAGCAACTGAAATATACTCTCCTGAAATCGATTAACCCCGGCTTCTTCGTTGGGTTGCATGCCCCTAACCAACCTATCCTCCATTTTCCTTGCCTTCAACACCAATGGACCTAAACTTTCGACGAGCCAAAAATAGGTCAGACCAACCCCTTGGAGGCCGTTACAAAATCATAGACAAGTTAGGAGAAGGCGGCTTCGGACAAACCTTCAAAGCCCG
>JBCAWO010000101.1:9080-13918 GCA_038534515.1 Cyanobacteria bacterium J06554_1
TTGCCCGGCCATCCCCTCTGCGTCGTCAAACAACTCAAACCCCAAATCGACGATGCCCAGGGACTCCAAGTCGCTCGACGCCTGTTCGATACCGAAGCAAGGGTGCTATACGAACTGGGCTCCCATCCCCAAATTCCTCACCTGCTGGCCCACTTTGAAGAAAACAAGGAATTCTACCTGGCCCAAGAACTGATTCAAGGCCATTCCTTAGCCGACGAATTTGAAACGGCCCCCTGGGATGTACCTAAGGTGGTTGATTTTCTAAAGAACGTGCTGGAAACCTTAGCTTTTGTCCACGAGCATCAAGTCATCCATCGCGACCTCAAACCCTCAAACCTGATCCGCAGAAATATCGATCACCGCATTGTCTTAATCGACTTTGGGGCCGTAAAACAAGTGGGCACCCAGCCAGCCACACCGGGCGGCATCAGCCATACCATTTCCATTGGCACCCAGGGCTACATGCCCAGTGAGCAACTAGTAGGTCAGCCCCAGTTTAGTAGCGACGTCTATGCCGTTGGTGTCATGGGCATTCAAGCCCTCACCGGTCAGCTGCCCAAATACCTCGCCCCCCATGCCCAAACCGGAGAGCTAGACTGGCATGCCTATGCTCAGCACCTCCATCCGGCCCTGGTGAACGTGATAGACACCATGGTACGCTACGACTTCCGCACTCGATATGCCTCTGCCAAGGAAGCCCTGAGCGCATTGCAAGCTTTACCCAAAGACTTGGCGCAGTATATTCCGTCTACGGAGGAAATGCCCCCATCCATCGAAACAGAACCGGCTTCTGAGCCTACGGAGGTAACTGTAGCAGCCATGGGTCATCTGCCTGAGAGACCTGTGGCTACCATGGGCAGTGGGGCTACAGCCGTGGTCCAGCCCCCAGCGTCTCGGGGTAAACTACCGATTCCCGCCATTATCATAGGCTCACTTTTCCTGGCGACGGGGCTACTGATTGGGCGGGCGTGCAGTCCGACATCACCAGAGCAGGCTGGGGTCACTGCGGCTGACACTATCCCAGATGACATTCCAGCCCCCACAGACACAGAGCTCACCCGTCAGCCCGGAGACAATGGCACCCCCCTCACGCCAGTCGCTGCCCAAACTGTTATCAATGATTTCTATAAATATATTTCAAGCCAATCTTGGCAACAGGCCAAGGCACAAACCGGTGGTGTTGTCACTCAGCAGTTCGATCCCAGTTTCTTTCAAAGATTTCAACAGGTCTCGGTGGAGAACCTACAGGTGACGGCCCAAACCCCCAAATCCATAGAGTTTCTGGGTCAAAATACCTATGTTTACAACGATGGTTCTGTGCAAAAAGAGGAGCGCACGTTTCAGGTTCAGCTGGTGGATGGACAACCTCGCATTGTGGACTCCGCATTTGTGCGGGTAACCCAGTCTCGGTAAAGAATCGGGCGTTAATCACAACAATTTTACGGTCACCCCCTTGCAAAACTGCCATTTAGCGCTAAGCTATGGCCCAGACTCGTGTGCTACTGCCTTAATGCCGTTGTCCAATTCAAATACAAAACAATCTAACGCCCTGGCGATGAAACAAGCGGCCAACTGGCAATGCAGAGCCTGTGGGAGATTGTGCCGTCGTCAGGATGAACTGGTCGATGAGTTTGCACGGCGAGTGGGTCACGAAGTCGATGAGATCGAAGCTCATCCTAAACGCTGGATGCTCCATGTGACAAAGCTTTACAATGATGTCTCCGTAATTGTAGACAACCCTAATTCAGACAACGGACCCCAAAATCTGAAGGGAACCCCCACAGAAAATTCTACAGAAGACCCCAGAGTTGTTTTGTGTGGCTCATGCCATCGCACTTATCACAACTATCGCCGCTGGCAACGTCAGCAGCAGCAACAGCGCCAGCAGCAGGAACACACTGGTCAGCTTACCCTGAGCGATATTCGCTTTCCCCTCACTGGTACACAGCTATCCCTGAGTGAGTGGGTTACTCCCTACGAAATTGTCAATCCATTACCATCGTCCAAGCGGATGAAATCCCCTAAAGCCTCAAATTGAGTCGTTGCTGATTAAGAGATACATCGACCTGTTAGACATGCCACACGCTAACAGCTTGCAAATAAAATCATCCCAGGGCCACAACGCCCAAGCTGAGAACTATAGCTTGGCGCACATAGTTCAAGCCATATGTAATCCCTAAAAGCGTTAGCTGGCAACAGCTATGGGCGCAGCAAACTGCTGAATGTCCATCCGTCCTATTCAATAAAGTCCCTTGGCTGCGTCTTGCCGTGTTTACGCCTGTTTTTGGTGAAATAAGGGGTTGTTAAACCATTGTTAAACAAGGAAAAACTATTATGGAGCCAACTAGAGCCAACTCACCGATATCATCATTGCTATGGCCAGACGGACCCAGTTCACCGTTGCGACATTCAATCTATACAACATTAATCGTCCAGGGTTAAGGGTTTATTCTGACTCAGACGGTTGGGATAAGGAAGCCTACCAGCGTAAGCTAGATTGGAGTCGGCGGACGATTCTTGAGCACCAAGCTGATGTTTGGGGATTTCAAGAACTCTGGCATGCAGGTGCTTTGGAGGATATCTTTGCCCATGACGAGCTTGAAGATTATCAGCTGCTAGTGCCCGAGGGCCACAGCGGTCAGCGAATTGTCTGTGGGGGTGCGGTTAGAAAAGATATTCTTGTTGGTGAACCGCGCTGGATTAAGGCATTTCCAGAAAAGTTCATTTTGCAAAGTAACGGCGATGATGCCCAGACGTCAGAAATCTCGGTCAATGTCAAAAGCTTCTCCCGACCGGTATTACATTTTCAGGTGCAGGTGCGATCGCAATCCACCCCCATTTCCATCTACGTAGCCCATTTTAAGTCCAAAGCCCCCACCAAGGTCTATCGTGAAGGCTGGTACCGCGCCGAAGACGAATACTATAGAGCGCACAGCGAAGCCCTGGGGGCTGCCCTATCCACCATTCGTCGCACCGCCGAAGCTACAGCCCTACGCATGATCATGACCGAGCGGATGAAAGGAACAAATGAGCCGGTGGTCGTTCTGGGGGATCTCAACGACAGCGAAAACAGCAATACCCTCAATATTCTGACCGGGCAGCCCAACTACATCCTCAGTGGATTACAGCAGGGAGGCAGTGACGTCGACCTCTATGCCGTTAGTCGACTGCAGCAATACCGTAGCGATCGCAACGTATACTACACCCACATTTACCAAAACTTTCGAGAGTCCCTAGACCATATTCTGGTCTCCCAAGAGTTTTATGACAACTCCCACCAGCGGCTCTGGGCCTTCAAAGGCATGGACGTCACCAACGATCACCTCAATTGGGACAATCACAAAGAAGATGGCTCCTCAGACCACGGCGTAATTCGTGCCCAGTTTGAGTACCGACCTGCTAGTTAAACGGGTCGGTACTCCATACACCGCGAGTAAAGTTCCCTAAACTATGCTGACAACCTCTTACAGCGTGGGTAAGTTTGAATAAAACGTGATATCTTACCGTATCACTCAGTTTTTCAAACCCGTCAGGCTCTTATGGAGCATGGCTTACAAAGCTTAAGCGTAGCTTACTGGTATCCCTGTATGGCAACCGACCCACACAATATCTCTCCAACCCCCCACTGGTTTGTACCAATCACAGAGCTAGATGCTGAAGCAGGTGCACAGCTTAGACCAGCAGATACCAAACCGTCTTCAACCGATCCTGTCGCAAATGAGGGTGACCCATTTCTGGTGACGCTAGAAACCCTGCTAATTGTCGATCAGCATGACAGAAAAAGTGACAACGACTTGCTGGTGCGATCTCGACTCAAATATGGCAATACCCCCATCACAGAAGCCATTAACTTTTTCGAGAACGATGTACCAGCAGGAGTGGTCAAAAATAACCTACTCTGCGAGTATATCTACTCTCAAGAACAATATTCCAAACTTGACCGCGTCCATCTGGAAATTGAAGTGATGGAGCTACCGGGCGATATCAGCCTCAATCGGGATATTGCCAAAGGTCTCAAAACCATCAAAAACACGTTTGGCATCGTCTTAAGCTCTTTCCTACCCTTTGGCGGCATCGCCTTTGATGTTATGGAGAAAGTAAATACCGTCAGAAAAGAAAAGAGACGCATCTTTTTTAGCAATCTAGATCTTTACGGAGAAGGCGGAGAAGGCGAGGCTCGTTTGCGCTATGGAGCCTATATCTTTTTCAAAGAACCCATCGATGGGTCTAACTATAAACTCCAAAAACTACAGGTTAAGCCACTAGTATCAACCGATAAGACAACACCATTTCCCTACGACTATGTTGTTGTCAAAATTGTCTCGGTACCCATCCGCGTAGGCAGTAATGAACAGCTGGCGTTACACAACCAAAAACTAGCCACCACCCTTGGCTCAATCGACAGAAAAAATGGTGCAAAAAAATACCCCAATTTTGAACAAGGGTTTATACCTGACCCCCAGAAATTAAAGAGACTGGCCCTTTTCTACAGTTTACAAAAGCGTAAGGACGCGCAAGAAACACTAGACGAGGCTCAGACTAAGATCTATCAAAAATTATTTCAGGAATTGCAAGAGTTTATCTAATAACAGAAAGAGACACGGTTCAACTGCCCAGCATCGTCAACTACGGTCTTAAAAAGAGCATCTCAGCCGCAAACGACTCACAAGTGACGTCCTAAGTTTAAGCAGCAGGCCATATTAGCAGGTGCCGTATAGAAGCATTAAACTTGCCCCTTGGCTAGCATGCTCCCCCAAGGATTAGGGCAAACGCATACTCAATTGGCCAAGATTCCTAAGAGATAATCGTTATCCCATCCAGCTTTAAGGCGTTTAGCC
>JBCAWO010000102.1:0-13089 GCA_038534515.1 Cyanobacteria bacterium J06554_1
TGTTTCTCTCCACCTGAGAGATTGGTGCCCCGTTCCCTCAGTATGGTGTCGTACCCCTGGGGCAGATTTTCGATGAAGTTTGCGACATTGGTAGACTCGGCCGCATGGCGAATCTGGGCTGGAGTGTACTCCTCGCCCAGGGTGATATTGCTGCTGACATCCCCAGAAAAGAGAAACCCATCTTGCAAAATAATTGCCATGCGTTGGCGCAAATCTCCCTGGGCCAGGTCTCGAATATCAACGCCATCGAGCAGAATCTGACCGTCACTGACTTCGTATAAGCGGCAGAGCAGTCGAATGATGGAGCTTTTTCCGGCACCAGTTGGCCCCACTAGGGCTACTTTTTCGCCTGGGCGAATGGTGAAGTCTAAATCCTGTAGGACATATTCGTTTGCTTTGTAGCCAAAGGAGACATGGTTAAAACGAATCTCTCCGGGGAGGACATTGCCTCGCCCATCGGTGGGTTCAGGGAGCACTGCTGGGTCGTCAATATCTTTGATGTCGATGGGTTCATCCAGCAGATCATTTAAGCGCTCAACGGCGGTAAAGCCGGCTTGGATGGCGGTGAACTTATCGGCAAACTGACGCAGGGGTTCAAACAGACGCTGGGCAAATAGGATAAATGTGGTCAGGGTGCCAATTTCCATGTTGTTGCCGAGGACTAGCCAACCGCCGATACCTAGGACACTTGCGATCGCAACCAGCGCAATCCACTCCAACGTAGCTGACACCGCCGAATCATAAAAGATGGTGCGATCTACCGCGGTCACATAGCGAGTATTGGTGGAGCGAAACAAGTTGGCATTGAAATTCTCTCGTCGAAACAGCTGCACCACTTCAATGCCAGCAATATTCTCCTGTAGGTTAGAATTGAGCGCCGATAGCTCCTCACGGGCCTGATAGTTTGCCTTACGGTACTGCTGCTGAAAATAGATAATGAGCGCTGTTACGGGCCCCAGCAAAAACATTAGCATCAGCCCCAAACGCCAGTCGATCAGCAGCATGATCACCACTGACACCACGATGGAGAACATATCGCTGAAAATACCGATTGCCCCAGTGGAAAACACATCCCCCAGGGCGTTGACATCGCTGGTTAATCGGGTAATAAGTCTGCCCACGGGGGTGCGATCAAAAAATCGCATCGATAGGGCTGTGACATGGTGAAACATGTCGTTGCGGATATTGCGGGTGATGTCCTGCCCCACCTTTTGCACTAAATAACTCTGCCAACCGTCAAGGGCTAGCCGAGTGCCAATGCACAGCAACAGCATCACGATCAAGATATTTAATCCGGTCTGTAGAGATCTCACAGCCAGAAAATCCCAGGCCCCTGATTCTTGATTAATTAATGAGATGGCTTGGCCAATGAGTACCGGCTGTAACGCCTGGGCAAAGGCTAAGGGGACCAGCAAGATCAGCGGTAAAACCAGGTGTTTTTTCTCTCGAAGGATATAGGGGAGCAGACGCTGGAATAGCTGCCAATCATAGCCTGAACCCTGTTTTGAAGTATTAATTGAAGAGGACGCCATGGGGTGAGAGAAGCTGTGTGAGAGGTGTGGGGATGTCTAATTGGGATGAGGGCTGACGACCACCAGCCTTGTTGTTAGGTAAGTCAACGGTTAGGTGAGTCAACGATTCACGACTGAAAAAGTGTTGTCAAGTGTTAGCTAAGACCAGCGGGTTGTCTGGGGTTAGGGTCTGAGCCTGTAGTGGCTATCGGTAACCATCCTAGGCAGTCACCATGATCTGCTGGCGAATCAAATCAACATAGTCGCTCAGGTTGTCGACGTTTAAGCGATAGCTCAGGGGGTGCGCCACCAGTCGTGCCGTGCTTTCAAAGAGCACTTCTAGCTCCATCAGGTTATTTTCCTTGAGGGTGCGGCCAGTGGAAACCAGGTCGACAATTGCCTCGGACATACCTGTGATGGGACCCAACTCCACAGAGCCATAGAGCGGGATAATTTCAACCGGCAGATCAATACTTTGGAAATAGCGGCGGGCGCTGTTGACAAATTTGGAGGCAACCCGGCAGTGGGGGGGCAAGTCAAGGGCCGAGCGATAGGGGCCATCTTTTTTTACGGCAACGGAAAAGCGACAGTCGCCAAATTTTAGGTCCGCTAGCTGGGCCACCTTGGGCTCTTTTTCGTAGAGAACGTCATAACCGACAATCCCGAGCTGGGCCTGACCATATTCCACGTAAACAGGCACATCTTGGGCCCTGACTAATAATCCCTTGGCTCGACCGCTGCTTTCGGTAATCTGTAGCTGCCGATTGCTGCTGTCTAGAAATGCACTAAAGTCCAGACCCGCCCCTTGCAACATGCGGATAGTGTCTTTGAGCAATGAGCCCTTGGGTAGTGCAACGGTAATCATTTGGGGCGCTGGGGTGTGATTGTGTGTAGCTATTTTAACAATTTAAGTGGATGAAGCTACTGTGGATTCTCAGGGGACTCGTGGCGGTGGGCCCCTGTCGTGTCTAAGCCTGTGTCTAAGCCGTACCGATGGCTTGGGCGGCGGCTTCGGCTGCGATCGCAACGTGGGTCCAATGGGTGCCCCCCTGGCAATACACCACATAGGGAGCTCGTAGCGGACCATCGGCAGACAGCTCTGACGTACTGCCATCAATAAACGTCCCGCCAGCCATCACCAGCTCACTGTCATAGCCGGGCATGGCGGCGGGCACCGGGGCCACATAGGCTTCAATCGGCGAATGCTGCTGAATGGCTTGACAAAAGGCGATCAGTTTATCCGGATCGTCCAGGCGAATTGCTTGAATCACATCCCGTTGGGGCGCATCTATGGCTGGATTCACCGCGTAGCCGAGCTGACTAAAGGTGCTAGCCAACAGATAATTGCCTTTGAGCGCTTCGCCAACCATCTGCGGTGCCAAAAACAGGCCCTGAAACAGCAGCCGATTTTGATTAAAGGTGGCACCGCCGGAGCTGCCAATGCCCGGTGACGTCAGCCGACAGGTGGCCGCTTCTACCAGGTCGGTTCGTCCGGCTACATAACCCCCGGTGGTGACAATCGTCCCCCCCGGATTTTTAATCAGCGACCCGGCCATCAGGTCTGCCCCTACCGCCGTGGGTTCCCTGGTTTCCACAAATTCGCCATAGCAGTTATCCACAAAGCAAAGGGTGTCTGGATTTTGAGCTTTTACAGCATGGACAATCCGACCAATCTCATCAATGGTTAGGCTTGGTCGCCAGCTGTACCCGCATGACCGCTGAATCAGCACCATTTTTGTCTGGGGGCGGATCGCCGTTTCTAGACTTATCCAATCGACGGTGCTTGTTGCCGTCAGGGGCAGCTCTCGATAGCGAATGCCAAAATCCTTGAGTGAGCCCTGGCCCTGACCGCGTACGCCGATCACCTCTTCTAACGTGTCATAGGGGGCTCCCGTCACGGCCAGTAGCTCATCCCCAGGACGCAGGGCTCCAAAAAGTGCGCAGGTAATGGCGTGGGTGCCTGAGACAAACTGCACCCGCACGGCGGCGGCTTCTGCCTCGACTAGGGTGGCAAATACCCGATCTAAGGTTTGTCGTCCCAAATCATCGTGACCGTACCCTGAAACCTCTGAGAAATGGTGCGTTCCTACTTTGTGAGTGCGGAAAGCCGCCAATACTCGCGCAATATTTACCTTGACCTGGGAGTCAATTGCGTAAAAAATCGAAAATAGTGCTTGTTCTGTCGGCGGCAGTATCTTCCGGCTATTCACTCGCTTACCTGGGCTAATTTACGCGAGCTCTAATTGTGACGCAAGTTGGCCCTCACGTTAACGCTGAGATTTTTACATGACTGTTGCAAACGCTCCAAAACCCCCTATTAATTGGCCTACAGCGGTCTTTATGGTCGCTGTACATGTCATTACCCTACTGGCATTTTTACCGGCGAATTTTAGCTGGAGTGCCGTAGCCGTGGCACTACTTTTACATTGGATTACCGGCTGTCTAGGGATTACCTTGGGTTGGCATCGTTTGGTGGCCCACCGCAGCTTTAAAACCCCTAAATGGCTGGAGTATTTTTTTGTCTTCTGCGGTAGTTTAGCCTGTCAGCACGGTCCCATCGAGTGGATTGGTCTACATCGTCATCACCACGCCCATTCTGACCAGCCTGTTGATCACCACAGTTCCACTAAGGGCTTTTGGTGGAGCCACATGGGCTGGATTTTTTATGAGGTGCCAGCCGACGGTGATGTGCCCCGTCTGACTAAAGACATTGCTAACGATCCGTTCTATTTGTTTTGTGAAAATTACTTTCTGCTGATGCAGATTGTTCTGGGGCTGCTGCTGTATGCCATTGGCGGCTGGTCCTTTGTGCTCTGGGGAATTTTTGTTCGTCTAGTGGCGGTTTACCACTGCACCTGGTTTGTTAACAGCGCCACCCATAAATTTGGCTACAAAACCTATGATGCTGGCGATTATTCCACCAACTGCTGGTGGGTGGCTGTGGTGACCTATGGCGAGGGCTGGCATAACAATCATCACGCGTTTCAGTTCTCAGCCCGTCACGGTTTGAAATGGTTTGAAATCGATGCCACCTGGATGGTGATTCAGCTGCTATCTAAGCTAGGGCTGGCCACCAAGGTGAAACTACCCAAGCCAGAAGATATGCAGGCGGCTTTATTAACGTCCTAGCGACGTGACGTTAGCAAAGCACCGCTGGCCAAACCGGCTATGAGCACAGCCAAAATCCGAAAGGAGGTTGATAGGATCAGCCAAAATCCTGCGATCGCAAGCAATATAGCTATGACTATTAGCAAGCCTAACCATCCGGATGCCGGTAGCTGGCTATATTGCTTCCATTGGTGCCCTGTCCATCGCCACAGACGGCGATAGGGATGGGCCCCCGAAAGCTGCTCAAGGCCAAATCCGTTATCTCGAATGACATAGATTTGCTGACAGCGATTGCAGCCAAACGCTTCAGTGAGCGTAATGCTCTGAATCGTCCCCCGGTGTCGACAGGTGGGACAGGGGTAGACTTCGCTCAAATCTACCTTCTGTACTAACTTTTGAGACCGCAGGGCTCGATCTTTGAAAAAATGACGATGGCGCAGCACTAGCTTGAGGAGAAGGGGCTAAAAATGGGAGCCAAATGTTAAGACTATGGCAGGTAGTCGCACTCAGGCATGCCCCCAAGGGGGCCAGCTAAAAAATTCCTAATGTTGAAACGGTCCGTTATATCTTTCACTACCCCTAACGTAGCCACTTCCTATGGAAATGCGAGTAATTGTTAAGATCGATTTTAGAGTTGATACAGGCTGTAACGTTGTTTGACCTCAATACTATCTATTGAAAAAAAAATCCTGTAGCTTGGCCGACTGACTAACCGTTTTCAAAAAACTCCCATTAATATGTAGACGTGGATTATCTGTTTTGGTCACAAACAAGGGCAGCCTGTCTACCTAGATTGTGACCAAAACGTAATTCCAATATGACATTCGGCCTTGGTATAGCTACCGGCGGTTGTATTGTCGTATCTCCTTATAACTCCTGTGATTTGGGTGGCGTTAGTCCACCCTTTTTTTTGCCCAATTATAGAAATCGATGGCGTTAGCCCCACGGGCTTTCCCGTTACTCCCCGCGTTAGATGTTAGATTTAGGATTTGAAGCTATCCAAATGCTGTGCGGGATTTGTGCCAGCTATCGTCGTTATTCCCCTAATTTGCCCGTAGCAGCGTTTTATTGTCTAGGTATCGCCCATGAGGCAGCCGCCATAACTTAGCCGATGGCAACCCCGTTTGATATCACTTTGCAAATAGTCCTAGCGGTCCTAGCCGGTATTACAGCCCAAGTTATCGCTGAATATTTGCGGTTACCCAGTATTATTTTTCTGCTCAGTTTGGGGGTGGGCTTAGGGCCAGATGTACTGGGGGTTATTGAACCCAAGGTGCTGGGCTCAGGATTAGAGGTGATTGTGTCCCTGTGTGTCGCCCTGATTTTGTTTGAAGGCGGCCTTAATTTAGAACTTAAAGAGCTGGGCCAGGTGTCTGGTAGCCTGCGGAATCTCATTACTATCGGCACGTTTATTACCTTGCTCGGGGGTGGCATGGCGGCCCATTGGTTTGGTGAATTTCCCTGGCCGTTGGCCTTTCTCTATGGCTCCCTGGTGGTAGTGACTGGCCCCACTGTGATTACGCCACTGCTACGCCAGGTACAGGTAGAGAAAAAGGTGGCCACCATCCTGGAAGGTGAAGGGGTGCTGATCGACCCGGTGGGGGCGATTTTAGCGGTGGTGGTGCTGGACATTTTGCTCAACGGCGATACCGATGTGGGGTTTATTGTCGGAGGTCTGGCCCAGCGTCTGAGCATTGGTGCGGTCATTGGAGGGCTGGGGGGTGCCCTGCTGGGGCAGTTTCTAAAACGGGCCGATTTTTTGTCAGAAGAGCTGCGTAATCTGGTGGTTTTGGCCAGCGTGTGGGGATTGTTTGGTCTGGCTCAAAATGTCCGCAGCGAATCTGGACTGATGGCTACTGTCACGGCTGGCTTAGTGCTGCGTGCTCTATCAGTCCCCGATGAGCGACTGCTGCTGCGGTTTAAGGGTCAGCTGACGGTCTTTTCCGTCTCTGTTCTATTTATTCTACTGGCGGCCGATCTGTCTATTGATAGTGTGTTTGCCCTGGGGATCGGGTCGGTGCTGACTGTCCTGGCGCTGATGCTGCTGGTGCGCCCGCTGAATATTTATGCCTGTACGCTGAATAGCGATCTCAGCTGGCGTCAGAAACTATTTTTGAGCTGGATTGCGCCTCGGGGGATTGTGTCCGCGTCGGTTGCTTCCTTATTTGCCATTTTGCTCACCGATCGGGGAATTAACGGGGGTGACTCCATCAAAGCCCTGGTGTTTTTAACCATCATTATGACGGTGTTTATCCAGGGGTTGACGGCGCGTAGCATCGCTAAATTTTTGGGCATAACCCAGGCCGATGCCACCGGTGTGGTGATTGTGGGCTGTAACCCGATTGGCCGACTGGTGGGTCGTTTGTTTAGCCAGCAGGGAGAGTCGGTGGTGATGTTTGACACCGATGAGGAGGCCTGTGAGCTAGCCCGTAAGGATGGGTTACAGGTGTATTTGAGCAGTGCCCTCGATGCCGAACTCTTAGATGAAGCTGGTTTGAGTTCGATTGGCACATTTTTGGCCTTGACCACCAATGGTGAAGTAAATTCTGTGGTGGCCGAACGGGCGGCGGAGGAGTTTCAACCGCCCCGTGTACTGGCAATCTTGCCACGCAGCGACGCAGAGGCAGAACCAAAGCCCAATAGTAAGGGGAAAAAGGTGACCCCGACGCCCCTGGCCATTAAAATCTGGAATACCTATTTGAAAGATGACGCGGCTGAGGTAAGCACCACTCAGCTGCAGGAAGAAGACTTTGAAAAACAAAAGGAGCGGCTTAACAAGCTGATTGCCACTGGGGATTTGCTACCCATTACCCTGCAGCGGAATGGCAAGCTCGATGTGGTGTTAGGGCCAGGAACATGGCAGCCCGGTGACACCGTGACCTATTTGATGCACGATCCGACGCCTCAGCTGCTTAAACGACTGTCTGGGGGTAAACGAACCGGGCGTTTAGTGACAGATACCTTACCGGCCATCCCTGCTAGTGAAGCTACACCGGAGGCGACCCCTGACGCTGCTCCTGATGCTGAGGAGAAGCCGTCGGGCGGGCTGCAACCGTCATAGGGGTGTGGCTGGAGGGGTGACGGTTTGCGATCGCGACCACCGCTGCTACAACAACGACACAAATTGTCTATCCTAATCTCAGCCTCTGAATGAGCCTTCTGACTTAGGGGCTTAACCGTGATCGGTTACAAAGGTTGCATACTGGCATTTTGTAAATATGGCGTCCGTCAGGTTAGTCAATACAACGAGTTTCCCTGAAAGCCTTTCGTTTCAACGGCTAATCGCAAATGTCCTAATGCATCAGGACATTTGCTATAAAATTATCCCGAAGCTTAGCAACGTTTGATTTTTTTACTGTTTTTACTGATTAACCCAGTGCCCTACTGCACTTGGAAATAGTGCCCTAACCGTGCCATGTCTACCCCACCAAAGCTATCTTCCCCCAGCCCAGCCGCCGCCAATAAGATGTTGCATCAGCTCAAAACGTTGCTAACCAGCCCCTATGGTGTCGCGGCGATTGCCTCCCTGAGTTTTCACGGTGTGATGTTTGCGGCAGCCCCTCGCTTTTCATCGGCGTCCTTTGCCGCTTTTAGCGATGAAAATCTGTCTGGGGAGACACGCACGGTCCCTTTAGTCACCCTGTCTCCGGCTGAGCAAGGACGGTTACCCAACTTTACGCGTCCGTCGCTGCCGCCAATTCCCAATAGCTCAGCGACGACCTCGCTAAGGACACTACCTAGCGCCAGTACCCTAACTCGTCCCAGTAGCCCCCTGACTCGTTCCAATATTTTTGATCGGTACACTAATCGCACCAATATCTCCCGCGGTAGCCGTCGATTTAATAATCCCTACAATCTGCCAACCACTAATCCCCCGTCTAGATCCGCCCGAAGTAGCGACAGACGGACGACTATTGTGGGTGATATTCCTGCACCGCCGAGGGATATTGGTCAAAATTTGGAGTCCGATCCAGATACCTTGGAACCTGAGCGCGGGGCCGAGGCCGAGGCACCGACAGGGCTACCCGAACTCCCTCCGCAATCAGAGAATGTTCTAGGGACTGAGGGCCCAGAAACTGAGGGCCCAGAAACTGAGAGCCCAGAAACTGAGAATTCAGAGGTGGCCATCAATGCTGAGGAAAGCGGAGAACTCACTCAGTTGGAAAGACTACAGGCTAAGTTTAAGCACGATCCGGAGGGTACCTCAGAAGAGGACGCAACCCTAAATTACACAGCTTGGCTAGCGTCCTCTTTTGAGGAGGACAGCGAAACACCCGGCGAAACATCGGGTGAAGACACGGGTGAAACACCCAGCGAAATACCCACGGCTGATGTGGGTGCAGTGGAAGTGGCGGCCTTAAATCTATGTGTGGCCACCCCACCCAATGATGGACTGGTGGGTATTTTAGTCGCCCCTGATGGCACCCCAAATGAGTCGGTGGTGCTCCGTAGTACCGGGTATGAGTACCTTAATCAGGCTGCCGTCGACACACTGTTAGAAGAGAGTGATTTCCCTGAGACAGAGACAGCGGTGCGCTATCCCTTTGAGGTGCTTGTTAGCTACGATGCCGAAACCTGTCAGACCAGCGAAGAAATTATCGATACGGCGCAAGACGCGCCAAGTGCCCCAGACGAGTAGAGACAGAGAAATAGAGACAGTGCTCTAAACTCGACGGGTCAGGGTCATGCCGTGGCTATCGGTACCACAGGTACTGAGCAGATTGTAAGCATTGGCCAGGGCCTGAACCCGCTCGGTTTTTTCGGGAGTGGGTCGCCATTCGGCTGGGTGATCGTAGGCATAGTAGGTTTCCACACCATCAATATCCATAGCGGCTGCCGCTGGAATCAGTTCTTCTGGGGAGCGACGATATCGCACTGGGTGGGCTAAAACAGCAATGCCGCCAGCGGCTTGGATTGCCTGAATCACTGATTTTGCCTGGCGATCTTCACCCATGGGGGCACCGCCCTGCAAATAGCGTTTGAAAGCCTGGTGTTGAGGATTAAACGCGTAGCCCAAAATATGAACATCTACCCCAAGCAAGCTAGAGGTAATTTCCACTCCGCACCAGAGCCTCGGCAATTTTACCTTTGGGTGATTTGATGTCCAGTTAGACGGATGGTTCCAGCGCCAGTGTTCGAGCCACTGGCAGGCTTGCTCGTAGCCCTGAATGGTGTGGTGGTCAGTAATGGCAAAGCCCTTCAGCTGTAAATGAATAGCTTGCTCCATCAGGTCGCCAGGGCTAAGCTTCCCATCGGAACAATGGGTGTGCATGTGAAAGTTGTAGTGGCGAGGGCAGCTATGGCCTGTAACCTGCTGAAAAATGTCTTTTAATTCTTGAGCAGATTCACTGGCGGGATAGCGGGCGTTGAGGTTGGCAGAGGGCTCAGCCATAGATAGAGCTAAAAACTGTTCATGATACTAATATACCCAAGACTCTTAAACTGCAAGGACTTAAGAGTCTTCAAATCCTGGAATTTCAATCCTGAAGGATATTTGCTGATAGTTTAGTCCCTCTGATTTTTGAGTTGTTGTACCTTTATGAACGGTTTCTCCTTACCCAGTACTGTCTTGCAGAGGGCATTGATTCAACCAGGAAAAAGGATGGGTTGTCAACGCCAAGATGATTTGAGTCTGGGGTGTGAAGGAATTTCTAAGAACGAAACCAATAGGGTTTAGGATTTGTTTTTGTTGCATTACGTTACTTTCGATGGCCAGTTTCTCAGATTTGTTCTGTGGTCAACCCTCTCCCCAGAATGGGGGAAGACATGAATTCTTCGTATAAACCTGTGGAAAACCTGTGGAGAACCCCCGTCCCTCTGTGGAAAACGTGTGGATTCTATGGGGAAAAGTGCTAGGTAAGATAAAAATCTATTTCGTTGCTAAAGGGTATCGAGGACAACAATATAGCTGTGTAAAAACGTACAGGTTCCTACGTGTAATGCCGTAGATAGGGGGCTGGCGGGTGGTTGGTGTGTTCCTACAGGTCTAATTGGGCCAGGCCAATATAGCGGATGCCCTCAGGGGAGATGTCGAAACGACAGGGCAGTACCTCAACACCAGCTGCGATCGCATCCCTCAGCAGCTGGCCATATTTTGGGTCGGCGCTATCTCCTGGGGCAAATCGGTCACAGTCACCCCGGTTAATGAAGTACAGCATCACAGCGCGGGCCTCAGGCACCAGGGCGGTTAGTTCCCTCAGATGTTTTTGCCCTCGGGTGGTGACGGTGTCGGGAAAAAGACAGAGGCGGCCCTGGGCCCAGGTGGAATTCTTCACTTCTATATAGACGGGACGCTCGGTGGTGGTTAATAGAAAGTCGATCCGGCTGTTTTCGCCATAGGGGACTTCGCGCTTCAGGGTGTCGTAGGGCTCTAGCTGCTCAAAGATATGTTCGCTAAGGGCAGATTGGATGACTCGATTGGGCAGGGCGGTATTGACCCCAGTCCATGTGGGGCCATTGTCCTGGACTTCGGCTAGTTCCCAGGTGTAGGCCAGTTTGCGTTTGGGGTTATCACTTTGAGAGACCATGACCCGACCGCCCACATGGCACACCCCGGTCATGGGCCCCGTATTGGGGCAATGGGCCGTAATGGTCTCCCCCGAGCTGAGTTCAATGTCTGCCATAAATCGTTTGTAGCGTTTGAGCAGGGTGCCTTCTAGCAAAGGGGGGAAGGTGTGAACCTGGATTGGGGGCATGAATAGGGGACTCCTATTGAACTGGGGGACAAAACTTGATAATCTCTAGTTCCTGTGAAATTTCGGACTATTAGCGGTAGCGGGGCAGGGTAGTTGTCCTCCGTTTAGTATGCTCCTATCAATGCTCTCAGACCCTGGGTTTGCACTCCATGGGACCACGTCAGCTTTTCTATGGGCTGGGTGTATGCCACTGTAGTTTTTAGTATCTGTTAATTTCGTTAGTATTTTTGCTGGTTAGCTCCGCGACGGCTGTGTTGTGATTGGGCACAGCCATTGGTCGTTAAGCATTTAGGGTTGGGTATCTAGTGACGAAGCGCTCCTTGGCTGGCATTGCCGGAATTGTTGCGATCGCAACCCTAATTAGTAAAGTATTTGGTCTTGTCCGCACCCAGGCCATTGCCGCCACCTTTGCCGTTGGACCGGTGGCCGATGCCTACGGTCTGGCCTATGCCATTCCCGGTTTTCTACTGGTGTTATTGGGAGGTATCAACGGTCCCTTTCACAGCGCCATTGTGCGCGGTGTGGCCAATCGCAAAAAGGACGAAATTGCCCCCCTAGTAGAAACCATTACTACCTTGGTAGGGGTGGGGCTACTGTTAGTGACCCTGGCTATTGTCATCTTTGCCCCATCCATTATTGGTGTCCTGGGCAATCGCCTGAGCGAGAATACAGAGGCTGGGGCCATTACCCGTGACATTGCAATTTTACAGCTGCGGATTATGGCCCCCATGGCCATGTTCGCCGGACTGATCGGCATTGGCTTTGGCACCCTCAATGCTGCCGATCATTACTGGCTGCCCTCCATTAGTCCCCTATTTTCCAGTAGCGCGGTGATTGTCGCGTTGGGGGTAGTGTTTTTTACCCTGGGCGACAAAATTGCTGAGCCCCGCTACGCCCTGGTTGGCGGGGCCGCCCTGGCCGCAGGCACCCTGGGCGGTGCGGTGCTGCAGTGGATGGTACAGGTTCCAGTGCTATGGAAACAGGGATTGGGGCGACTGCGGTTGCGATTTGATATCCAAGATCCGGCGGTCAAAGATGTGCTCAATGTCCTGGGTCCGGCCACATTTTCCTCCGGCATGATGCAAATCAATGTGCAGGTGGATCTGTTTTTTGCCGCCGCCTTGCCCGGCACCATCGCCGCCCTCGACTATGCCAATCTGCTGGTACAAACCCCATTGGGCATTATTTCCAATGTGATTTTGGTGCCCTTTTTACCCATCTTTGCCCGTTTGGCAGACCCCATCCACTGGGATGAACTCAAGCAGCGCATCCGCCAGGGACTGATGCTGACGGCTGTGACCATGCTGCCCCTGAGTGCTGTGTTTATCACCCTGGCGTTGCCCATGGTGCGGGTGGTGTACGAACGGGGAGCCTTTGATCAAAGCGCGTCCCAACTGGTGACCTCGGTCCTCGTCACCTACGGTGTTGGCATGTTTGTGTACCTGGGGCGAGATGTTCTAGTGCGTGTGTTTTATGCCCTGGGCGATGGCGATACTCCGTTTCGCATCAGCCTGTTTAACATTGGTCTCAATGCGCTGCTGGACTTCATTTTGATCGGTCGCTACGGTGCCCCAGGTCTGGTCTTGGCCACGGTAGGGGTAAATTTGGTATCCATGGTGGCCCTGCTAATTTTGCTATCTCGCAAGATCAACGGTCTACCCTGGCTCGACTGGGCTCGTCCTTTTGTTCTGTTGCTTCTAAGCAGCGGTCTGTCGGGGCTAGCCGCCTGGGCCAGTCGACTGGGTCTAGAAACCTGGCTCGGTACAGAAGGCTTT
>JBCAWO010000103.1:0-13022 GCA_038534515.1 Cyanobacteria bacterium J06554_1
TATCTCAAAAGCCGCATCCTGATTTTGGATGAGCCCACATCGGTTTTGACCCCAGGGGAAGCTGATGAAGTCTTGGGGCTGCTACGTTCGGAGGTTGTTAGCGGCAACCTTAGTATTCTGCTGATTACCCACAAGTTTCGAGAAGTGCAGGCGTTTGCAGACGAGGTTACTGTGCTTCGCAAGGGACAGCTGGCGGGGCAAGGGGCTGTTAAAGATCTGTCTGTAGAAGTGCTGGCCCAGATGATGCTGGGCAAAGCTCGCGAGACTAAATCGGTTAACAAAATTGACCTTGATCGCACCGTCCCCGTTCTCTCGATTGTAGATATCCATGCCAATCGAGATGATGGTTTATCGGCGGTGGAGGGGATAAATTTGACCGTTCACAGTGGAGAAATTGTCGGGATTGCTGGAGTGTCTGGCAATGGTCAGCGAGAGTTGGTGGAAGTACTGGCGGGTCAGCGAATTCCGACCGCCGGACACCTTAAGGTTAATGGTGAGCGGTATACAGCGACCCGAGCTGAGATGTTTAAACATCAGGTCTATGCTCTGCCAGAAGAGCCTCTGCGGAACGCCTGTGTACCCAACATGAGCGTAGCTGAGAATATGGCCCTACGCACCTTTGACCGTTCGCCCCAGGCTAAATGGAACTGGCTGTTGATTTTAAAGGCCATGCGACAGATGGCCCAGGGGCTGGTACAGACATTTTCAGTCAAAACGCCAACGGTGGAAACGCCGGTCAGTCATCTGTCTGGGGGCAACGTGCAACGAACGGTGCTGGCCCGAGAGCTGTCATCGCAGTCGGTGAAGCTGTTAATTGCCGCTAACCCTTGCTTTGGTTTAGATTTTGCGGCTGTTGATTTTATTCACAACGCTATTGTGGATGCTCGTAATCGAGGGGTGGCGGTTTTATTGGTGAGTGAAGATTTGGATGAACTGCTGGCGCTAGCGGACCGAATCATGGTCATCAGTGACGGCACGTTTGTCTATGAAAGCGAAATTGCCCAGGCCGATCTCAGCCTCATCGGTCAGCGGATGGCGGGACACTAGGTCTATGATTTTGAGCGATTTATTTTCCCTGGCTGCTCATCCAGAGCGTTTATCTTGGCAGCCATTTCGCCCTGGCATTGAGATTCATCGTCTCTATGGTAATGGGCATCAGGGACCCGCAGCAGCGCTATTAAAATATGAGCCCGGGGCAACAGTACCGGAGCATGACCATACGGGCTACGAACACATTGTGGTGCTGTCTGGTGCCCAGCGAGATTATCAGGGCAATCACACGGCGGGTACGTTGGTGATTAATTCACCGGGGTCAAGCCACCAGGTGACCAGTGATGAGGGCTGTATCGTATTGATTATTTGGGAAAGACCGGTTGTTATCAAAGGGAGCGATGATTAAATGCCGGTAATTGCTGCCCAACCCTACGACTATGAGCTTCCCACCAATGGTTTGGCCCTGGTTATCATTGACATGCAGCGAGACTTTCTGGAACCTGGTGGGTTTGGTGAGGCGTTGGGGAATGATGTTTCTCGATTACAGACCATTGTCCCTACCGTTCAAAAGCTACGTCAGGTCTTTAAATCTAAAGGCCTATTGGTTATCCACACGAAAGAAGGACATCGAGGGGATTTGGCAGACTGCCCACCTGCCAAACGAAACCGGGGGCGAGGCACGTTGAAAATTGGCGATGACGGCCCCATGGGGCGGATTTTGGTGTTGGGGGAACCGGGGAATGAGATTATCCCGGAACTGCAGCCCAAACCAGATGAGGTGGTGATTTCTAAGCCTGGAAAGGGGGCATTTTATCGGACTGGGTTGGAGGAGGAGTTGCGATCGCATCGCATCACCCACCTGATCTTCACCGGTGTTACCACTGAAGTCTGCGTCCAAACCACTATGCGAGAGGCCAACGACCGGGGATACGAATGCTTGCTGGTAGAAGACGCCACCGAAAGCTATTTCCCGGAATTTAAACAATCTACTCTGAATATGATTCGAGCCCAGGGTGGGATTGTCGGTTGGACAGCCACGGCTCAGCAGGTGATAGCAACGATAGAACAGTCAGAATTTCTGTAGTATTGATTACAGTTAATCCCAACTCATCTCTCTTCGGATGTTCTCAGAAAAGTATCAGGATTTGCTCAGTCACTCGCCACGTTGTTCTCAGATAAAAGCTAGACATTGAGCAATGTAAACATCAACGGGGCGGCTATCCGCACCTGAGCGCTGAATCTATAGCCGTTCGCCCCAGTTGTTGCCTGTAGTTATTCCATATTTCATGAGTTGTTACATGCCCATCTCTAATCAATAAGATAATGGTTTCAGTTACCCAGCTCCCAACTGCACCTGGGACAGCAGCGACTCTTACACCGACTTCTTCTGATCGCAAGCCTGGCTCTCCCGTTCGTCAAGGCACCGTTTACTTTGTTCGCCACGGTGAGAGCACTAGTAATGAACGCAATATTTTTGCAGGTGTCCTAGATGTTGAGCTCACTGCATTTGGTAAAATGCAGGCTCGACAAGCTGGCAACGACATTAAGCAAAAAGGTATTACCTTTGATGCTGTTTACGTTTCTCACCTCAAACGAGCCCGACAAACATGCGATATTGCATTGGCTGTGAGTGGGGCCCTTAGCAATCCAGACATTGAGCCCCAAATCGATCATCGCATTGGCGAAAAATCATTTGGTATCTTTGCGCAACGCAATAAAAACTTGCTGCGTTTAGCCTTGGGTTACGAAGGGTTTGAGGAACTTCTACATTCTCACAATGAAACACCCCCATCGGGTGAAAGTATTCAACAGGTTTACGAGCGGGTTGCCCAGTTTTATGAAGAGGTGATTGTGCCTCGGCTAGAACGGGGTGAAAACGTTCTGGTCGTCTGTCATCAGTATGTTTTAGAACCCTTAGCACTATACTTAAGCGACTTACCAGCCACCGAGTATCATCACCTCAAACTGCCCAATGGCAAAGCTTTAAGCCGAGAAGCCCTGGTTAATTTTCAACATAAAGAATCAAGCGGAGCAGCCTCTTTGCGGAAAAAGGTCAATGATCTGGCCACCATGTGGGGGATCGGCCTGAGTGCCTTTGCCTTTATTCTTGGGGTGGTGCTCAAATCGATGATAGGCATACTATCAATCCCCTCCACCTTATTCACAGGCATTATTCTCACCTGTCTCGCCATTTCCACTTTTTATGCCTATCTTGACATTGACCTGCGGGCCAGCCGTCGCAAAGTTTCTAAAACCGTAACAACGGTGGTCAATGGTTGGATGCTGCTGCGCTGGGTCGGGGGCATTGCTCTACTTTTATCTGGTTGGGCCTATCAAGGCCCCGAAGATCTCTATAAAGTGTTATGGATTTTGTTTTGGATGGTGCCACCGGCCCTGTCCACGCCTGTCATGTCCATACTTTGGGGCGGCAATCTATATCCGTCAGCCGTTTTATCTAAAACCCTATCTATTTTTGTCTCGGTAGCCCTTGTCAGCCTGCTGTCTGTCGTGATGCTACCCATTAGTCCATCCAGCCTGGAAGTCTTCTATATCATTCTGGTGTTTGGTCTAGTGGTTCCTGGTGTTGTAGCCCAGCTGTGGCGCACCCAATCACCCGTAGAGTCCAATCACCACAGTAAAAACTGGAAATTTATTGGTATTTTTGCAGCGGCGGTCATGGCCTTTTCTGCTGGGTTACAGTTTACCCCCGCCCACCTGATCTCAGATATATTTTTAGGTGCAGATCCAGAAAGCTCCCTCGCTTGTTTACAACAGTTGGGGATTGCGCTGATGAGTTTGCTCCTCATGCGAGGGTTGGCCGCCCTAGCGGTACTAACGCCTAAAAAATGGGCCCACAAGGCCGAAGCCCAGGACGCCTATTTGTTGTTAGTTACGCCCAACTTTTTTCTTTGGGCCTCATTGCTCAGCGGTGCCAACGTCATGAAGGACCATCCAATTTTGCAGTATGCCGTTTTCTGGGCTGCATTTGGCTTTTTCTTCTTTCCACTGATAGAACAGCTCTTCTTTATGAATGTGTTTACCAGACACATGTTGAGGGAATCGATGCGGTCCTCACGGGTGGATGCAGCTGATGCGCGCAAGCTGTTTCAACATTTTGATACGGATAACAGTCGGTCATTGGATAAGACTGAGCTGGTAGAGTTGCTGCGGTTTATAGACGATCAGACGACGGGGCAGCAGAACGCTGAAGATATTCGACCTTATATTGCTGAGCGACTCTTTGCCATTCTAGATTCGGACCAGAGTGGATCGGTGGATATCCATAAGTTCGAAAATTACTTGTCCAGACATGGACTTGTGGTGAATTTGAACGTGGCATAGGTACGTTAGGGGAGAATCCCTATCAGCGTATGGTGTGAACTAGGAGCGCAAAGCGACATAACTAGTTTCTCTTTTGAAAAATATTATTAAAGCCATAACTACCTTGTCTTTAAGGTAGTTATGGCTTTGTATAGTCCTGATAAAACTCTCTGATATAAAAATGTTACCGTTGCTGATCATGCATTCCTCTGAAAAGCGGCGTTGTATGACATTCCTACAGATCGGTTCATCTTCTCAATTAGCACCGGTAGTTTTTAAGCCAAAGCTTATTTAATAGGACTTTTTACTCAGGTGAGATTCAGATTACCCCTGTTTACTAAAAACCGTAGAGCAGGCCATGACTGGCATCTCAAATTTCTTCCTATCTTTATTCGCGCCAAACAACATGAAACTTACTTATTTTGCAGCCCTAGCAATGTCCTCCATGCTTACGGTTGGTACAGCTGCAGTTAGTCTTCAGCCCGCTTATGCTAATCCTTGCGCCGCTAGCCCTTGCGCCGCAGCATCAGTAAATCCTTGTGCCGCTGACCCCTGTGCCGCTAACCCTTGCGCCGCAGCCAATCCTTGTGCCGCTGACCCTTGCGCTGCGGCTGCCAATCCCTGCGCTGCTGACCCTTGCGCTGCCGACCCTTGCGCTGCAGCAGCCAATCCCTGCGCTGCTGACCCTTGCGCTGCAGCCAATCCCTGCGCTGCTGACCCTTGTGCCGCCGCTGCTAACCCCTGTGCCGCTGCTAGTTCCACCGGTAGCTTCAAAACAGTTTCTAGCAACACTGTTGGTGGCGTTACTATTGTTGAAGAAAATGGCAAGCGCTACCTCGAATTTGATGATACATTCAGCACTGAGAACGGTCCTGATCTATTTGTATTACTACACAAAGAAGCGACTCCTGAAAGCTATAGCTCTGAAAAGTTTGTCAACCTAGGAGACTTACAGTCTATTGCTGGTAGCCAGCGCTACGAGATTCCTGAAGATGTATCGGTTGAAGATTTCCAATCTGCTGTTATCTGGTGTCGTCAGTTTAATGTCACCTTTGGCTTTGCCGCGATTTAGGTGGCTAAATTCTGCCCACTTAAAGTCTCCTAATACCTAGTCAAGCTATGGAAAAGGTTTAAAGGATAAGGAGATGAAGGATATATTCTTCTCTTCTTATCCTTTTCTCATGGCTAACTTGATTACTGCTTAGACCTGCCATCTAATCAGCTGCGGCAGAAAAATGTCGGATAATGGAAAATGCGTCAGCAGACGTTTTGTACTTTTTCCGATTTTCTTTGATGGTGACTACACTGCCCGCTGATGCTCAACATTTAACCGAAGACACCTCGGTTGCCTTAGCCCGCCAGGTTCAGTTTGCTAATGTCTCCACCACCCTGACGGAGCAGCCTATTGCCACTAGCTATGTTTGTACTGGAACAGGCAAACCCGTTCTGCTGATTCCTGGGTTCGATAGCTCAATTTTTGAATTTCGTCGTTTGGTTCCCCATTTGACTGCCAGTGCCCAGGTGTGGACCATGGACCTATTAGGCTTTGGTTTTACTGACCGTACATCTGGGGCTCCTATCACCCCTGCTGCCATTAAACAGCACCTCTACGGCTTTTGGCAGCAGCAGCTTGGAAAACCCATGGTTCTGGCGGGTGCCTCCATGGGTGGGGCAGCGGCTATTGATTTTGCCCTGGAGTTTCCAGAGGCCGTGGAGAAACTAGTTTTGCTAGACAGTGCTGGGTTTGCGGCGGGGCCGGCCATGGGTAAATTTATGGTGCCACCGTTGGATAGCTGGGCAACGGCATTTCTGAAAAACCCAGGGGTGCGACGACGGATTAGTAAACAGGCCTATTGCGATCGCACCCTCGTCACCCCTGATGCCGAACTCTGCGCAGCCCTGCACCTGCAAATGCCCCACTGGAAAGAAGCCCTGATTGCATTTACCAAAAGCGGCGGCTACAACTTTTTGAGCAACCATATCCAAAAAATTGAGTTACCCACCCTAATCATATGGGGTGAGCAAGATAAAATCTTAGGCACCCAAGACGCCCAGCGCTTTGAGCAAACCATTCCCCATAGTCAGTTAGTGTGGATTCCCCACTGTGGCCATGTCCCCCACTTAGAAAAACCAAAAGATACCGCCGAGGCAATCGCGTCTTTTTTATAGCCGTTACTGATTTAAGGGCTGCACCGATCCGTTAGTAATGCCCCATGCCAGCATCTTGCAGACATAGCAGACTTTTGCGCATTGGCGTTGTCACTTAATAATTTAAGGGACCATGCCCTAATCAATGTGGCCAATGCCATAAACTCATCTCGAGGATCAGTAATGCCTGTTAATAACCCTTTTTGACAAACCTGTTTGCCAAAAAACGGAACAATCTTTGCAATATTGCATCTGTCAGGTTAGTTAGGACATTAACTAGGAAGATGAATATCCCTGCAGACATTGACAACCGCTAACCTGACATGCAGTCGACAAATGCGTCCGTTGGTTGCGTAGGTAGACATAAACTTATTTGCCCTGGGTTCATATCCTTCCCCTGACAATTTCATCCGTGTTCTGCACAATATGAACATGCATCCTGCTCTGCCAATTATTTACTGATTACGCATGGCCCTTGAGACGATCCAAAATGCCTGTCATACAGACATTAGCGTTAGCCATTGGATCCAATTCAGTCACTCAACCTTTATGTGGTTGATGAGCTCTCCCGTGGCCAGTCTGATGGTCGGTGGACTGTTCGTTATGGGCTTTCTCATTCTGAGCGGGCTTTTGATGCGTGGATTCATTCTTTTTGATCGTGGACACACCATCAAGCGGATGTGGCTATGGGGGTTTCCCATTGCTCTATGTCTAAGCATTTCCCCCCTGCTAATTGGCGAACCCCTACTGACTCAGTTTCTACCCTCATACGACGGGCAAAATGCTGATGCTGTTGTCGTTCTGGGTCGCGGAACACGCTTACAGCCAAGCCGTGTGATCACAGCCGCCGCTTTGATGCTGACAGATCGAGCACCCCAGATATTTGTCAGCGGTCGTGGAGATGCCCCCATAATGGCCACTATGCTTAGCCAGTTAGGGGTAGAACCTAGCAAAATTTCCGGAGAAAATTGCTCCAGCACTACTGAAGAAAACGGCCAGTATACAGCCCAACAGCTCCTACCCAGCGGCATCCAATCCATTATCCTAGTCAGCGATCCTCCCCACCTATTACGGGCACAGCTCGTCTTTAGAAGTCTCGGATTTGAGGTTATTCCCTACCCTAGTCCATTACCCCATCAGGTTAGCCGCCACCATCGTCGACTGCTCGCCTTCCGTGAATCCCTAGGCTTTGTTGCGTATGCTCTAAGGGGACGCTATTTACCCCGACCCATTGCCACCATAGACACGACCGCTGCACAGTAAACTAAACGTTGTCCTCACATTCAGAGCCTTGGTGCTCCTAAGCGATATCCAAAGGTCAGACTGGAGGCAGTTTTCAGAGAGCATGCAGTCGTTTTTGCCGGGAGGTTACATTGGCAAATTCCCGAGCTAGGAGAATCACCATGGCGTCAGCTTCATCGCCCTCGTCTGTTCGCTGGGTTGCCATCATCACCGTAGCTATTGCCCTATTTATTGCCTTTTTCTGGCGTTTAGACAGCATCGGTCTGGTGGATGAAACTGAGCCTCTTTTTGCCGAAGCATCACGCCAAATGTACGCTACCGGCGATTGGATTACCCCCTATTTCAACGGTGAAACTCGATTTGATAAACCACCATTGGTGTACTGGGGCATGGCCCTGTGTTTCCATATTTTTGGTGTCGGAGAATGGGGGGTGCGGCTACCCTCAGCATTAGCAGCTGCAGGTCTAGCCGGATTTAGCTTTTATACCCTCCTGCGGTTTGGTTATACCCATGGCAACAAAACTGCAGATATCTCCAATAAACAACAAGCATTTACCCTAGCTGCTCTAGTCAGCGCAGTGGCCATGGGGCTCCATCCAGAAACCCTGGTATGGGCTCGTACAGGTGTATCAGACATGTTGCTATCAGGCTGTATAGGGGCGGCATTACTGTGTTTTTTCTGGGGCTATGCCCAAGAGTCTCGCTGGTATTACGGGTTTTACATCTTTGTAGCCCTGGCAGTTTTAGACAAAGGTCCCGTGGGGCTCGTAATTCCAGGGTTAGTGGTCGCTGTATTTGCCGGTTACGTAGGCCAGATTCGTAATCTACTTAAAGAAATCAAACTGTTGCGAGGCAGTCTACTGACGCTACTCATAACAATGCCTTGGTTCATAGCCATTATTGCTATCCACGGTCAGACCTACATCGATAGCTTTTTCGGGTACCACAACTATGAACGCTTCACCGATGTGGTCAATGGCCATGCCGCACCCTGGTACTTTTACTTTGCAGTCGTAGCCATAGGCTTCCTCCCTTGGTCACCGGGCTTACCCTTTGCCATGGCAAGGCTACAACCTTTTGCCATCGGCTACTGGCGACGGCAGCCACGGGAAAAACAGCTGGGCTTATTTGCTCTCATCTGGTTCTTAGCCATATTTTGCTTTTTCACAGCAGCTGTCACCAAATTACCCAGCTACGTACTGCCACTCATGCCCGCCGCCGCCATCATGATCGGTCTGATGTGGGCTGGGCCAATCCAACGTGGTACCTGGATCAGCGCTGCATTAACCATTGTTTTCTTTGGGATTCTAGCCGTAGCATCCTACCTAACACCAACTTGGCTGGGTGGCGATCCGGTCATGCCAAACTTTCCAGAACTAGTGAAAGAGTCCCAAGCCATGCTGCATGGCTCAATTGTTTGGAGTCTGGCGACCCTTGCAGGATTTGGGCTACTCCTAACCCGTAAAGTGCGATGGATTTGGGCCGTAAGCTTCATCGCCTTTATGGCATTCACCATAGTCTCAATCTTGCCGGTAGCCCAGATTGCAGATAGCGAGCGACAGCTCCCCCTACGTCAGTTAGCCCAAACCATACAAACTGAACAACAGCCAGATGAAACACTAGCCATGGTGGGCTTTATGAAACCAAGCTTGGCCTTCTACACTCAACGACCCATTTTGTATGTGTACAATCCAGACTCAGAACAGCTGAAAGCGACAGGTCAAGCCTTAGTCGTTGGTCACCCCGATGAGATTGCAATAAGTATCAGCCATAGTCAGTCAGGAAAAATCATACAAACAGCAGGAACCTATCAGCTAGCACGATTGTTTTTTAATCCGTAGTACCTCTATCGTTGAGTCTCGTCAACATACATCGACATTTATGCATCCTTAATAGTGAACATTGGCTTGTAGATCTGATAAAGCTAAATCATAAATTTACGAAACTTGGTTGAATTGCAATTTTTGAAATAAATAGTCGGAGCGATAACGGGCATCATGTATCAGTATGGCGAACATGTTTAAGGGTATTAGCTTCTTTTATCTACTTGGATAAGCCAAAAATAAAAGAAATTGAAACTTTATCGGGTGTAGTTCAGTCCTACAACTGAGTTGGTTCCAACTAGCCTGTGATCTTGATTTGCCTACATTTTCCTAAAGACAGTTATGGAAATCGTTCAATTCCCAACCAAAAATCAGCCCCTATCTGAAGCCTATGTACCCCCACTGTCACGTGCCTCTAGGCAACAAGATATACGCTCAAAGGTCTTGAAACTTGTAGGGATACTATTCCTCAGCAGTCTCTCCCTCAACCGCGCAGCCGTCCCAGCCCTCGCTCAGCTGCCTTCCCTGGAGGCTGTTCCTGTCCCCATTACAGGACAGTGGGAAAACTCTAGCGAGTCGACTGTTGCCCTAGAAACTTACACATTAGGTCCTGGCGATCAAATTAGAGTGGATGTGCTGGTTAACCATCCATTGTTTTTGGAACCCATTGATCAAATCATTTTGTTAGATGGCTCATTGACATTGCCCTGGGTGGGTAAGGTTGATGTCGCTGGTCTAAACCCGATTGCGGCCGAGCAAAAGGTAGTTGATGCATATAGCACCTACATGCGCAATCCACTTGTGACATTCCAATTACTACAGCCCCGCCCCATCAGGATAGGCATTGTTGGTGAAATTAAACGGCCTGGTGGTTATACGCTCCAGGTGAGTTCAGAAGCAGGCGAACAGTCTGAAGCAAGTGAAAGCCGAACTCGTTTTTGGCCAAGTGTAACCCAAGCCATCAGTAATGCAGGCGGCATTACCCGGGCTGCAGATGTTCGATCGGTACAGATTAAACGCCAGGGCAGAGCTGAACTTATTCAGGTCAATCTTTGGGATTTTGTAGATAGTGGTAACCTACGCCAGGATCCCTTATTGCGGGATGGCGATCAAATTCTGGTTCCTACTGCCCAAGCCATCGACAACGTAGAGGTCCTTACGTTGGCCAACACTACGTTCGCTCCTGCCACCATTACAGTAAACGTTGTTGGTGAAGTTCCCACCCCTGGAGCTCTTTCCGTTTCGCCAGATACTCTTCTCAACCAGGCAATCCTGACCGCTGGTGGGTTCAATACCCGGGCGCGTACCAGTCGTGTAGAGCTAATTCGTCTTAACCCTAACGGTACTGTGTCTCAACAAAATGTTGAAGTTAATCTTGCTCAAGATGTTAATGATGAGCAAAATCCTATTCTTCAGGAGGGAGACACCATTATTGTCGGTCGTTCAGGTCTTGCTGCCACCTCAGATACTGCTGGTCTAATTTTTTCACCCTTGACTAACTTGCTTCTAGGGCTCTTTGGTATTCGATAGCTAGTGTTGCTTACCTCCCTCAACATATTGTTCTTATTTATTGATACTTCTAGTTGGCAGCCTAACTTACTATGAACTTTATTCGTAACGTTATTGACCTCAACCTTCAGTATCTATTTGCAGCAACTCGTCGCGGAATTGTACCGGCAGCCTCAGCGTTTGTCCTAACGGTTTTGGGGGCTGCCACAGTTGCATCACTCACAAAGCCAACCTATTTGGCAGAAGGAAAACTTTTATTCAAACCGGACCGAGCAGCCTCACTGACTGGACTAGACGAGGATGGAGGCCCTCTAAAGACCATTAGCTATGGAACTCAGCTGAATTCTGAAATTGAAATTATCACGTCAAAACCCCTGATTCAGAAGACCATTGATACGCTTCAGCTAAAGAACGATGAGGGTGAACCTTTGAAAGTCGAAGATTTTTGGACAAATCTTCAAGTAAAAGTAGTGTTTCAAACGGACGTTTTATCCTTTACCTACCTGGATCTAGATCCAGTGACAGCGGCTGATGCTGTCAACACCCTGATGGAATTGTATCGGACGCAGAAGCTGGCAAGTACCCAGGTAGATACTGAAAGTGCCGGGGAATTTCTAGATCGTCAGTTACCTGTAAATGCTGAAAAAGTTAGACAAGCAGAATTCGAACTGCGCGTTTTTCGAGAAACCTATAACATTGTTGACTTATCAGGGGAGCAAGCAATTGCCGTTGCGGCTCTGAATGATGTACGTATAGAACAAGACGAAGCAAAAGCCGAGCTCAGAGGACTGTACGATGTTCAAGCGAATTTACGCGATGAGCTTGACCTCACGGTTTCAGAGGCTATCCAGTCAAATACACTGAGTCAATCTAGCCAAATTCAGGACATTCTGGCCGATATCAACGCAGTACGTCGCGAAATAGCTATACAAAAGGTCGAATTCACTGAAGAAAGCCCCATTTTACAAAGGTTAAGGGCTCAAGAAGCTTCTCTCACCAACCTCTTAAATGAGTCTACGCAGGTGTTAGCAGGTGGCCCTGTTCAAGAATCATTACTTCAAGTAGGGGGCCAAGGCGGGATTTCTATTCCGAATGGGGCAGCTGGAGAATCAGGGCTTCAAGCGAGTTCTATTAGGGATCTACTCGTTGAAGAGTATGTCGTTAATCAACTTGAGATAGTTGCTTTGGAAGGACGTTTGAATGCGGTCGAAGCCAATGCTCAGAGGTATAAAGAGCGTGTAGATCTTTTCCCAGAACTTGAACAGCGACAGCGTGATTTAGTACGAAACTTAGAAGCCGCCCAAGAGACCTATCAAGAACTGTTAGGTAGACGTCAAGAACTACAGGTTAAAGAAAATCAGCTAACAAACTTTATTCAAATTATTGCACCAGCTGTTCCTCCCGAAAATCCATCCTCCCAGGTAGCTGTGAAGATTATAGCCATGGGGATTGTCGCCGGCTTTGCACTGGCTTTAGCGATTATTGTTGCCATTGACTTCTTTATTGTAGATATCAACGGTACCAACAAAAACTATGATCCTGATGCCTACAACATTCCTTCGGGGCTTTAGTGTGGAGGCTTTAATATCTTGTCATTTGAAATAGTATTTCAGATATAAAACCATCTATCACTCTTTAAAGTCCCTATATTTCTGTTGTTTTATGGTGATTCAAACTGCCTCGGCTAGTGAGCTGCCATCGAGAGGATTAGATGAAATAACATCATCTCGTAAAGAGTTCTTTGAAAGGCTCTTAGAAAAAGTTGAATTTGCTTATGTCTTTATTTCATTTTTCTTCTTTACAGATGCGGTCTTGATGGTTGTTCTCAGCGGAGGAGCCAGTGAAGGAGATGGATTTAGCTATGACGCGGTTAACTATACCCTTGTTCATCTGTTCTATGTTGCCCATAATTTGCTTAGCCAGTGCAAAGCCGGCGACAATCCCCATGGCTATAATCTTCACAGCTACCTGGGAGGATGGATTTTC
>JBCAWO010000104.1:0-12592 GCA_038534515.1 Cyanobacteria bacterium J06554_1
ACGCATAAACATATTTCTATTGACACAGGCATCTATCTCTACACCTAAGAAACCATTTGTATGGTTATTGAGTCGAGGGTTGATATATCTATATTCATGGCCAATGTGCACTAAGGGTATTATCCGTTGCTCTGGTCTATCAGCCCAAAAGGGTTTTAGCTTTTTGCTGTATCATTAAACATTCAGTTATGAATAGTCGTTCGATTGTGGGTTATGGTGCAACCCAGAAGTTACATCCTCTAAGTTTTTTAGCTCAGCTGATCAGTCGTCAGGTGAGTGGTCACTTCAAGTTGTACTCGGGGACTAACTCATGGTCGCTTTTTCTTAGTCAAGGCAAGTTAAATTTTGCCACTGATACAGATGCGCCCTTTGATCGCCTGGATCGCCATCTCCAATCCTTGAGTAATGAGATTTCCACCCTGGTGGGAGCTGTGCGTGTGCAGCTGCGGCTGATGTTTGAGCAGTCTCCAAAGCAGGCTCCTCTGACCCCAGACTATCAGGCAATTAGCTGGCTAGTTGAACAGTCTCATCTAACACAAGAGCAGGCAGGCAGTCTGATTCGTGCGATGGCGATTGAGGTGATTGAGTCCTTTTTGGGTGTACAAGAGGGCAGCTATGATTTGCTGGGTCTAGATGACATTGGCGAATACCCGGTCCTGTGTCAGTTAGATTTGCGTCCCATTGTTGAAATTTGTCAGCGAAATCGTCGGCAGAGCCTGCTTTCGTCACCCTCGACCTCCCAGGGTGTGGCACGGGCTGCGGAGTCAGTTGGGACTCCTTCAGCGGCGGCGGTTTCTCCTACTACAGCTACAGGCACCCCCCTTGCTACCCCAACGTCGCCTCCTCAGTTAGGGGTTGTCAATGGAGTCCCCCACCAGACCATGGGCTCGTCTGGCATGGCGGTGTCTAACGATGCTCGCAGAGTCACCTATACCATCGCCTGTATTGACGATAGCCCAACAGTTCTGAACGCAATTCAGGAATTTCTGAATGATAAGAGTCTAAATGTTGTGCCCATCAATGACCCGGTTAAGGCGTTGATGCAGGTTATGCGGTGTCGTCCGGATTTGATTCTGTTGGATGTCACCATGCCTAACTTGGACGGTTACGAACTATGCTCCCTTCTTCGACGACACCCTAGCTTCAGAAATACGCCTATTGTTATGGTGACAGGCAACACGGGATTTATTGACCGCGCTAAGGCAAAGCTAGTCAGGTCCTCAGGTTATTTAACCAAGCCGTTTAGCCAGTCAGAGCTTTTGAAAATGGTATTTATGCATCTACCGGCTGTGGGGTCTAAATAATAATCAGTTAACTTGCGGATATTTTTATGCCTTAGATTTGTAATAGTTGTTGTTATAAATCGAGGTTGATTGGACACACACTTATGGGCACACACTTAGGGGATAGCGAATAGGTCATGACAGTTATTCAAACGGCTACAGTGTTGATCGTCGAAGATACACCTTCTGAAAGAGAGCTGATTAGCCATTATCTGCAAGAGGAAGGCTATAGCGTTATTCATGCTGTAACCGCCAAGGAAGGGTTAGAAAAGGCAGTTACTAGTCAACCCAATGTGATTGTCACAGATGTGGTGATGCCTGGAATGAGTGGCTTTGAGCTATGTCGAAGTTTAAAGCGTGCGCCTGAAACCGAAAAAGTGCCTGTGGTCATCTGTTCATCTAAGGATCAGGCAATAGATCGGCTATGGGGCATGCGGCAAGGGGCAGATGCTTACATTACTAAGCCGTTTGACCGTGAGGAATTATTGAAGGTGATTAAATCGGTTTTGTAGATTGCCGGTATGCGATCGCATTTATGAGGTGATTATTTTGTCTGCCCTATCCCTAAAGAAAGACAGGCCCGTACTAGCAAAATCATTTTTGAAATTCCAGCTGGCCACCAACGTGGTTGCCATGTTGCCTGCTCGGACCGTACAAGAAGCCGTTGTATTACCTACTCGGCGAGTAATGGCAATGCCAAATATGCCTGCGGCTCTTTTAGGGCTGATCAACCGTCGCGGGCGTGTGTTCTGGGTTGCTAATTTGGTGCGCTTGTTGGGGTTGCCTGTGCCCGATCGCCATAGTCAGCAGTACAGCCTGATTGTTGTTCAAGGCCGCTCGACACCCTTGGCCCTACAGGTGGACTCTATTGACGGCATGGTTAGCTTTCCTCCGGAAGCTGTCCATCCCCCTCCGAATAACGTGAGCGGCATCATTCTGCCGTATCTTACGGGCTGTGTTACCCATAACGACGAAACTATTTTTATTCTAGATGTTGAATCCCTGCTGCAATCATCGATATTGCAGCCGAGCTGAGGTCTTTACTGGGGTAGTTTAGTAGCCTTTGGTCCACTGTTATATTTATTTGTTCTAATTGTTCCACGATTTTTTATTGAAACGCTATCTAAAGGAAAGTTCTCATGGCTATGGATTTTGGTACAAACTCAAATACTGAGCCCAAGCCTGAGGTAGGCGCAGTGGAGGGGGCTGCCAAACAAGCAGGCCTGTCCGAAAACAATCAGCTAGAAGGTGCCGTAGTGAAATCTGTAGATGACATGCAGAGTAATAACGACGATTTGAATCCTATGAAAGAACAGCGCTCAAATCTGGAGCTGTCTGCCCAGTTGGAAGAGATTGCTGCCATTAGTCGTCAGAGCTCCGCTGATCCGTCTCCAGCAAATGGAGCATCAAACCTGACTGCACCCACTGCACCGGCAGACTCGTCAGATACTCAGTCCGAGCAGCCCATGGCGTATCGAGGCGTTCGGTATGCCACGGGTAAGGAACGCTATTCTCCTGAGAAGCTAACTGTTTCACAAGGTAGTTCCTTGTTGCAGTGGTTTTACGATCTCCCGGTCAGTAGCAAGCAGCTAATTGGTCTAATCTCATCGGAGGTTATTTCGGTGATCGGTTTAGTTGGAGCCGGGTCGCTACTAATTATTAACGGCGCTCGTCAGCAATTGCTGGACCAGTCTGCGGCTGAGCTTGCAGTGACAGGCATCCAATACGAGATCAAAGTTAACCAAATGGGGTTTGGTTTTCGAGGTCAGTCTGAGAACACGGCTATCGTGGCTTTGGCTGAGGGAGTTGCCAAAAATTCTGACCAGGTGAATGCGGGGCAGCGCTCTGCAGTTCAAAAGATTTTGCAAGGGGAAATTGAAGCCCGTAACATCGAATATGCAACCCTTGTGGGTATTGACGGCAAGATTATTGTCAATGCCCAGACTGATCGTACTGGCGAAGAATTTGACCCCTATGGCTTAGTTTCCCGGGTCGTATCCCAGAAGCAACAGCTAAGAGCAAATGGTCTAGTTGAGCGCAGCGAGCTGCAGCGTCAAGGGGTGGAACTGTCTACCGATGGGGACAATGCTCTGATTCGCTATGTGGCTACCCCAGTGTTTGCCCAAGGTCAGGCCAATGAGTTGGTTGGGGTACTAATCTCAGGCGATATTGTTAATGGGAAAACATCGATCGTCGAAAGTAGCGTACAGGCATTTGGTACTGGCTACGATGCGATTTACCTGTTTGAAGGGGATAACAACTTCCAACTGGCTGCGTCAGCCGATTTAGATGAGGGTGAGGATGAGATTGAACTGGGTGAAGAAATTTACGACGAGGCGCTGCTAACCCTGGCTGTGGAAAACCAGGGCGAAACCGTCTTGCAACGTCTTGTGGAACCTGGGGGGGATGCCTACGCGATGTCTGCAAAAACCTTAGATGACATCAACGGTGACCCGATTGGCGTTCTCGTTCGTGGTACGTCGGAGGCGAAACTGCAGCAGCTGATCAATAGAAGTCTGCAAATTCAATTTCTGATTGCACTGCTGGCAATCTTGGCTGATATCTTCTTGGCTCAGCTGTTGGGGCGCTCCATTGCCAGTCCGATCAAACGGCTACAGCAAGCTACTGAAGCCTTTGCTGGCGGAAATCGCAAGGTAAAAGCTGAGGTGTTTGCCAGGGATGAAGTCGGTCAGTTAGCCACAGCCTTTAATGATTTAACCGGCACGGTACTTCAGTCTGAAGGCACCCTGATAGATCAAGCGAGTGTTCAGGCACAGGCTGCCCGGCGGTCGAGTCAGTTAGCTAGCCTAACAAGTGACCTCCGTAAAAATAATCTGGATGAAGACCGTATATTTAGTATTGCTGTTAACGATGTCCGCAAGGCGATCGAAGCAGATCGGGTGGTTGTCTATCGCTTTGATGAAGATTGGAGCGGTGAGATTGTATCTGAATCTGTAGCCATGGGCTGGCCTGCTGCAATTGGCACTAATATTACCGATCCTTGTTTTGCTAAGGGCTATGTGGAACAGTATCGTCGAGGTCGCATACAGGCAACCAGCAATATTCACGAGGCTGGCTTAACTGAGTGCCATTTAGGGCAGTTAAAGCCATTTAAGGTCCAGGCTAATTTAGTTGCCCCTATTCTTGAAGGTGGAGAACTCATGGGTCTGCTGGTGGCCCATCAGTGCTCTGGTCCCAGGGATTGGAGTGAGTTAGACATTAGCTTCTTTAAGCAGGCGGCTCTACAGGTGGGGTTATCGGTTGAGCAGGTGGGCTTATTTAATCAGAAGCAGCAGGCTCAGCTGGAAGCAGAGGCGCTATCTGAGGAGCGACGACAGCGTCAAGAGACTCTTCAAATGGAACTCTTGGGTCTTTTGGATGATGTGGAAGGTGCTGCACGCGGTGATTTGACCGTACGGGCTGATGTTTCGGCGGGAGAAATTGGCACAGTTGCCGACTTCTTCAATGCCATCATTGAGAGTCTCCGACAGATTGTAACCCAGGTAAAAACCTCAGCGGTTCAGGTAAATACGTCCCTGGGGGACAATGAGGTGGCCATGCAGGCCCTGGCCGAAGACGCTTTAAGACAGGCGGACCGGACAACGAAGACTCTAGATTCTGTTGAAACCATGACCATGGCAATTACCCAGGCGGCTGATCGAGCACAGCAGGCGGCTGTGGTTGCCCGTGAAGCTTCGCAAACGGCTGAAACCGGTGGTGTTGCGATGGACCTGACGGTACAGAATATTTTAGACCTGCGAACTACCGTAGGCGAAACAGCTAAGAAGGTGAAGCGTCTGGGTGAATCTTCTCAACAGATTTCTAAGGTTGTTTCGCTAATTAACCAAATTGCCACCCAGACAAATCTGCTGGCGATTAATGCCGGTATTGAGGCGGCTCGAGCTGGGGAAGAAGGTCAAGGTTTTGCGGCTGTTGCTGAAGAGGTGGGTGAACTGGCCGCGCGCTCAGCGGCTGCGACCCAAGATATTGAGCGGATTGTGGACAGCATCCAGCGGGAGACTGCCGATGTGGTAGATGCTATCGAAAGCAGTACCTCCCAGGTAGTCGAAGGAACTCGTCGGGTGGATGAAGCAAAACAGAGCTTGGCGCGGATGGTAGAAGTATCGCAACAGATTGATGCTTTGGTACAGACGATCTCTGCAGCTACGGTTTCCCAGGTAGAAACGGCGGCGGATGTCTCCACGCTAATGCAGGAAATATCCTTAGTGTCTGAGCGCACATCGAGTTCCTCTAAGAATGTTTCGGATGCGCTACAGCAGACGGTGGCAGTGGCTAAGGAGCTGGAGCTATCCATGGCGGCCTTTAAGGTAGATGAATGATGGAGCTCCATTAGGGGCGTTTTGGAATAACGATAAGCGTCCGCGTTGGATTGGGTAACAGGCAGTCACACAAGACAGGTATGCAACAGGTGCAGTGTCATGGCAGTTGATAAAGAACTTGAGATTAAGCTTCAATTTCTCGATGAAGCTGATGAGTATCTGCAGACGTTAGACAAAGCCCTATTGGATTTAGCGCACACAGGTGTGTTACAAGACAATATCAACGCAGCTCTGCGCTCGGCTCACTCCATTAAGGGGGGAGCGGCCATGATGGGGTACAGCCTGTTAAGTGAATTTGCCCATCGTCTAGAAGACTCCTTAAAGGTCCTCAAGATTCAGCGCGATGGACTGGTGGTTGACGATAATTTAGAGCGGCTGTTGTTATCGTCTGTGGATGTGCTGCGCCGGGTGATTGAGTGCGATCGCAACCGCAGTGAGCCCGAAGAATCATGGCTAAGTGGCACCGCCACACCTGTCTTTGAGCAGCTTTACGACATTTTGGGTGAAGCTGACCCTGAAGACGAAAATATCCTACTGTCGTCAGATGAAAATCAAGACATTATTCCGGTGCTATTTAGCACCGAAGTCGAAGGGTGTCTGGCCCGACTAGACTCTGCCATATCTAGTCACACACCTCAGCTACGTGAAGAGGTGACTATCCTAGCCCAGGAGCTGGGAGGCCTAGGGGAGATGCTGCAGCTAGCATCTTTCTATAGCCTGTGCGTGTCAGTAGAACAGGCAATATCAGTTGCGAATGACGATGCCCAGGTGATGGAAGTTGCCCAGGCTGCTCTGAATGAATGGAGGCAGTCCCAAAGCCTAATCTTGGCTGGCCAGGTTGAACAGCTTCCTGCTGCTGTGTCAGGGTTAAGTTTCGAGGTGCCCATGGGTGCTCCGGCCCCAGACCTGTCCCCAGAGCTTGATTCCCAGGGCTTGGACGATATTTTATCGGTGGAGCAAACCTCAGACGATGATTGGGCCACTATCCTAGCCCAGGCAGAAAGCACGTCCGTTGACCAAGATATTTTTGCTCAGCTGTCAGATACCGCTCACTCTACAGAATTTCTCTCTCCAGATGAGGTTGTTCAATCGGTAGAGGAAGCAGCTCAAGCCGCCGCCAACTTTCCGAGTTCAGACACTGAGCCGGACCAGACTCAGCCAGTTAGACCAATAGTTGAGTCCCATGAACAGCCAGCGGAACAGCCCCCAGCCCAAACAGAATTTCACTTTTCTAGCAAGCCGAGTACTGAAGCTAAGGTAGCCACAGACGCCGATCAAGACACCACCGTGCGGGTTTCGGTGCGGCAGCTGAATGAACTTAACGATTACTTTGGCGATCTGACCATTGAGCGTCACCGACTCGATAGTGAGGTGAAGCGTCTGAGAACCCTGGTAAAGCTGCTTAATGAACGGCTGCGTTCCCTAGAAGAATCGGAAGAAGATTTGCGGGATGCCTATGACAAGACAGCCAACGATAATCAGCTGCTGCTCCCCGCCGCCAATGGCCATAATGGCTCTGGCGGGAACGCCCTGACACTGTACGACGGTGCCGACAACGGGGCGACCACGTCCGGGTTTGATGCCCTAGAAATGGATCGCTACGACGCGCGTCATTTGCCCTTCCGCGACATGATGGAAACATCTGTCCGGCTGCGAGAGGTGGCCGATGACCTGGAAATTAGTGTGGATATCGCGGAGCAGTCATCGCGGAATTTACAGCGCACCACCCGTCAACTACAGCGCAATCTCAACAAGCTGCGGATGCGGCCCTTGTCTGACATTACCGATCGTTTCCCACGGGCGTTGCGGGAACTGTCATTGGAGTTTGGTAAGCCCGTGGAGCTAAAGGTGGAAGGGGATAAAACCCTGGTCGACCGTAACATCCTAGAGTCCCTCAACGATCCGTTGATGCACATTTTGCGCAATGCCTTTGACCATGGCATTGAGACACCGGACGACCGTCAAGCGGCCGGTAAACCGGAACAGGGCACCATTACCATCAATGCCCAACAGCGCAGCAGCCGTACAATCATCACCATTCGCGATGACGGTCGAGGTATCCCTTTAGAAAAGATTCGGGCCCGGGCCCAGGAAATGGGATTGGATGAATCTTTGCTGGCCACCGCTAGCGAAACTGACTTACTCTCCCTAATTTTTGAACCTGGTTTTAGCACGGCTAGCCAGGTGACTACGCTATCTGGACGTGGGGTGGGCATGGATGTGGTCCGCAATAACTTAGAAGAAATTCGCGGCGATGTTAGTGTCGCTACCCAATCTGGCCAAGGGTCCACATTCACTATTTCAGTCCCCTATACGCTGTCTGTAACCCGAGTGTTGCTGGCTGAGAGTAATCGCTTACCCATGGCTATCCCGACGGATAACCTGCAGGAAATTACGGTGGTTAGCGATGATGCCATTTACGAAGAAGGTGGCCGCGAAATGTTTAGCCAAAACGGTCAGACAGTTAGGCTGATTCGTATGGGTAAATGGTTAGCCTTTAACTGTGCCCGTCACATTGAAAGTTTGGAAATGAGTCCTAACGTGGCGGTGCCGACTGTGCTGATATTCAAATATAACGAACAGTCGTTTGGTTTACAGATTGATCGCTCTTGGGGTGAACAGGAGGTGGCTCTGCGGCGTGTTGAAGGCAATGTCCTGATGCCGACTGGTTTTAACAACTGCACAATCTTTGGTGATGGCCAGGTGGTGCCCCTGCTGAATGCGCCGGAATTTATTCGCTGGGTGTTGAGCTGCGAGGGGTCTAACATCAGGGAAGCGTCGGTTCTGTATGGCAATCCTTTACTGAGTGGCAAGCTCAGCGAGTTACAGCCCAGCGCATCTAATATTGGGCAGCAGCAGCCGACCATTTTGGTGGTGGACGACTCAGTCAATGTGCGGCGACTCTTGGCCCTTACCCTAGAAAAGCAAGGATATCAGGTAACCCAGGCCAAGGATGGTCTCGATGCGTTAGAGAAACTGGACGCTGGGTTAAACATCAGTGCGATTGTTTGTGACATTGAAATGCCGCGTCTCGATGGGTATGGCTTCCTGGCAAAACTGCGCTCTCACAATCGCTGCTCCCAGATTCCCATTACGATGCTGACGTCTCGGACTGGAGATAAGCACCGGCAGCTGGCGATGAAGCTGGGGGCCAACGCTTATTTCTCGAAACCCTACCGTGAGCAAATGCTGTTGGATACCCTTGCCAATGCGGTGGGTGTTTAGTATGTCTTTAGGACATATGGAATACAAGAGCGGCGACGATGATATCAATTACTTTGAAGTTATTTGCTGCCTATCAGGATGCCTTGGGACGCCCCGATGTGACGATGACCCTGCCAGAGGGGACAACGGTTAATCAGCTGTGCGATCGCATCTGCACCCAATACCCTGACCTTAAGCAGTGGCAGGACCTAACGCGCTTTGGCGTTAACCTACAGTTCGTTGATGCCAATACGCCGCTCAATGACGGTGACGAAGTGGTGTTCATTCCACCGGTCAGCGGCGGGTAGTGCGCTAATCGGTAGCGTACTGCTGAAGTATGTCGAGGGGGACCGTACCTAGGGCTGCTTCGTGGGTGGAGGCAAGCACCACCTTAGGCGCTACCCCCGCCGCATGGGCCTCCTTCCAGCGGGCAGCACACAGACACCAGCGATCGCCTGGCTTAAGTCCGGGAAACTGATACATGGGCATGGGGGTGCTGAGGTCATTACCCTGGGCCTTGGTATAGGCCAAAAACTCATCTGTAACCTCAGCACAAACCACGTGGGACCCCCTATCATTGGGGCCCGTATTGCAGGTACCATCGCGGTAAAACCCCGTCATCGGGCTAGTGCAGCATATTTCCAGGTTGTTACCTAGAACGTTTTTAACAATTGCCATAAATTGCAGCAGGTCTAGATTTCAGCGACGGCTCGTTCAATCAGCCGACGGGTGAGGGTTTGCACCCCCGTATGCTCATAGTAATTGGTGGAAATATCCAAAAAAGCTCCAAAGTAATCCATCTTGTCATCAGCCACATCCACAAATGTTCTGATGTTGGAGACCACACTCTGGGGAGTAATTCCCTTAGAGTCTACAAAGTCACCCATCCAACCTTTGACCGACTCAAAACTGGCTCCGATAAATGTGAGCTGATCGTCTGGTTTGCCGCCTGGTACGGCATCCTTAATCGCTTTGAACGCCGGATTGCTATTTAAATCCTTAGGGGTGAGATTGCCTAAAACAGTCTCCGTCTGTTTAATAAAATTTGGGCCGAGGGGAACCAAACCATCGAAACACACGAGGCCAGCCATGCGGATCAAAGACTCACCGCCGTAGTCCCCCAGGGCCTTAACAAAATCTCCGACACTGTCGCCGGGAATCCCGTTGATTTTGCAAAACGCCACAATCTCAGTCACCAGCTTCATACACAGGTCAATGGTTTGGGCCTTATCCGGCTTGGGAGTTAGACGATTGACAATGGATAAAAAGGGTACATTTTCAGTGACTTTGCTGGCTAGGGCTGCCTGACCCAAGGCCCGCCCCGTAGAGTCAATGGTTTGATAGAGCCACATGGCTCGCTGATACCCTTCAGATTTGTCGTTATAGAGCTGGATGGCTCGAGCCCCGATTTGCTCAATCAGAGCGGCGTCACTTTCCCCCGTAACCTGGCGAATGGCGTTTTCGAAACCAACTATATTTTCCCATTCTCCAGGGAGTACCTTGTCTAGGGAGCGAAGTACAAAAACGGTGAGATTTTTCTGAGGTAGGTTGTTAACCAGCTCATAAATCGGCTTGCTCATGGGATGTCCTTGGGATGTCCTTGTTTATGTCGCAGACGATATAGCCATAGCCAGACCCGGAATGCTGGTGTTGGGGAGCGTGTTGGGTCTAACTAGGGTCTAGTTGGCTAGTTTAGCGAGACCGGCCAAATCAAACTTTTCTAGCCAGACTTCACGATCGGCTGGCGTAAAGTCAGTATCCCGAGAGAGAACTTTTACCTGTAGACGGTCGGCTACCAACAAGCTGGTGGCTGTACTACCAACTTCGACCAGGGGATAGCCGGCCAGGTCCCGCTCACTGGTTTGATATTTATCGGTAGCGCTGGGGTTAGAGGCCGTATCCGACACTGACAACATGGCGAGGGTATTACCATCCTGTTTTAGTTTGGCTTCGGCAAAGCCGTCTTTTTCTTGGGTATAGACCCGCTCATACCCGTCAGCGTTGCCGGGGAAAAACTTGTTGAACTGACCGCCATCAATGACGGCTTTTTTATCAACGGCGACCGCAGGTGTCTGCTCTTCGATCTGCTCCCATTTTGCCGTGTCGCTTGGTTGGGATGCTTTTAGCTGGTTAAGTTGACACCCACCCACCGCCAGCAATCCGACGAGCAAAAGAGCACCGATGCCTAGGGAAACTTTACGCAACATTGGGGTTTAAAGAGTACGTCTAGATTGATGGACAGGACCGAGACCAAAAATACAGGTAAACTCTACCGCCATTTGTGGGGCACCAGGAAATGGGTGAGGATTTTGTAAGCATTCGTATCGTTTTGGGTGCAACTTTTGCCAGCTGGAGGTCCATAATAGGGCGATGAATTAAATCGACGCGCAGATATGCCCAGGAAACCAAGCGAATTTATTGTCCACATGCTTTTTGATGGCGGCCATCATGAGGAAGTAAGGTTTTCATCGATTCAGGATTTTCAAAAGTGGTACAGCAACGATCTGATGCCAAAGGCGTCTTCGGAGGACTTTATTAAGGTGCCACTACCCGAGATTAATCCTGGGGAATACATGGTGATTCGGCCATCACGATTGATAGCGATCCGAGTGGAGCCACAGTTTAGCTCTAGTGTGGAGCGGTTTTAGCAAGGCGATGGTGTATGGACGATGGGGGTTAGCCGCTGCCCTGGGCGCATTGATGTGCTGGCCGCTGTCGGTGGTGGCGTTTCCGTTGGCTCGGGTAAACTGCCATGTCGAGTTTGTGGATGATGTGTGTCTGGGGTACGACGCGCAGTTTGGTCAAGATCGAAACGCGTTACTCCAGGCCATCGATCATAGTTTGGACTATCTGGCCACAGAGGCGGCAATGATGGCCTATGACGCCTATCCTCTGGCGGGCGTTACCCACGGGCGAGTGCAGCGTAGTTTGGTGCGGTTCCGTCAGCTAGTGGCCACTAGCCATTCAGCCCAGCAGCTTCAGGAGTCCGTAGGTCAGGAGTTTGAATTTTATCGCTCGGTGGGGAGTGATGGAGCTGGCCGCGTGGACTTTACCGGGTATTTTGAGCCTACTTACAGTGCCAGTGCGGTGCCCACGGCGGAGTATCGCTACCCGCTCTACCGTAAACCTGAGGATCTAGATGATTGGCCAGTGCCCCATCCTACCCGCCTGGCATTGGAGGGCGCGGATGGACTACGGGGGGAGCAGGGGGTCTTAGCTGGGTTAGAACTGGTGTGGCTGCGGGACCGTCTGGAGGCCTTCTTGGTCCAGGTTCAGGGGTCGGCCCGTTTGCAGCTAACCGATGGGTCGGTCATGTCGGTGGGCTATGCCGGACGGACAGACTATCCTTACACCAGCATGGGGCGAGAGCTGATTGATGACGGTATTGTGGCTGAAGCTGAGCTGACGCTACCGGTGCTGTTGGATTATTTTGAGCAGCACCCAGAGGCCCTAGATCGCTATTTGCCTCGAAATAATCGGTTTGTATTTTTTAAGGCAACCGGGGGGGCTCCTCCCATGGGTAATCTGAATGTGCCGGTGACGGCAGGGCGCTCCATTGCGACGGATAAAACGCTGATGCCGCCGGGGGCGTTGGCGTTGATTAGTTTGGATCTGCCGATGCCCGCTACGGCCCAGAGCTGGCAGAGCCGACCAGTCAATCGCTTTGTGCTGGATCAGGATACGGGCGGCGCTATTCGCGGTCCCGGTCGGGTGGATATTTTTGTGGGGACGGGTAGCGCTGCCGGACAGCAGGCGGGGCTGATC
>JBCAWO010000105.1:0-12522 GCA_038534515.1 Cyanobacteria bacterium J06554_1
CTCAGTCACCCCCGTCGCAAAGGTAGGGTCATTACTCACCAACAGATGATCGGCATCAGCATTCTCTACCGTTACGGTGCCGACGGTACCTGTCTCTTGCACCTTCCATACACGGTCCATACGGAAATACCCAGCAGCCGGGGTAAAGCTGCCGGGAGTATAGTTGGTGCCATAGGTAGCAGCCTGATCGTTGTTACCCCAGACCAGGAATGAATTGTCGGCTGCGAACGCGCCGCCATTGTCGATGGTGACAACACTGTCACTATTAACACTGTTAGACCTTTGCTGGTCGAGTGTGGAGGCGTCGTCACGACCAATACCGGCAATGTCGTTGTGGTAGGCCTGGTAGGCAGCATCTGAGGTGCCCGCCCAGATTACGTTTCCACTAGAATCAACATAGTCGTAATTGACTGTGCCGCTGGCGGGGTCATTGTCTAACGTAGTGCCCCACTTAAGAGAGATATAAGAATTCACCCGCTGGCTTTCGGCGGCAGTGAGGTTGCGATCGTAAACAATAATTTCACCAATGGGGCCATCCCACACTTCTACCCGCTCCCAGGAACCAATCTGGAAGTGATCAGCAGTTGTTGAACCATCGGCGAAAGAACTCTCACGAATTTCTAAATCAGGAGCATTAAAGACTTCCCCATCGAAAATGATATCTACACCTGTGTTGCTTGATGTATTTGACGGCTCGCTAGCTGTATCCCATTCCCAGCTCCAGACATGGGTCTGCCCAGCCTGGGGCAGTGTCGGGTGGGTTGCATTAATGGGTGACGAACCATTCATCCAGACCAGAGGCGCACCGCCGCTACCGCTGTTGGTACCCAGGTGTGGATTATCTATGCCAAAGACCACCAGGTTGTCGAAGCCCGTCCCCGGCGTGTTGTTGGCTGCCGCACCAAAGACTGAACCACCGGCTTCGGCTCCGGTCATAAAGGGAGCTAGTTCCAGCCCATCATTAACTCCGTCAAAGACAACGGTAGGATTGAAGTTGGAACTGGCGTCGCCGGTGCTGTAAGTGGGTTCAGCACCGGCAACAGTAACCGCAACATCGTTACTGTTACCACTTTGGTCACTCCAAGTATTGATGGCTGCACCATCGGTGGTGGTACCAGTACCGGCATCCCCTCTGACCCACAGTCTAAGACCAGCAGACACACCACCAGGATTTAGCACTTCATCAAAAGTGGCTTGAGCCTCTGCCGACAGAGCAATATCGGCCTCAATGACACCCGTTTGCACTTCTAGATCAAAATCCCCCCCCAGGTGGGCCGCTCCAGTCAGGTCATTACTGGCCGCCACATCAGCCCCTGTCAGGGCCGAAATCTCATTAATAAATGATGTGCCGCCGGGACCCTCGGCCAAATTACAGCCGTAGAACAAAATATCGGCGTCTGCCCCCAGGGCATCACCCCAGTCAGTCAGGGCATCATCATACTCAGCTAAGGTCTCTTCGGAAAGGACCGTATTGCCTAGATGCGCCTGCCCCTCACTGCCGTGGCTAATAATGTGCAGAGCATCCAGGTCAGAACGACCGTCCAGCGCTTCCGTAATTTGTTGAACACCGTCAGCATTACCATCTAGGACGATGTACTCTACACCGCGACTCTCAAAATCAGCAATCAGCGTCGCCTTATCCGCAACGCCCGCATCGATCACAACGAGTTCTTTTTGCGCATTTGCCACCTTAGACGACGCAGGCATCGCCTCAAAACCACCACCATCGGCAGCAAGGGTGCCAGGAAAATTAGCAAGGGCGTTGGCAGAAAAGATGGTATTAGCGTTCATGATAAATGCGGGTAGGGAGTAAGGGAATAGGGAGTGGGGAGTAGGGGGTAGGAGCGTTGCGTGCAACGCCTGTACAGGGCGCGGAGACGTTGCATGCAACGTCTGTACAAGAGAGGGAGGCGGAGACGTTGCATGCAACGCCTGTACGGGGCGCGGAGACGTTGCATGTAACGTCTGTACGGGGGAGGGGATGGTGATGTCTAGTTCCCAGTTGCCACCTTGGTCGGGGTTGCCAACTTTTGTGGTGGACGCATGAATGGTGGCTCCGGTCAGGCGCTGGAGCTGAGTGAGAAATTGTTGGCCAGCTTCTGTGGCGGCAACACGACAGCCATAGAGATAGAGAGCGCTGTTTTTCGGCTGACCAGGAAGAAAAAACTGTGGAGAGAACCAGGTTTGAAGGTCGTTGGTGTAGTGCTCAAGCGTTGATAGGCTGAGCTGGCTGTTGCCGAGATATAGTCTGCCTGGGTCGCCGTGGGAGACGATGTGGATTGAGAGGGAGGTTTGCGATCGCAACTCTGACTCAACAATGGCGTCAGTGATTTGCACAATCCCATCTTGCCCAGAGGCCAAGACATGCACAGGAATGTCAGGTTTAAGTCCTGTCAGCAGAACTTGATAGTCGCTGACATCGTCGGCAATAAACAATAAATGCTGCTTCACTTCTCTATAGCTGTGTAGGTGACGACGGGCCGGGCTGTTGCTGATCTTCAAAAAGCTGGGAGCTAGAGAATTCCGATGGGTAGCAGTTCCACTGGATCGATTCATTTTAGAAATCAGCAACGACAAATCTTGGGCAGAGCGCACTGGCAAACCTCATCGGAATTTCTTTGGACTCAGACAGAGACCTTCAAATCGCTTTTACAAACCTCTTCTAAGCCGCTGTAAATACGAAAAATACTGGCGAGATACTGCTGGCTTCAGCTCGACCAACAGTATCTATGGATGGTTACTTTTAATGGGTTGACCTGAGATAAGCATCGGCAGATAAAGCCGTCTAACCAATAGACAGGTCATCCAACAATCAAACAAGGTTCTTTCATTCAAATTAGGGGCAGCTCCAGTGTTCCCTCAATATTTTTGTTATTTATCCGTATTTTCAGGAGTATTGAGTTGTTAGATTTTCCTTGGGGCCCAGGGTATTTTTAACCTGTTGTGAGGGGGGAGAGACGTTCCATGGAACGTCTGTACGTGAGGGGTATTGAAGAAACGTTCCATGGAACGTCTGTACGTGGTGGGTGCTGGAGAGACGTTCCATGGAACGTCTGTACATCCTAGGACCTTGATTGGGTCTGCTTCTTTAGGTCGCTAAAGAATTTATATTAAAAAAATTTTAGGAGATTTTTAGCTGCAGCTTTCTGAAGAGATAGGTTCTAGTAATCACTGCGATTGGAAAAAGGGGAGTAAACTCTTTTTAGAGTAAATAGTCTATTTCTATAAATTCTTTTGACAAAAATATATCTACTATCTCAAAGTCCCTCTCCCAAGCTTGGGAGAGGGATTTAGGAAGAGGTTCAATGCAGAATCTGGAGCTATTAACGGACTAGAAACTATACAGCAACCAGCTCTGGCGACTGCAGCAGCTTTTGACTCACCAGGTCGCAATAGGCCTCCACACCCGTTTGCCACTGATCTAGCACTGCTTTGAGATCGCCCAAACGATCTGCTTGAGATTCTCCCTGAAGAGCATAGTGGCAGTTGCCCGAATATAACAACGCCGAAATCTTACGCTCTTCAGAAAGCTGAGCCACACCCTCTTGAATGGATAGATTCAGGATGCCCCGCTCCAGACGGTAGGCCAGGTTTAGCGACGCCTTTAACAGTTCGGGTGCACCTTCGCGTCGAACGCCCTCCGTCAGCAGCGTTGACCGCAGAAAATTAGACGCTTCGTGCTGATCCTCAGAAAAGGTCACCATCCCCGTGGGATTTATCCCCAGGGCACGATAGTTAATGTTAGGCAGTGCCTCAATCCATTTAGTCATTAGTGTGGCTACCTGCAACTCGTGGATCTCTTTGCCTAAAACCAGCTCAGATAGGGTGATTTTGTTGGGCTGTGCCACCAGGCTAATACCATTCTTAAACAATAGTTGCACCCCATTACGCTGGTAGACCGGCTGGCGCAGTGCCTTCCAGTCGGTTGGGAAGATCGCACCATAGTTAAAAAGAGAGGGGTTTAAGATAGCGGGGTCCAGGTTAGTCGCCTGAAGAACAATGGCAACTTCTTGAAGATCGAGAGACTTAGTCATGGGCTTCTCCAATATCAATGAGAATTGTTTTTGAAACGCGTGGGTACTAGTCTAGGGTGCGAGTGAAAGAAGAAAGATAGAAGAAATACGGGACTTTGTTGTGTGTCTAACTAGCTTTCTATGTACTCTTACTGAGTGCAGTTGCCAGTCTCCTCTATGTAGGCCGCTGTACTTTCTATAAGTCCTAGAGTGTTATCATCCACAAAGAAGACAACGTTAGGATCCGCAATCAAACTTGGTAAATCTTGAACTCGCACGGTTTGTCCCCCTGTCAAAAGTGGATCAGGTGCCGTAATCTGAATGTTAACGGGGGCGAGATTATCACCCAGGATTAAACAGGCTGTGATATTACCTGAAGGGGTGGTATTGACTGTATTGATTTCAATGGCAGGGCTTGTACCATTACCCGAAATAGTGTTGTTACCGATCCCTAAGATGGGTATTGTGGCAAAGTTTTCGACATCAATCACAATTGCCTGACCACCGTTACCCGTAATGGTATTACCACTAATACCCAGCGCACCTGTTTCGTCGTCCGTGCGCCATTCCTGAACATCGAACGTCTGCGCATTCGAGGCGATACCATCGCCGCCGTTATCAACAATGCGATTTCCCCGAATCACCAGTTCCTGGGCACTCACATCCACAAGGGTAATATTGATGCCGTCCATGGCATTATTCGAAATCTCACTATTTAGGATAGTAATCTCCTGGGGTGATGCTCCATCTGCGGTGGCGGCGGTCTGCCCACCGTTAATCGCCGTATCTCCATTGATGATGGTGACACCGTTGCCACCACTATTGGTAACATCAACATTGTCAAGATCAACTAACTGCTGATGAACACCGACATCCGCAATAATCTGTAGGCCATCGCCGCCGCTCCTGTCGATAGTCGTATCGGTGGCTGACAGCTGCTGAGTACTCACCGCCGTCAGGGAATCGCCCTCGGCCCGTAGCACCAGTCCCTCCGCAGTACTGTTGCGAATGCTATTGGTCAATGGTGTCCCGCCAGGAGTCCCCACACTGGTATTTGCCATTGAGCTCGGGCCAACAGAAATAATCTGGCTCGGAAATTCTGCCCCCGCTGTCGCCATACTAGAGAAGTCCATCCCTACGCGGTTAGCGTCCAGGTCAAACCCAGCAATGGCGATCTCTATGGGCCGATCCGTCAGGGTGTTTTCAATCAAGACACCTCGATCGGCAGAGTTATTAACAACATTGTCAAACAAGACAACGCTACCACCCACGTTATTTAAGAAAATACCGCTGCCTGTTGAGTCAGAAATCAGGTTGTTACGGAGTTCTACATTATCAACGGTGCTAGCCGTCACACCATGCTGGGCGGCCCCGCTAATTTGAAAGCCAGCCAGCACTGTGTTATTACCCAAGGTCACCAGGTCGGCGGTGCCCCCCGTAATCGTAGGAAAGACACCATCATTGGAGTCTGGCAGTGAAACGGTGATACCGTTAGCGTTGGGATCATCCGCAGACACATTAAAGTTTTGGATGGTAGAGAAAGGTAAGCGAGTGGCCGTTGTGGGGAAGCCCGGGAACTCCATACCGGCGATGAGTTGTTCAGGCCCCTGGGAGAGAACACGCACTCGATCGGGCACTGTAAATCCTGAAATGGTGGACGTTGCCGCGTTCTCTCCATCAACGTAGACAATGGTGTTGCCATCGCTGTAAGTGTCCGCGTCTGTATTAATCAGAGCAATGGCATCTTCGACCGTGGCGAAGGGGTTTTCGTAGGTACCGTCACCAGCGGCACCACCCAGAGCTACATGGATAAAGCGATAGTTATCTTCTTCTTGTGGGTTTCGTAGGGGCTCAGTCTGCTCTTCATAGATGGTTTCTGACTCGCTGATGTCATTAATGGCAACATTCTGGCGACGAGCGATCGAATCTCGCAGTCGAATGGGCACTTCAAACTCGTCTTGAAATGCGTCCTCATCCTCATCTTGGAAGCGGGTATTAGGCCAGGTCGCGCTAACAGAGAGGGCTACCGTTGTTCCAAATAGTCCATCATGCTGTAAGGAAAGACCCGCATTAAAATTAGACTCAAAGTTCGCTGCTAAGCGGATCTGCCCGCCCAGGCTGCTTTCTTCACCAGATAACAAATAGCCGCCAGCATAGCCCATCAGCTCGCCACCGTTCCAATCAGCCAGCTCGGTACCAATTTCGGCATCAAAGCCGCCCAGGGCGTCTTCTTGTTGCAAGATCCGCTGGCCGTCGCGGATGGCAGATAAAACTAGCTGGTTTCCCTGGAAACCACTGGAGGTTTGTAATTCTGGGTTAATACTTTGAATAGTATTGGTACGCTCGCCAACGGGGAGATAACCATTGAGGCGAAACTCCCAATCGTCGTCGATCCGCTCGTAACCGCTCGCCAGTTGAAAAAACGTACTGTCTCCTGTGGAGCGACCATCCACACCGACATAGCCACCTCGAATGCGGTTATGCTCTGAATCGTAGCCACGATGCCCCACATTCAGACTAAAGCTAGGATCCTCGTCATTAAGCTGAAGACGCCCTTCTAGAAACGTCACAGCTTCGCCAGGCTTTTGGTCTAGGGGAACAAAGCCATGAATACCGATTGTTTCACCAAAGCCATTGGTAGCTGTACCAGCGTTGATACCAAATCGAGCTGGGACTTCTAAATTAGTAGAACGGTCCCCCTCGTCAGCTGCAGGCTCTGCTTCCTCAGCTACAGACTCTGCTCCCTCAGATGCAGGCTCTGCTCCCTCAGTCGCAGGCTCCTCGGTCTCCGATAGTTGGGCTACACTATCGTCCGTCCCCTGGCTATCATCGACAGCCGGTTCGCTGGGGTTTGGGGCCAGATCTGCCGCCCTCAAAGACACTGGAGCAGCCGCATCACCAGATTCAGACGCTTCTGACACTGGTGAACTGTTCAGAGGGGTTTCAGCAGTATCAGCCGCATCAGCAACCGGAGCAAGCTGTTGCGGTGTAGCATCCTGAGACGAGCCAGATTGGGCCACAGACTCTGCTGGAGACCCAGTTGGAATCGGTGTTGTCTGAGCAAGAAGAGGCTCTGCTGCCGCCACCTGAGACATTAAATACGAATTCCCAATTGCAATCTTATCTTCAGCTTTCTCATGGGCGATGGCCACTCCATTACCAATCACCAGAAGTATGCCTGAGGCCATAAACAGCAATGGCTTCAAAATTCTTTTATGGCAGAGACTACGATTAGATGGGGACATTCTCAAACTATCCTTACAACGATGCATACAGCAGTGAACACACGAGAAAAAAGATTGAGATATACATACAACTTGATTGCGAGTCCCAGGTATAGCGCTGGTCATATTGGTCAGGACAAGTCATAGTCCCTAAAAGCGTTAAGCTACAATGCCAATGTGACGCGCAAACATCCTGATGCATTAGGACGTTTGCTATATCTGTCTGTACAGCCAATATTGGGAGTATGCTTGAAAAAAAGCAATTATTTACCCCTTACCCTTGGAAAGGGAATGGTTTTCCAGGCAAACACCGCACTTAAGAATAGTTTCACCAAAAACTTACTTAATATTTTTGACAAACAGAGACTTTTCTAATACAAGTCATTTTTTGCTATCAACAACCGATCTTGTTAGATGCCCAGTCCATATTTCCCACGTAGAAATAGCTAGTATCTCCGTAAAAACAACTAACTTTGTTAGATTGAAATTAATGCTCAAGCAATGATTAAGAAAAGTTGATCTATCTGCGAATTTCTTTGTGCCTAGTCAAGATAATTAAGTTACAGGGGAGAGTTGCATTGATCTGCACCTTTTTGACGATGATGCTCTTCAACAGCAAACCCTAATTAAATCAAATCATTTCGAAAAGAAAATGTCTTCTGTCTTACGGACGATGACACTATCGTTTTTGGAGTGGCAAGCTGACTATGACAAGGGTACCGATACCGATGTTGCTTTCTAATGTAATATCGCCATCGTGTAACTCAACGCACTGCTGAGTGATGGCGAGTCCTAAACCTGTACCTGCTTGAGTACACACATTAGAGGCCCGGTAAAAAGGCTCAAATAAACTGGGCAGATCGCTCTCAGGGATGCCAATGCCCTGATCTTGGATAGACAAGAGTATCTGAGACTCTTTATGAGATAGCGAAAAGCTAATGGGCCTGCCCTCGGGTGAGTATTTTAGGGCATTGGTGACAAGGTTGGTAATTATCTGTCGCAGTAGGTTAGGGTCTACTGCGACAGCGGCTAATGTAGTTTCTGACCCAGCAGCAACAGTAAACTCAATTCGACCTTGAGCTTGGGCATTAAACCGTATTTCTTCTAGCAGTGTCTGGCACAGCTCTACCAAGTTGATCACCACCGGTTCAAACTTGAGCCTGCCCACACGACCGATAACTAACACGTCATTAACCAGGGTTTTGAGATGACTTAAGGTGACCGTTTGACTAAAAGGATTTCATATAACTCTCTAACAAAAATCTGCTGTGGGGAACAGCCGAGGTCGAGGATGGCTAGGCAACTGCTTCCACATCTACTGCATCTAACCCTGATAAAGATTCCGTAGCTCTAGCCCGTTGGGTTTTGAGTAATCCGATGTTGCTGGTTAGTAAAAAGCTGGTGAAGCTTGCGATCGCAACGACCGGCAAAATTGTCGTATCCGACAGCACTGTCAAAATAATTGTTGTGCTAATGGGTGTTTTAGTAATCGCCACATTGATGGCCGCCATACAGCACAGCACAGCAATGGTGGGGTGAAGGGCAGGAATACCAGATGAAATCGCTAACCCCAAACTGGCCCCAGTAAAAAATAGCGGGAAAATAAAACCGCCCCTAAAACCACCGTGGATCGTAAAGCAAATCGCAATCATTTTGGTCAAACAAATCCCCAGCAGCATCGTCACCCCCAAGGATGCAGACTTGGCCAGGAGTTCTGTTTCAATTTGTTGCTCACTAAAAAACAACGTGGCGGGGTAAAGCACCGCAATCCAACCAATGCCTAATCCCCCCATCAGCGCCAGCAAGATATGGCGATGCTCAATCCTGTGGATCATCCAATTAATCAGCCGAAAGATACCGATAAACAATATCCCCGCCAGCGCACCAACCAGACCTAATGCGGCCCCCTCAAGCAGGGTTAGCCAGGAGAGGGTAGGCAGGACACCAAAGCGACCAAAATTATAAATGCCGCCCACCTCCAAACCGGTACCCAGGCGAAAAACACCAAAGCTGCAAATACCGGCCACCATGGCAGGAATAATCGCCTCATAATATTCCAAACCCCTACGGTGGGGAATCTCCAGAGCAAACATGGGGCCCCCAATGGGATCTCCAAAGAAGGCCGCCAGGGCAGCGCCCATGCCGCAAAAGGTCATGACCCGCATATTTTGAAGACTCAGATTCAGCTTTTCCGCAATCCAGCTGCCGAGGCTACCATTAATCTGCACCAGGGGAGCCTCTGGCCCCAGACTCCCCCCCGCTGTGATGGAAATTAGCGAAGTCGCAATCATCCCCGGAGTTTGTTTAGGCTCTAACCGACCAGCATCGTGCACCCGATCAATCACAATGGCCATCTCTCCCGGCAGCCCCAGAAAGTGCAGACACAGCCCCACACCCAGACCACCGATGGTGGCGACAATCCAGGTATAGTGCCAGTGGGGTAGCCAGACCGGAAACCAACCCAAGATAAACTCTCGTCCAGAGTCCCAAACTACCTCTAAAAGCTGTTCTAAAACAAAATAATAAATCGTTGCCACAAGTCCCCCCACAGCACCGACAATGGCCGCATAGAACAGGGTGCGAACGTAGGTTAGCTGTTGGGGAGAAGCTGACGCTTCCTCAGCAGCGGCAATGCTACTAAATTCCTCTGACGCAATAGTCATTACGGTGATTAATCAATGTTGGGGGTGTCGTCATCGTAGCGAGACTGTTTTGCCTTAAAAGTAACTGCTAATACGAAACCAGCCGCCCCATGTCATAGTCCTATACTGACTATGCAAAAAAAGCATAGTCTTGTCTCCCGTTGTTGCTGATTTAGAGACTGAACCAAGCGGTTAGAGATGCCATTAGGGCAGTATCTTGCAGAACTTGAGCTGACACTGCTATTTGACTAGCCCAGCTCGCAATGCTTTAACGGCAGCCTGGGTGCGATCGCTGGCGGCCAATTTGGCAAGAACGTTACGCACATGGGTCTTTACGGTGCCCAGGCTCAAAAATAGCTTTTCACCAATTTCGGCGTTGCTATAGCCTGCCACAATCAGCTCTAAAACGTCTAGCTCACGGTGGGTGAGGTGGTTAGCTTCCAAATCAGCGCTTTCTTCTTCACTCAGACCTTGAATATTGACGCCTGTCTCTCCTGCGGTCTGGCGGCTACTGCGTACCTGACTCAGTACGATATCGGCAATGGCCGGGTCAATCCAACCATGCCCTTCGTAGGTGGTTTGTATGGCATCCACCAGCTGCGGTGTTTTAATCGTTTTGACACAGTAGGAATCTGCCCCCGCCGCAAACGCTGCCAGCACCTGCTCTGTCTTTTCATGCATAGTCAGAATCAAGACGCGGGTGACAAAATCGTTTTGCTCTGTCTGTAACGATCGCAGTTCCTGGGTAATGGCAATGCCATCCATATGGGGCAAATCCAGGTCAACAACCGCCACATCCGGCTTCATATCCTTTTAAGTAACTGCAGCCCCGTTTTCCCATCTGTCGTCTCACCCACTACTTGCAGCGCCGCTTGCTGCTACAGGGTAGCGCGCAGACCAATGCGGGTTAGGTCATGATCTTCAATGATGGCAATACGAATGGCTGGCATACGTTTGTTTTCTGTTAATTTTCTATCAAGGCTGAATGCACTGAAAATTAGACCGTGCGGTTGATGACAGTAGCTTAACTTACGACTACGCTAATTTTAGGACATTAGCCTTCTAATCTCATTAGTCCTCTAATCTTTAGATAAGGAAACGCCATGGATATACCTGGTTGCGATCTCATTTTAGTCGTTTCAGAAGCTTTATGACCATGTCATTCTTTTACAAAGCTGCCCCAAATGCTGGGGCTAGTTGTTCTGTGCCGGAGCAGAAAGCTGGCTGCAGGATTACTTTCCAAACCCAGTTTCTCGAGGGTGGAATTATAACCTTCACTATCGTCCTATTTAATCACATCTCTGGCTATCTCCAAAAAGGTGTTGTCGAAAAAACCTTGAGGTTTTTATGGGTATGATCGCCGCAGTGGTTCCTGTAATTCTGCCTGCTGTGATTACGATTGCCCTGGCTGTAGAAATGCTACGGATGATCCATCGCCATGTATTATTACGCAAACCACCCACCATAAAAACATCAGGGTCTATGGTCACTAATTGGCCTGACAAAATCACTGCATTGACCCAAAACAGAATGGTTGTTCAATCAGTTTACACAACCAGTCATCTGATTCAGGTTACAGGTGAAGGCTATGGTCCTGACGGCAGCTTTCAACTTGTTAGTGAGAGTAATACATCGGTTTATCCCCTGTATTTAAGGCCGCCCTCTTTCCCTGTAGAACTACAGACCTTGTTGGTGGCCAGCATAGTTTGCAATGATGCCATCCTCCGACAAGCGCATGGAGAGTGGTCTATTTCAGGAGAGCCAACTGAGGGGGCGCTACTCGCTTTAGCTGGAAAAGCAGCCTACTTTCAACATCAATGGACCACCTGGTTACCTCGCCTTAGCAAATTTTCCTTTTCCCCTAAGCGAGAGCGGATGAGCGTTCTATGCAAAAACAAAATTGCTGAGAGCTTTCAATGTCCATTGCTAGCGTCGGCTCCCTACTTCGTGTTTACCAAAGGCTCTCCAGAAGCTGTGTTAGAACGGTGCAGCCGCCAACAGGAAGGGGATAATACCAGTATGCTGACATCGGTGGTACGAACTCAGATTTTGACTCGTAATGAACAGTTTTCTAGTCGTGGGTTACGGGTACTGGGAATAGCCTACAAGCCGATAATTAACCTTCTTGACGACGATCTCATTGAAACTGATGCAGAACGACACCTGATTTGGTTAGGGTTAGTGGGCATGACGGAGTCTTCTCATACTAAAGCACCCATGGCTGCCAAAGGCTTTCAGAGACTACACAGGTCGTGAACCAAAGAAGTGTGGGAAACGTCCTGTAAAGGGATGCTATCTACCCAAAACCAATGGATTGCCCCTATTGCGACCATCCTAAGACTCACAAACACGGTAAAACCAGCAAAGGGAGTCAACGCTACAAATGCGCCCACTGCAGGCGTACGTTTGTCGAAACCTTCGATACTCTCTACTATTGGCGTCAGGTCAGTGCCGATGAAGTCGAGAAGATCCTTCAATCGCAAGCAGAAGGGAGCAGTCTACGGGGCATTAGGTCGTGAACCAAAGAAGTGTGGGAAACGTCATGTAAAGGGATGCTATCTACCCGAAACCAATGGATTGCCCCTATTGCGACCATCCTAAGACTCACAAACACGGTAAAACCAGCAAAGGGAGTCAACGCTA
>JBCAWO010000106.1:0-12422 GCA_038534515.1 Cyanobacteria bacterium J06554_1
GCCAGCAACATGATGCATTTTGAAGGCATCGATCTCACCTTCAGTGCACCTAATGACGCTCAACGATTTGAAACTCTGGGTGCCCAGGCGCGGCAGGAAATGCTACGGGCGCAACGTTCTCATAGTCCACCATCCCATGAGGTAAGTCGATGACAATAGCTACAAATCACGCTCCTAAGTCTCTTGATTCCGTTCTCAAGCAATATGGTACTGAGGCGAAGCAGGCGGTTACTCAAATCCTGGCCGAATATGGGGTACGGGTAACAGACCCGATTGCAGCCGTGATTAGTTCAATTTATGCGGCCAATCTCCAAAACCTGAGTCAGTTAGCCCAGGTACCAACTGCTTTTCAGAACCAGGTAAAACACGAGGTTAAAAGCTTTGGGGCGATATCTCAAGACCTCAAAGAGCAGCTCCGGGGGATATTGGCTCAGAAGCATTTCGACCTGTCCAAAGAATTGGGTACGGAACTGGGTCAGGTGGTAGAAGAAGCGGTCACTCAGCACTGTAAGCGAATTGACCGGGTGAGTGATAAGCAGGTTTGGATGCGAGCAGGATTACCAGCCTTAGGGGTAGCCGCGTTATTGATGTTTGGTGGGGTGGGCTTTGGGTATGCCGTTGGGGTCCATCGAGTCACACAGGGGGGCCAGGCGAAGGTGCTATCGTCGGCTGAACTGGCAGCGCTGCAGTGGTTAACTTCAGAGGAAGGGAAGTTGGCCTGGGAAATGGGGGTTCATAACCGGGGGATGATTCAGCAATGTTTTGAGGGGTTGGAATAATGGGGGTTAGAGTGTGATCTCAACTCCACCTGAGATCGCGAATCTACAGCCAATAGCGAATGAGATCGCACATTAGTACACTAATCTCGAACATCTAGATAGAGATACAATTGTACTGAATTACACCGAACCACTCACTGAAGGATATCTAACCATTCATGCCTAGACGGGATACTTATCATACAGCTGTCAAACAAGCACTGGTTAAAGACGGTTGGACGATTACGGATGATCCGTTGCACCTCAAGTGGGGACGCAAGGACATGTATATCGATTTGGGTGCCTCTCAACTACTGGCAGCACAAAGACAGGAATGTAAAATTGCAGTGGAGGTCAAAACCTTAAAGTTTCATAATGACAAGCAGTTTTGGATGCGGGCAGGCTTACCAGCATTTGGCATAGCAGCGCTGCTAATGTTTGGAGGTGCGGGCTTTGGTTTTGCCCTGGGGATGCATCGGATATCTCAAGGAGGGCAGGCTAAGGTGCTATCGTCGGCTGAATTGGCGGCTCTGCAGTGGTTGAGCTCAGAGGAAGGAAAGCAGGCATGGGAGCTGGGAGTGCATAACCGAGGGGTGATTCAGCAGTGTTTTGAGGGGTTGGAATGAACAAAAGAGTGCGATCGCAAAAATAACTGAAATCGCAAACACACTGCCTAACTTTTAGCAAAAGCAAACTATTGGATCTCACTGAGTAACGTTGTTAAAGGCCGTCAACTCATCGATAATCTGGTGAAGCTAACAACGTATTTATCTCCAAGTATCCACAGTCATATGATCTAGAGGTTCGAGAGGCTTAGACTATCTGTAACCGAGATAGCTGCTTTGCTACTTTAGGATCTGGTAGATTACATTTGCGCTCTCGAAATCGAACGCCTTGGTTACACCTAAGAAACTGTTCGAGGCAACGCTAAATGTCGAACATCAGATAGGATTTATCACGAATTGGACGAAGTGTGTTGATGTGGATGAGGCAAAAAAGAATAGAGTTTGATTAGGAGTTTCAGAGTTTGAGTAATCTACAAAATTGCCCAAAGAATTGGGTCCACTTTACATTGCACCAAACACCAGATGCCTAAGAGACTTGCCCAACTAAAAATTGATTGCAAAGCGCTTACCTCGGGTCAATTTACTTGATACGTTGAACGATACTAAATTCTGGCTCAATTGGATGCACTTTTCAAGCCTAAATCAGGCCATGCTCATAAACTTGAGCCATTTCATTTAGCACTACCGAAACCTAATTTACGGATTCAAGAAATTTCAAGTTGAAGTCTAAAGAACTCCAAGAATATGTGGAAGCTTTATGAATAACACATCCCAACTTGAAGGCATCCCCGTAGCTAGTTTAAGTGCAGAGGAAATTCCTCTAGAACATCAATTCGAAGCATGGAAACAGGTGATCTCCCCACTGCTTGACATAAGTCCAATGAAGGATACTCGATCTTTTTCTCATTCATCGACCAGTTATTTAGTTGAGCAGCTTACATTTAGCCAATCAACATTTGACAAGACACAGTTTACTCGTACATCACGGCATCTTTCGAGTCATGGTTCTGATTGCATGGTACTCCATTACTTTCGTTCTGGGGTAAGTCAAGGGACTTTGGAAAGTGGAGAGCAGTCACTAATGGCTAACGATATCATCTCAATTCAAGACTTCGCCCATCCTTTCAGTAGCATTGGTGAAGCGACTAGTTCTTTTGGAGTAGTAATCCCTCGTCATGCCATTGCTGTCCATGACCAAATGTATAAAAACTATCCCATATTTTCCTGGCCTGTTAATTCGCCTGCTGGTCGAGTGCTGACTCAGGCTTGGTTGACAATCTGGGAAAACCTCCCGAATACATCCCAGACGGATGCGCCTTTGATTGCTCAGGGATTTATTGGCTTACTCAATGGCCTGTTACCCAACAATGGGAACATGACAACCCAAGCCCAGGTAGAGTTAGCGACTATAGATGCGATGAAAGCCTATCTACAGGATAATCTCCATCTGCCTAATGTCGGTGCAAATATGCTTTGTCAGGTATTTCACTGTTCTCGTGCTACCGTTTATCGGTTGTTCAAAGCTGAGGGGGGTGTCCATACATATGTGCGAGAACAACGACTGGCCCGCTGCTATCAAGCGCTAAGACAATTACCCCCTTCCTCACGTAAAACAATTAGTGAAATTGCTAGGCAATGGGGGTTTACTGATGCAGCATCATTTAGCCGTCTCTTTCGAAAGCAGTATGGAATGTCGCCATCGGATGTGGAAATAGACCTCCCTGAAACCGTAACTCCAGTGCTTGATAAACAAGCTAGCTACTGGGCCGATAGCAATCGCGTGCAACATTGGTTAAAGAACTATTCGTGACCAACTACTAGGAGACTAATCCAAGACCTAAATGCTTTGAATCAAAAAGGGGGTTAGGCTCACAAGTTTATTTGAGCTAAATTGTCAACAGATACGTGACAATAGAAGTCTCAGCCCTCTCATAACAATTTCAGGACCTTTTTTAACTTGCTTTTCTCAAGCCCACTCTGGGAGCTTGAGACTGATCAAGTCAAGCTACTTCAACATCCCCATTCGGAGACGAGTTAAGCCACAAACGATGAGTATGGCTATTGGATAAGAAGCTGCTCGTAGTGTTGCAGTAGCATGAGCAACCGTATTTAAAAGGTTGAGACAGACTGACAAGACAATTGAGACGCATTGCCAATGCCAAACCAAAAATGACTCAGATACACTTGGTAAGGTTTAAATTCACGGTATTTCCCATGATGATACCATGAGAGCGTCATAGGGTAGTTTGCGGGTTTTCCCGCAGCGACAGACTCTAGAAAGGCAAACTGATTCACTGCCAGGAATTGAGCTGGCAGCGTTTAGCAAATTTAAACCTTTGAATTAATGCGGCCCATCAGCCTGTGTATTTGCACAATGGAGAAATGAACAATGTCATTTATCGGAATCGGCCAGGGGGAGTCATCCGTTTTGGACTCTAAACAGAATCAAACACCTCAACTACCCGTACTTTTTCTGACGCTGGTGCTAGCTTCGATTGTTCTGCTAACACTCGTTGGTGGAGGGTTGTTCTTCTTTCCTGATTTCTTTGGCTCCCTATGGGTTTGGCCACTCACACCGTTCGGCCTACGTTTTTTGGGTGCGATTTATCTCACGGCACTGGTTGCACTTGTGAGCCTGGTGTTGGCTGAGCGAGCCGCTCTCATTAGGCTGATTGTACCGATGATATGGGTATTTACAACGGTTGTTTTGCTGGTGTCTTGCCTGCACTTAGAACAGTTTGTAGCCAGTAGGCGAGCAACCGATATCTGGTTCTGGCTGTATTTTGTCGATTGTGTGGGCGCTAGCTATTACCTGGGCTACTTCAGACAGCAGTCAGTTGCGGGTTTGCGTCGGTTGCCTCGCGCTTGGTCTGTTGGGTTGGGTATGCAGGCAGGATTGTTAGGGGTGTATGGTCTGGGTCTTTTGATATTTCCTGAAACAACCGGTAGCTCCTGGTCTTGGCCATTGGATACGTTTAACGCTCGCGTCTACAGCGCTATCTTTCTAACTGGCGCTGTTGGTTCAGCCCTGCTCTCCCAGCGAGCAAAGGCGATTGAATGTCGAGCGTTGGGTGTAGTCCAGACAACGTTTAGCGTACTGGTACTGGTGGGCGTGTGGGTTGTGGATAGTGTGAGTAACAAGATTGATTGGAGCCTGGGAAGTAATTTGGTTTGGCTGACGATGATGGCACTATTTGGCATCGTCGGACTGGGGCTCATCTATCAGTCACGGAGTGACTTCTGGAAACGCCCATAGCTAGCTCCTTGAACCCTATGAGTACTAACCAAGCTAAAGCTGAGAGGCAGTTACTAGATTCTCTAACATCTGAACAATTCAAGCTCCTGTCTACGTGGCTGTTAACTGAGCTAGACAATTGAATTGATAAGGGATACTCCCACCGCTAGCTCTGTACACGTATGTGTTTAGCGTCCTTGTACGGTTAGCAGTAAACCCGTTATCAGTCAGAGTGTAGTGACCGAACCCTTTAAGTTACGGGCAGCTAGAGCGTAGCCTCCATCAGCGCCATCAATGAAGTGGATGTGGTGGTCGCGACGGCCCATAAACATGCAAGTCATTAGCGCGCGATCGCTTACATGCATGCCATAGATTAGCGTTCCATCTTGCCTTTGTTGTTCTAGAAAAGTCTCCAATTTATTGGTTTGGGACGATGTTCCAGAAATAACCATCCGTAAGGCGTCATCTATTTTTTGATAGTCTGAAGCAGTGCAAAGATCTTCTTTATAACGCCCCCATTGGATCTTCTCAAATTTCACATTGAAAGCAATAAAGCAACGCCCAACAAAAATTTCGATGAGAACGTAAATTAGATGTAAAATCTGCAGCCACCTTGCCTTACCTTGAGTTTTAGCTTTGACTTCTGATATGAGTTTTCGAGGGTTGAAAGTGAGATTCAAGGCGTCGGGGGTAACAGGTCGGTAACTCTGCTCGTCGCCGTAAATCGTCTGAATCGCTTTGATAACTTTTTGATAAAGGGCTTCATTACTCTGCCCGCAACTTGGAAGAGCCGATACGATCAGACTTACCATGTTGCCGTGAAGGCTAGGGATATCTTGCCAGTGACATTCTAAGCCTTGAAGATTGGCAGGGTGTTGGCCCTCCTTATTGAGCTGATAGCGCTCATTCTTTTTCACCAGATTAGTGGCATAAGTGAGTCCACCGCCGATAAAGCTAGATTGACTGCTGTACGGAGTCAATCTAAGCTTGGCAACGCGCAAAGGATATTGTTGAGTAACGACCGATACGGGGACGACACCAACCCTTAGCTCCAGCTGGAAGACTTTACGAGCCAATGTTTTTAGGCTTAGTAGCGCCTCACGAGCAGCATGCAGAGCCCAAGGTGGCACCAATAGAGAGGCTCCGTCGCCACCAAATACAAACGGTATCTCGGTCATGTCGAGGGCATTCAAAACGGCAATGATGGAGCTAGCGCCTACGATGTTAACGTCTTTGTACCGCCCCTGGTCAATGGCCTGAGTGGAGGCCACAACATCAGTGATCAAAACGTACCAGTCTTCAGGGACGTCAGTGTAAAGGTCAGGATCGGCTAAATCGAGAAATCGATCAAGCAGCGGTAAATTAGTGTAAAAATCAGCACTGGACATATCAAATTGATGGATATTTGAATCTGAAATATTGATTAGGAGGTCCCAGGATATCCGAGCCATTCACTGGGTGAGTTTTGCAGTTAGCCTTCTGCCTTTATCTTTCTTGCTTCTACCAGAGTAGTCAGGAAATTTGGCAACAGTGTCCTAAGTATTAGCACTGATTCGGGGCTTGACGCTGTTAATTTAAATCGAATGTCTCTACGTTCCATGCGGCCACGCGTCACGGGGTTCCAGCATCAACGTGAAACTATCTTTATTGACGGACAACCATTAAGTTAGCCACAAGTTAGCCATAAGTTAGCCCTGAACGTAGCCATCTATAGAGTCTAATTGAATCAACAGGGTTAGGCCCACCGCTCGTCGGCTTCCATATCCTACTGCTTCACAGTTGTGTTCTGCATTAAACGGCATACACCAGCTCCAGACCTATGAACATTCTTTTCCTCCACCCTAATTTCCCGGCTCAATTTCGTCACCTGGCAACCATCCTGGGTGCAGATCCCAATCATCAGGTGGCCTATATTACGGCCCGGGCGGAAGGCGAAATTCCTGGTGTGCAAAAGTTTTTGTATCAAACCACCCGTAAGGTGAGTCCCCAGACCCATCGCTACGTTCGTCCGCTGGAGGAAGCTGTTTGCACCGGTCAGGCAGCCTGGCGCACAGCCCATCAAATGAAGACACAACTTGGCTTTGAGCCCGATGTGGTCTACGCCCATGTGGGTTGGGGGCCAGGGTTATTTATGAAGGATCTCTTTCCCGAGGCACGCTATGTTGGCTTTTTTGAATGGTATTACCATGCGACTGGGTCAGATGCGGGCTTTGATCCTGCTGATCCGATGGATGACGATGCTATTGCTAAGCTGCAGCTTAAGAATGCATCTATCTTGCTGGAGCTGACTCGCTGTGATCTGGGCATTGTGCCGACCCATTGGCAAAAGCAACAGTTTCCGCCTGAGTTTCACAGCAAGCTACATGTGCTACATGACGGCATTGATTTAGATGTTTGTTATCCCCAGCCGAATACAAAACTGGTGCTGCCACCTCGGCAAATTGAGACAAACGCAGCGGCTGTGGTAGTCGATGAACCATCTGAGCACCAGGGATTTGGTAAGAGCCCTAAAGGCAGATCTAAAGGCAAAGGGAAAAAGAAAGGCAAGTGTCAGGTGGTGCCAGTACAACAGAAAAAACAGAAACCCAAGTCCACCCCATTGCCGATGGGTACAGAGGGGCTAGACCTATCTGAGGCAAATGAAATTGTTACCTATGTGGCCCGTGGGATGGAGCCCTATCGAGGATTTCCCCAGTTTATGGCAGCAGTGGAAAAGCTCCAAAAAATGCGACCCCATTGTCACGTGGTAATTGTTGGAGAAGACCGAGTGGCCTATGGGAAAGAGTTAAAAGACGGTCGCACCTACCGAGAAAAAGCCCTTGATGAGCTAGACCTGGATTTAAGCCGGGTCCACTTTACCGGTCGCGTGTCCTACAATCAACTACAACAGGTTTACCGGGCCTCTTCTGTGCATGTGTATTTGACCTATCCCTTTGTCTTGTCCTGGTCCATGCTAGAGGCAATGGCGTCGGGCTGTGTAGTGTTGGGGTCTAAAACAGCGCCGGTAGAAGAGGTGATTACGGACGGTGAGAATGGTTTTTTGGTAGATTTTTGGGATGTGGATGCGATCGCAACTCAGCTCAACACCCTACTAGACAACTCAGCTCAGCTAGCCCCAATCAGACAGCAAGCCAGACAAACCGTTGTCGAACGCTACGATTTGAGTCAGCTACTCCCCCAACAAATTGCCCTATTGACAGATACGTCAGAGAAAGAAAAAAAGCAGCCTGATCAGTGGAAACCTACTTTAGCAGCTTAGTCCAGTCTCTCCAAAAATTGGAAAAAGGGGTCGTGAATATCTGCTTATGCTATTTGGGATTGCTTTGAGGCCACGAACCCCTTCCAGTGGGTTTTGATCCGGTTAGCCCTGGGTTTTGAACCCTGGGCGAGATAGGGCTACTCTACCAGGTACAAGATCTGTTTAATCTTGAGACTTTGAGTCCAAGACGGGTTGATGCTTCCCAGCCAGGTGCACGATATAAGCTCACCCACTTAACTACCGAGACAGCCTAAGCAGTCTCAAACAATCATCAGAGCACTAGTAGTCTGTCAAGTCACAACTCACCATTCACAACTCACCCAACCCGATTTTTTAGCGTTGACACTGCACTAAAAGAGAGAACTTTCTAACCGGGACCATAATCTCAGCCATAAGTCAGCCATAAGTCAGCCTTTCTCAGCCCTGAAATTAGCCATCCATAGCGTGTAATTAATTAAGCAGGCATAGCAAATGTCCTGAGGCATTAAAACATCTGTTAGTCAGGTTAGTCAGGCTTCTAAAAACAATCATTATCCTGACCAACTTGACAGATATCATAGCTCCTAAATCCATCATTTTTCAAGTGTTTTGACAACCTTGAGAGACTTCACAAGAAAATAGAGAGCCTATACCTCTCAGAACCTTGTGAACACTTTTGCCAACAGCAACAGATTGTTTTTGAGTCATTTGCACATTTCTTTTCAAGAGGACAACGACAATGGTAGCTTTCGAAAATGCAATCAATATTGCTGTAAGCGATGCGCAAAGCATCCAAATTGACCCATCAGCCATCGTTTCAGGTGACTTCAATGGTGATGGCAACGATGACCTGGTAACCAATAACCAATTCGCTAGCCGATTAGTGGTGCTGTTGGGGGATGCCAGCGGTGAGTTTGATCCGCTGAATCCTGTCGCTTTGCCCTTTCAGCCGAACCAAATCGTGCTCGGTGACTTTAATGGCGATGGCAACGATGACCTCGTCGTTACGAACCGCCTCAATAGCACCTCCTTACTGCTGCTTGGCAATGGCACTGGGAGTTTTGTCAGTGAAGAGGGGGCTATTGCTTTTGACCGCGGCGAAAACAGCACCATCTTGACAACCCTCGGCGATTTGAATGGGGATGGCAACGATGATCTGGTTTCAATCAACAGGCCAGATGACACAATTACAGTGCTGCTGAGCGATGGCAGTGGCGGGTTTACGCTTCAAGCTCCCTTGGCCGTGGGCGATCAACCCCGGTTTGTCACCGGTGGTGACTTCAATGGGGATGGCAACATCGACCTGGTTGCAACCAACCAGACCGATGACACCGTCTCAGTGCTGTTAGGCGATGGTAATGGTGGATTTGCGCCTCAACAAACCGTTGATGTGGGGGACCGTCCAACGATCGCCCGCGTGGCTGATTTGAACGGCGATGGCAACGCCGACCTGGTGACGACTAATTTTCAGGATGACACTGTTTCAGTCCTGCTGGGCAATGGCAATGGCGGTTTCGCCCCGCAACGAACCTTTGCGGTAGGCAATGGTCCCGAGTCATTAGCCATTGAAGATTTTGATGGGGATGGTAACCTGGATTTAGTGACCGCTAACGTGTTTGACGACACCGTCTCAGTGTTGTTAGGCGATGGTGAAGGAGAGTTTGCGCGTCAATTGACCTTTGCCGTGGGCGATCGTCCCGAGTCATTAGCTGTCGGTGATTTTGATGGGGATGGTGATCAGGATTTGGCGACCGCCAATCTCTTTAGTGACGATGTGACGGTATTATTCAATATTTCCGATACTGTTTCCAACAGCGATCCGACGGTAGCAACGCCCATTGTTGACCAAAGCGTAGAGCCTTTTAGTAACCTCGTCTTCACCATTCCCGCGAACACTTTTGATGATGCCGATCGCGACACCCTCATGTTGACGGCTAGCCTCGCCAATGGCGATCCTCTGCCCGACTGGTTGAGCTTTGATGCCGCAACAGGCACCTTCAGTGGAGTTCCCACAAGTAGCGATAGCGGCACCATCAGTGTGACGGTCACCGCTGATGATGGTCAAGGCGGCGCACCTGCCATCGATACCTTTGACCTAAGCGTTGAGTTTAGCAACATTCCGACGGTCAATGTGTCCAATAAAGCTGAATTCTCAGCCGGCAATAATCCCCAGTCTGTGGCGATCGCTGACTTTGATGGGGATGGCAACTTGGATCTGGTGACGGCGAACAATATTTCGTTTAATGGCGAAGTCTCCGTGCTGTTTGGCAATGGCAGTGGTGGGTTTACTCCTAGGTCAACCTTTGAAGTAGGCGGTAACCCCAACTCAGTCACGACCGCTGACCTCAATGGCGATGGCAACGCCGACATCATGACGACTAACTTTTTTGATGAGACGGTCTCTGTACTATTGGGCGATGGCAATGGTGGGTTTGCCCCGCAAGCCACCTTCGAGATAGGAAACACCCCCCAGTCAGTGGCCACCGGTGACTTTAACGGCGATGGCAACTTGGATCTGGTGACGGCGAACCAGTTTGATGATAATGTCTCGTTGCTGTTGGGCGATGGCAGTGGCGGATTTGCGCCTCAAGTCACCTTCGCCGTCGGCAATGGTCCCGAAGAAGTCGCCGTTGGTGACTTTAATGGCGATGGCAACCTGGATCTGGTAACAGCAAACCTCTTTGCTGACTCAGTTTCGGTGCTATTGGGCGATGGTAATGGTGGATTTGCCCCAGCAAGCAGCTTTGCTGTCGGTGCAGGTACAGAGTCTGTAGCGGTTGGAGATCTAAACGGGGATGGCAACTTAGATCTAGTAACTGCGAACGAGGATGATGTCACAGTTTCGGTGCTATTGGGCGATGGTAATGGTGGATTTGCGCCTCAATTGACGTTGGCCGTTCAAGGCTCACCCCAGTCAGTTGCCATCGGCGACTTTAACGGGGATGGCAACTCAGATTTGGCCACTGCGAACGATCTAGATCAGACAGTCTCTGTGCTGCTAGGGAATGGCAGCGGCGAGTTTGCACCGCAACAAACGTTTAATGTTGCTGTGGGTAATGAGTTAGTAAATGGCGATGCTCCATTTGCAGTCGCGGTGGCTGACTTGGATGGAGACGGCAGCTCTGACCTGGTGACGGCTAACCGATTAGGTGACGATGTAACCGTATTCACCAACCTATTTTTCAATGTCCTCGGCAATGGCGGCAACAACACCTTAATCGGCACGGCTAACGCCGACGCCATCTCCGGTGTTGGCGGCAACGACCGGCTGGAAGGCCGGGACGGCAATGACTTCCTCAACGGCGGCGAGGGCAATGACTTCCTCAACGGCGGCGAGGACAATGACACTCTCAACGGCGAGGCCGGCAACGATAATATCCTCGGCGGCAACGGCGATGATACCCTCAACGGCGGCGAGGGTAATGACACCCTCAGCGGCCAGGGCAACGACGACATCATCAATGGCGGCGACGGCAACGACCGCCTCCTCGGCATCAACGGCAACGACGCGCTCTTCGGCGAGGCCGGCGACGATAATATCCTCGGCGGCAACGGCGATGACACCCTCAACGGCGGCGCGGGTAATGATACCCTCAGCGGCGAGGGCAACGACGACATCATCAATGGCGGCGACGGCAACGACCGCCTCCTCGGTATCAACGGCAACGACGCGCTCTTCGGCGAGGCCGGCAACGACAATATCCTCGGCGGCAATGGCGATGACACCCTCGACGGCGGCGCGGGCAATGACACCCTCGATGGCCAGGGCAACAACGACATCATCAATGGCGGCGAGGGCAACGACGTCCTCCTCGGCCGGTTTGGCAACGACACCCTCAACGGGGGCGCTGGCAATGACTTCCTCAACGGCGAGGGCAACGATGACATCATCAATGGCGGCGACGGCAATGACCGCCTCCTCGGTGGCAACGGCAATGACATCCTCTTCGGCGGCAGCGGCAACGACCGCCTCCGTGGTGGCAACAACAACGACATCCTCACAGGAGGTGCTGGCAACGATATCCTCACGGGCGGCAGCGGCACAGACACCTTTGTATTTAGCGACAATAACGGAGCCAACATCATCTCTGACTTTGCCGCTGCTGAAGTGATCGATCTCTCAGGCCTGCTTGGCATCTCTGACTTTGCGGACTTATCTGCAAATCATCTATCGCAGGTGGACGGCGATGTCTTGATCAACGACCTAGCCGGAACGACGATTACCCTCGATTCGTTCAACATCAACAACCTGAGCGCAGCTAACTTCGTGTTCTAACCCTGCGGTGTCGGGATGACAATAGTGTTTGTTATCCGGACGCAGCTATGTTTGTTGCTCGGCTGAGTGGGTACCTTTCCGAACTCAGCCATAAGTCAGCCCTAAGTCAGCCGTTCTCAGCCCTGAACATAGCCTTCGGTTGGGTTTAATGGACTGAGCAAGGGGGCTCTGGGAGTAGCCAGCTACCATGCGGTTCGGGGAGAATTGACCCTAGACGCGATACCCGATGGATTTTGAGTTATTCACGCATTTAGTTTGGAGCCGATAGCGATCATGACGACCTTTAGCAATGCCGCTAACTTCGCGGCGGGCAATTTTCCAATTTCAGTCGTGATGGGCGATTTTGATG
>JBCAWO010000107.1:0-12323 GCA_038534515.1 Cyanobacteria bacterium J06554_1
CTGGCAGCAGTATCCCCACAAGTTTAAGCTGCCAGCGGCTAATAATACGTATCACTATCCGGTCAAAGACCTTTACCAGCGAGCCCAACAGTTTTGGGCTCATACTCTGCCCCTCCATCGGGGGAAAACTGTTCTAATCGTTAGCCACGGGGGTACAAACCATGCCTTAATTAGCACAGCCTTAGGTCTCTCTGCCAAAGATCATCACTGTTTACAACAGTCCAACTGTGGCATCAGCACCTTAGAGTTTTCGGGTCTGGGGGTACAGCTAAAGCAGCTCAACCAGACCCGGGCCATCAAAGAGACTCTGCCCAAGCTCAAGGCAGGCAAGCGGGGGCTGCGGCTATTGCTGCTGGCTGAGGATAGCCTCACCGTGGGTGTCTGTCAACAGCTGGCCCATCGTCTAGCTGCGATCGGACTAGATGGTTGTCTTTCGACAACGATCGGGCAAAAATGGCTGCCGATTTTGTTGCCACACCAGGACAAAACCACCCTGTTTACCGCTGACCAGGATGATTTCCTGCAAAATTGGCAACAGCCATGGGCTGATTTATTTTGCTCGACCAAAGAGCTGATCACTGGAGTTGCGATCGCACCCGCCACCCGTATCCAAACCCTACTCATCCAAACCCTCGGTGGTCGTCCCTACGAAGGCTCCAAGCTCTTGCTCAAGCCCGGTCACCTCAGCGTTATCCACTACCCCAAAAACCACCGTCCCATCGTCCAGGCCATCAATACATAACTCTTTCCCATTTCATGACGTACAGACATTCCATGGATTGACAATCTCAACACCTACGACGACGGTCACCCCAAACAAGGTCGACCACCCCCTCAGCCTTGATGCCGCCAAAGGCCAATGAACTAACTTCTTATGGCCCACACCTACAGCCACCTCTACCGTCTACCCACCACGGGCTGCGCTTTTTTACCGTCTATGGTCCCTGGGGGCATCCAGCTATAGATTACAGGCTCCTCCAAGAACAGCAATATTTTTGAGGGGCCCGTAAAAACACGGCAGGCAAAGACCTGTAAGACTACATCAGAATTTGTCCCCAGCCAATGGCTAAAAACGTTCTAATCGTCCTCAAAATAGCTTGAATTAGAGCCAAAAAACCCATTTTCAAAGAGCCAAAGAAAAATACACATTTATACTGATTTTTCTTGATGAGAACTATCCTATGATTTGAGATAGCTAGTCAAAGTCCGCTGAGATGCCCCCCACAGCGAATGGCTAAGACTCATTTACCGACACCGGTCCCCCAAGACTAATTCTTATGAAAGCACTCTCATTTGCGCTTCATTAGGCTCTTAGATGGGTATGCCATATTTTTTATAGTGTCGCTCAGTGCCGCTACTCACATATTCAGCTTGTACAGCTTCAGCTTGCACAGCTCAGTCCCTCAAGCTAGTTGAGGGCTCCAACTACATCAGGGAAATATCAGTCGTTTGCTGATTTTAGGAATAAATCGCTCAGCTATCTGGACAACAACCGGAGGTTTTGGGCTCAGATTATTTCAGCGATTAGCAACACCCAAAAACGCATCTGGACTCAGGTCCACGGCCTGATTGGCCGTTACTATCCCATTGTCTCGCTGCCAAATTTTGGATAGTTCCCATGACTGCTACACTGCTTGAGCCACGCGCCGCAATCAAATCGCCATTGCCAGCCTCTATTACCATTGTGGTTGCACCACGAGAAAATTTTAGCTATACGCAACAATCCTTAGAAAGTATATATAAGCATACTCAACTGCCCTTTGAACTGATATACGTCGATGCTGGATCGCCGAAGCATATTCACAAATATCTAGTGGGGGCAGCGGCCAAGCTTGGTTTTACTCTGCTGCGTACCGAACACTTTTTGGCCCCCAACCAGGCTCGAAACCTGGGTCTGAGTCAAGTAACGACAGATTATGTAGTATTTATCGACAATGATATTCATGTCTCGGCTGGCTGGCTAGAAAAGCTTTGGCAGTGCGCTCAAGAAACAGAGGCTACGGTTGTCTGTCCACTGACCTGCATTGGAAAACCACTCCACAATCGGATTCATCTGGCAGGGGGCGAAGCCAGAATTTTTATGGATATCAAAGATAGCCAGATTCGTCGACGTCTTTATGAAAAACGCTTTCTGGTTAATCGCTCGGCAGCCGCTATTAAACATCAGCTCTACAGACGCTCCTGCGAGTTTGCAGAATTGCACTGTCTGTTAGTTAAGCGAGATATCTTTGAGCAAATTGGCTACCTGGATGAAAAACTGTTGGGCAGCCAAGAAGACATGGACTTTTGTCTAAGCGTCAATCGGGCAGGGGGCCAAATGTTTTGTGAGCCCGCCTCAGTTGTCACCCATGTACCATCAACATCCTATCGTTGGTCAGACCTAGCTTATTTTATGCTGCGCTGGAGCGATATGTGGGAAGTAGAAAGTCTCATGCACTTCCAACAAAAGTGGGACCTGGATATGGATCAGTATTTTATGCAACGTTACAAGCAGCTGGGCCATCGTCGTCATCAAACCGTTTTATATCCGCTACTGCGTCAGCTGACTAGGGGCAGTACCATAGCCTGGTTGGAAACCTGCGCCATTGGTCTAGAACGGTGGCTTAACCAGGTAATTACTGACCGCCATGGACGACGCCCTAAGACCACTGTTAGAAAATTAACACCCACCGCTACATCACCTGCCCGCAAATCTCTTGTCAAACAACGGCTTCGATTATCAGCACAAAAGCCGCATAGCGCGAAAGTCCGACTATCCCAGCCCCATTTAATATCCCATTAGCCAGTCGGTAGCCCCCTCCCTGACTCCTACTTGCTCTTGACGTTTGCCGTTCAGGCATTCGCTCCGTGCCACCATTTAGAACGCTTCCCTCCATACTTTTCTGTCGTTTCGCCAAGGAGAGCGCGTCAGGTCACATCGTGTACACATATCAAATACCGCATTAGCACCTGCAAGATGTGCCGCGTTTTAATGGGTTTGCTAATAAAGCCTGATGCCCCAGCGATTCTGGCACGTACTTGATCAACAATACTGTCATTGTCCGTCACAATAATAAGTGGTGTCGTTGCAAACTTAGATATCCGACGAATCTGGGCGCATAGCTCATAGCTATTACCTACGGGCGGCGCTAGATCGATCAAGATAAGCTGGGGCATAACATCTAACAGCTGCGATAGGTCCTGTAGAGCATCAGGAATACGAACACAGCTGTAGCCAGCTCTCCGGATAATTTCCACCCCTGCCTGCTCACGATCCGGGGCGTCGTCTACATAAACCACCATGGCGTGTTCCGACGGTTGATGAGAGCAGAGAGTCTTCTTAATTAAAGAGATCGGGGCAGATATTTGCACATCGGACAATCTGCTGTCGTTAGCAGCAGGAGCGCTTAATAAGGTTCTAATTTTTAGGGATAGATTTCTGAAAGACACCGGTTTTCGGACATAGGATTCAAAACCAGCCTGTAGCAGCCGCTGCCCATCGATGGTCGGATTGGCCATGGCAATGACCGGTATTTGCTTTGTGGCGCTAGATTTTTTAAGAACTTGAATAATCTGCCAACCGTTAACCACCGACATGGCCATATCGAGCAAAATCAGGTCCGGCAGCGCAGCGGTCGCAAACCGTAGCCCTTCACCACCCCGGTGTGCGGTCACGACATCATAGCCATTCTGCTCCAGCGCTTGCTGGAGCAGCTGACAGCTTTGGCTGTCTTTACTTACTAACAAAAGCTTAGTCAACCAAAAGCCTCCCTAAGCCCTTACAAGCTAAGAAATGATTAAGCTTTTTTCACTTGTCTGCTTAACCCAGGTCAAAAATAAAGTATTTGAATCCTGGCTGGGGTAGCCCTAATTACAAGTCATCATATTAACTTATACGGTTGGGATCTGCCGATTTAAGCATTATGCTCGTATTTTCATACGCCATACATATACAAGTGTGGCGAGTGTGGCGTATTTTGCTGAGGGCATTGCTGAGAAAGGAAAAGTACAGGCGATCCATGACTTTGTTCGGATGGGTTAAGACGCGGAGGTTTGTAGGTCAATCAAGGCCATGGCGGCACGCTTAAATGTTTGACTGATTTGCCCAGTGCCTAGATATCGGGCTTGGGAAAACCCGCCATCGATTAGCATTGTTAGCTGGGTGGCCAGGGTTTGGGGCTGAGTGAGACCGGCGGCTTTGGCCAGGGTGGAGATGCGATCGCAAACCATACCCTTATGGGCCACAACCACCTGTCGCGACAAATGCTCCGCATCTGAAAACTCGCTGGCCGCCAATATAAACGGACAGCCCTGCCACTCAGGCTGCTCCAGCAGCCATGCAATATAGTCAATCACCCCAACCAGCTGCGCCATCGGCGCAGGATCGCAGTCTGCCAACGACACCTCCAGCAGCTGCCAAAATCGCTGATTTCGCCGCTCCAAATAAGCCCGAATCAGCACATCCTTTGATGAAAAGTAGCGATAGAGGCTCGTCTTTGCAATTTTCGCCTCCGCAATCACCCGGTCAATCCCCACCGCATGCAGACCCTGCCCATAAAATAACTGGTCCGCCACATCTAGAATGTGCTCCTTGAGGGGCTTATCAGAGGCAGCAGACTTGCGCGGCATAGTCTAAAAATAGATAAAAATCCATTGACATGATACAGACCTGTCTGTTATAAATCAAACAGGGTTAAATACAGACCTGTTTGTTTCAATAATCAGGAGCGAGCCACACCAAATAAATTAATGGCGTTGCTGATCCTCAGGGTGATTTTATCTGCAAGGTGCTACCCAACGGCATTTCTAACCGATCGGTTCATCCCCCAAATCAGCAACAGCAATAAATTGATTCCCCTCAGAATCAGCGCCGCCTTATCATCTTCCAACGGGAGATTTCCCATGTCTAAACATCTCTGCTATTTCATGCTTTCCCTCGTCTTAACTGGTGTGCTCGCCAGGGTAGAAGCGACTCTTTCTGCCAATCCCCAAAATCGTATTGCTCAGCCGCTCCCCACCAACTTAATCTGGAGCAATGCGAGTTTGGCTAATTCGAGCCAATCCTCAAACAACAGCGGCGAAACCAGTCGCTAAAATTAAGACCAAGGCATCTCTCTCCATCAGCATGAAACAGTTTGGGCAGGTCGAAGTTACTAGCCGCAACCAGTGGCGGGCGTGGCCCACCAACCACCACACCCAAGTCAGCAGCATCTAGCTCATCACCTACAAAAAGCGCGCTGGCAGTCGCTGCCTGTCCTACAATGCCATTGTTATGGATAAAAAGTGCAAAACAAGCCAGCACTCGAGCAAATCGCATCACAAAGACTGTTGAACTTGCCGCCCAAAATGTTAAGGCAAATGGTTGAATAGGGTTTGCAATCAACGAGTGTGCACAAAGCCGTGGCTAAATTACCCCACATCACCCACATCAACATCTCTGACGGCGGCGTCCCCAAACTCCCCATTCCCCAAATACAAATCACCCCAGACGGTCTGATGGGCGATCGTCAACGCAACCTCAAATACCACGGTGGCCCAGACCGTGCTGTCTGCCTCTGGTCTACCGATATCATCCAAACTCTCCAAACCGAAGGTCACCCCATTGCCCCCGGCAGCGCTGGCGAAAACATCACCATAGCAGGTCTCCTGTGGGAACAGATTAGTCTCAATAGCCAACTTCAACTGGGGGATACTGTCCGCCTACTCATCACCAACTACGCCCCACCCTGTCGCACCATCGGCAAGGTCTTTAGCGACCGCCGCTATAGCCGCATTAGCCACAAACATCATCCTGGCATTAGTCGTCTCTATGCTCGTGTTTTAGCCCCTGGCACCGTAAGCGTAAACAACCACGTACAAGTAGTATAAAAACCAGCAGTATTCGACCACAGCATCCGTCAAATCAGCAACCAGTAAGTTCTCATCGTCAGAATTTCCCATAATTCCAAATTCTTATAGGAGCAACGTTCCATGTCAAATCCTCGCATTCTGATTGTTCTTACATCCCATGACCAACTAGGTGATACCGGACAGGCCACTGGTTTCTGGCTAGAAGAACTTGCAAATCCCTATTACGTTTTTCTAGATGCAGGGGCAGCGGTTACCCTGGCATCCATTCAGGGGGGACAGGCACCACTAGACCCTAAAAGTCATTTAGACGAAAGTCAAACCGATGATACTAAAAGATTTTTAGCCGACAGCGTTGCTCAAAATCTATTGGCCAACACCATTGCCATCGACCAGATTGATGCAGGTGACTATGACGCAGTTTTTCTACCTGGTGGCCACGGCACCATGTGGGACTTTGCCACCAGTTCTACCCTGAGAAATTTGATTGAGGCGTTTGATCAAGAAGAGAAAATTATTGCAGCGGTTTGCCACGCCCCCGCCGGACTGGTGACGGCCAAAACAGCCTCAGGTGAACCTTTAGTCAAAGGCAAATTAGTCACAGCCTTTACCAACAGTGAAGAAAAGGCCGTGGAACTAGATACCGTTGTTCCGTTTCTGTTAGAAACCCGTCTGCGGGAGTTAGGCGCTAAGTTTGAGTCAGGGCCAGATTGGGGCCCTCTGGCTAAACAAGATGGGCACTTGATTACCGGTCAAAACCCGGCCTCTTCAGGAGCTGCGGCTAAGGCCGTTTTGACAGCGTTAGTATGAGCTTCAGCCAGGGGAGAGAGGCGATCTTCCCCGTGGCTGCCCCACTGTGCAATTGCGTTATGAAACCATCAATACAATAAAAATTGTTCCTGTAGGTCAAGAAATCAGCGCTATCGCCTCCCATAATCAAACGCACTAGGGGTGACGTTTAGCTTTTAATTTTTGACATCATCCCACTTGAACACATATACGCTAGAATGCTGAAGCGAAGAATGTCGGTGAAATTAAATAAAGTATGCTCGGAGTGATTCTTGGAGATGCGATTGGTTCTGCCCATCAGCGCACTAAGATCCAAGATTTTGAATTAGTTACCCCCAATAGCCATTGGACAGAAAATACAATTTTTACGCTGGCTACTGCGGATTATTTACTCTATGGCGGCGAATATGAAGAAAGCTATTCCCGTTGGTATGGGTGGTACCCCAAAATAACGGGAGGGTACAACAACAGTTTTAGCGAATGGGCTAAGACAAATGGCGCAAAACCTTACTACAGTTGTCGTAATGATGGAGCGGTGCGCGCTGTTCCCATTGCCTATGCTTTTGACAACCTGAAAGAGGTAATGGAAGAAGCCGAGCGCTCAGCCATGGTGAGTCACAATCATCCCGAAGGGATAAAAGGAGCTCAGGCCACAGCTGCAGCTGTCTTTCTAGCCAATACTAAGACCCCAAAGGAAACCATTTCCGATTTACTGACCAGTATTTTTGGCTATAACTTTCAGTCATCCTATAAAACTCTGCAACAAGACTATCAGTACAGCACCCTAGCCGTAGACACAGTAGAAGCGGCTATTCTGGCGTTTTTACACTCCACAGACTTTGAAGATGCAATTCGTAAGGCTATCTCCCTGGGGGGTGATGCCAAAACCCTGGCAGCCATTGCTGGCGGTATTGCTGAGGCGTTTTATCCCAAAGTTCCCAAATCGTTACAGAAATGGGGCTGGGAACTGCTAGACGAAGGTCAGCAAGATTTGATCAGTGAGTTTCAGACCGAGTTCTTCACAGAAGTGGCCCAGGTCAGAGCGGCTTGACTGTCGAACCATGCCCCCAGGTGATGTTTCCCCTTCGCCTGCCAATATAGCCGTTGTGGATTTTTCATGGGTGGCTTAGACGTACAGACAACCAATGGTGATTGGATTACTGTTACGCCATTACAGTCTTCTGCCAACCCGACGCCGACACTGGATATTGTTTGCTTACCCACCTGTCAAAGCGGCCGTACCCCTTCCCAGTATACGCCTGTAAAGTCAGGAGACTATTTGCTTAGCCGATCGAGGGCAACACAGCAGACACTGGGAATGACGGAGAACGCTAGTAAAACGGAGCTGATCACCAAAACAGCCGTAACCAAAAACCATTTTTCAAACCATTCATTAATAATGGCCTTGGCTGGCTCCGTAGGCGAGTAAAGGACGTCTACGGAGTCTCCTTTGGTATAGGTCAGGTAGCCGGACCAGGTAGCTGGTGAAAATTCATAGGACCCTGCTTGCGGTGTCTGATATTCAATCACTGGTTTATAGACCGTATCACCGTCATCCACTTTCTCAAGCACCTGGGTGACGGTTCCAGTCGTAGGGGCTAGGCTAGCAATCCAGCTAATGCGGTTATTCCACCAGACGATAGAACCTAATAATGCTGCGCAGGGAATAACCACCAATGATAAAAACGCAAGGGCTGCTCTTTGTAATTGCTTTTCTGGTCTGGCACCCAGGAAGTCAATCGCAAGAGGATATTTCCAAACCTTGCCCTTACTTGCCTGAATGGCTGCAACAATGGGAAAGGCCAGGCGCAGTCCAAACAGTAACGGGAGTAGAACTGTACCCACCAGGGTAGTGAGTAAAACCAGGCTGTAGATTGTAGATGAGATTAACCAGTTAACGGCATTGCGAGCATGGGGCTCGATCTGAGGAGATTGCTTTTTTGTAGTTTGCCAAATAATAATTGGCAAGAGTATGTCGATAAAGGGAACAGGCACAACCCAGCCCAATAGCAACGATAGGTGTAATAGAGATTCCCCAGAAAAAGACTCTTTTGTCTGACTCATCGAAATTATCAGCCCATGACATTGACCTATAATTTGGCCTTCCCAGGCTCATATGGGTCAATTGAGCATGAAACTTAATATGGCTGTTGCTACACCGGTCAGTTAGACATGCTGCCCTCAACGCCATGGTGTTTGTCGCGTTTGTCACTGGAGCAGGCTCAAAACTCTGGCCATGGCATTCAAAAAATATGGGCAATCGCTAAACGCTACATCGGCCATAGAATAGGAATAGCTGACGCGCAAATGTCCTGATGCATTAGGACATTTGCGCGTCAGGTTAGCCGTTGAAACTAAAGGCTTTTAGGGACACCCGTTGTGTTGACTAACCTGACAGATGTTATATGGGCAAAAATTCAATAATGAAGGTCTTAATACTGTTATCCATCACGCTTAGCAGCCTGGTTATAATCGGCACCGGGCAGGCTTTGAATATGACTAAGGTTAAAACACAGGATACCGCTAGCGTTGGTGCCTTGATGGAAGACTATCAATGGCAAAACCGTGTACTTTTGGTCTTTGCGCCAGACAGTGATGACGTACAACTTGCAGAACAGATAGCTAATTTATCAGGGATGGGAGCCGGTCTGAGTGCTCGAGATTTAGTTGTTTGGCAGTTGGTAAAGGGCGAGGCAGCATCTATGAATGGTGAGGTAGACGCCAGTCTTTTAAGTCAGCCTTTCTATGATTATTTCTCTGTTAAAGATACTGACTTTACAGTCATTCTTCTAGGAAAAGATGGCACATCAAAGCTCAGACAGACTCAACCGGTCACATCCAACAGATTATTTGCGGTGATAGATGCAATGCCCATGCGTCAGCGAGAGATGCGTGAACAAGGGCGTTAGTTGAACCGGCAAGACTGAGCCCGCAAGACAGTTTTAGTTTGAGGATTTTAGCAGCTGCACTATGGGGTCGGACTCACCGCGCCGTAGGGCATAATCGAGGGCAGTCCGATGCCATTGGTCGCGAACTGTTACATCAGCGCCATGCTCTAGCAGCAGCTGGACTAGCCCAATGTGATCTTTAAAGGATGCCAAGATCAGTGGAGTAACCCCTTCACCATCAATCCAGTTAACATCGGCTCCGTGGTCAATCAGCAGACGGGCAATTTCTGTAAAGCCATCGCGGGCAGCGTAGGTGAGGGCCGTATTGGTGTTATAAACCAAGTTTGGATTGGTACCCTTTGCAAGTTGCGATCGCACATCGTCCACATTACCAGCCAGGGTCGCCTCAATCAGAGGTGGAACCGTTGCCGCTACTACAGGCGTAGCTATTTCTGTCTGCTGCTCAAAAATACGACAGCTCCCCAGTCCTACACCAAGACCAGGAATAACCAGCAAAAGCACCAGAGTATGCGTTAACGACATCAGGACCCACCAAACACCTGGGAAAAGTATGGCACAGGCCCGATCAAACATCTGACAGGCGCAATAGGTAGTCTGAAAAACCTTAAGTTGTTATCTGATTTATGGGAACCCCTGTTGCACGCCTATATTTTGTATCGTAAAACTGTCGGGCGGCCAATCCCAGAGAATAAACCAGGGCAGCATTACTTGACGCCCCTAAAACAGCACCAAACCCCGGTATTATCTCTAAAAAGCTCAGCCCTGTTTTAAAAATGCCACCGCTGCCAAGGGATAGGGCAAATACGGCCAGGGCCTCACCTCGACGCGCCGGATCGTCCAGGTCAAATCTGTAAGCAGCTGCAATGCGAAACAACATATCGGCCTGTAGTTTGCTTAAGGCAGCCAAATCTACCGCAAACAGAGCAACGGCCACCGGTGGAATGATATTAGTGGCCAGACCAGTGCCAGCCGCGGCTAAGGCTGTGTTAGCAATGACACGATGGGCAATCTGTTCAGGGGTATCGTCAGGATATTTTTGGGTAAGCTGGTCAATTTCTTGCTGTGCCTGGTGGGTGTCCACTTTACCCAATGCGTTTAGCAGCCAGCTTAACCCCGGAATTTTAGCCATGTAGCCCACCAGTGGGTTGGTGGCCACTGGTTCAACGGTACGACCGACGGTTTCAGTGGTGACCTCAATCAGCCTGTGGGCAGCGGCCGCCGTTTCTTCACTGGTGGTTGCTGCCTGCTGAGCGGCTGTAACGATTACATTTTGTACGGTTTGAGTACCGAGGGTAAACAACGTTTCATTGATCCTGCTGGCGGTTGCGATCGCATCATCAACAGCTGTGTGTAAAGCAGCTTTTTGCCCGGTACCCATATGAAATCAAACAAAAGATCGGCTTTTACAGATTAGACCAGGTACCCTTTTATGACATCTACCCAAAGAATTAGACAATTTTTTCAGGCTGACTGGCAGGTATAGCGTGTATCCCCACACTTTTTAGAAAGTTGTTAGTTTATAGGGGTACCTCTTTAACCCGCAGCCATGTTTTTTCCTTTCTGTAATCCGTCTACTTCCAGTAAGTGTTCCAGCGATGATTACGCTCGATTCTATGCCAATTGCCAAAAAATGAGGCTTCAGTGGCTCAAAACCAGTCGCGATCGTATGCAGGTGCATCTAGCTGCCATTAATGCAGCCATCAATGAATTAGAAGGGCAGATCCCCGCTGACAGCGACCCTTCCACTGAATCAGCAGCATAGGTCCTAAACAGCGGGTTTCTGATGTGACTTAAAGCGTCGATTTTACCCAGCTAAGAAACCCGCTATCCTTATAAATCTAAACAAGCAAAGCCTGAATATTCTTCCTATAGTCCGCTCTGCTAATAAGCTAAACAAACTGTTTCCAGTATGCCTCTAAAGCTTGTCTAGTCTCAATCTCCTGGGGTTCATGTGCTTGCAAAATGCGGTCAATTTCAGCTTGAGCCAAACCACCTTTTGCCAGCGATGCTTGTAAATACTGCTTTTCAAGTGTCTGCTCTCGCTCCATATCAAAGAGAAGAAAGTTGGCAACAGCTTTAGATTGAGCTAGCGTAAATAACTGAAATTTTGAAGACACATAGTCATCCACATCTACTTTGTAGGTCAAGTGAAACACCACAGAGTCAAACGTGTTTGACCAATAGCCAGGGTCTTTATTGTCGATATTGCGGAGATACCAAACCATATAGGCGGGAATGTAATAATGAAAGCCCTTTGGGTCCAGAAAGCTGAGCACTGCATCAGTGAATCGAATGTCTGCTTCTGGCACATCCTGCCATCTGTCCTCTGTGTCTTGTGCTCTGGCCTCAGCCCGTTCTGCGGGGCTACCGTAATCATCAATCACCGTCGCTTCGTGCAACGTGACACCTTCTTCACGAGCAACACCGTCAAATGCTACGGTAATTTCTTCAATTAGGGCTAGCTTTCTCTTTTCGTAGGCTATCGTTTCATCGGGGTTAGAGACCATGGTATTCCTTAGTCCCCACTAGTAATATGGTTAGGGACAATCGAAATCGCTTCAATTTTTCCTCGTACAATGCTAGAGGCCGAGCTAAATCAGGCGTTGTATCAGTATCACCCATACTAGGTCCCTCTATCACAGTCTAATTCTAATGCTGCTTTATCCATTGAGTAAAAATATTAAAGGGATAACAATAACGAGTGTCTTATTGATATTGGGCTGTAATAACAGTCCCACGTTGCCCCGGCCCACCTCACCCCAACCGACAGAGACTCCTGACTCAGAAAACACACCCTCA
>JBCAWO010000108.1:0-11973 GCA_038534515.1 Cyanobacteria bacterium J06554_1
AGAGATCCTGTGCCCCCGGCTAGAGGGCAACCCCACCATTGTGATCAACTGCTCTGGGCGGGGAGATAAGGATGTGCAGACAGTGGCAAAGGTGTTGAAGTTTGACACCTAAACATCTGAGGGGCCTGTGATCATTGGATGGTTCGTTCCTGGGCCCCTCTTTGCCAGGTCATCTCTGTCAAGAGAACTTTGCCAAGCCATCTTTGCCAATATTGGTATAGCTAACTTAATGTAACCAAAGGAAACTTTAACCTTGGACAATTTTGAGGTTTGCGATCGCGACCTGTCATCATCTTTGCTTGAGCGCTACCTTGCCGCTGACGCGATCGCAGTCGACACCGAAACCATGGGTCTCAATCCTCTGCGCGATCGACTCTGTCTGGTACAGCTCTGTGATACCGAAGGCTACAGTTCAGCAATTCGCATTGAACGGGGACAAACCAATGCGCCCAACCTGCAACAGCTGCTAGAAATTCCCAGCATTCTCAAAATTTTTCACTTTGCCCGGTTTGACCTGGCCACCCTTCAACACCATCTAGACATTGAAGTCACCCCCGTATTTTGCACCAAAATTGCCAGTAAGCTAGCCCGCACCTACAGCCCTCGCCACGGTCTCAAGGAACTGGTTAAAGAAATTGCCGGCATAGAACTCGACAAGTCGGCCCAAAGCTCTGACTGGGGAAATGTACATGACCTCAGCAACGAACAGCTTGCCTACGCCGCCAACGATGTTCGCTACCTCCACGAGCTATCTAAGCGCCTCACCCTGATGCTACAGCGAGAAGGGCGCTGGCATCTGGCAGAGGAATGCTTCCAATGCCTACCGACCTTTATTCGATTAGATCTCCTACAATATCAAAATATTTTTGAGCACTAGCTCGGGCTAATCGATTTAAGTGGGTAGTCCCAATTATCTCAGGGAACCCTGATCTCGGTATTAAGAAGTACCAGAGGTATCAAATTAGGTAACCCTTTAATATTCGCCAAAGATTAGTCACAGTCGCTGGAGCAAATTGTCATAGAACGTTCATATCGACGATGGCATGACCACAGCTGATAACAACGTAAAGGTCGTCATGCCCGCTAAAACTTGCGTAAGATTCCGGAATACTTAAGGAGTGAGGAGTTAATTATTAAAGTATCGATAGGGAATTTTCCGGTAATCCTTTATGGAGAATCTCCTGAATGTGGAGTTTCCTTAAAGAAGCTCATCCATTAATGGTTTTTGTTATGCTCATACGCCATTAATGGCATCAAAGGTGTTCGTTAATCTATTAACTATATGAAAGCTGTCATACTAGCTGGTGGTTTAGGCACTCGCTTGAGTGAAGAGACCTCCATTAAGCCCAAGCCCATGGTGGAAATCGGGGGCAAGCCAATTCTTTGGCACATCATGAAAATTTATTCTCACCACGGCATTACTGATTTTGTTGTGTGTTGCGGCTACAAGGGGTACGTCATCAAGGAGTACTTTGCCAATTATTTTCTCCACATGTCAGACGTTACCTTTGACATGCGCTTTAACCAGATGAATGTACACGCGGGTAAAGCAGAACCCTGGCGTGTCACCCTAGTGGATACCGGGGATTCGACCATGACTGGCGGTCGTCTTAAGCGCGTAAGAGAACATGTCGGCAGCGAAGATTTTTGCTTTACCTACGGAGACGGTGTTTCAAGCGTTAATATTAGCGAACTGATCGAATTTCATAAGCAACAAAAATCCCTGGCTACACTGACAGCCGTTCAACCACCCGGACGATTTGGGGCGATTTCCCTAGAAAAAGACCAGACAAAAATCACCCAGTTTCAAGAAAAGCCCGAAGGTGATGGTGCCTGGATCAATGGTGGCTTTTTTGTTCTCAACCCCCAGGTAATTGACTACATCGACGATGATTCAATTTCTTGGGAAAAGGAGCCCTTACAGAAGCTAGCCCATATGGAAGAGCTCTCGGCCTATAAGCACAACGGCTTTTGGCAGCCCATGGATACCTTGCGAGATAAGCGGTATCTAGAAAAGCTGTGGCAGGCAAACGAAGCTCCCTGGAAAGTTTGGTAGCACCGCTGATCAGTCTCTAATCAGAGACTGATCTATGAGCATGGATCGCAATTGACGGATGTATTTGTCAATTGCGAGTCAGGTTGGCGTTACTAACCTGACAAATGCAACAGGAGTCTAAATCCGGTGATGATTTAGATATCACTATCGTTTGTTGCTGTTGTCGGCTGACGACATTTTTTTTGCTGTATTGAAGGAACAGTTATGAACGCTGATTTTTGGCGTGGTAAACGGGTTTTTGTAACTGGTCATACGGGCTTTAAGGGCAGTTGGCTATCGCTGTGGTTACAACAGCTAGGGGCTGAGGTGGTGGGCTATGCATTGACGCCTCCCACATCCCCCAGTTTGTTTGAGGTAGCCCGTGTGGGCGATGGCATGATGTCTATCGAGGGCGATGTGCGGGATTTGGTGAGTTTGCAAGATGCGATCGCAACCCATAAGCCCGACATCATTTTTCACATGGCTGCCCAGCCCCTGGTGCGATATTCCTACGCAAATCCCGTAGAGACCTATGCCACCAACGTGATGGGCACTGTGCACCTGTTAGAAGCGGTACGACAAACCGGTAACACTCGAGTGGTGGTCAATATCACCAGCGATAAGTGTTACGAAAACCGCGAGTGGGTGTGGGGCTATCGAGAAAATGAAGCCATGGGTGGCCATGACCCCTATTCCAACAGCAAGGGCTGCGCAGAACTGGTGGCCTCAGCCTATCGCAGTTCTTACTTTGGCCCCAACACCTACCATGAGCACGGCGTCGGTTTAGCCAGCGTCAGAGCTGGCAACGTGATCGGCGGCGGCGACTGGGCTGGCGATCGACTCATTCCCGATATCATTCGCGCCATCATCGCCGGAGAATCAGTGCTAATTCGTAGCCCAAATGCCATTCGCCCCTGGCAGCACGTGCTCGAGCCCCTAAATGGCTATATGACCCTAGCTGAGCAGATGTGGGACTCGGGGACCAACGATGCTGAAGGGTGGAACTTTGGCCCCAACGACAGCGATGCCCGCCCGGTCTCATGGATCACTGAACAGCTGACCCAGCTTTGGGGAGACGGTGCCAGCTGGCAGTTAGATACTAACGTGAATCCCCACGAGGCCACCTACCTGAAACTCGACTGCTCCAAAGCTAAGAGCCGTCTAAAATGGTCCCCTAAGCTAGATTTAGCCACAACGCTAGACTGGATTGTGGAATGGTATCGCGCCTACATCAGAGAAGAGAATATGCATCAAATGACCGTAGCGCAGATTCAACGCTACGAAACACTTAACTCTGTTTAGGGCCAGGGCTCCCAGGCAATTGCACGATATGCAGGTCGGTGGGCAATGCCCACCGACCTGGGAAACGATGATCTTGGGGGTTTACCTGATCAAACATCTCGATGCAGCTCTACCTTTTGTTTTACCGTTACTGATTTAGAGAATGAACCGATCGGTTAGATCGGCCATGGGGCAGCATCTAGCAGATAAAATCATCCCGAGGATCAGCAACGCTTTTGTTTTTATTACTATCCATTAATAGATAGCGACACCTATGATTTTTAATGAAACCTCCATTCAGGGGGTCTATATTATTGACCTTGAGTTGCTCAAAGACGATCGGGGATTTTTTGCCCGCACCTTCTGTGCTCAAGAATTTGAAGAGCGCGGTCTCAAGCCCGTTGTCGCCCAGTGCAACCTGTCCTTTAACCACAAAAAAGGTACCCTGCGGGGAATGCACTTTCAAATTCCCCCTGCCACCGAAACAAAGCTTGTCCGCTGCACCCAGGGGGCCGTCTATGACGTTATCGTTGACCTGCGCAAAGAGTCTCCCACCTACCTAGCCCATGTGGGTGTAGAGCTAAGTGCCGACAATCGGCGGGCGCTGTACGTACCAGAAATGTTTGCCCACGGGTATCAAACCCTGACCGACAATGCCGAAGTTACCTACCAGGTAACCGAGTTTTATACCCCTGGCTATGAGCGGGGTCTGCGCCACAGCGATCCTAAACTAGCCATTGACTGGCCCTTACCTGTGACTACCATTTCCAATAAGGATGCCAACTGGCCCCTATTGGACAACCAGCCCAACGACCAGCAAAGCGATCAGCCCGTTTCCATAGGAGTGCCCTCATGATTATTGTTGATACAGCCCTCAAAGCCCGTGCAGAAGCGGGCAATCCCGTCCGCATAGGGATGATCGGCGCAGGTTTTATGGGCCGAGGCATTGCCAATCAAATCATCCATTCCGTACCGGGCATGGAGCTAGTTGCCGTCTTTAGTCGTCGTTTGGACGGGGCTAAGCGAGCCTACCAGGAAGCCGGGATAGACCATATTCAGACCGTTAGTACCGTGGCTGAGTTGGAAGACGCCATTACTAGCGGGACGCCGGCGGTCACTGAAGATGCGTCTCTGCTGTGCAAGGCAGACAACATTGATGCTCTAGTGGAAGTGACGGGCACCATTGAATTTGGTGCTCAGATTGTGCTGGAGGCCATTAATAACAAAAAGCATGTCGTTCTGATGAACGCTGAGCTAGATGGTACCGTTGGCCCCATGCTCAAGGTCTATGCTGACCGTGCCGGGGTGGTACTCTCCAACTGTGATGGCGACCAGCCTGGCGTAGAGATGAATCTCTACCGCTATGTCAAGAGCATCGGATTCACTCCTCTACTCTGCGGCAACATTAAGGGTCTCCAAGACCGTTATCGCAACCCCACCACCCAGGAGAGCTTTGCGGCCAAGTGGAAACAGGCTGCCTATATGGTGACCAGTTTTGCCGATGGTACCAAAATCTCATTTGAGCAGGCGATTGTTGCCAACGCGACGGGGATGAAGGTGGCCCAGCGGGGTATGTTGGGCTACGACTTTCGCGGTCACGTGGATGACATGACCCACCTGTACGATGTGGATCAGCTTAAGTCGCTGGGGGGAATTGTGGACTATGTTGTGGGGGCTCAGCCTGCGGCGGGTGTATTTATTTACGCCACCAATGATGACCCGAAACATCAGCACTATCTAAACTATTACAAGCGTGGTGAGGGCCCCCTCTATAGCTTCTACACGCCCTATCACATCTGTCATTTTGAGGTGCCATTGTCCCTGGCCCGCGCCGTTCTCTTTAATGATGCGGTGATGGCTCCCCTGGGTAAACCCATGGTGGATGTGGTGGCCTCGGCTAAAATCGACCTCAAGGCGGGAGAAACCTTAGATGGCATTGGCTACTACATGACCTATGGTCAGTGTGAAAATGCCGATGAGGCCATCAAAGAGAATCTGTTGCCCATGGGTCTAGCAGAGGGATGCAGGCTAAAGCACGATATCCCCAAGGATGCGGTGCTGACCTATGACGATGTGATCTTCCCAGAGGGTCGTGTGTGCGACAAGCTGCGGGCTGAGCAAGATAGCCACTTCTTTGCGGCTGCGACTGTTTAAGATTTTAGCCCCCCGATACCTTAGGTGACACGATATTGATTTCGATCATCAAAGAGGGATCGGGGGGTTTAGGGTTTTTCTAGCTTGCGATCGCACCATAGCCCCCGCCATCATCGTAAACACGGCGCTTAGCCAAAACACTTTTTACGTGCTTTTTCACCGTGTTTTCAGTGATAAACAGCGTATTAGCAATGGCCTCATAGGACTGATTTTGCAAGCGTAGCTCCCACACGTCTATTTCGCGCGGGGTGAGGCCATAGCGTTTACCATCGGCCATGGCACGGCGGCGATGGGCCTGCTGACGATCCTCCAAAATCAGCATCAGACAGTCTTCCTGTTGAACCTTAAGATTCAGGGGCTGAATCCGCACCCGAATCGGCTGATGCTGGGCATCGGTAATGTCGATTTCGAGACCCAGATGGGTCTCAATCCCACTGGCCATATTTTTAAAGATCGGATGGCACAGGGTCCAAAGGGCTTTGGGTACTTGGGAGAGCTGACAGACAGAACTATCAGAGGAAACCAGACCATGGCAGACACGGGTGGCCATGGTGTTGGCCTTGAGCACACGACCGCTGGCCGCGACAATCAATAGGCCATCCACCAGATTATCAAGGGCGGTTTGTAATAGGGAGCTGATAACAGTCTCATTTTCAAAGGGCTGGGCATTAAAGGAGCTATTCATGATGGGCATCCTGAACTCAATTAACCAGAACGCAAGCATGAGGAAAGAGGGAAAAAACCTCAGGACCGCTGGTGATGTATAGCTTTGCGCCCATAATTCACACCATCAATGGGCGCTAAACCTATAGATAGCAGCGGCCCCCTGTGTTCTAGGTACTTATCAGGACTCCCGTCATAAATTCTGCATTAGTTCTGACTTTGCTCAACAAAACTACAACAATCCATCAGTGGGGCGTCAGCAATATCACCCAAACCCACTGACTCTAGTAGCTCTCGCCAGTCAACCTGGGCAGACCCATCGTTCGGGTTCAAAAGCTGGGCATCGGCCAATACCGATAGACGATCCACCCAAAATGCGTTGGTGGGCTGGGTCAGGGGATCCACACTAAGGGACGGATAGCGGATCCAACCATCTACGGCAATGGGCGGTCCCCCCTGACAATGCACCGTTAGATACCAGTGATAGTCTGTTTCTGGCGTTAGGGTCAGCCCCAGGGCGCTCAACGAGACCCGCACGATGCTAGGAACCGTTGGTAAGGTCTCAGTGGTATCTAGCCGGGTCCGACTGATGGTGTCGCCAGCGCCATCTTTTAGCGTAAACTCCACCCGACTGCTATCGACCAGACGATAGGGTAGATAAAACCACAAGTCAGGCGACGGGCTGGCTGTAAAGCTAAAAACAATCTCCTCAGCGGTCTGGCCGCTCCCGCCGCTCCCACCGACAACCACTGGGGTGTCTATCCAAGTGGCCGTGTCCGGCATTAGGGCGGTCAGTGGGGGCATGTCTCTCGCTGTGTCGCATACCCCACCACGACTGCCGCCTCCCCGACGCGTTCCCCCCTGGGGATATCCGGTATCGTCAGGACGCTCCGCAATCTGATTTGCTGGCCTCGATTGGGCCAAACGTAGGCCGGCTTGAAGGGGGGGACACAATCCCAACCCCACAGACATTAGAACCGACATTAGAGTAGTTAGAACGTAGATGCACTTCATCGGTAATACCTATAGCGATTAACGGTAACGGCTGCCCCCGTGAGCGTGATGACCGCAGGTACATAGGGGACCCAAACTGCTGGCATGGCCAATAAGCCCCAGCTGATGAGCAACAGACCCGCCTGTGCTGTGCATAGCATCAGCCAAAAACGGCCCCTAACTAGCCCCCAGCCTATCCCCCCACCCACAGATGCCCAAAGCATAATCCAGCCGCTTTCTCCCCATTCATTCCAGGTATCCATCAAGGGGCGGCCATCTTCAACGGCGCTGATCAGCTGGCTGATGATATGGGCCTGAATAAAGACACCAGCCGTCATGTCCTCGGGGCGTTCAGTTGTCGTGTAGGGGGTTTTCCAAAAGTCTCGCTCTTCAATATCTCCACCGCCAAAAGAGAGCGCCGTTGTGCCGATTAAGACGATGCGATCGCGAAGACCAGCCCCCTCAAAATCATCCTGTAGTACCTCAGAGACTGTATGGGTCTGGGCAATGTCTTCTAACTGGGGCAGGTGGCGATAGTGCAGCAGTTTTTGATACCCGCCGACATTGTCAGGCGATAGTTTATAGCCCCCTGAACGAGCGTTTAATGGGGGAATTTTAACCTGGTTTATTTGAAACCAACTTTTGTCATTTTGCCAAAATATATCGTCTAAATTGTCATTATTGGCGATCAGGTTTAAATATCGGCCTGCGATGATGGTGGCAAAACTGTAATCAGCAGCGCAGGGTGAAGTGACTGGTGGCGTCACCACCAACAACACTCGACGGGCGATGTTATCCGTATCTTCAAGAAAGTCGCTAAACCCTAAGCGGTTACCAAATTCAATAGTAGGGGCAGCGGCCACCCCACCCGTTTCGGCTGAGTCTGACGGATGTTTGCAAAGCGAGACTAAGTTGGGGGTATCGGCCAATCGTTCTCGCAGCTGGGGAACCTGGGGAGAAATCTCATGCTCGTGGTAGATATCCACGCCAACCACCCGAGGCTGGAACCGTTCTAGCTTTTCTAACACGGCCAACAGGGTTTTATCGGTCATGGAAAAATCTGAGTTTCGATCAAGCCCCTGTTGTTGGATATCTTGTGCAGTGTTTTTAATCACAACAATGCGGGCATCGGGGGGTTCAAACACTGGCCACCAGCGCAACAATCGGTCGTAGGCAGCCAGCTCAAGCGATTGCAATCCCCCCAGAAGGCGCAGCCCCAGGGTAGCCGCTGTGATGATTGTCCCCAGGCCACCGGCCACCGGTAAAGAAGGTAGGGGCTTTACAGGAGTTTCTTGCCCCTGCAGCTGTTGCCAGGTGGGGGGCTGCTGCGCCAGGTTTTGACACAGAATGGGTAGCCAGGTGGCGCAGGGGAACTCATTTTCTAACCCCTGCAACCGTTCACGGGCCTCTCGAACCGACAGATAAAGGGGCGTATTACGGGAAAAACTTTCTAGAAAACCCTTGAGAAACTCATGGGCCACCCGATCGGGGATCGGCTCTCGCATCACCAGGATTTGGGGGATATGCAAGTCGGCTAGATCCTGGGCTAATCCCAGGCCGTCGCAGGAATTAAACAGGGCGATCGCAAGTCCCCTCTGCACCGCTTTAGCCAGCCCATACTTGAGTTCAGGAATGGTCAACTTATCCTGGGCATTTAAACTAATGCTGCCGCTGCAGCTACCACCGGTATCAATATCGCCGCTGTGGCCAGCAAAAAATAAAATATCCCAGCCCCGCTGATCCCACAGGTAGCGGTTGAGGGTAGCACGGTCTGGACCGGTCAGAAAATGCAGCTCCACACCGGGAAGATTTTGCAATAGGGCCTGGTCGGTCGTTAGATCTAACCCGGTGGCATCGCCTAAAATCGCTAAAATTCTGACGGTGGAGCTCAGGGTTTCAGGGGTATCCACCTGCTCATAAACGGGGGCACTCAGAGCCAATTCAGCCTGGGGATAGCGCTGAAAAAAATCCCACAGGTGCCAGGGCAAACGTTGCAAAATTGGGTTTTCGGTTTGGAGCACCACTCGAATCGTGTCCGTGGGGTTAAGCTGCTCAAGCAGTTTGTTGTAGAGCGGTTGAAAGGTGGGCTGACTTAACCAGGTGTTGATGCGATCGCAAAGCACCCCAGCGCTGTGATGGCAGTCCCCAATCCAAGACACATTGGTCACCATATCCAAATCGGCTTCTAACCGACTGGGCAGACGCAGCTGACGATAGGCCACTTGCCACTGCTGGTATAACCTCGGTAACTCTGACGCTGACGGTAAGGCCCCAGGCAGCTCTACAGCGGGTCGTTCTCCCTCTAACCCAATCTGCAAAACCACCGAAAACCCCTGTTGGAAACTCCCTGGCCCCAACTTGAGAACCACGAGCTTATCCGTGCTCGGTTTTCGTTGCATAGCGCCCCCGGGTCAAATTATAAAATTCTCCACAATGCTCACATCCCCTAGGGTGACTTGAGCCGAAAAGGGTTCCCCTGGATGACCTCGAAAATAAAGTTGCAAATAGTTATCCGCGCTGCGAGACTGAGCCGTTAAACAGACCGTATTCTCTCCATCTAAAATTTTGACAGTCAGACCTTCGGGCAGATATAGACGGCCCTCCAAAGGGTAAAGTCGCAGCCCTATATTTACAGCCGATTCATTTTCCTGTTCTACTTCCAGCACCAGGGCAACCTGCTCTGCCCCTAGCTTTAGTCCCAGGTCCAATTGCTTAGCTCGTTTGATTTGCATGGGGGTCTGTCGCTGGGCTGACTGACCTCCCTGTCTAAACGCCGGTGTCCACAGGTACTGCGCCAAAAGATCTTCCGCAGACTGCCAGCCACTGTCAAAATATCCCTCCAACCAGCGGCTGAGCCGAGTTAGCTGAGACGGCTCCTGCCCCAGGGCTCCCTGGCGAATTTGATGCAGATGGGTGGGGAAATCGTCCATCGGCTGTAGCCGATCTAACCCCAGCTGAGCCAGGGTCACCTCAGGCACAAACCCCAAAAGCGAGGCTTCGCCAGCCGCCTCGTCTAATGCCACAGCCACATAGCCAATGCGCTCCAACCCTAGCGGTACAGTACAAACGCCCGCCTCCACCGGGCGACATTCCAACCGACCCACCCCAGACACCACTAAATCAGCCACATCTTCTGTCAGCTGCATGGCCGGGTTCCAACTATCGCTATTGGCCAGGTCGGTCAAAATACCCAGGGCCTCTAAAAACTCGTGGAGCACCCAAACCGCTAGAGTATTTCGCCTCACCCGCTCAGCAATATCCGGTAGACCATGGTCACGGGCAAACTGCAGGGCAATCATCTTGCCCTGCTGGGTGATTGGCCAGATCAGCCTGGCTGCATCTGTAGCCGATTGCGAGTAAGTCATGGAAAAGGTCTCCGATATGTTGTGACAGTCGTAGGTATCAAGAATTATGGTTAAGAACTTATGTGGCCTTCGGCCCGGCCAAACTCTCGTAAACGAGGCTTACACTGGCGGCGATAGAAACTTTCGAGGGTTTTATAGGAAACACCAAACTCATCTTCTAAGGCCTGCCAGGAGGTTTCCGGCGGCAGTCGCCTGAGAATCAGCTCATAGCAGTTGATTTTTGGATGATTGGCCACATGAATCTTGCGAAATTCCGCCGCATTCTGTTCTAGCCAATCTTGAACTCTCTCTAGAATGGGAGGAATCTCTGGCTTAGCAACCAGGGTTTCAACCACGTCTGTCGTGCCACCATCCTCGCCATAGGCAGAGATATGGCGAGCGCGATCGGCCTGGGCCGCCTGTTCAAAATCTAATAGACGAAACTTTAGATAGGCATTTAGCCAGGTAGCAACACTGGCAACATCAGGGTCATAGGGCTTAGCCGTTTTCCCCTCACATAGGTTCTGACAAAGATAAATCCATGTCTGTTGTAAGGCATCTTGGTAGTAGGGGCTGTTGTCACGCCAAAGACGAGATTTTATTAATCGAATTAACTGGGTCAGGTAACGCTGCCGTTCTGCGCTGCCAAGACAGTAACGACACGCCTCACAAGCCAACCGACGTAATTCATCTGGGGAGTTATTCATCAATAGCCCTGGGTTACTCCGTTTGAGAATTATCCGCATTAGCGTCTTCCCATCTCTATAAATTTATACGGCTAATAACTCCTCAGCCCAAAAGACAAGGATTCTGCAACTATCCGGAACAGTTTACAAAAATACATTTTTATTGCTGTGGGCCTCAAACAACCGTTCTCACCCCATCGAGACCCGAGCCGAAGTCAGGTGCTGGCGATGAACATACACAGCAAAATTGATACCAGCAGTACCCCATAGGGTGCCGACAGCAGCGGACGCACAGACCAGAATAAGGACACAGTCCAAGCAACAAACTGCGTTTGTGCACACAATATAAAAATTTTGCATAGGGAGCATTAAACGTGAATCGTACACTTGAGCAACGCCCAGACACTTACATCAATGATGAGACTGTGATTGTCCCGTTCGATGTTGGCCCCGCTGACCTGGTTGATGACGCCGCTCGCATCCGTCACCACTTAGAGAACAGCACATCCTTAAATGTTTTAACAATTGCCCAACGATTGCTGAGGCCAGGGATGGTGGCTACTGGTTCAGGCTCCGTCAATGGCTTCATTACTCCACCGATACCGCCGCGGTAATATGCTCAATGGGGGCAGCATTAGCGTAATCCCACTGTCCCCAGGGCCTATTTTCTGACCGGGTAATCTACATGCTTCTCAACCGGGAACTGCTCGCTAGTTTGCTATCTTGCCTAGTTGGCTGCCTATGTGTTCGGCCTGTTGCTGCCCAGGAAATTTCCATTTCTAGCTGCAGACCAGTCCTGCCTGATAATCTGTCAGGC
>JBCAWO010000109.1:0-11359 GCA_038534515.1 Cyanobacteria bacterium J06554_1
CGGAAATCAAAGTCCCCAAGAATTGGGGGATTTAGGGGGCCTCCAGGATTTTGAAATTAATTGTGCTCATCTACTTACCTAACCGACCGGTTCATCCTCTAAATCAGCAACGGCAAATAAAGAGATTAAACAGCCTTTTAGGATCTGATAAAAGCTAAACCTGTTCTAGTCAAACTATGGCGTTATTTCAGTCAAAACCGTATTAATAACCTGGACAACTTTTTGGGATTTCTGTGAATCAAGGGCATCGGGGTGGGGCGACGCAAACTGACCTGAATCATTGTCAAAATACTGGCCGGAAGCAGCTGCAAATTCATCTGACAGAGCGGCGCGGGTCAGGATTTCGGCACCGATACGAATATCGCCGCCAGCGACACCAAAGGCCTCTTTCACCATCTTGCTGCCCAGCATTGATCCAGGATTAACGGCGATAACAGCCGGGCCGTTATCCTTGAGTGCAAAGGCGAGGCTGCGGGACCACATGGTCAACGCCAGCTTACTTTGGGCATAGGCCGCACCGTCGGACAGACCGATTTGTCCGGTCAGCGCCTGGGGATTAACTGCGGATTGAGCAGCGGAAGAGAGATTGACCACCCGTCCAGAAGTACCCAGCAGGGGTAAAAGACGTTGGGTGAGGAGGTAAGGTGCGATCGCATTCACAGCAAAGCGTACATCAAGTCCATCCGGCGTGACCGTATCACCCGTCTTGTAAACACCCGCATTGTTGATCAGCACGTCCAGCGTAGCGTGGTTTTCAGCCACAGCCTTTGCTAGGGATTCCACATTGGCCAGGATCGACAAATCAGCCCCATAGCTCTCAACACTACCCGGTAGCGCAGAGAGTAATGTTTTGACTTTCTCCAGTTTTGTCAGATTGCGCCCATGCAACAGCACCGTGTGCCCTTTCGAGACCAGCATTTTGGCTGCTTCCAACCCGATGCCATCGGTAGACCCGGTAATCAAAATTGTTTTTGCCATGGTTTTAGTTCCCTATCGAAAAATTAATAAAAGATGTTCCATGGAACGTCTGTACAAATGAGAAATATTCCATGGAACGCCCATACAGCAAAAAATTAATGAAGAGACGTTCCATGGAACGTCTATACGTCAAAATCTGGCAGAATGTTATCGGCTAGACGTTTTAGGGTAGGCTCAATATCCGCCTGGTTAAAGCGCAGGTTTAGGGCCACATGGTTCATGCCGATTTGTTCTAGCGATCGCAGATAGTCCCGCAGAGGGTTTATCCCCAACCGAAATCCCAGATGGATAGGTTGGGGTCGGGTATCGGGGTCTTCTGTCAGATCTACATAGAGCGGCTGCATCATGGGCTTGTCAGCACTGCCCACAGCTTCAACCCGCGCCCGCCAATCCCTAATGATGCGTGCTTGCACACCAGTATTGCGGGGATACGTCATCCAGCCATCTCCGTTCCGCGCAATCCATTCGGGGTCTTGCTGACTACCGCCCGTAATCAGCAGCGGCAGTTTACCAGATGTGGGTTTGGGCAGCATGTCGAGGCCACCATTGAGGCTACCAAACGCATTTTCAAACGCGGGCGAACTCTCACCCATGTGTCTGATGTAATCAAAACTCTCTCGAAATGTGGCCCCACGCTCCTGAAAAGAAAGATTCAGCGCCGGATATTCCTCGGGTCGGTCCCCCGAAGCCACCCCCAAAATCAGCCGCCCGCCGGAGAGCACATCAGCGGTCGCAGCGGCCTTAGCCACATGGACAGGGTGTCGCAATGGCAGAATGATACTGGCCACACCAAGGGCAATCTGCTTAGTTTGGCCCGCTAAAAGACCCAGGTAAACAAAGGGATCGTAAGTCTGACCCGCATCCCCAAATGAGGGCACGTTGAACGGCACATCACGCAACCAGACGGCAGAAAACCCAAGTTCTTCGGCCAGCTGCACCCGTTCAATGTGGTGTTCCATGGTGGGCACCGGTCCGCTGGGATAGGACTCGATCGGCACCACCAGGCCGAGGCTTAACCGGTTCGGACGGAACACGGAGTTGTATCCGCGATTAATGGGCTGAAACCCTATATCTTCTATGGTTTTCATTAATTAATCTCCTGCACACTAACAACCATCTCTTGCCAACCGCGTTGGTTGTTCAGGTCAAACTGCGCACCGTTTTCATCAGCCCATGTAAAGCGTTTCAGTGCAGGGGTTTGGCTGGTTGCCTGATAGAGCCAATAGGCCTCTTCTTTTAGGGCTTCATCAATGGGTTTATCAATGGAGGCATAGACAGTCTGTTTACACGCATTGATCGACTCAGCGGGCCAGAGAGCGATGCGGTTGGCCAATGCTTCAACAAAGGGGCCAATCTTTTCTGGATCAAGGGCTTTGTTGATGGTGCCATAGGCTTCGGCCTGGTCAGCATCATAGTCTTTAGCACCTAGGATAATTTCCAGGGCGCGCCCCAGACCCACCTGACGCGCCATCCGCGATGCACCACCACCACAGGGGAGGATGCCCATGGCCACTTCCATCTGCATGAATTTAGCCTTACCACGAGCCGCAAAGCGCATATCGCAGGCCAGGGCAAATTCGTGACCACCGCCGCGGGCAAAGCCTTCAATCTTAGCGATGGTGGCCTGGGGTAGCTTACTAATGCGCTCTAGGACCACCTGCAAATCGAGGAGTTTGACCTCGCCACGGGAGACTGCCGTTGCAGACATATCCTTGAGAAAATTTGTGTCGGCATGGGCCACAAAAATTTCGGCATTTGCCGATTGAAATACAACCACCTTGACGTCGCGATCCGTTTCCAGCTTTTGGGCCAACATGGTCAGGTCAGCGAGCATCGGCAGACCCTGGATATTGACAGGGGGATAGTCGAAGGTGACCCAAGCAACTGCACTGTCAACGTTAACGTTAAACGTGGTGAAACCGTCATAGATCATTGGATGTCTCCTTGGTTTGCTGGATGATTGGTTTACTAGATGATTCAGTGCGATGCTTCACACAGGCCCTGGGTATCGCTCCTTATGAAGCGTTATTCGCATGGTAATTATTCAAATAAAAAAGATAAATAGGCTTCAAGCGAAATAATAATTCGGGGATTTTTGATAATGGATGGTTACGATTTCAGACAGCATGAACCAGCCCCTTGGTCATTTACCGACATCTCAGCACTGAAGTTATATCGAGGCTCAGCAATGCCAGATCTGTTATCGCTCCGTTTATTTCTAAGGATTGCAGCACTTGGCGGTATCGCCACGGCGGCGCAGGATCTCTCCCTCTCACCAGCAAGCGCCAGCGCCCGTCTGGTCAAACTTGAAGAGACAATTGGCTTTCGTCTCTTCAACAGAACAACCCGAGCCGTCTCCTTAACCACGGATGGTGACGCATTTTTGCCCTACGCACAACAAATAATAGAAACGCTAGAAACAGGTCTTAGTGCAGTCAAGGGGCAGGGGGCAGACGCTGAAGGGTTACTACGCATAACCATGCCAGGCTCTTTTGGACGCATGTATATCATTCCAGCCTTAGCTGACTTTCACGCCCGTCATCCGCGTGTCAGCCTGGATTTACGGCTGTCAGATACCGTCCTGGATGTTGTCGAAGGGGCCTATGACCTGATTATTCGCAATGCCCCGTTGGCCGATAGCAATCTAATTTTGCGAAAGTTAGCCTCAGACCGGCGGCTTCTGGTTGCCTCTCCTTCCTATCTCAAACAGCATGGTGCGCCTTCTGTCCCCGATGATCTACTAGCGCATCAATGTATTAGCCTGGCCGAAGCGACTAAGTGGACGTTCAAAAACGGACAAACGGTAAGCGTGCCGCGCTCATTTGTTGTTAACGATGGTGAGGCGCTGCGCAAAATGCTCGAACAGGGAATGGGGATTGGCATAAAGTCAGTCTGGAATGCTAGCGAAAGCTTGAAATCTGGTCTGCTGGTCGAGGTGCTGCCAGACTTTCCGATAGTTACAGAAGCCTCTATCTGGCTACTGTATCCGAGTCGCCGAATCATTGCACCAAAAGTTTATGCCATGATTGATTTTCTGCTCGAACGGTTCCAACCTGTGCCGCCATGGGAGCAATAAAAAGGCCGAACAACATTGCGTTCAAGCTCAACAATATCAATGGACTGGCAGTTTACCACGAACATTAATACCAGTAAGACCTGTCGGGGAGAGATAAAAGTGGCGCTTTTTGGCCATAGGTAACCCCGCAAGTAAACCCACAAGCGGCCAATGTTTGTCTATCTTGAAGGTAGCCGCCAACAGGAGAGATAACCATGCTCCGATATAGACTAAGCCTAATCATTGGAGCCGTGCTTGCTGGAACCATGGTCACAGGCTGTGCCGCGTCTAACTCAGAACAGCTGACAGATAATCCCCCAGTCACGCCCCCATCCGATGGTTCAGGGCCACCGAGCCAGACAATTGGCCAATCAGGGGCCCAGTCAGGCCCCCCAGAACAAACTATTTTGACAGATTCCCTGGAGCATCCCTGGGGAATGGATTGGCTGCCTGATGGTACCCTGCTAGTCACCGAACGCCCTGGACGGGTGCGGCTGATTCGTGGGGGGACGCTTGAGCCCACACCGGTGTCCGGCGTACCGGCAGTACTGGCCACGGGCCAGGGCGGTTTACTGGATGTGTCTGTGCATCCTCAGTTTTCTGAAAATCAATGGGTTTATTTTACCTATGCCCATGGCTCCTCTGGAGCGAATCAGACGCGCGTTGCCCGAGCCCGGTTTGACGGTGACACGCTTTCTGACTGGACGGTCATTTTTGACGTTAATAGAACCAAACAGGGGGGGCAGCATTTTGGCTCTCGCATCACCTGGCTGCCCGATAATACGATGCTGATCTCCATTGGCGATGGGGGTAATCCGCCGCTGCAGCTAGAGGGTGAATTAATTCGGCAGCAGGCTCAAAAGCTGGACAGCCATTTGGGTAAAGTGATCCGGTTAAATGATGATGGCTCGGTGCCGGCTGATAATCCCTTTGTGGACACCCCAGGGGCTGCCCCGGCTTTGTGGAGCTACGGACATCGCAACATCCAGGGGCTGATGGTGGACCCGGTAACCGGTCAAGTTTGGGCCACGGAGCATGGGTCGCGGGGTGGCGATGAGCTAAACCGGGTTAGCCCAGGGGAAAATTACGGTTGGCCCGTGGTCACCCATAGTCGTGAATATACGGGGGGAGAAATTTCATCGCTGCGATCGCAACCGGGGATGGTCGATCCGCTAGTAGTCTGGACCCCTGCGATCGCACCGTCGGGACTGCTGATATACCAGGGCGATCGCTTCCCCCAGTGGCAGGGTGACCTATTTGCCGGCGGTCTGGTCTCGCGAGATATACGACATATTGAACTAGATGAATCAGGTACCGTCGTCAATCAGACGCCCATCCCCATCGGCCAACGGGTTCGGGATATCCGTCAGGGGCCAGACGGGCTGATTTACGTTCTGACAGATGAACCCAACGGACGTCTTATTCGCCTCGACCCCGGCTAAATGGGTGGAGGCAATGGAACCGGAACTAACAATTCAAGTGGAAGTTGTTATGCAAATAGCCGCAGGTTTTTCGGCTACACTTGACGGCATCAGCGTGGTCAAACAAGTGTTTGCTGAGCGCCCTATTACCCTATCTGGAGAATAGCGAAATTATCGGTTAAGCCGGGCGTTTCATCGATAAGCTGCCCTACTCTAAACTGCACCACTAACTATATTTTCAGATTTTTTCCTACCGTTGGTGTTATTGCCCTTAACCAGAATCTGCTCAAACTGAACAGCGATGACTTTTGCGATCGCAAGTAAGGTTTTGGCATCCTCATCATCCCACTGGTGAGATTCAGATGCACCAACCATAATTGCGCCAGAAATTTTACGACAGACAATGGGCGCAGCAATCAAGGATTTTGCCGTAGGCATCAGCACATCTACCTCACTGCGCTGGTTCGTATCTCGAATCTGAACCAGACGCCCCTGACACATGACCTGTCCGCTAATGCCATTGCCCAAAGGAATCTTGCGACCTTTGCCGTTAGCTTCCCCCGTTAGCACCGGAACAGTGTAATAGTCATTATCAAGTTTAAACGAAACCGCTACACCGGCTGCGCCAAACACCGATTGCAAAATAACAGCGGCACTCTGCAATAGCTTAGACGGGCTACTCGAAGAGATATCTGAAATGCCGTGCAGGGTACGAAGCTGTTGCCAACGGCGCTGACTCACCTTTTCAGTCTGCTCAATCAAATTGAGCATCCGGCTGTTGATTTCCGCAATATGCATATACTGCTGGCTGTAGTGCCGCTCCTTGACTGGCTGGTACATTGTCTCCATCACCTGGGACAGCAGCAGCGAAATTCGATCAACTACCGCCTCATCGTAGGACCAGAGACCGTCATAGTTACGTCCAGTTAACGCCGCCTGATCTTCCGCTTCCTTAGCCACCAAAGTAGCCCAAAACTCAGGGGTATCAACAAATAAAAACCACTCTTGGGCTAGGGCCGACGTGGGACTTAGCTCAATAAACTCCACCCCTTGAATGGAGGGTGGCTCACAGTCGGGAATACCAAACACATACACTCGCCGACAAACAGACCCCAACCGGCTATAGCGACGAAGCTGCTCAGGAAAGTTCGAAAAGCGCTGAAAACCTGCGTAAAAATCCACCGCCAGTCTGTGCTGCAGCACCTGATCTTCAATCTGCTGGCTGATAACATTCATCATGTCAACCGAGCGGGTAAATCGCAGGGTGTCATACTGACCCGCAATCGAACGAAAAAGGGAAATATCCATTAAAAAGACGCAGGCTAAACCTACTGGTAGACAAACCTAAGTAATCAAACAGATGCCCTGGGGGTCAATCATCCGACAGCGATTTCAGTAACTGTGGATACATTGCTCTAATACACTGAAGTGTCTTAGATATCGCTTAGTAGGTAAACTCAATCTGTCACTGCTACCTGGCATTCCAGGCGTTGCTAATCATCGAGACAAGCTTCATCTAAAAGACACCGCTTTACGATATGTCTGATAGATTGATGCACCCTTTAAGCTAGCGACAGCACAGTCCATAAAACAGCCATAGAAGGCCAGTTAAAAAAGGCCAGTTAAAAATTGGTTCAATCTCAAGCAACACTTAGTCTCTCCGCGACAAAAGAGCATGCAATACCTTCGATTGCATCAAGAGTGTCCTGAAGGTAGAAGTTTTGTTAAACGCAAATAAGTTTCAACGACTAAATTCAAACAGTAGGAACAACTCTTGAACTAAACTAGACCTTTGGAGAATAACGCTTATTACCAATTATTAAGATAATACCCCGTTTAGCTTATTTAAGCTAACTTTTCTGGCGCATTTAACTGACAAGACCGCTCAAACGCATCGTCAAAAAGATAGCCTACTATCCCCAGCACACAATAGTAATGGATGTACTTTAGGATGTCATTGCTATTTGTTCGCTACTGATGCACTGCTTGGATTATATGTCAACTGCATAGGTGGCGGCCCCGACAGAAATGATGCCGTTGCCGATTTAGAGAGAGTGATTTGCTAGAAATACCCTACGTCAGCATCTTGCAGATAAACTGATCTCAAGGAACAGCAACGCCGCAATGATCAACACGTGACGTCCACTAGTCTCAAAACCTCACGACAGGTTTCTTGCGGCGTTTTGGCCTTGGTGTATACCGTAAACTTTGCCAGCTCATAGTTTGAAGGATGCTTTAAAAAATGTTCGTTAGTGCTGCGAATATCCTCCGGCAAGTCCTGATTACGCTCATTGAGTATACGGATTGACTCCTCTACATCTGGTGATGGTAGCAAAAGAACAACATTGGGATAGGGCGCTAACGCTCTCTGCACTCGTTGAAACAGTAGAGGATCGTCGTAGACAGAGTGGCCAGCACCAAAATCAATCACACAGTTTCTCCGGTCTGATAGTAATCGCTCTACGGCGTGGGCCTCAAACGGTTTCCAATATTGAATAATGCCCCAAGCTCCTTCCGTTTCACGTTTCTTTTTTGCCAACGCTTCGTCATAGCCAATCTCTTTATAGTAGGCCCACCGCTGCTCATCCATTGAGTATTGCGGCAGGCCTAATCTCTCGGCCAGTAACCTGCCAACAGTTGACTTACCGACAGTCTGAGGGCCAATGAGAATTATGTCTGAGGGCATATTGTAGCGAGCCCGAATTCAGCGTAAACCCGATTAAAAATGAGCAATCCTGTAGGGTAGTCCCTAGTCAACTATTTTTTAGCAGCCAAACAGTCTCTTTTGCCGCACACTTACCCTTTAATCCACCCGGTACAGCCGCACTTACTAAAAGATTTAAACCATAGCTATGTCCATAGTGTTGATTGACCTCCTCACGACTAATAGAAAAAGGAGGACCCTCCATCAAGCTTTGGTCATACTCATAGGTAACTAATAACTGTGGTGCTTTATCCGTAACCTCAGTCAGGTGAGCCGTATAGCGATTGCGCATGGCTTTCGGTAAAGCAACCAAAGCAGCTCTGTCATAAATTGCATCAACTGCGCCAAGCATTTTGCTAGACATATCGAAGATATTTCCCACAAATATGTCTATACCTGTGGCGCTATAGTGTTTGACGTCTCCCATTTCTAATATGGCAGGTTCCACCCCAAGCTCCATAAATAACTGTTCAATGGCCATGTCGGCCAACTCAACCCCAACAACCCGATAGCCCTTAGAAAGCAACCAGCCAATATCCAGCGTTTTACCGCATAATGGCACCAATACACGACTGCCTTTAGCTAAAACAAGCTTGTCAAAATGGTTGACCAGTAAAGGGTTTGCTTCACTTCTATGGAAAGCAATAGTATTCTTTTCCCACTTCTGCAGCCAAAAACTTTTATCCATCATCCCTCCTTGGGAAATTGCCTAAATTTAGGTACCTACAACGGCACAAGTGCCACAGCTTGACCCGTTTTAGCCCGTTTAATGATTCCATGGCAATCGACGGATATATTCATCAATTGCGAGTCAGGTTAGTCGAAGCACATAAACATGGGCATCAACTTGCTTTCCGCTCAGAAGAGTCACAGACGCAACTATGCGCTCATATTCCTTGCCTTCAAACTCATCCAGGTGCGACCACTGGGTGCTCAAGTTTGAGGATGTAAAGACGTGCCCGTGAACATCATCTTCATGCTCACCAATTACCAGGCCGGGATACCCCATACTTGCTCCCCAGCCTGCTTCGACCAGTTTGCCCTTAATAGCAGCCGGCTCCCAGTCGCCTCCGATAGCGGTTAGTACATGCTCGTTTGGCCCACCTGGTTGGAGTGATCCGTAAATGAATAGTCTTTCCATCTGATGTATTAGGACGTTGGCGTGTCAGGTTGGCGGTTGCTGCTAAGAGCTGCTGCTGCTAAGAGCTGTTGAGAATAGGCATTGTCTTAACTAACCTGACAGATGCCATAGTATCCTTTCCAATGGATTTTTTCGATGGAAATTACGTTTAAGCTGATAGTGAGTTCAACTGCATGTTTAAACCATGACCACCGTCCCCACCGCCACTCCCTTAGCCTGGCCCGAATTAGAAGCCCTTGACACCGTCCAAACCGATCGCGTTAATGGCCCTACCAATGCCCAGGCGCGGCTGCGGCTGTTTGGTAAAACCGAAGCCGATGTGCGAGTTACCTTATTTCGCGATAACCACGCCTGGTGTCCCTACTGTCAAAAAGTATGGCTGTGGTTAGAAGAAAAGCAAATCCCATACCGCATTGAAAAGGTAACAATGTTTTGCTACGGGCAAAAAGAAGCCTGGTTTAAAAAAAAGGTACCGTCAGGCATGCTGCCTGCGCTAGAGCTAGACGGGCAGCTAATTACCGAAAGTGATGATATTTTGGTGGCCCTGGAGCGCGCATTTGGTCCGCTGGTCGTAGGGATGCAAGCCCCTAGGGCAATACCCCTGCGGCAGTTAGAACGGCTATTATTCCGGGCCTGGTGTAGCTGGCTGTGCCAACCAGTACGCTCTACCCGCCAGGAACAGTTTAACCGCGAACAGTTTGTGGCCGTGATAGCCAAGGTAGAAGCAGCATTAGCGGCCACCACTGGCCCTTACTTTCTAGACGAATTTAGCGTCATAGATCTAGTGTTTACACCCTATGTAGAGCGGATGAATGCCAGCCTGTTTTACTACAAGGGCTACTCCATGCGAGAAGAGAATCCTGGTTTTGCTGCCTGGTTTGACGCCATGGAAACCCGCCCCACCTATCGCGGGACCCAGAGCGATTTTCACACCCACGTGCATGATTTACCACCACAGATGGGGGGCTGCTGGGAGAATGGAGAACCCCAGGCTAGAACAAATCAGCAGCGGGTGGACCAGGGACCCTGGTTAGGGCTACCGGATGTGGGATATGAGGAACCCAAAACCTCTCGTGTAGAAGCCCTACATCGGGTTCTAAAGCATCGCAACAACATTATCCGAGTAAATCCGATAGAAGATAATTTGTTCGACCAGGCATTACGCTGTGCCTTAACAAATCTAATCACAGGAGAAATCTGCGCGCCCCCCCAGGGCAGCGATAGCGGTCTACGTTATTTACGAGACCGCGTGAACGTTCCCCGTGACATGTCGATTTATGCAGGCAAACGTCTGCGAGCAGCGCTAGAAGAAACCGCCGCCCTTGCTGGCAATAAGCAGGGACCAGCGATTCCTGTGCGCAATCGATACGATCAAAACCCAGCCGACTTTAGAACAGCTTATACCCCCAACGAAGACAGGACATTACCCTTCGGACTCAACTGGCTTAAGTGAAACCCAATCATATCGAGGCTTTGTTGGGTTTCGCAAAGCTCAACACCAACCTACGAGTGTTCAATGATTTCAGAACTTTTATCAGTCAACCAACCAAACTACACATCATCTTTAAAAAAGCCCCCTAAACCTTCCGCAGAGACCAATCCAGCCCCCTTTATAATCGCCCCCGCCGAACCCACCAACTCAATGCCACCATGGATAACCCAGTGCGCTGGGTTGTAGGGCAGCGCACTGGCCCTGCCCAGGGGGTTTGGGGAACTCTGTCACCCGCTGAGAGGTTAGCCCTGTCGCTCCGACATAAAGTTTAACCCCTGTTCACCTCGGTTGAGGCTAGAACAGAGTTATAGGTTCAGTTAGGGAGGATCGGTTATGCCGTGTGCAATTGCTGTTCCCATTCGTCAACAAATTATTCATCAATACCAAGAAGGGGCAACCTATGGAGAAATCGCAGCCGCGCTAGAGCTGTCCCACTGGAGCGTTCGTACTATTGTGCGTCGATATCGCGACCAGGGAGCAGCCGGACTGGTCACTCAGTATTCAAACTGTGGCACTCCTGGGAGTCGACTTCCCAAACGGATGTACCGTGCAGCCCGATGGCTCAAGC
>JBCAWO010000110.1:0-11079 GCA_038534515.1 Cyanobacteria bacterium J06554_1
GTTTGAGGAAATGCCGCGCATTGTGGTGGCGCAGCCTTACCTGTCGGTGGCCATGCAGCCTGCGGTCAGTGGGTATCAATATTGGTTCCATAGACAGCTGGACTATCGTCAGTTGAAAAAAGCTTAAGAGGAGAAATCATGGCTCGCTCCTCCACGATTTCGATTATTTTGCGTCGCATCATGGGTGCGATTCCGAGCATTATCGGGGTGATTATTGTCACCTTTGTGCTGACACGGGCGTTGCCTGGCGATCCGGCAGCCTATTTTGCTGGCCCGGCGGCGACCCAAGAGGCCATCGATCAAATTCGAGAAAATTTGGGTCTTAATCGTAGCTTGCCCGTACAGTTTTTTATCTATGTGGGAGAACTGCTGCGGGGAGATTTGGGAAATTCTTTGACCACGGGGCAGACGGTGGTGTCGGATTTATTGACGCGTTTGCCTGCGTCGTTAGAACTCACACTGGCCGGGCTGATTTTTTCGCTGAGCTTGGCGTTACCGCTGGGGATTTTAGCGGCCACTCGGCCTGGTTCCTGGATTGATCATGGGGTGAGGGTATTGGCTACGGCGGGTGTTTCTCTGCCCACATTTTTTACCGGGCTGTTGTTGATCTATGTGTTTTACTTTCTCTTGGGTGTTGCCCCGGCTCCCCTGGGACGATTAGCCATTCTCTACTCACCACCGGAGCCAGTGACGGGGTTATTTGTGATCGATAGTTTGTTGGCTGGGGATGTGGATACATTTAGGGCGGCCCTTAGTCAGCTGATGTTGCCAGCGATCACCTTGGGGCTGTTTGCTTTAGCTCCCCTGGCGCGGGTAACGCGGGCGGCGATGCTAAGCGTACTGTCTAGTGATTTTATTCGCACGGCTCGGGCTAGTGGTCTGGCTCCCCGTACGATTTTGTTTGGCTATGCCTTTCGTAACGCGCTGCTGCCGGTGGTGACCACTCTGGGGGTGGTGTTTTCATTTTTGTTGGGGGCCAATGTGCTGGTGGAAAAAGTCTTTGCCTGGCCAGGGATTGGTTCCTATGCAGTGTCGGCTTTGATTGCATCGGACTATGCGGCAGTGCAGGGGTTTGTGCTGACGATGGCGCTGCTTTATGTGGTGCTCAATTTACTGATTGATTTGCTTTATACCGTGATTGATCCTCGTGCTGGAGTGGAGTCATGACCTTATCTCAGCCGGTTTCGCCATTAGCCCAGGCTCGCTATATTCTCAGTGAGAACTATGTCACCTTTGGGGCGTTTTTGCTGTTTTTTGTGATGGTAATATTTGCGCTATTTGGCAATGCGATCGCACCCTACGATCCTATTGCCAGCAACGCCTCCATCGCCCTATCTCCGCCGTCTTTTGCCCACTGGTTTGGCACCGACGATTTGGGCCGCGACGTCCTTAGTCGAGTCGTTGTAGCAACTCGGCTAGACCTGGGTATTGCTGTGGTGGCTGTCGTCCTATCCTTTGCCTTGGGGAGCATTTTAGGAACCTGTGCCGGGTATTTTGGGGGTTGGTGCGATCGCATCATCAGCCGCGTCATTGATACCCTCATGGCCTTTCCTTTATTTATTCTCGCCATGGGTCTCGTTGCGGCCCTCGGTAATACGGTGGAGAATATTATCTATGCCACCGCGATCATTAATCTTCCCCTATATACTCGGGTTGTCCGGGCCGAGATTTTAGTCCGTCGCGATGCGGGCTATGTAGAGGCAGCCAGACTGGCAGGCAATGGCCATTTACGGATTATGACTGCCCATCTATTTCCCAATGTGTTGCCCGTAATGATGGTCCATATTTCATTAAATATGGGCTGGGCAATTTTAAACGCGGCTGGATTGTCGTTTATTGGTTTAGGGGTGAGACCACCGACGCCAGAATGGGGAATCATGGTGGCAGAAGGCGCGACCTATATTATCTCAGGTGAATGGTGGCTGGCGATTTTTCCAGGAGCGGTGCTGATGTTGGCAGTGTTTTGTTTTAATTTGCTAGGCGATGGTTTAAGGGATTTAATTGACCCGAGGATGAGGACTTAGACATAAGATGTCAATCAGAAGAAATCTTTAGAACCCCTTTTTGTGAGAGGAACCACCTAGTCCAGCACCTATATAATCGACCTCGCCGTAACCCCAACCTAATGCTTTAGGAACAATCTAGTACGTTGGGTCTTAGGGCGGCGTCCCGGCCCTAACCAGGGGGTTTGGGGAACTCGGAGGGACCCCAAGCAACCCACTCTCATCCCTCACCGATCCTTTAAGCTAGCTTTCTACACAAAATTCTAACTAACAGTTTTTAGTCAACAGTGGAATTTATGAAAAACCAACTCGCGATGTGGGTTGCTCAGGGCTTGCCCCCCTGAAACCCCCTTGTTCGTGGGGGCCTAACTCCCCCACACCCCCCGAAAATACATCAGAGATTTCGTTTTGGTAGTTAGAGAATGGGGTTTGGTGATGCGGTTACGCTGCTCCGCATGCGCTCCACACCGTAAAGGAGCAGTTATCTCCTTACGATTAGAAACAAATAATCCTAAAAATACATTTATGAGAATTGTCCATGTTTCCTTCACTTACCTCTAAACCAGTCCAAACCTCCCTGTTATCGGTGCGAGAGCTGTCCGTAGAGTTTCGCACCCGTACCGGCATTGTCAAAGCCCTAGAAAATATCAGCTTCCACATCAATAAAGGCGAAACTATAGGTATTGTTGGCGAAAGTGGCTCAGGTAAATCTGTTCTCGCCTTAGCCATTCTAGGCATCCTCGACCGAGCCGGATATGTCACCAAAGGAGACATTCTCTGGAGTCAGACTTCAGAAACCTACAATCTCCTCAAGATGCCCGAAAAAAAAATACGGCAGTTGCGGGGCAAAGAGCTGTCCATGATCTTCCAAAATCCTCGGGTGGCGCTAAACCCGATTCGCAAGGTAGGGAAACAGCTGGTGGACGTGCTGAAGTGTCATTCGGACTTACCCCGTACTCAGCTCAAAAAACGTGCCTTAGAATTACTGGCCAATGTTAAAATTCCTGACCCGCAGCAGCGGTATGATGCGTACCCCTATGAGCTGTCGGGTGGTTTATGCCAGCGGATTATGATTGCCCTGGCGTTAGCCTGCTCTCCTAAATTGTTGATTGCAGATGAGCCGACAACGGGTCTAGATGTGACGACGCAGGCGACGGTGATGAATTTGTTAAAGGAGCTGGCAACAGAGCAACAGATGGCGACGGTGGTGATTACTCATGATTTGGCACTGGCATCGGAATATTGCGATCGCATCATCGTTATGCACGCCGGGCACATCGTCGAAAGTGCCCCTACCCATCCTTTATTTAGCCAGCCGCGCCATCCCTATACAGCCAAGCTAATTGCCGCCACACCAGAGCCCCACAAAGGATTTAATGACTTGATTCCTATTTTAGGCAGTCTGCCAGATTTACGACGGAGTGATTTACCACCCTGTCGGTTTATTAGCCGATGTGATCGGGCAAGTGAGCAATGTCAGCAACAGCCGCTATCTTATCAACAGGTTGAACAAGATCATTGGGTAGGCTGCTGGCATCCATTAGGATCGTCCCAATAAGAAAAAAATTGAAAGATTTACCCTCAAAATCTCCCCCATGAACCAATTCAAACTCTATATAATCGACCCCGCCGTAACCCCCAACTTAATGCAATTAGGGAAACCGCAGTATGATGGGTTATAGGGCGGCATCCCGGCCCTATCCAGGGGGTTTGGGGAACTCGGAGGGACCCCAAGCAACCCACTCTAAACTCCCTACCAACCACCTAAGCTACCGTCCTATACAAAATCCTGAATAACACTCTCAGACCGGACAAATAGCGATAAGTTTTGCTCAGGGCTTTCCTCCCCGAACCCCTCCATATGTGGGGTCCTAAACTCCCCCTTTTCGGAAATATCTAAGCTATACCACCTAGGCAGATGGGGCTTCCCCCGACAGGTTATCCTCATAGCGAATATTCAGGTGAAGGCGGAGTTACGGTGAGGTTAGGGTAAACGTTATCTCTACGAGATATGAATTTTTCGGTCAAATAAGCCTTTTTTACCCTAGAAATTCTCTCACCTTTTTTCCTAATCACCTATGCTTCAAGTCACCAACCTAACAAAACACTTTCCCATCGCATCCAAAACGCCCCAATGGCTTCCCAAAAAATCTCCCACCCAACAACTCCATGCTGTTGATGGCCTCAACCTAACCATCGAACCAGGGGAAAGCGTGGGCCTAGTCGGCGAATCTGGCTGTGGTAAATCTACACTGATTCGGCTAATTTCACGACTAATTGAACCAACCGCCGGGTGCATTTTATTTGAAGGTACCGATATTAGTCAGGTAAGCGTGGGACAGTTTGCCCGTAGTTCCCATCGCGCCAAGTTGCAAATGGTATTTCAAGACCCCAGTGATAGTCTAAATCCGCGTTTTACCGCATTTGACACCATTACTGAGCCGATTCGGCGGTTGGGATCACGACAAGATCGTCAAAGATTAAAACAACGGGCGACGGAACTGGCGCAACAGGTTGGCTTACCCCAGGAGCTGCTGAGTCGCTTTCCCCATCAGCTGTCGGGCGGACAAAAGGCACGGGTAGGAATTGCCCGGGCGATTGCGCTGAATCCGACGCTGCTAATTTTAGATGAGCCCACATCAGCGCTAGATGTGTCCGTACAGGCGGTGATTTTGCATCTGCTGGCGGATCTCCGAGAGCAGCTCAACATGAGCTATTTGTTTATCTCCCATGATTTAAATGTGGTGCGGCTGCTGTGCGATCGCATCTTGGTTATGTACCTGGGCAAACTCGTAGAAACAGGTCCCACGGATGAAATTTTTCATCACCCCAGACATCCCTATACCCAGGCCCTGATTTCCGCCATTCCTTCCTTTGAGGCCACCCCCCACCGCATTCCTTTAACCGGGGAACCGCGCAGCCCAATCAATCCGTCTCCCCATATTTGTCGTCTCTATGGCCGTTGCCCTAGGGGAGACGAGCACTGTCAGCAAGCAGCACCCACACTGCAGCCCGTTAGCGACTATCATCAGGTGGCCTGTCATTATCCTACCGCCCTGTCTTAATTTTTTTAGATGACGCCACCCCGCCCTAGCAGACTGATGGGAATTGGCCTGGTGCTGCTAAGTGCCCTGGGTCTGTCGGTTCAAAATGTAATTTTACGACTGTTTTTTACACCCAGTTTGTTGTTTGGTCAGATTCCTTTGGGGGGCTATGTCACGCCGCAGCTAGGTAACGTGCTGGTGCTACTGTCAATGCGGATGGCAACGATGGCCCTATTGCTGGCGGTGCTGGCACCCTGGCTATACCCAAAAACGTTTGCTGTTCTTCGGGCTCTACCGACCACACCTAAGCTGCTGGGTACCGTAACGGCCAGCGGGGTATGTTTATTTTTAGGGCTGACGCTGTTGTATACGGCATTGAGTCAGGTGGCCACTGGGGTTGCGATCGCAACGTTCTTTATCTACCCCGCCATCACTATGCTGTTAGCCTGGCGGTTTTTCCAACAATCCCCCCGTCCCGATCAGCTTGGGCTTATGGGAGTCATTTTCACAGGGGTGCTACTCACCACCCTCACCCCGACTGCTGCTGCTGTCTCCAATCCTCTGCTGGGCGGGCTATGCGCCCTCGGGGCAGGGCTGAGTTTTGGCCTGTATGGCATTGTTGCCGAACTCTCTTTACACACCCAGCCATCCTACCCAGGTCTGCATCCGGTGCCCTTTTCGTTAGCCACTTTTGCCCTGGTTGCAGTTCTGGCTGGTCTGATGCCCTATCAGTCAATCACCATAGCATCAACCGCCTGGCCCCCGGTTTTAGTCATGACCTTATTCTCGGCCACCCTCACCCTAATTGCCTACGTTTTAAATAACTCTGGCATCAGTCTGATCGGGGCATCTTTAACGGCTTTGCTCAGCGCCAGCACACCCGCATTGACAACAATCTTTGCCTGGTGGATCTTGCAAGAAGCCCTACAGCCACAACAAATGATAGGTATTGGTCTAGTGACAGTCGGTGTAGGTATGTTAAGTCTAAAGTCTCAAAGGGATAGTTAGAACTATTAGCGTTGCCGTTTCTTCTGATAGGCACGCCAACCGCCAAACTCGGTGATCTCTTTTTTTCCGTCTACCGTCAACGGTTCTCCAATCACACCTAAAACCTCTTCACCATCCTGGAGCATGACTTTACCGATGGCGAGACCTGGGGGTTCCTGGGAGAGAATAATGCCCAGACCAGCCAGGGGAACCTGCCATACTTCCACAGCGACAGCCACCCCCCCTGACCTGACTTTGATCATGGCAGGATAGCGGTCATCTATGGACCATAACCGATAGGCCGGTTCTGTTTGCGCCTCTCGCTCAAATGTGGCATCGACATTGAGCAAGTTGGGGTTAAGGGCTAATCCCCGCATCAGGGTACCGTTAACGGCTAACTTTATGGTTTGAGTCATAGATTTCTCTAAATTGCTGTCCTATGGTTCAGATTCTAGTAGTATGCATTGCTTCATAAGCTGTACCAGATTTTAATAAGTGCCCGTTACCTGGCTTAATATACTCTTCTCCGGGGTCTACAAACGAGTAATAGTTAGCTATAGCAAGCGTTTGATATCAGTACTACGCCATAAAGACATAGACTAAATTGTTAAAAGAGAGGCCGTTGGCCAAATGCCAGATGTAACTCTTTACAATTAGTTGCTCTCTAAGCAGATCTGACTACATAATTGAGCCGATCAGCTTACAGTTAATTTTGCCGTTGCTGATTTACAAGGATGAATCGATCGGTGAGATATGCCTAGGCCAGTATTTCATAGATAAAGTCATACCGAGGATCAGCAACGCCCAGTTAATTCTAAACAGCCCTCTATCAGGTTTTCTTTTCTATTTGTCTTCTGCCATTAAAAATTAACGTTGTGCGATCCACATTGGATCGCATAGCGACGGTTTTGTGGTGCGTCTAAATCAACACTTAGTCTGGTTGTCGACATGAATGAAAGCTCCTCCTCCGTTAAAATTCCTCAAATTCGATTTCCTAAAGGTGGCGGTTCGATCAAGGGGATCGGAGAGACCTTTCAACCTAGCCCGTTTACGGGGACAGCCAGTTTCTCGATACCGATTAACACTCCAGAAGCGCGTGACCTATCGCTAGATTTGTCGCTGTCCTATGGCTCTGGCGGTACCCAAGGCCCCTTTGGTATGGGGTTCAGCCTTTCGGTGCCGACTATTGCCCGCCGCACGGAAAAGCGTCTGCCCAATTATTCTGAGCAGGATGAATATGTGCTGTCCAATGCAGAATATTTGGTGCCGGCCCTGGAGGAAGACGGTGGCGATTGGGTAGATCAGGTCCAGGATTCTGTTGACGGGGGGCATCGCATTCGGCGTTACCGTACCCGTACCGAAGGTCGCTTTTTGCGGGTGGAGCGTTGGACTCGCCGGGCCGATGGCGACGTGCACTGGCGAGTCACCAGCCCAGAAAATATTACCAGCATCTATGGGGAGACTTCTGATGGCCGCATCCAGCATCCCGACAATCCTGGGCAAATTTTTCAGTGGTTGTTAGAGCGCACAGAAGATAGCAAAGGCAATCAGATTCACTATACCTATCGGGCTGAAGATGCGATCGGGGTTGCCAACGCGGTATACGAGCAGGGGCGCGCCCACACCACCCAGCGATATCTTCAGAAGATTCAGTACGGTAATTTTTTTGACGCGGCTGGTGAAACTCAGTGGGCCTTTAGCGTTGTTTTTGACTACGGTGACTACAACCTCAATGACCTAGATAGCCTGACCGTAGAGCCCAGTCAGGACTGGTTGCCTCGGCAGGATGCATTTTCTGATTATCGGGCTGGCTTTGAGGTGCGCACCCACCGCCTCTGTCGCAACATTCTGGTGTTTTACCACTTTCCAGCGGAGCTGGGTCAGGCGGATGCGCTGGTGCGTTCTCTTCGGCTTATCTATGACGAATCTCCTGTGCTGACCTTTTTGCGACAGGTAGAACCCATGGGCTATCGGCGGCAGGGTAATACCTACGAGGTTCAGGCTAGCCCCCCCATTAGTTTTGAGTACAGCCAATACGATCCCACCGAATCGTCGTTTCAACCGTTACAAACAGCATCGCACAACAGCCCGCCGCTGCCCTTAGATGCCTCAGGTCAGCAGCTAATAGACCTCTACGGCGAGGGCATTGTGGGGTTGTTTTATGACCGCGAGGGAACTAGCTTATACTATCGCCCCCAGGGCAACGGTACCTATGGTGTAGGGCAATCGCTGCCAGCGTTCCCTATTGAGCGCAATCAAACGCTGCCCACCTATCGGGTTACTGATGGTACCCGCACCCGTCTAGACGTACGCACGGGCGGTCGCTCCGGCCATTATCGACAAACGTCTGAGCAGAGCTGGCAGTCGTTCCAACCGTTCCGAGGCTCACCGACGGACTATGGCAATCCTGCCTTTGAGTCGACAGATGTGACCGGTGATGGCCGGGCTGATTTGCTGCTGTTTGAGGCGGATCGAGTCAGGGTTTATCCCCGGGAAACCGATATGGGGCACCAGCCGCCCATAACAGCGTTAAGAGCGCCTCAACTGCCAATACAGACCGACCCTGGGCGCTCAGAGGTGCTAGTGCTGGTGGATATGGTGGGCGATGGCCTGAGCGATCGGGTACGGGTGCGCAATGGTGAGGTGACCTACTGGCCCAATTTGGGATATGGCAACTTTGGCGCGCCGGTGGTGATGGCAAATGCGCCCCATGTGGAGCAGCAGCTCAGTGCTGCCCGGCTCTATCTGACGGATATTGACGGGTCGGGGACAGCGGATTTGATCTACGTGACGGGTCGAGAAGCGGTTGTTTATTTTAATGAAAGTGGCAATCGTTTTAGTGCGCCTGTGCGCATTCCATTACCGGCAGCCCCCCACAGTCTGAGTCAAATTCAGTTTGCGGATATTCGCGGCAACGGCACTAGCTGTTTGGTGTTTTCGGAGGGCACTGACCGGCTGCGACATCAGTTTTATGATTTTACCGGTGGCAGGAAACCCCACCTGCTACAGGCGATTGACAACCATCGGGGGGCGGTGACTCGGATTCAGTATGCGCCATCGACCCAGTTTTATCTGGCGGATCGGCTAGCGGGGCGTCTGTGGATTAGCCGTCTGCCGTTTCCTGTGCAGGTAATTGAGAAAACAGAAACGTTAGATCTGATTGCTAAAACCCGCCAGGTGAGTCGCTATGCCTACCACCATGGGGCCTATGACTTTCGGGAACGAGAGTTTGCGGGGTTTGGGCTGGTGGAGCGCTGGGATACGGAAGGGTTTGAACAGTTTTCGTCAGGGCTGTTAGACGAGACTCCGTTTGAACTGTTACCCTCTGACCTGCATGCCCCGCCGATCCATACAAAGACCTGGTTTCACACGGGTCTGATGGAGCAAGACGGGGTGCTAAGCCGTCAGTATGAGGCTGACTACTATGGCGGGGATGGCCAGGCACTCAATTTGTCGGATAGTAACTTTGAGCGGGCTGGGGATGCGGAGAGTGTGCAGGTGGCTTACCGGGCGCTGCGGGGTAAAACCCTGCGCCAGGAGATCTATGGTGACGATGACGATGCCCAGCGGCGACCCCACCCGTATCAGGTCACGGAAACTGCCTATCGGCTGCGGCTGATCCAGCCAACCCAGGAGCCTCACCGTTCGGTTTATCTGCCGCTACAGCGGGAGCAGATTGTCTACCAGTATGACCGCGACCCGACCGACCCGCGCATCACCCACAATTTTCATTTGGCCCATGACGACTATGGTCAGCTGACCCGTGAGGCTAATGTGGCCTATCCCCGACGGCGGGGGGCGGTGCATGGCGATCAGCGGCAGTTGCAGGGGCGCTACACCTATCGCAAGCTGTTGCACCTGACGGCAAGCACCCATCGGCTCAATGTGCCCATCGAAACCCGACAGTTTGAACTGGGGGGGCTGCGCCCCAATCAAGGGGAGTACATTACCTGGGATGCCCTGGCGGCGGCCTACCCCACACCGGAACAAACTGCGGTGGACTTTGACCAGACGATAGCTGGGGTGGGTGCCCGGCTGTTGACCTGGCAGCGCTTTCACTATTGGAATGATTTTGAGCGGGCGGACCAGGCGAGGGCGCTACCGTTTGGTCGAGCGGGGCGGCGGATGCTGCTGCGCCGGGTGGAGTCGGCGGTGTATCCCCAAGCCGGGCTGACCAATCTGCTGCCAAACGAAGCGAGGGATCAGACGGCCAAACTGTTGAGCAAGGACCCTGACGGGGGGGCGTTTGTGCCCCTCACCCACGATGTGACGGGGCGAGTGTATTACGCCGATCCGGGGAATACGGCCCACTATCAGGGGAGTGACAGGTTTTATCAGCCCCGACAGTTTGTGGATCAGTTTGATACGGTGACGACGGTGGCCCAGGACCCCTATAGCCTGGTGTTGGTTCGTACCGAGGCCCAGCTGAGCCCAACCCAGCGGCTGACCCAGGTGATTGAGCCGGACTATTGGACGTTGAAAGCTGCGATCGCAACCGATGAAAACGACAACATTACCGAATATGGCTATGATCCCCTGGGCAACGTTCGCCTGACCAGCCGCCATGGCCAGGAAGGCAACGCCCGCCGCGGCGATCGGCCCCTGACGGACTATCGACCCCAGCCCACCCCCACCCTGGCTCAACTCCTTGATGACCCCGCCGCCTATGTGCAAGGGGCCAGCAGCTTTTTCTTCTATGATCTGCTGGCCTGGGAAACTCGCCAGCAGCCCGCCTACGCGGTGCAGCTCCAGCGGGAGCGCTTTGTCAGCGACCTGGCCCCCCGGGAAACTAGCCCCCTACAGATTCAGCTGGACTACACCGATGGTCTGGGCCGCTCGCTCCAAAGCAAACGCCGGGTGGAAGCGGGACCGGCCCTGAGGTTGCAGCCCAACGGCACGGTGCAGGAACAAAATACCGACAATCGCTGGCTCACCTCCGGACGCACGGTTTATAACAACAAGGGCCAGGTGATCAAGCAGTACGAGGCCTTTTATAGCGACACCCCCAATTACCAGGCCGAGCAACTGCTGACTGAATACGGCGT
>JBCAWO010000111.1:0-10935 GCA_038534515.1 Cyanobacteria bacterium J06554_1
ACCAATCTGCAGCAAAATGACTATAAAGAGTGCGATCGCAACCAGCCAGTAGGGATGATGCAGTCCCCACAAAACCGACGTTTCCGTTGGCGTCAATACCGCCCCACCCACTAACCTTGCTAACAATAGACCTAACCCCTGACAATTAAAATGCTTTAACACAGGTAGGCACTGCCCACCCTACGCCTGAATGTACAGACGTTCCATGGAACGTCTCCCCTAACCCCCGGTACAGACGTTCCATGGAACGTCTCTCCGGCCCCAACCTCACCAATCATCCTTACGCCGCCGATGGCGTCGCCAACCCTGACGCCCCTTTAACTCTCGCTTCACCGCAATATCCCATTTATCCACCAGGGTCATCATGGCAGGCATATCCCGTGAGACCTTATCTTTCCAGCCTAGCTCAGCCACCACCGAATTAAACGTGCGTCGCTTTGTCATTCGGTAAGCAATTTCCTCAACCTCATGCCAGGTCAAGTTACTCTCAATGTAGGCCTTAGTGATGACATTCAACAGGTTAGTAAATTGATTTCCCTCAGCCTCAGTCATCATGGTGTGGGGAATATCCAAAACCCGATCAAAGCTGTTGTACCAACAGTAGGGCTGATGCTCTAAGGCCGCCTCAAAAAAGCGCTGATGATCGTAGTTATTAACAGCCCGATCGCTCTCACTAGAGATCATAAAAATTGGCGCAATGGGAGCCTCTTTTACCCGTTTAAAGTTGTACTTAGCAATCCTGAGCACCGCCCGCAGGGCAGAAAGCTCAAACCCTGGATAGCTTGGCCCCAAAAGTTTTTCCCACTCAAAATACGTGTCAATGTGTTTTACAAACAGATCGATTACCTTACTGCTGGAATTAAAATAGGGCGCAAACAAAAGCGTTCGATAAATAGCATCGGCCTTTTCGATGGCCAGCCAGGTGGCCAGGGTAGCGCCCCCAGACAAACCACCCACAATGACCTTTGCCCCCATGCGCTGGGCAATTCTCAGCCACTGCAGCCCAAACTTAAGGTAAACGCGGGGGTCATCAACCAGGGGCGGCGGATTGCTAGCCCCCCACTGACCGGCTAAGCCGTGGCCAGGCAGCAGGGGAACCAGAACATTACACCCAGCTTTATGTAGGGTATCTGCCATGGGAATAAACTGATACGGACCCGCCGTAAACCCATGGAAAAAGAGACAGACTTTGTCAGCTGGTTCACTGTGGAATCGAAAATACGACCGACAAAGATTATCAATCAGCGACATCTCTGATTCGCGGGTTGATACTTTGCTCTGTAAAACCTGCTTAAGGGTGAGGTAGTCTGCCATAGCAACACAGTGACTGGGCACAGTGGCATACTAACGCTCAGCCTCACCCTATTCCCAAAGATTGCGAGACTGCTTAATATCCTGAACCAAATAATGCCAGACAATATAGAGAGGCTGTCGCTCCGTAGCCTCTCTAATCGAGTGGGTGATCCTGATAAACATTAGCTACGGCCAGGCCTAGGGCGTTGAGGTCTCCTCAGGCTGCGATTGCTCATCGGCGCTCGTCAGCAGCAGTACCGCCCCACTACCATCGACGGTGCAAGATCCCCGCTCATCGGGAAATTCGGCCATGGACCAAACAATTAGAAATGTGCCATCCCCCATGGCCTGGGACGGGTTGAGCTGTGGGGTCCGCCCAGGGGCGGCCAGGGTTTCGTAACAGCGATGAGCAATGGCTTCCACCCCATCGGGAATGTCGGACCGCTTGGGACCGCAGGCGCTCATGCCCAGCAGCAGCAGCAAATAAAGCGGCTTTACCCATGTCCAATATGGATTAATGCGTACGGCGCGGCCCCTGGGGGATATCCTCGACAGAATCATTCCTTAAATCGGTAACGCCCTTACAATCGATAAAAGCTGATAGCAGCTTACAGAACTTTTAGACCCAGTCCCCATGCAATTATTTCGCTTATTGACATCCCTATTGGTTTCCGTTTTTGCCGTTTTTATCGTCACCGGTGCGTCTGCGATGGCAGCGCCTGTAGCTACCCTACCGGGGTTACAGGGTGTCTTTACGGGCACGCCTCCCACCGATATTGGCATCCATGACACCCAGCTGAGCGGCTGCCCCCCGTCTCCTAACTGTGTCAGCAGCGCTGCGGCCAATGACGACGAGGAGCATTACATTGCACCGCTTGAATACACCGCTGAGCCAGGTGCAGTGCGCGATAAGCTGGTGGCGATTCTAGAAAATCAGCCCCGCACCGAAATTATTGAACAGACCGACGATTATATTTTGGTGGAGTTTACCAGCCGTCTGATGGGGTTTGTGGACGATGCTGAGTTTTACTTTCTGCCGGATGGACACACCGTTGCCATGCGCTCAGCAGCCCGCCTGGGTGAATCGGATCTGGGGGTAAATCGCCGCCGGTTGGAGCAGTTCCGACTGGCATTGCAGAGCCTGGGAGCTTAACCCTGCGTGACCTCTGATAGCTACCAGATTAGAACCATGACTCGGGGGGAGTTGGATGTTGCGATCGCATGGGCCGCAGCAGAAGGCTGGAATCCTGGTCTGCACGATGCCGACTGCTTTTACGGCACTGACCCCACCGGATTTCTCATGGGGTTTCTAAATAACGAACCCATTGCTTCAATTTCAGCGATAAAGTACGGCGAGTCCTTTGGTTTTATTGGCTTTTACATTGTAAAGCCAGGCTTTCGAGGTCAAGGATATGGATTGGCTATTTGGCAAGCGGCCCTTGATGTTCTAGAGGGTCGCAACGTTGGCTTAGACGGTGTGGTGGCCCAGCAGGATAACTACATCAAGTCCGGGTTTAGATTGGCCCATCGGAATATTCGTTATGCAGGTGTAGGCAAGGGCGAGACGGCTGAGCCCGGCTGTGTGCCCTTGGCTAAGGTGCCAACAGCGGCGCTGATTGAGTATGACCGGCGTTTTTTCCCTGAGGAACGGTCTAGATTTACCCAGTGTTGGAGTACTCAGCCCGGTAGCCATGGGGTTGGCATGCTCCAGGAACAAACGCTGGTGGGGTATGGCATCTTGAGACCCAGCCAGGACGGCTATAAGATTGGACCGCTGTTTGCAGATACAGCAGCAATTGCGGAGCAGATCTTTCAGGCTTTGGTAGCGCAGGTGCCCGTCGGTAGCTCGTTTTATTTGGATGTACCAGAGGTGAATGGGGCGGCGATGGCCCTGGCTAAACAGTATGGAATGGACTACGGGTTTGAGACAGCCCGGATGTATACACAGAAAGATCCAAGGCTGCCGTTGGATAAGATTTTCGGAATTACAACATTTGAACTGGGCTAGTGCAAATGCCTTAGAACGTTACAATATTAAAAACATTAAGTGTTCGTTACATTGGGACGGGAGTTTGTTATGGGTCGTCAGCAGGCCATCGTAATTGGGGCAGGGATTGGTGGATTGGCGATGGGTATCCGTCTCCAAAGTTTGGGGTTTGATACCACCATTGTGGAAATGCTGGATGCCCCCGGTGGTCGTGCCTATGTCCGCAAAGCAGATGGGTTCACCTTTGACATGGGGCCGACAGTAATTACGGTGCCTCATTTTATTGAAGAGCTGTTCTCCCTGGAGCGTGACAGATCTGCCCTGTCTTTGCCCGACTTCCCCGAAGAAATCGTCGACGAAACTAAGCGCATCAAATCTGGCATTTCTAGCGGCCCTAACACCAGTCGCTACGTCAAAATTGTTCCGGTACTTCCCTTTTATCGCATCTATTTTGATGACGGCACATTCTTCGACTACGACAGCGACCCCGAAAACACTCGCCGACAGATTTTAGAGCTGGGTGAACCCGGCGATTACGAAGGATATCAGCGTTTCCATGCCGCTGCCAAGGCTGTTTTTGACCAGGGCTTTTTAGAGTTGGGCTACACCCACTTCGGCACCATCGGCTCTATGCTGCGGGTAGTCCCCGCACTGCTTAAACTCGACGCCGTACGCACCCTGTTTAGCTTCACCAGCAAATACTTTAAGAGTGACAAGCTGCGTCAGGTGTTCAGCTTTGAGCCCTTGTTAGTAGGGGGCAATCCCCTCTCCGTTCCTGGCATTTATGCCATGATTCACTTTGTCGAAAGCACCTGGGGTATTCACTTTGCTATGGGGGGGACCGGGGCTCTGGTCAGCGGCTTCGTGAAAAAATTTGAGGAGCTGGGCGGCAAGATTACCTACAACACCGAAGTCAGCAAAATTAATGTCGAGAAAGAGAACGGCAAGAAAGTTGCTAAGGGTATCACCCTGGCTGACGGTACGGTCATGACAGCGGATGCCGTTGTTTCTAATGCCGACTGGGCCACCACCTACGGCAAAATGATTGAGCCCAAGTATCGCTTCTGGAATAGTGACCTGCGGGTAAAAGTTACCCAGCAGTCCATGTCAGTCTTTGTCCTGTACCTCGGGTTTAAGGCCGACGGTAATGAGAATGCCAAACTGCGACACCACAGCATTATTTTGGGCCCTCGCTATGAGGAACTACTCAAAGATATCTTTGGTCGCAAAATCATGCCCAAAGACTATTCCCAGTATGTCCATTTACCCACGCTGACCGATCCATCCATGGCGCCCGAAGGCCACCATGCCGCCTATATTCTGGTGCCCGTTCCCCACAACGGTTCTGGCATTAACTGGGATGAAATGGGTGAGAAGCTAAAAGACAAGGTGCTGACGTTTATGGATGAACGGGGCTATTTACCCAACATTAAAGAGCGTTTGGTGCATTGCAGCTATATTACCCCTGACTACTTTGAGAACACGCTCAATGCTCACATTGGTAATGCGTTTGGCCCTGAACCATTGTTAGTGCAGTCGGCATTGTTCCGCCCCCACAACCGCAGCGAAGATATCACCAACCTGTATATGGTAGGGGCAGGTACCCAACCAGGGGCAGGTACCCCCAGCGTCATGATGTCAGCGAAGATGACCGCGCGACTGGTCGCTGAAGACTTCGATGTTGCCCCTGAGGTTTTGGGTGGTGTAACAGAAGGGAAAGAAGCCTCACTGGTTTAAGCCTCTTCTCAATACAAAAAGACAGCGTTAGTTGAGAGCTGAGTTGCTTCCATTAACGCTGTCTAAAAGTCTTCTATGGGAAAGTCCTCATGGAGCTGTTTGCAGTCTTCTAAATGGAGTAAGTCTGTGGCGATTTACTAAAGACTTCGTCACAGCGGATGTCGATCATATTTGGATTAGTATCCGAAAAATCGTCAGAGCCTACACCGTACACAATGGTCTGAATGCCTGCCCACAGGCAAGTGGCGGCACACATTGCACACGGTTCACAGGTGGTGTAAAGCGTATGGCCCTCAGAGAGGGAGGCACGACCAAGACGCCGCGTCAGCTGACGGATGGCATTGACCTCAGCATGACAGGTAGGGTCATTGTCTGGCTGAACCGTATTACCCGAACTCTGAACAACTTGGTTATCTTTAACAATAACGGCACCAAATGGTGTTTTGCTTTTGCGAGCTTCCTCAATGGCAAGCTGCATAAAAGATTCAGCACTCATACAGTCGTAACTCAACAGCGTATAATTCTCAGACGCTTACAGTGTTTCAGATAGCTGCTGCTGTTGATATCCACCTTGGGACAGACTCTGCTTTATCCAGACAGATTCTACATCAGGCAAAACTAGTTTTAGCAGGGGATATTGCCTTAACTTAAGGAGCTTCGACAGTGCGGTCACATTACACCCGACGAAAAGACAACCTCTAATAGGGCATTTTCTGTATTAGCAGAGCTACCATAGAAAATAAGCGGTAATTTTTGTGGAGCAACGGTAAGTGAAATGACTTTGGCGGCGGCTACTTTGAGCACTCAGAATCAGATGGGTTTTGTCGAGTGGCAGCGGGCTACTTGGCAGAATTATGTTGACTCTCGCGATAGTTTGGCCCCCGAGCAGTATCGTTTATTTTTCCATCAGGGCTATCTATTAATTACTGAAATGGGTTGGGAAGGAATTAACCACGCAACGATCTGTGATTTGTTTACGGCTATTTTGTATGTCTGGTTTAGCTTACATTCCGATCAGGTAGCTAGTTCAATCGGTCGGTGTCTGCTGGAAAAAGATACGGATACCGCAGGTGCTCCAGACCTGGTTCTGTATCTAGGGGATAACTATCCCCGCTGGCAAACTGGACAGCCGCGCCGAATTGACTTGAGTCAGTGGAAGGCACCAGACCTGGTTGGTGAAATTTCGGATACTACCTTGGCAAGCGATTTGGATGAAAAGAAACAGCTTTATGCAGCTTTGGGAATTCCTGAATATTGGGTGATTGATGTGCGAGGCAGCCGCGTTTTTGCGTTTATGTTGCAAGACGGCAGGTATCAGATAACAGAGACATCTGCAGCTTTAAAGGGGCTACCTATTGAACTGCTAGAGAATACGATTGCCAAGCTAGAAACGGATAGTAATATTAGTGCAGCCCAGTGGTTTAATCAGCAGGTGATAAAGCTGCAGGGATAGATTAAGGGCACAATTATTGCGAAGCTTTTGTCTAGCTCTCTGAGCTCTATGCAAGTACGGAAGATTACCAATGTGTTGTAAATCCCAGAAATAACCAAACTTAGGGGAGATGGCACTACTCCGCTGGGCAAAGCTCATCTAAAGGAATACCTGTTGTTTGGTTAACAGCTTGGCATTGTTGTTGATAGTCAGTAACAGAGTTATTGTCACGAATACCAATTAGAGCTTCTTTCATCCAGTGTTGAACCCGCTGGTGTAGAGGACCGTCTGGCACTAACTCTCGTGTAATGGGAAAGGCTTGCTGAAGCTCCACTAGTGCTCGTTCATGCTGACCCAAGGCAACATAAGCTGCACCAATATTGTTAAGGCTTTGACTTTCGCCTACACGATCATCTATTTCTCGACGGATCGTTAGAGACTCGTTGTAATAACTCAATGCCTCGGAATACTGCTCTAGTCTGTAATAGACAAAGCCAATGTTGTTCAGCATGCCCGCTTCACCCACGCGAACTCCTACCTCGCGACTGATCAATAAGGCCTCTTCGTAATATCTCAGGGACTCCATATAATTCCCTTGGACATTATAAACGTCACCAATGCGGCTTAAGGTGCCCCCTTCGCTCCCGCGATCGCCTACCTCTTGGTTAATCAACAAGGCCTCTTCGTAATACTTTAGAGCATCTTCATAGCTCTCTTGAGCACTGTATATATCGCCAATGCTGCTCAAGGTGCCTCCTTCACCCCTGCGATCGCCCACTTCTTGGTTAATCAACAAGGCCTCTTCGTAAGACCTCAGAGCATCTTCATAACTCCCTTGAGCACTATAGACATCGCCAATGCTGGTCAGTGTGAGACCTTCGGTTACGCGATCGCCCACCTCGCGATTAATCCATAAGGCCTCTTCGTAATACTTCAGAGACTCCCCGTAATTCTCTTGGGCATCATAAACTCGGCCAATGTTGCCCAAGGTGATGCCCTCGCCCACGCGATCGCCCACCTCGCGACTAATCTCTAAGGCCTCTTCGTAATACTTTAGAGATTCCCCACCATAATTTCCTAAATTGTCATAGACCACGCCAATATTGTTCAGTGTCAGACCTTCACCCGTGCGATCTCCCACCTCGCGACTAATCGCTAAGGACTCTTCGTAATAGTCTAATGCCTCGGAATATTGCGCTCGATCTAAGTAAGTATCCCCAATCTGGGTAAGGCTTAAGGCTTCGCCGCTTCTGTTCTCAATTTTTCTATGAATGTCAAGCGCCTGTTGGTAATAGTCAAACGCTGTCAAAGGATTTCCTTGACTTTCATACAGTTGCCCTATGGTCAGGCGCATATTTCCTTCGCCGGCTTTATCCTTCAGCTCCACTAAAAGATTTAACGCCAGCACATAGTTTTTCTCAGCTTCACCATATTGATACTGATTGGCATACGTATCTCCTTTCCCTGATAGGCTATCGCCCTCACCCTTTTTGTCTTGAATCTCTTTCGCAATCTCTTGCGTCTTTTCATAAATGGCTAATGCATCTGCATACCTACCCTGACGCTGTTTGATGTTTGCTATCTTCTTTAGCGCATCAGCTTCACCAAATTTATCCCCAATGGCTGTAGCAATTTCTACAGATTGACTATAGTGGTTTAGAGCTATTTGCGTTGCTCCTTCGTAGTCATGCACATCACCCATATAGCTCAGAATTTGACCTTCTCCCAACCGGTCTCGAATGGTTATGGCAATCTCTAAACTCTCTTGGTGCACTACCAAAGCCCTATCCGGTTCTCCTGTTTCTAGATAAATCCGCCCTAAATTCATTAGGGCCTGACTTTCGCCTAATCTATCTTTTATCTCACGAGTAATCTCTAAATGTTGTTGATGAAGCGGCAAAGCCTCCAGATACCTGCCCTGGTTATAGAGAACCTCACCTATGTTTCCTAACGCCTGCCCTTCTCCCTGCCTGTCTTCAATGTCTCTGGCGATGGCTAAATGTTTCTCATGGGCGTCCATCGCCTCAGGGTAACGTCCGAGAATATTATGAACTTCTCCCAAGTTACCGTGAGTATAGCCTTCTCCTCGTTTGTTCTGCGTGTCTCGAGTTTTCTTTAATCCCTGCTCCAGATACCTGATTGCTTTAGTTAGCCCACCCAGCTCATAAAATGTGTTTCTAAACCGTTGTAGGCCCAAGGTCCCGATGGAAAACCGCAGTGCCTCTTGCGCCTGGTTTCGAAGTGCAACAGTATCATCTAGAAGTTTATTAGCTTCTCCTAACTCATCTTCTTGGACGGCTCGCTGCCGTTCTAGGTCATTAACACTTTGTTCCAACGCACCAACATTCTTCTCTAGCAACCCTAGATCAGAACGAGCACCGACTAACTCAGTTTGCACAGTACCTAGCTGACTATTAAGGCCTGCTACTCGTCCTTGAATCGTCTCGGCCTGCTGTCTTGCATCTGTGGCATCTTGTAAAGCGGCCTTAGCTTCTTCAACAGCCTCCTCATTCCTTTCAGTGAGAGTTTTATTGTCGGTAAATAGCTCTTCATTATTTTCGAGGAGCTCTGTATTGTGGGTTTCTATTCTGGCTAATTCTCTTTGGCTAACCCTCAGGGCTATACCTGATTGACCCGCTTGATTAACCGCATCATTAGCTTTGTCTCTCTGGGCAAGGGCATAGTCCCCTGACCAGAATGCAACACCCAGGGCTGCACTCACCATGCCTAGACCAATACCTGTCGTCCAGCGGGTCTTTTGGTTAACACGCTTGAGCGCTGTCCTTGCATCAGCTAGCTCATTGTTGGCTCGCTGCACCGCCTTGTTTTTTGTCTGCAATAAATTAGTCTGCTGCTGCACAGTTGCCTGCATTGCCGCTAACTCAGCCCGCAACCCTAGCTTCTGGCTTTCCACCAAATACTCATAGTCCTGTTTCCCCAAACTGCGAGTCTCCGACCAATCCAGAGCTTCGATCAGCTCGTCCCCTTGCAACAGCAAACTATCCTGCGGGTCCGCTACCCAGGCATTGAGCTTCTTCCCATAGGGCCGAATGCTCACCAACGAGTCTTGAATCCAGTCTTGGGTAAAGACTGCCTGATAAATCGGGTTATAAACCTGTAGCGCTCCTGCGTGCTCCACCACCAGCCCCGACAACCGTAACGCCATCTGCTTTGGGCTACCATCCTGGGCAATTTGCCCCTGCGCCACAATCTCCTGATATAGGCTCAGCAGCTGCCCCGCCCGCGAATTATGCCGTAGCCGGTCCCGAATCGTTTTTAAGTGGGGCGGCTCATCCTGCATCTCCCAGTTATCAATGATGTGGCTATGCACTACCTGGGCCACCAGCTCGTCTGCATTGGCCTGACCCCGCAGCGGCTGTCGCTCCACGGCCTGCATCACCAGCTGGCAAACCTTCTGGGTCAAAAAAGGTTGCCCCCCAGTCCAGTGCAGTACCGAGCGCAGTACCGCAGCCGGATCGTTCACCCGTTCAGCCAACCCTGGTAACAGAGGGGCCGCCTCGTCTAACTCAAACCCCGTCAGCTGAATCGCACGGCCAATGTTAAACGGTGTACGTTCCTTGGTACGAATCAGATCTGTGGGTGTGGCCACCCCCAGCAGGGCAAATGTTAGACGGTTAAAGTCAGGGTTATCCGCCCGGTTGTTGTAACACTCCCGAATTACGGCAAAGAAATCATCGGCATCAAATTCGAGACTGAGTACGCTGTCGATTTCATCTAGAAAAATGACGATGGGCTGAGTGATCGTCTGTAGCAACACATTGCTTAGAAATTTCCCAAACCGACGCACGGGGGGCAAATTGTGGTTCATTTCCCACCAGTCATCCAAGTCAAATCCTGGATTGATCCGGTCGATCTGTAACCGATCAACCAGACTATCGATTACACCGAAGTACCATTCTGCCGGTTCAATTGTTGTTGTCCCTAACCCGCTCACATCCAACGACACACAGACCACACCCTCAGCCTGCAACCGTTCAGACGTGCGCACCCGCAGACTAGACTTACCCATCTGCCGAGAGTTGAGCACATAGCAAAACTCCCCCGACTTTAGCGCCTGGTAAAATTCTGCATCCGCCGCTCGTTCAACATAGGTTGCCGCATTTGGGGGCAGGCTACCGCCCACTTGATATCGATACTCAGCCATAGTCGTTCGTGTGCATCAGGTAGGAATTAATGCTGTTGATTTTGAGGATAAATCAGTTTGTCAGAATCGCAACTTGTCTGGACAGTTCAAATAGAATCTTGGAGCGACAGTGCTCATAACCGGGATTGGAAATATTGCCGGTATAACCCGCATAGGGGCACAACAGAGTTGCCGTCGTATCTCACCAAGCCCATGCTGTGCAGCTTAAAGGCCTCTGTGGAACCAATCTGCACCGGACGATAGGCGGGAATCATCTACGGCGGCATCTGCTCAATCTAGAAGCTGATCAGGATCTGCTCAGTGCCTTTAAGCAGGTGATTC
>JBCAWO010000112.1:0-10866 GCA_038534515.1 Cyanobacteria bacterium J06554_1
GGGTTTGATTGCTTTGGCGCACAAATAATTCTACTTATCATCTTGAACAGCTTAACCATTCCATTGGTGAACTCCTAACTCAGCAAAATAGACAGACCCTCTGTAATGAACGTCTGTCCACGGCTATGAAGCTGCTGCTCACTCGTCTAGGACAACAACAGCAGCAGTTATATAAGCTACAGCGCCAAACAATCCAAACATCGACACCTATTCATCCCACGTCGTCGATGCCAGCTGAACAGCTGTTCGACGACCTAGAACTAGACCATTACAGTGAACTACAGCTACTTGTTCAAGCCTCCCTGGAGACTATGGTGCAGCAAATGGAAAGTGCTGACGCCGTAGAATTATTTGTGCGCCAAAGCAATCAAACCCTAGAAAAGCAACAGCGACTAGTGGATGACCTGCGAGAAACTCTCCTGGAAGCTAGGATGCAGCCTGTAGGAAATGTGCTGCAACGATTTCACCAGGTGTTAGACCGCTTATCGAGTCAGCATCGTAAGCCCGTAACCCTGAGGGTTCAAGGTGAGGATGTACTTGTAGATAAGGCCATTGCCGATAAGCTGTACGACCCCTTGTTACATTTAGTGCGCAATGCGTTTGACCATGGCATTGAGACACCTGAGATCCGTCAAAACCAGGGCAAAGCCCACAAGGGACAGATTCAACTATCCGCTAATCAACGGGGTCGTTATTTGGTGATCAAAATTCAGGATAATGGCCAGGGTCTAAAACTCGAGGCTATTCGCCAGAAAGCTATCGAAAATCAGCTAATTACGATACCAGAGGCACAACGGTTAACACCGGATCAAATCAGCGATTTTATTTTTGAACCTGACCTATCTACCACTGATCAAGTTAACGAGCTTTCAGGGCGTGGCGTTGGGCTAGACGCTGTTCGAGCCCAATTAAAAGCATTGCGAGGCACGGTAACTGTAGTATCTCGTCCAGGGCAAGGCACCTGCTTTACCCTAAAAATTCCAGCAGATTTGACAATTGCCAAACTATTGCTCTGTCAGGCAGGAGAGAAACTATATGCCCTCATGACAGATACAATTGAACAAATTCTAATCCCCAAGTCCGATCAGTTAAACACTCGTAACAACAAAAAAATATTAAGCCTACAGGTAGACGAGAAAGCCCAACTTATTCCAGTTATCCCCCTATCAGACGCGCTAACCTATAACGTCTCACTGCCTGCTCCCTATTGGAATCAGGGGAAGGAATCCTCAGATACTTGCCCAATTATTTTGATGCGATACAAAAAGCGCCTTGTGGGTCTAGAAATAGACCAGCTACTAGGAGAACAAGAGCTAGTCATCCGCTCCCTAGGAGATATGTCAACAATACCAACCTATATTTATGGCTGTAGCACTCTCCCCGATGGCCGCCTCAGCCTGGTTGTAGATGGTGCTGCCCTCGTGCTTAAAATTCTCAAAGGTATTTCTAGTCCTGAGGACAAGACCGCCAGCCACCAGCCGCGGACATTACCTGGCATATCAAAAATTCCAGCCGCATCCAAACAATCTATCTTGATCATGGATGACTCGATCACAGTCCGCAACACCCTAACCGAAACCCTGCAAAAAGCCGGGTACCTGGTGCTCCAGGCAAAAGACGGGGTAGAAGGACTACAAAAGCTCCAGCAGACAGAGGTAACAGCTATCCTATGCGATCTTGAAATGCCCGGTATGAATGGATTTGAATTTTTGAAAGTTCGTCAGCAAACCCCTGAACTTGTCTCTATTCCCACCATCATGCTCACGTCTCGCACCGGAGTAAAACATCAGCAGCTGGCCCAAGAATTAGGAGCCACAAGCTACCTAACAAAACCCTATTTGGCACCTCAGCTATTAGCCACATTAGCTGAGGTTTTACTCCAGCATCCTAAACCTGAACCACTAGAAATGTTGGAAAGCATCCATGGATAAGAAAATATCGAAGATCGCCAAAATTATCACCTTCAAAATAGCTGACCATTGGTTTGCCCTACCCATGGCCACAGTCCTCAAAATTGTCAACTGTCCACCTGTAGACCAGGGCGGTATCGTCAATTTGGGCATGGTGCAGCTAGGCTCACATACCATTCACTTATTAGATTTATACAGCACATTTGGCCTGGGGTCTGACCCATCAGCACTTACCCAAACCCCATTCTTACTGGTGCTCCGTGGTTCTCAAAAAAAGCTGTGGGGCATTGTCCTAGAAACCCCACCCGATCTGATCGATCTACCCAACACGCTTTTTAAGTCCGTGTCAACAGATAAACGCTTTACCCCTAAAAAACAATGGATTAGCCACATAGCCGTCATCTCTAAGCAGGATATTAGTAGAACCCTATTACTCTTAGATTTGAAGGCTATTTTTCAACACAAAGCCGTCACAGCCTGAGAAGTCTGCTCTCTCTAAACTCCCTCCAAATTTGAGGTGGGTTAAATTTGAGGCGGGACGTTAATCTCAAAGTGAATGTGATTATCATGACCACCGGCCCGTCGGCACAGACCTTTACTAATCAAGGCTGGATCATTGAAATATAGAGTGTTTTTGTCAACCCAAGGCTGGGCTCGTAAAGCCTTGAGAATCGCTTCGGTGGCATCACGGTCATAATTAGAGTTACTCCATCTCGTCCCACCAAACTTACCGCCTTTATGAGGCAGGACGATATCGCCAGCATTGCCACTCTGGTGCCCAGCGTGGTCTGGAGTGCGTCCACCTTTTGGCAAACTCACATCGTTAATGGCCATGGGGGCAACATCTGAACGATTTTTACGATAGGCCAATTCATAATGAATACCGGCAGCCCGAATAACATTGCTAATCCAGTCGATGCCATAGTCATGGCTATCTCCTGGTTGGTCGAGCACCTCAACATTGTAGAAGCCAACCCCCTGGCCTGGCATACGCATCCACCTAGGCGCATTGGCTGCCTGCAAAAATCCTTGGGTCCTACCCCCTACATCCACACGGCCATCACCTCGGAGGGCGGTCACACCTGAGATAGCTGATTGAAACAATTGAATAGCCTGAATTAGATTGTTAATGGAACTGCCTGCGGCAAAGTCATACCCCAGTGCCACCAAACGATCTCGCACAAGTTTGACATCACTGGAGCGGTTGGCCCCACCTGAGCCAACGCTCGCACTCAGGGCCAGCCTCTGGGCCCCTGGATGTTTCTCAATATAGGGGGTAAGGGTGAGGGAGGCTATGTCAGTGGCCTGACCGGCAACAACCTTGAGCCGACGCATTTGGGGTTTGGGAACTGCCAGAAAAATAGACTGAAACGCCCACTGTTTATTTGCATTGACGGTCGTTTTAGCAATAGGTCTTTGATTGTTATCTACGTAAAGACTCACGGTCTGCCCTACTAAGTCATCACTGGTTGTACCCGCTAGCTGATAAGGGTGATAGATTTTGACCTGATTGGGTACTTTGGTAATTTTAATACCTTGCTCAGACAGGGGTGTAACCGGCTGCGGTGGAGTAGGCGGCTTAGGCAATGGCCTGGGTTCATCGGTACCCGTACCTACAGATACCAGAAAAAAACCTGGCGCATCGTCGCTACTGAGCCACTCTTTGAGAAGCTTAGTTCTAAAGAAAGTTTCGCCATCTACATCGCCCTGACGAGGGGATTTATCAATTTTCTGACGGTAATAGCCACCTTCCATTAGATAGATGGCTTTATCAGTTTCCTTAATCCAAGTCCCCATGCGTCCTCCAAACGATACTGGCAAATTAACTTATTTCAGGTCAGCAGCGCCAAAACTCATTGAGCCAAGACTATTGCAAATGGTAGCAGGGTGTCATCGACTGACTGATTCATTCTCAGCAGTTCTTTATATCTAAAGATAGAAGGTTAAAATTTAGTAGCCAAATCGATTGCGCATGATTTTAGAGCTTTTGTCTAGCTTATCAAGTATGGCTCTGACATGGGGTCTATTGCTCTCTGGGATGCCAGCTGCCGTTGTGTCAAATACGCCTATTTCTGCACGTAAAAATTTACTAATAACAACCTGGATATTGCGGATTTCTATCCATTGTTCTAAAGCTAAGAGAGAGTCATGGTGTTGTTCCATGAGTTCGATCAGGTAATAGTGATATCCCCAAATGATTTTTGCTGTTGTCGGGGTTAGCAAAATAGCATGGGATGCCGTCCAAGCATCGTACTGGGTTTGGAATTTGATCAAATGCTGTTTGCTGGGGGTGCCGTATTCAATGATGTTATTAAAATCATGAAGGGTCTTGAAAAGTAGGGGATAAGCGTTGAGACGCTGGTCGAATAGGGATGTTGTATAGGTCTGCTCTAATTGTCGGATCAGCTTTTTTAGTTCTGCACGAGCTTGATATACAGCCACCCACGAGGAAGCGCCCAAGGTAATCAGGCCCGATACGATAGCTATGAGCAATTCTGATTTCATAACAGAAAAACTTTAGTAAACATGCCAAAAGCCTCAGCTATTAGGAGAGAGATTGTGCAGATATAATTCAACTAAATAACGCTTAAACCATACACCCTGGCGCTCAACAACTTCAGTATCATAGATCTGAAACTCAAATTTCTTGAATAGTCCCAGACTAAATTCACTGGCTTCTGCATAAAGTCGTTGTATGTGAAGGCTTTTTGCATAATTAAGCACGGCCTTCATAAGGGTGGAGCCAATACCTTGGTGAAGATAGTCGTGTCGAACATAGGCCGATGCTATGTGCCCATCTTCTCCAATACCTGAAAATCCTAGAATACCGGTGTCATCAATGGCGACAAATGTACTCACACCTAAAATCAACTGATGAAAATGAACTGCATCCGAGCTAAAGGAGGCCCAGGTTTTTGTCTGAGCTGGGGTGTAATACTCAGGGGCATGCACTAATACGGTCTGACGAAAAAGCTCAGACAGTTCTGGTAAGTCTGATGCATTGGCAGCGCGGATATTCATCCTAATCTTCCTCGATTCGTCCAAACCGTTAGCATGCCATCAGCACAATACGCTGTTAGCCATAAAGCCGCATTGGCCAGCACGCCTTCAGGGATACCCATTGAGCTAAATTGAGCTAATTAACCTGACAGACGCAATAGGTACAGGGGCTTTGCTGATCCTCGGGATAATTTTATCTGTAAGGTGCTGCCCTACGGCATATTTAACCGATCGGTTCATAGCCTAAATCAACAACGGTCAGGTAGGTGTAGCCAGTTAATTCGCTAGTGCAACCTATCTCTTTGGTTAACCTGGCTCTATAAGATACTGACAATATCAACAAAAAAGTCAAGGTAGCGTAAGGATTTAGCCCTATCCCTACTTCAAATCTTCAGAGGTAGGCTATGCTCATCCTGAAGGCGATATCCTTGACCATGCTTAACGGGAAAACTGTCAATGTTTACAATGGGGCAACGGTTAAAAAGCATAGCGGTTTTGATACTTGGGGTTTTATTATCAGCAGTTGGTAAAGCTCAGGCTGCTCCTATTGTTATTCCTGGCACCAGTGTTTCGCTAGAGCCCCCTGCTGGTTTTACGGTGTCTAGCAACTTTTCGGGGTTGGAAAATACCCAGAGCGGCTCAAGTATCACCATCAACGAGTTACCCCCTGAAGCCTATGAGGATGTCTCCACCCTATTTGGGACAGAGGAACGGGCAACAGAAGCTCTATTGAGACAGGGTATCGCCATCGAGGAACATACGCTGCTCGACGTGGGTGAAACCCAGGTGCCATTGCTACGGGGAACCCAGCGGGCTGAAGTCGGTGAAGTCATTAAGTATTTGACCCTATTTAAAGGTGAGACAACGGTGTTGGTTACATTCAACATTGTTGATCCAAATCAAGTGACCCCAGAAATTGTAGAAGCAACGGTGGCGTCTATTAGTCTGACCGCAGCGCCCACGGTTGAAGATAAAGTCTCACAGCTATCTTTTTCATTTCAAGCGGCAGCTCCGTTTAGTCTATCTGATGTTTTAGGTGGTTCAGCAGCTCTGTTAACGACGGTGGAAACTCCCGACCCGTCTGGTATGTCCCCCATGGTAATTATTGCGCGGGGACAGAATGTGGTGGATGGTCAGGATATGGCGAACCTTTCTGAAAGGCTGCTGCGGGGTACTAGGGGGTTTTCATTGGTGGAGATAGTCCGGCAAGCGACCGTGGATTTTGCCGGTGGCAGCGGCTACGTGATTGAGGCAACCCTAGATGGACTGACCGTTGTGCAATATGCCTATGTACCAGCTAACGGACGATATATTCGATTGCTAGCAACAGGTGAGAGTGGGGTATTTGCAGATGTATTGCCGGCGGTTGAAGAGATTGTGGATTCGGTCAGGGTTGTAGATTAATCGCACGGCCCATAAACCGTCTGTGGTAGAGATGGCCTACTGCACAGCAGAATCTGGCGGGGCCAGTTGAATTGTCTGATCTATTTCGACAGACTCCACACCCGCTACCTCAGAGAGGGATGACAGTTTATCGGTCGCTATTGCTCCAGTGACTATCCCCAGGGTAGATAGGGTTTGTTCAACCTCTAGACCGGCTTCTTTGAGCTGTTCGGTTACCTGGTCTATCTGTTCTAGGTGTACGTCATCAAGGGATATCGTTACTTTTACCTTGTCCATCTGATCTCCTGGGTTTGCATTGACAACATCTGACACGCTGGGCCAACAACCCACCAGACCCATTGTTACCATGACAACAATCAGCCAATGGGTTAGTTGCTTAAACCAGCTAGCTTTTTTCATAATTTTCCATGGCCGTTGCTGACTTTGGGCAAACATCGTAACGGCCTTGTAAATATACGACCAATGTAGCGTTTTACACGTTTTACATTAACGGCGCTTGGACTAAGCCCATGCCAACGTCGGTGCCGGGTAGGGTGATCCGCTGTGCATCTCGCATTAGCCAGGCCCAAAGTTCCATACCGCGAGCTCCGGTTGCTTCGGCATAAAGGGCAGCAATTCCTGACACGTGGGGTGTGGCCATACTGGTGCCGCTAATGCTCGAATAGCGATCGGGCATGGGCCAGGTGGAATGAACGTCCACACCAGGTCCGGCAATGTCTATCTGACCACCGTCTAGATTGATGGTGCCGTTGGAGAAGGGTGCCACCTGGAGCTGATTGTCTAGAGCTGCCACCGCCATCAGCGTAGGCGCATTGGCCGGATAGCCCACTGGATTAGGAGGATTTAGTCGCCCACCGGTTGCTCGATCGGTACTTTCATTACCGGCAGCGGCGATAATCAAGGAGCCATTGCGCAGGGCTCGCTGCCCCACCCGCTCATAGATGGGGGAGAAGGTATCGCCAGGGCGGGTGGTGGCCCCCAGAGACATGGAGACAACGGCACAGCCGTTATTGACAGCCCACTCAATCCCAGCCAGAATACCACTGTCGGACCCAGACCCCCGATCGCTGAGGACCTTGCCCGCAAAAATCTCAGCGTTGTAGGCAATGCCGTAGCGGGGTAGCTCTGGCGAGTCTTTGGGACCACAGGCTGTGCCAATGCAGTGGGTGCCATGGCCATTTCTATCTTGGACGGTCTCACCAACGATAAATGACTTGCTTTGGATGGTACGACCGGCAAAGTCAGGATGGTTTAGGTCCAGTCCTGTGTCTAGGACGGCAATTTTGATACCTAAACCGCTATGGGGTGAATCTAAAACCCGAGTTGCCTTTAAGCCCCAGGTGGCTTTGCCGTCGGTAAACTCTGGAGAATCGACCTGATTGGCTGTCAGCGGCCCTCGCTGGGGTTCTACCTGCTCACATAGGTGAGTTGTGGCGTCGCGGTAGCCCCGCAGATAGTCGGAGGATAACCCCGTCTGTCCTAGGGCATAAACCACACGTTCTGGTTGAATGGCTAATACGTTGTGATGGGCGGCAGCACTAGCCCGCACCGACTGAGCCTGATCGGGATCAAGGGGGACCACGGCCACACCCAGGCGATCAAACACGGAGGCATTGGGGCTATCTAGCTCGGCGGTGGTAAAGGCATGATCTTCAAAATCTGCAGCTCTGGCGATGCCTTGAATACCTGTTGCATTGGACAAGGCTTGAATCCCAGCACCTAAATCTTCATCGGGTAGTAGAACCAGGTAGCGTCCGGTCGTTTCTATAGTCATGATTCACCCTTGGTTGTTGCCTATAAGTGTTTTCGGCGGGCGGATCACAATACGGGTTTCGTCTGGGTTCTCGCCCTAGACTCAATACAACTTGCTAAAAACTCATTACGTAGCAATTTATACAAAACTTAAATTGAAAGAGAAATGATAAGCTCACAAAAGGGACGCCTAATCTCATCAATTAGCGTTGTCGAGGGGCGTTATCTCTCTCGTTTAGCGCGAGCGACAGACCATCGCTAGAGCCTGGCGTGTAAACCAGAGATATAAGCCGGTTAGTAGACCTAACCCTAGGGCTAGCCCCCAGCGTTGAACCCCAATCGCCGCCAGCGCCCAGCTACCAAAACCAAAGGCAGCGCCATAGGCACATAGGCTGCTGGTAAGCGCGATCGCAACTCGCCAAAACCCCGAACCACTGGCAAACCCCAGGCCACCGCCCACTACCAGACCCAGCACAGCCCCCGTAATCGCCCAGCTCGCCTGTTGCCCGGTCAGCTGCCCAACGGTGTAAAACCCTAGTAGTGCTACAGAAAATGCTCCGCTGATCGGCCTGGCCAGACGCTGGGGCAGGCGCGGCAGACCCGCCGCCGCTCCAGCAATGGCTAAGAAGCTGCCCAGGGTTAGGGCCAACCCCCACTGGGGACTGCTGGGGGCCAAGCCCAGGACGGCAAAGACTAAGCTGCTCAGGGCATGGACTGTGAAAAGTGCGATCGCAACTAGCCCAATTACAGATATCGCCCCTCGGCAACGTAAAAAATAGCCCCGCATCTGACCCATAGAGCAAACAAATAGGAAAAACAGCAATAAGCAATATCTAATGGCGAGGTTACCCCCATGCAACCTCAGGGGTAGCCCTCTGGGTAAGCTATTTTCTACAGCGTTGAGTTTTACCCCCTATGCCCCGTTGGCGTCAGGCAAAAGAAAGTGTAGTTTGGCTGGGGTTATTGATGCCCCTGGTTTTATATGGAACCAACAGTTTACGTCGCCCCAGCCAAACAGCCATCCCTAAACAGCCGCTGTTTCAAGGCATTGTTTACAGTCGTCAGGTTATCCATCAGCCCCGACCCCAGACCATTCACATCATCGATATTGACCTAACAGCGCCCGGTCTCACCCCCTTTGTCACACCGGGCTATGACGGCATCGCCCTACACCCAGAGTCACAAAAAAAGTGGGAAACCGTCGCCCAGCGCACCTCAGAATTTGTGCAAACCCACCAGCTACAGCTAGCAATTAACGCCAACTTTTTTTACCCATTTCGAGAGGTCACCCCATGGAACTATCGGCCCCGCTCTGGACAGTTAGTCAATCTTGTTGGGCTGTCGATATCCAATGGAGAAACCGTATCAGCCGCGCAGTCTGACTGGCCAGCCCTTTGCTTTACACAACAGCAGGCCGTCATCCACCGGGTGGGAGATTGTCAGGATGGAACACAACAGGCCGTTGCCGGTATTCTCATGCTCTTGGAAAATGGCCAGCCCACCGAAGAGGTGCAAACCCAGATTGCCAACGAAACGCCCAAGCCCTATCCATTTAATATTGCCGCCTTGGATGCCACCGGCACCCGTCTGTGGCTCATACAGACCGATGGCAAACAGCCCCTCCATAGCGAAGGGATGACCCTGGAGGAGGTAACAGCGTTTGTTCAAGAACTAGGGGTCGATACCGCCGTGCGTTTAGACGGAGGCGGGTCAACAACAGTGGCAATTGCCCCTAACTCAACCACAGAAGCTAGTAGCTCGACCCATACTACAGCCCCCCAGGTGCTCAATGTGCCGAGCCATGCCAAAGTGCCAACCCAAGAGCGTCCGGTGGCCAATCACCTAGGTTTCTTTGCCCGGTCCTTAAACCCCTAAACACCAGGCCTTAAGACTTTCTTCAGCCGTCTCCCGCCGTTTAATATTCTTGACTATACTGGGGCGTGCCCAATATCTATGGAGACTGAGCCCATGTTCTTGAGAGTCATCGGTGGTGTAGCCACTGCGGTTTTACTGGCATTTGTTGCCGGGTTTGTTCTACCGAGTCAGATACATGTGGAACGAAGTTTGTTGATCAGTGCTCCGCCAACAGAAATTTTCCCGATGGTGAGCGACTTTAACCAGTGGGAGGCCTGGTCACCATGGGCCAAAATAGACCCCAATGCTGAAATGGCCATCAGTGGGACTGGTGTTGGGCAAACTATGGAGTGGCATAGCGAAGACCCCGATGTGGGCAATGGCACCCAAGAAATTATGGGCATGGAGTCACCTAGCTATGTCAGCACCCATCTGGACTTTGGCGACCAGGGTATGGCCGATGCCATGCTAACGCTAACGCCCCAAGGTGACGGCACCCTGGTTTCTTGGACGCTGGACTCCGATATGCGCGCAGGGGTACCGACGGTGATGCAACCCATTAGTACTTATTTTGGTTTTTTAATGGATAGCATGATTGGAAAAGACTACGAAAAGGGGTTGAGTAATCTCAAAGCGTTAGCAGAAAGCTAACCCCATGGGTCAGTTTGGCAACGTAGGGGATTGCAAAAACATAAAGATCTAGGTACCAACGTCCCGTAGGGGCATAGCATGCTATGCCCCTACGGGACGTTGGTGTTATGGGTTATCTAGGCCCCCCTAGCCCCCCAATTCTGGGGGGAACAAGGCTTAAAGCACAAAATTCGGGGAATTTTTGGGGCCTGGATAATCATTGACTTCCTTTCCAGAACTCTACTGAGTAGAAAAAACCGATCTAATTCACGTAGTATGCGTAATATTACTTGAATAATATAAAATCTTTGACTAA
>JBCAWO010000113.1:0-10527 GCA_038534515.1 Cyanobacteria bacterium J06554_1
ATATGAGACGTTGCTGGGCCTTCAGAGCCGTACATTCCCTAAATCCACAACTAGGTTTCATTTTATAGCTTGGCGCACATACTTCAAGCCATACGTAATCCCTAAAAGCGTTAGATGGCAACGGCTATATGCGCAGCAAACTGCTGAATGCATTTAGCAGTTTGCCATATCTTTTAATGTCAGCCCATAGTCAATGCGTACCCCTGGTAGTGTTCGTTGATGCCAGTCTCAAAGCCTGGCGGTCTATTGGCCACCTATCGGCCACCTACAGATGCAAGTCATAGCTCCTCCAAAGCCGTCGGGGTAGCTTTGCAAAGCTACCCCGACGGCTTTGGAGAAGACTGTTATCTAGCTTGGCGCACATAGGTCACACCATAGGTGATCGCTAAAAGCCATAAACAACAACGGCTATGGACGGCGCAATCTGCCAAATGTATTTGGCAGAATTTCTATACCTCTGAGATACTGACGATTTTGGCCCCAGAGCGCTGCATATTTTGAATTCGGTTAGAAAGCTGACCATAGCCAACTTCCACACTGTAGTTACTCTTGGTCACGCGAGTACCAAAGTTTGCCTTAGATGCCACAATGCGAAAACGCTTACCTGTGTTGCTGTAGGTACCTGACCCCTTAGTCGGAGACTTGATTTTAGTCCCTAAATTACCTGCAACGTCGCTAATCAGCTTGGCCGACTTGCCAGTGTCGTTAGCCGCGTAGCCACGGTCTAGCGCAAACAAACGGTTAAAGGCAACATTCTTGACACCGGTTTGAGTACTGGCACCACGGGTATAGGGAACAACATTCTCACCAAACGCTGCAAGATACTCATCACTGCCAAGATAAGAGTCAATCTCGGCGTCATAACCGGCCGCATTATAGGTCTGAACGTGGGCAGAAATTTCTGTCTGGTCCTGGGGCGCGCGACCTAACAAATGCTTAAAGTTCAGTTCAATAAAGCGATAGGAAGAGGAGTTATTAAAAAAACGATCTTTGTAGAAATCTGAGGTGGCAACAGCTCGAACAAATTCTCGTACGGTGATCTCACCGTTTCTGAGCAGGGACTCGGCACTGGTAAGACGCTGATTATCTAGAACATGGGCGTTACCCAAAACCTGCTTGTAAACAGCACGAATGACAACCTGTAAATCTTCTTCGGTTGCATTTTCTCGAAGCTCAATAGCCGCATTATTAATCCACAGTGACATAACCGTTTCTCCTATTTAATAGTGATGATTAAAAAAATCCGTAACCCTTGGTTGCTACGGCGGGTGCGGGCAACGGCTTAGAATGGCCCTCAGTAATAAGGCCCTATTTAGACAAATATCGGATTTTGAGGGCTAAATGAGAACAACTTTGCTTTTCTTAATGATATGTTTAATATATTTCTTGACGGAAAGTAATGCAAATAACAATTTGTGATCAGGTACAGCGATAACAGCCTAAACACATATGGAGACAGCACTGTGCCCGTCCATATACAGCTCTAAATATTTACCCAGGAAGGACTACGCCAACATCAGTTGGCTGCGCACAGTAGTTACGCTAGATATCCATTGCCCGAGTTAACCTGACAGATGCCACATAGTCTCTGTGGGGCCGCACCAGTAATTTGAACCAATAAAAAAGACCACCTTTACAAGTGGTCTTTTTAAGGAGTCATATTAAGAGAGATTAGACAATCTCAGTAATGCTGACGATTTTGGCTCCAGTACGATGGATGCGCTGAATTTGAGGCGTCATCTTATCAGCTGAAACAATGTACTCATTCATGCTGACGCGACGTGGAGAATCAAACTTAGCCGCAGTGGTCTTAATCTTAAATCGCTTGGTGGTGCCTGCGTTCAAATTAGTTGCTGCACGCTTAACTTTGTTGCCCTTCTCTGCTCCAGCCACCTGAGCCACCAACTGAGCTGACTTAACGGCACTGCTCACCTGGGCAGGACCCCGATCAATCGCAAAGATACGGTTGTAGCTCACCTGGGATTGACCGACCTGGGTAACGCTGGCGCTGTAGGACGGTACGACATTCTCACCAAAGCGAGCCTGATACTCATCGCTATCGATGTAGGAATCGATTTCGGCGTCATAGCCTTCTTCTACACAGCGACGGATATGCTCAGAAAGTTCGGCCTGGCTTTCGGGGGCACGACCTAAGAAGTGCATGAAGTTCAACTCCACAAACCGATAGGGCGCACATTTCTCAAAGTAGCGACTGCGATAAAAGTCAGACTTACCAACAGCGCGAACAAAATCACGTACCGAGATGCTGCCGTCGCACAGCTGAGATTCAGCCGTAACTAGGCGCTCGCTCTCCATCACATGGGGGTTACCCAGAACGTGACGATAGACAGCATTAATGACAGCTTGCTTATCTTCGCTGCTACTAATAGGCCACAACTCAAATGTTGTCATCGGAGATCTCCTACTGGTTTTTATTAAATATTCTCAACAGCTATAAAAACTAGAATCAGTGCATCGACAGGCGCACTGATTCTAGCTAAGTAGGCAATAGTTACCTAAGAAACAGGAGTGATGCTAGCAATCACGCCACCCTGTCTGTGGATGCGCTGGTACTCCTGGGACAACTTGTCATAGGGCACCATGTACACCTTGTTGGCCCGACGGAACTTAGACACGCGATTTACGGCCTTAGAGCGATAGCTCGTCACCTCAACACGATATACCTTACCGTTGGAGCTGGCACCGACACCCTGGCGAGTAATGCCCGCATCGTCAGGATTCTGGAAGGCCGCACCATCAGAAGCTGGGGATATGACGGGCGTTGGCGTGGCATTGATTACTAAGGCGTTCAGGCGAGGCTTCTTGCCGTTGATGCTGCCCTTAAGGGAGCTGCTTGAGGCACCGCGTACCAACTCAAAGGTATGGGTAAAGCCGACCATATTGCTAGCTTCGGTCTTGTAGCCACGAATGTAGGGTACAAAGTCCTGGCCAAAGACGTTCTGATATTCATCACTATCAAGATAGGAATCGATATCAGCTTCAAAGCCTGCAGTGTCTAAAACAGCGCTGTGGGCTTTCATTTCCTCAAAGCTGTTGGGGGCACGCCCTAGCAGATGACGGAAGTTAAGCTCGATGCTGCGGTAGCGGGGGCAGCTCTCAAAGAAGCGCGCACGGTACAAATCAGACTTTGCCACTGCTCGGACAAAATCCCGTACAGTCAGCTCACCGCGCTTGAACTGAGACTCGGGCACCGCTAAGCGCTCGCTATCCATAACGTAGGCATTACCCAAAACCTGTCGGTAGACGGCTTTGATAATAGACTCGAGGCCCTCACTATCGAGGCCAGGAACCCACTCGACTGGAGGAGTCTCGTCGAAAAGGCTAACGCCCAATCGTGAAGCTGGTCCAAAAGCCATTAATGCTATCTCCTAGATGACAACAATGGTCTAAAAATTATCTCAGAATGTTAAAAAGCTTAAGCTGACTGCGCCTTTGGAGCGCCCCTAAACCCCCTAGCATGGACCCGAAAACCAGCAAATTGCTGACTCAGCGGCTCCGGCAAGCTGTTCAGATAAGTCGTACCAAAACTAAGCATAAACACTCGTTAAGATTCATCTTCGTACATAAGAGTGGTCTCTAATGGTCAAGAATTGTGAACCGTATTGTGAAGTGCTCCCCCAGGGGCAAAAACAAATGCAGACACCCTGGCAGATAGAGCTATAAATCCCTTGAGCGGAAAGGGCCTTGCGCCTTAGGCAATGCATTTAAAAATGGGGAATAAATCCTAGCGAATAAACGGACTAAAGATACAAAACTACATAAAAAGTCGTTGATTCTGAGACATTTATGACTAAAAACCAGAGCGTCTCAGCGGATGGGTGAGCGGCTGTTTACAGTCCTACATGCCCATGGCGATTTTACTCAACGCCTGCCTGACGCAATATGGCAACGGCCTGGTTTGACCGGAATGATTGCTGAGCTTCACTCAAGGCAGTGCCTCCCCAGCGATTTTGGGGGGTGGCATCAGCCCCATGCCGGAGCAGCATTTCCATGATGTCAATATCCCCTCGGCTGGAGGCCATCATCAGCGGTGTCCAGCCGCCAATATTGGCCGTATTTACCTGGGCACCTAGTCGGATCAGGCTGGCAACGGTGGGGCCATGGCCGTTGCTAACGGCCAGATATAGGGCGGTGTCACCAATTTTATTGGTGTGGTGCAGGTTGTCGCCGTGCTGGCACAGCTGCTCTACGATATCCGCGTGGCCCTGGCGTGCCATCAGGAGCAGGATTGTTTCTTGGTAACGGTTACAAACGCTGGCGTCGGTTTGGGCACCGTGGTCTAGTAAGGCGAGGACGATGTCGCGCTGATCGGTTTCAGCGGCATAGAGGATGGCGGTATAGTTCACCTCGTTGCGGGTGTTTGCATTGGCTCCCACGCTAAGTAACAGTTCGACAACGGAGAGATGACCTTCGGCAGCCGCCCACATCAGCCCAGTACAGCTGCGCCAGATACCTTCAATGTCTGTGCCTGCGGCCAGTAGGGTTTTGACCTTGGCGAGATCTCCACGCAGACAGGCATTGACAAAAGGTTCTGACGACATCGGCTCGATTTACTCATGAAGATAGGGCAAAGGTACGTGGCGAACAACGGATTAACTGGCCTGAAATTGGCTTAGGGCCTGAATCAGGTGGTCAAAGTAGGGATCTATTTGGTCATCCTCAACGGTTAGCTCCAGCTGGGTCAGCTGATGTTTGCTTACGGTTTTGAGAGACTTGAGGCCAAACACCATGGCCCCCAGGGGCACCTGTAGTTCCTGGTAGAGCTGCTCTAGGTAGGACAGACCGGTGGTGCTGGTGTAGTCGGTGCGCTGGGCGGCAATACCGTAGGTAATACAGCGTAAAAAGTGCCAAAAATCTCGCCAGCAGGCTTCGGCTCGGATGGCCGGATATAGGCCGCCACCGGGCTCTGTAATGCCGGGAAACTCCTCTAGGACCTGGGCTCTGGCTGTATCTACAATGGCGCTGGCATGATCGCGCAGGCTACGGGCAATGTGGCTGACGGGCATGACCTCTAGCAGGGCATCGCTCAGATAAGTGCCTTCGTCATCGGCAGTTTGGAGGGTTGCGATCGCATCCTTCCCAAACTGATCCTGCCAGCCCTCAAAGCTTACTATTCTGGCTTTGGCAATTAATTCTTTAACCCGGGGGCTGAGTTGGGCTGACATAGACGTTTACTCCTGACGTACAAAACCCGCATGGGCTGCTGCCACAGTGGCAGGGGAGTTAACCGCCCAGCTATCGATCGGTCATCCCTTAAAATTTTATAAAAAATAAATACTATGATCAATGTAGGCGATTTCAGCCTGCCCAGTTTTCTTACCCACCGCTTAACGAGTTATCTATGGACATTGCCGAGATTAAAGCCATTCTGCAAGACAACGACTCCCAGAAGCGGCTTAAGGGCATTGTCGCCCTCAAAGAATATGAGGCCGATGTGGCCAGTCCTTTGCTGCTGAGCAAGCAGAACGACCCTGAGTTTCTAGTCCGTTCATTTGTGGCCATGGGGCTGGGGCGTAAGCGCAGCGACGCCGGGTTTGACACCTTACTCACCATGCTAGATACCGATCCAGATGCCAACGTGCGGGCAGAGGCCTCCAATTCCCTGGCCATGTATGGAAGAGCGGCTATCCCCCATCTGGTCAATGCCTTTCAAACCAATACCAACTGGCTGATTCGGCGTAGCATTCTGGCGGCCATGATCGACCTCCACAGCCCAGCCCACATGATGGAAATTTGCCTTATTGCCCTCAACGATGCGGACATGACTGTGATCAATGCCGGTATTGACCATCTCGCTACCCTGGCTGATACCGACCATGCTGACGCGGCCCTGACGGCAATCTTGCCCTTTAAGACAGCCGCAAGCTGGTATACCCGTATGCATGTTGCCTATGGTCTTAAGCGTTTTGACCACCCCACTGCCCGAACGGCGCTCACCGAGCTACGTCAGGATGAGCACCATAAAGTGGTAGCAGCAGCCCTGGAGGGATTATTGCCCTAATCGCCCCAGGGCGAATGAGCCCAGGGCCCAGCCATAGCTGGAAGTCCCGCACCCATCCAGAACTGTAGAGTCTGCTACAGTCGCAACCGTTGGGCTCTGCTAGCGTTTCATAGGTTAGATAGCCCAGCCCAAAAGTTTGCCATTGCTGATTTTTGGTAGGCACCCATTGGGTGATGAGGCCATAGATCAGACTTATCAGACTTAATCAGATAAGGTCACCCCGGGCGCAGCAACGCCAAAGATTCTTAATTAAGGCTTTATTGCTGTTTCTATGGATCTTCGCTAACTTGAATGTAAATAAATGTAATTTTGTTTGGTCATAGCTTGTACTCGGGCGCGTCATTTAAATTAAAGGTCCTAAATTCTATGTCATCGTCTGTGATTACCACCCCTGTTAACTCCCTAGAAACCCTGGCCGTCAGATTTTTTGAGCGTTCCGTCGGTCAGTGGAACTCTAAGCGTCGTTACTACACCCTAAAAAACGGTGAAACTCAAGAAGTGGTGAGCGACCTGACGATCGAATTTCTAGAGCATGAGCACCCCACCCTGGTGGCCCTGGCCGATACCCATGGCCTAGGGGAAGCCCTGCTGTGCGGCATTCAATTTGGTTGGGAGAGCAACTATATTAGTCCTAGTCGCAAGCAGTCCACTGGCTCCACCGCCTTTGGTATTCTCGGGAATATGCTCTACCGCGACCGGGGATTTGCCACCCCTAAGCCGGTTGTGGCTAGCTATGAGTTTCGCGATCGCAACACCATGCAGCTCCACACCGAATACAGTGGCTCAGCCTTTGACGAAGAACTCAAGCTAGTCGGCGATAACTACCGCACCCGTCAGACCATCATTTCGCGCGCTGGTCAGGAAATCATGATCGGTCAATACCTGGAAACACGATCCTAGAAACGGGTTTCTAACCAACTACCCCGCTGCCCCATCTACATCCAGACTGCGTCTGGTCGTATTGCGGGTTAGGCCATTCCACACGTCTAGCTCACTGGCAGAACGCCCCAGCAGCTGCCCCCTGGAGTTTGGGCTGAGCCCTTGAGCCATGGTAAAGTCGGCCCCCGCAATGCTGGCAACCATATCAAAATCGACACCGGTCAAATCGCTGGCCCGCAGGTCTGCCCGTTGTAGTTCGGTACCGCTAACCCGGGCTTCGCGCAGGCTGGCCCCCGTTAGCATGGCCCGCTGTAGGTTGGCCCCGCTAAGGCTGGCATCGTCTAAAATTGCCCCCGTTAGGTCAGCACCGCTCAGGTAGGCCCCCATGAGTTTGGCTCCCCGCAGATTTGCCCCGCGCAAATCCGCCGTATTTAGAAACGCGCCATTGAGCACAGCCCCCGGACCTACTGCCCCAGAGCTTTGGTAGCGAAAGCCCGTGGGCCACTGGGTGTGCTCGTCGTAAAGGGCAACATTTAATTTAGCGGAGTCCAGGTTGGCGCTACTAAAGTCAGCCCCCCGTACATCGGTGCGATGCATAAAGGCTCCCGTCAGGTCCGCGTCAGATAAGTTTGCCTGGGTTAACTCCGCCCCGCGTAAATCGGCCTGCTGTAGCTGGGCTCCCGTTAGACTGGCTCGAATTAAGCTGGCCCCAATTAGGGTAGCGCCTTGCAGATTGCTACCGGCTAAGTTGGCAGCTTCTAAGTTGACTCGATAAAAGTCAAAGCCCCGTAAATCTTTTCCCGATAGGTCAACACCCGCTAGATCGCGTTGAACTGCCAATCGTTCTAGTAAAGACGCCTCTAAACTGGCAGTTTCGGGATGGCTCATTGGTAGTTAAACTTTGTAGATAACGATAGTGACTCACAAATGTGTAACGCCAGTGTAACAGCGCTACCGAACCTAAGCTTGAGTCATTTATCCCGCTTACCTAGTTGGACGGATATCCCATGCCATTTCAGACTCCCATGACCATGATGGACTTCTTTCGTAAAAGCGAAGGCATCTGGTTTATTCAGCGGGCCGTTCACCATTTTGATGCGGTGGCCGATGAGTCGGGAGAATCTAACCTGATTGTGAATGTGATTGAACCCCAGGACCCACGCATACTTGAAATTTGTGAAAGTCAGGGGGTGGACCCAGGTAAAGCCGCTGGGGGGGCTCAGTTTTCATGGCAGTCCAACACCAAAGAGTTCACCTATGACTCCAAGTATGCGGCCATTTTGGTTGATATTCCCAATGACGAGCGGGGGCGGGCAGGACAGCTCCTACGGGACCGGGGCTATGTGGAAAATATGCCTGTGGTGGGACGATACGGCTTTGCTGAAGATGGTGTCTTGACCATCGATAATGAATACGACAAAAACCAGGGTCAGGAACGATGCTGGTTTCTCTCCGATGACTTTCGAGTGCGGGTAAGCACGGCCCGCTTAGCCAATGGCATCAACCTGATGACCTACTGCTCGGAGCGCAGGTTTGTTACCCAGGATGACCTGGCTGCAATGGTGCAGGCCAATACAGCCAGGCTGCAAACGGCATGATGTAACGGAATGTATCTTTGTCTCTAAGATTCAAGACACGGCCCTCAGATATCTCCTATGCTGCGAGAGGCAGAAGGTATCTGCTACATCCGTTATAAATTAAGGCGCAGACAAATGTACCGCCCTTTTCTAGAGCATTTAGAAACTTCATTAAAAGAGAAATTTGAGCTTCAACCCCGCGCTATTCCAGAGGGGTTGGAATGTCAGATTAGTGAACGAGGACGGAACCCGGCATCGATTCAAAGCTGGTGCTATCAGTCACCTGAGCTAAGAAAAATTCGCTACACCTACATCGATGCGGGTAAAGGTGCCCAGATATTTAACGGGGTGCTTTATCCCAATCACTGTTACGACGTGCCCCTGCTGGGGATTGACTTTTTATCCTTTGGTAAAGTCAAAAACCTAATTGTGCTTGACTTTCAGCCCCTATTCCAGGACGAAGCTTACGAAGCTAAGTATTTGATGCCGCTTAAGGCGCTGCGGGATAACTACTCCGAGCTGGCTCAGGGTCTAGAAATGAAGTTCTATGATGCCAATCAGTACTTTTCAAAATATTTGCTCTTTGCCAAAACAGATACTGAGAGTGTTTCTACACGGGTTTTGGCGGCCTTTAAAGACTATTTAGATCTCTACTGGCAAATTTTAGCGGCAGCTGAGCCCCTAACAACAGACGCGGAAATTGCCCGGGTTAAGAAGGCTCAGATTGACTACGACCAGTACAGCGCTGAGCGCGACCCAGCCCACGGTTTATTTACCAGCTACTTTGGCTCAGAGTGGGCCGATCGTTTTCTCTATGAGTTTTTGTTTGAGGATGCGGTTCCCCTTGCTGTTCAGGCGCATTAGTATTGCCCCCTTAATGTTGCAGGCATCCCCTATGGGGGTCCCCTTGGTATCTGTATGACCCTATATCAACCGTTTTTAGACCATGCGATCGCAACACTCCAAGATCGCCTGGTTCTTTCCTCCTATCCAATTCCAGCCGGGTTTGAGGGCAATAGCGCCACCACCGGCAAGGGCAAGCGTGAAGTGACCGTGCGCACCACCAGCCACGGCTTTTCCTCACCTAAACTCAGACAGATCCGGGCGGCCCATGTCCAAGCCGGTGAGAGTTTGCAGGTGCTGAACTTTGTTATCTTTCCGAGGCTAGAGTACGACCTGCCCTTTTTTGGTGGTGACTTGGTTACATTGCCAGGAGGGCACCTAATCGCCATTGACATGCAGCCGTTGTTCCGCGATAGCAAGGACTATCAGGCCCGCTATAGCGACCCGATTATGCCCATGTTTGAGCGCTATCAGCAGGTCCTACCGTGGGGCGGCGACTTTCCTGAAGAGGCCCAGCCCTTCTTTTCCCCTGCTTTTTTGTGGACACGCCCCACTGAGCTGGCTGACGTGACCACCCACGTGTTCAATGCCTTCAAAGATTACCTGGATGCCTACATTAGCTTTGTAGATCAGGCCCAGCCTGTGACTGACCCAGAGCAGCTAAAAGCCATTGAAGCCGCCCAGCTGAGCTATATTCGCTACCGGGCCGAGAAAGACCCAGCTCGAGGCATGCTGACCCGATACTACGGTGCCGAGTGGACCGAAGAATATATCCATGGCTTTCTATTTGATTTAGAGCGCCACCTGCAAACAGCTTAAATAACCGCTGGTCAAATTGAGCAAAAATTATTAAGGGGACAAAGCAGGGCCCCTACGGGGTGTTTTTGTCTGGACCGCTATTTTTGCGCAGTTTCCTAAGCTGTCTCTTGTCCCCTTAATTGTCCCCTTAATAAAAACTGTGTTAACAAGTTATGTTGACAAGAGCCAAAACCTATAGGGAGCAGAGTTCTCCATACCCTGGGGATTTTTTTCCATAGCTGACGAAATTAGACCATAGTTGGCAGTTCTGTCTGTTATCGACTCCCTATAACCCTTATAATTTGTAATATATTCTGCCCCCATGGCAGTATATAAAGTAGACTGGTGGCTTTTAGTAGACAGGCTTGTAGCCATTTTTCACAACGGTCAGTAACACTTATTTCAGCG
>JBCAWO010000114.1:0-10137 GCA_038534515.1 Cyanobacteria bacterium J06554_1
CAGTATCAACAAGCAAAAATACGTCGTCTAATGCATTTAAAATCTCAGCACTGTTGAATGTTTCTTTGAAAGTTAATCAGCTCTATGGACATGTCTCTATGGAGTATCAGCTTCCTAGTTCAGATTATTTTCATTCAGAGTGTTGAAAAATAGATAAGAATTGGCAGGGAATACTCATGGTTTTCAGCTTATTTGCCTTGAATCAACAAAGTATCTACTTCAAAAATGTGGACCATCTAGCATCTGATTTTTCAAGAGTATTTCAAGCTCTTAGTAGACATGGCTACAGTATTGTGCAGATGTGGGATGCTTCTGAAGAGTCATTGTCTCAGCTATGGCAGAGGTTAGGACGAGTGCAATTGCATGTTCGCTCTAACGATGCTGGAGTAGTTGCTGTTTGTCCCAAAACGTCTCCATGGCAGAGCAAAATTGATACTGTTCAATATCTGGGCATCCAGACCCTGGAGCATTTTCCGCATACGGATGGTGCCTATTTGAAAGGTTTTGTTGAACAATCAGGCCATTCTCAGTGGGTTGCTCCTCCAGCTTATGTCTTACTACAGTGCGTTAAGCAATCCTCAGTAGGAGGAGAGAGTATCATTATTGATGGTCAAGCGATCTTGGAAGACTTACTTCGAAAAGCTCCACATATTGCCAGGGTCCTATATGAACCTGGATGTGTCAGTTTTTGTCGGGATGATCAATTAGCTTGCCAGGTTGCCATCTATGAGCGGCTTTCGGCAGGACGCTACCGTTTTCGTTTTCGTTATGACAAGGCTTTGTTTGTGGGTTCAGAGGATGTGCGAGATGCTCTTTATCATCTATATGATCATTATTTGATGAATGATGAGTATCGTATTTCTCTTCGTCTGGAGCCTGGTCAGGTACTAATTGTTGATAATTTGCGCATGCTTCATGGCCGCACGAGTTTTGATGATGCAGTTGACCAGGAGCGTTTTTTACGTCGTGTGTGGATTGCAGACGATACGTTACCTACAGCTCCTACAAGCTTTGTTGATAATCCAGATCCATCATGCCGAGCATTCACAAGATTTGAAAAATATGTACGCCTAGAGAAATCTAGTCTAGAGCCTCAACCTCTTTTGAATCCAGGCATTTATCTGCCTGGAAATCTAGAAGGTATTTTGCATCGACCAGTACTGGAGAGCATCCCTGTCGCCTGTTGATGAATCTGTTCTCTGTGGAATGACTGATGCTTGCCAATCATTCGAGTCTGATAATATTCCAGATTCGAATGATTGGGATGTATGGTTAGGTTTATTTGAAAGGTTGATATGTGTTGCCGATGGGTGCGCTGTACATCAGTAACTGTAACGAATTCAATATGGATACGACTTGTTTTTAGCCTTTTGAATCAAACTAATTGCACCAACTTTTTGACCTGTTTCTCTAAAGTCCTCAGTCGACGTGCCATGGATGCTACCCTGTCTGGATCTGTTTTCTCTAGATACAGTCCAATGGCTTCTTTCACCACATCGCTGGGAGTGCGACCTGTTTCGTGTGCGATCGCACGTATCTGCTCATTCCAACTGTGGGGAATCCGGGCCGAGGCAATGGGCTTGCTCATAGTTGTAAACAGTGTTAACAGCGTTAACCCATGGCGGATACGTCATGGACTTCTTTGTTATGCCCGAAAGCTGTAAACAGCGTTAACCGTGTAAACGCCTACGAACATTGAGCTAAGCCTCATGTGACAGTAGATTTTTGACTATGGCAATTCTCAATAAGAAAGCCTAGTTTTACGTTGGGATGCCTGAATGCATTGAAAATTGGTTAAAATTGAGATCGTGTTTCTACAAAAGACGATCTCGTGCCCAAAGTGAACCGGGAGGGAAAAGCGCTTGTCTTTTCTTTAGAACAGCTGGAGTCGGTCTTTACTCTGCTGCGATATCCCCATAATGCGATCGCAAATATCTGTTACTGGACCGCATCGAGGGCCGGTGAAATTGTGGCGTTGCCCACCAAGGCAGTTACGGCTGAAGCAGTGTTGATTAAACAGACCAAGACTAAGGTCACTAAAGAGATCGATATTTACCCCAAGTTGGCCGCAGCGCTGGAGCTGGTTAACCCTGGTCAGGTTTACTGCTTCCCTGGTCGTAAGCCTGATACTCACCTCACGTTGAGGGCATTTCAAAAGGAGCTGGATTCTGCTTGTGAGTCGTTAGATATTCGAGGCGCATCGTCCCATAGTTTTAGGCGCTCTATGGCCACGCACCTTTACCTGGCCCAGGTGGACTTGGAGAGTATTCGGCAGACTACCGGGCACAAGTCGTTAACGTCGTTGACTGAATACATTGATATTTCAAGGCTACAGGCTCAGAAGAAGGTGGCCGCAGCGTTAGAGAAAATATGGACTTAAATATCTAAATAGTTAAATATCTAGATATTTAACTAGATTAATGATGTTAGAAAATAAGGAATGATTGACTACGCGAATGAACGTTTGCCCTCATTGCGGGTAAGCAATGAGGGCAAACAGAAAAACGATGTCCTATATTGCTTTTAGGCTTGGAGGACTAAAAATCACCATTGGTTCGAATCGTAGTTGAGAGGTCGCCAAATTGGCGCTTAGTTGAATCAACCTCATCAAACCGCTTCTTGTCCATAACGGTGCGGACAAAATTGTCAGTAGCCCGCCATCGAGATTGATTAAACGCGTTGGACAGCGCTACACCGAAAGGCAGAGAAAGAGCCCAGTTTTTTAGGAACAGTGGATATTCAATAGCTGAATTAGTGTTGACTAGTAGTGCTCCGGCTCCACAGGAAAATCCTGAATTAACTAGGGTCTTAGCTAGATGCTCCCCGTAGCATGCTGTTGTGTAAAACATGCGGAGGCGCTCATCCGCGTCTAGATTTTCAAAAGCGTTGGCAATATCATCAATATAGTATTTACCACTCTTGACGCTCTCGACATTATTAGTCTGGTATATGCCGTTAGCAACACCTTCCTCGATTTTATTATCATCTAACTCAACGGGTGCCATTGAAAAATAACAGCTACCGTCTTTACATTTGCCGTGCCCGTGCCAAATCAAGTCTATTTCTTGAATAGATTTGTCGGCCAATACATCCTCGAATAATTCTATTAATTGGGATAGATTTGCACTAGGCCCTGTGCATGGAATAATTCGGTCATACAGCTGTGATAGTGCGCCTGTGGCAACCGCAACACCTTGCTTTTCTACAAATCCATACAGTGTCTCCATGATCTTTTTGGATTCAGTGGATTCATTAAATTCGGAGAAGATAATTAGAGCTCTTTCTCCAATTCGTACAATGCGGTCTTCACGTTTTCTGAGACTGATGTCACCAGATGAGACTCTTTCAGCAACAGTAACGCCCTTGTCAACTGAATCCTTGATGATTTCAGCAGCATTCTGAATCCTTGCTTTACGGCTCTCTTTACGTTGCTGACGGCGTTCTTTACGGCGTTCTTTGTTAAATACCGGCATATTGCTTCTGTAATTATCGTTGGACGCTATATTTCTCTGTTTATCAACAATCGCTTTCGATGTTGAATATGCATCAATATAGATTTAACTCGCCTGTCATGCAGTACCCATACAGGTACTCTTACCAAAGGTTTTTGCAAGTCGCTTTCTCGTTTGCGCGCACCTCTGTCGAGCATGTAAGACGCCACTTTCGTCTTACCTCCTGGCTAGGCGGCTGTACCGAACCTACGGCTTTATCATGTTTGCCCTAAATATTTGAATAGCTAAATATTTAGCTATTCAAATATTTAGATGCCTAGATAATTAGATAGCTGATACACTTTGGGCAATTCATGAGTGCTCCCCCATGAGAATTACCATTGCCTCCCTCAAGGGAGGGGTTAGCAAATCAACGCTATCTGTGAATATCGGCGCAGCGCTGTCTAAGCTGGGTCGCTCCGTCGTTGTCATCGATGCTGACCCCCAAGGGTCGATTAATGACTGGGCTGCTATCCGGGATGAAGAGTCGGAACCACCGTTTACGGTGCTGGCCGCTGCTAGGAAAACGATCAACCGAGATATCGACTCGTTGCAGGGCAATCATGATGACTGCATCATCGATACGCCTGGCCGGGCAGAGGCGATTACGCTATCTGCGATCGCAGCGGCGGACCTGGTGCTTATCCCCATTAGCCCATCGTCCTATGACCTATGGGCAGCGGAGCAAACCTTAGAACGAATAGACCCCATCCGAGCGGTTTACTCAGATATCAGAATTGCCTACGTGGTGAGTAAAGCGGTGGTGGGCTCATCCCTAGATCGGGAGGTAGCCGCAGTCATTAAGGATATGGAAGGCGACTTACTCAAAACCACTGTGCATCAGCGGGTTGCTTTCCAGCGCTGCGCCGATGGTCAAACGATCTATGAGCTAAAGGATGAAAAGGCTCAGCGGGAGATAACGAATCTCACTAAGGAAATTGTGAAGCTGCTGGAGGTTGAGTAATGCCCCAAAAGAGACCTACAAAAACGAAGCGTGACCCGGATGCGATCGCGCATGTGCTAGATACAGTTTCTGATGATGCAGCGGATTTAAAGCCAGCTGCTCCACCACCGGCAGCGCCCAAACAGGTCGCCAAGAATAAGCGGACGGACTATAAAAAGCTATTGGTGTATATCCCTGAGCACTTACACAAAGCCTTGAAGCGTGAGGCGTTTGAGAGTGATGGGGAATTGGATATGAGCGATATTATTGCTCAGGTGTTGGCTGAGCGATATGAGTTAAATATTTAACTAGTTAAATATTCAGACAATTAAATATTTAACTAGACAGGCTTAGCTCCCATTTTGTCTTGAACTCTATACATGGACACACATGCCAAAAACTCCATACTAGAAATATTATTTCCAGTAGAGAGCTATCACACACGAACAACGAAGAATAATATGCAGCCTCCTCATCCAGAAAATGAAAATATTTATTCTGTAAAGCCAAAAAGTAATGATATTAACTTTGAATTTTTAGATCAATTAGGTGGAGCAGCTTCCCTAATAACATTGTTGTTGGGAAATGATTTAGGTAGATTTGTTTCTATTATTTTTTTAATTGGTTTATTTTTAAGAAAATATGGAATAAAGAAAATCATATCGCATACTAAAAATTCTAATCTTCCTTATAAACTGGCTTTCCAGCTAAATAAGAAAATTTCTCAAAACATTCCCATAGAAAATATCAAAACAGCGTTCAAATCTGTTGATTTATCAATAGTGATAGTAATTGTATTAATTGCTATTTTAGCAATAGCAGGAGATACGACTTACCCAGAAGACTCTATTCCTTATTTCTTCTATGCTGTATATAAACAATGTAGAACTATATTAATCGATATAGCTAACCTAATCATTGGCAAAACAGTTTCTAGTGATTCTTATGCAAGATCTTTTGCTATATCCTTAACTGCTTTATTCCTATTGACTATTTACCAAATATTAGAGAAAAGAGGGCGTGCTAATCTAATAGAAAAGTCTGAAATTTATTCAAAATTATTAGATGGCTATATCGAGAGCACAATAAGAAAAGAATGGGACTTTTTCACAGATTTTATAAAGGTCTATGATGAGAAAGTTGGGAATCAAATCTCATCGGTTTCAAGTGATATTCTTTTCTACTCAGTTAAGACTGGTAGAAAAGGAAATGCTGTTATTCAAGTATCCTCAGTTGAAGCCTATAAAACTATTTTAGTTAATTACGACAGCATAAAGAAAACATTAGATTTGTATATTAACTTCTTACTAAAAAGATATTCAGACATGGATAAACTTTCTTTTTCTCGAATTTCGCTAGATAATTACACATTTATCAGTTCAATAACTATAAGAGCTACATCTTCTCTAGATGAAGAGTTCAGATGGGAGTAAAGGTCACATTCCATTCTGCTGAGGCACAACTGAGTCAGTCAGGAGAATCACCTCACGATGTCCGCTCGCCTTCAAAACCGTACGTGAAGATTGGCACTCAAACGACTTGTTTCCTTCTATTTCCGCCCGCTAAGCAATAACTGATACGCGAGCCTTCATAAGGCAAGCTTAAAAAGTGAGTTTTGAAATGCTTTCCCATTGGGCTTTCAGCTTTAATGTAGGATACTGTGCCAGTACTCTCAAATACCGTTGATTAGTAGCCTTACCGAATCAATACGCTTCTCCACGTCAGGTCTTGTGGGCCCTAGCCCCGACACATGAAAAGCTAAGCCATGATGAGAACTAAAGCTTTTCTATTTTCCAAGCTGTCTGAGTCCCATTCTTGCTAGCCTTAGAAAACCGGAACCCATAACGCTCAAAACTATCCCCACTGGGTAACGCCTTCAACTCCAAAGTTTGCGCTATCTGGTCAGAGTTTAACCGCCAGTCATTACCAGTATATAAGTATTTGAATATCTGGATATTTAGATATTTAGCTTAGAGAGGTATCTGTGTTATTGATTCTCAATGGATGAGTTGCGTCGCTGGGTGACCGATGTCAACTAAGTGTCGCAGGGAGTACGCATGGATTCCATAAGGCGTTTTGCCTTTTCAATATTTTCTTCTCTTCTGGCAAGAACCCATCGACCGTAGCGTCTGGCACCAGATTTATCAGGACCGACCCAATAGCCGTACATGCAATCACCTTGTGCAGAAATTGTCAGGATAAAAGAGCCGTAAGCATTGGCTCCAGGGCGCATGGATTCCCATTCACCTACAAGATAAACTTTCTGCACCACAAATCCATTAGCTCTGTAATTGTATTTGTGGTTACTTTTCGCGTTTTTGAGTCTAAATTTCCCGAGTGAAACGTCTATATGAATCTCTTCTTCAACCCATGTACCTTTAGGTTCGTCGATGCCTTGATATCTTGATTGCCATGTTCCTAATAATTCAGGGCGACGTTTATAACGCCACCAAGTAAGTATTGCTGGAAAAGCAACTCCTAATGCAGCGCCAAGTAGAGTCCAAGATAACTGTATAACAATGACTGTAATGGCATTCATGTGAGTCGATTAGGTAGATCGCTTGATTACATCGATATACATATCAAGTATGGCAATTAGATAGTTAAAATTTCCAATAACATGGGTCCTGTCTCCTAAAGCTTTTCTATCTTCCAAGCTGTCTGAGTACCATTCTTTCCGGCTTTAGAGAACCGGAAGCCATAACGTTCGAAACTATCCCCACTGGGTAACGCCTTCAATTCCAGCGTTTGTGCTATCTGGTCAGAGCTTAATCGCCAGTCATTATCAGCCAGCTCCTGTAAGGCCCGCAGCATGTGTAAAGTGTCATCGATGCTGAAAGGTTTCTCTGGTTCAGGCGATGCAATAGCAAGTGCTGACGCATCCACCTGTCTAATGTCGGCAGGACTGTCGGCGGGACGATTGGACAGGTGACCCAATACCTGGTTAGCAGCTTCTTCAGTGGTTGACCCCTGCTGAATCAACGCAGCCATGCCGTCTAACAGGCTTAGCAGCTCAGCACTGACATAGGACTTTCTACCCCGACGGTGGGGGACTAAGTCATCCCTACGCTTCTTAATTGCTTCCAAACGGTTGTAAACCTGGGACCGATGCACCCCGTACCTAGTGTCAAGGGAGGCGACGGGCATTTCATCAATTTGAGCGTCCATTGAGACCGGGAACGTAGAACGATATCAACTTTAGTACGACAACGCCTTGGCGTACTGTCTTACGACGTTGTCGAATCGTACTGTCTAGACCTTTAAGTGCTGATATAAAAACGAATTATTGACTTGTCGAATGTATTGTCTTATCGTATTGTCGTGTGTACGGCAGTACATCTGAACGCACTAGCACCGCACATCAGATGTACATAGACCGTACAAACTAAAACCCTTGTACTAAAAGGATTCCATCTATGAATAGCACACATTCGGACGTTCGGCAGGACGTCCTATCGGACATGTCGGCGCACAGTGGCGGACACCATACCGCACAATCCATTGCAGAAGCGTACAACGTTTCTGATTCGACCATCCGTAATCGTTGGTTGCCATGGTTAAAGAAGATTGCGCCTGAGTCGTTGTTGAAATCTGGAAAGGGATACACCGACCTGGCCCGTACCCTGTTTGGTGAGTTTGCTGAAGTGAAGCATTGCGATCGCAACGCCTGGGTCACCGATGCTAAAGCCCGCTATGCCCATGAATGGGAAAGCGCTGGTGTCATCGAAGGCGAACTGATGCCCGAGGAAGTAGGCAATGTCTTGGCTCTACGTGAAACCCAAACCAATGAGCTAGAGCTATCTGTTGCTCAGCAGCTCCAGAGCTTAGAGAGTCTGATTGACCAGGCAAACACCGCTGAAAGCAACCTATCTGACGCCGATCTAAAGGCTGCCGTTACCCGAGGGCAGCAGCGGGCGGTGATGATTTATCAGGCGGAGCTACAGGCGGAGTTGCAAACCATTAACTCCCTAAAGCAGCGACGTATGGGGGGACCCCAATGACGCGGAATATTGTGGGACTGCTGTGGATTGCCGTGGCCACGACGGCTTGCCCTGAGTTAGACCTTTTAAAACCTGCGCCGGTGGAAGCGGTAGAGCCCTCTGCAGCACCGCCGCCCGGTCTACAGCCCTATGGTGTGGACGGAGAGCTGAGCGAAGCGGAAATCAAGGCGTTGCTATATCTGCAATTTCCCCAGAGCTACGATGCCATCTCTAAACGGTTTGGCTTTCCAGCCTATCGAGATAGCACCAAGGACTATTACCAGCTGCCCAATGGTCGATGGGTCGCGATTCAGTACGTAGGTACGACGGCAACAGGTCTGAAATTCAGTGATTCAGGCGACTAGGAGCACGTTAACCTATGATTAGCATCGCAGTATGGAACACGATGAAGCTGCCCGAGCTAAAAAAACGAGTTTGGCGGGTGTGGACCCGGCTCAATAGTTGGAAAGGCGAATTGACTAGCGTCCCTGAACGTTACGTTGAGGATGTTAGGCGTTTTGGCGATCGCAGGTATAAACAGACCTGGATAAAAGCCTTGGCTCGGTTTGAAGCCATACGCACCTATGAAACCTGTTTAGACGGGTGGGCGTTAATCGCCATTAACTTCAACTTTACCCCGACCCACCGAAACTACGAGTTCAGGCACGAGATCATTGACGAGTTTTTGATGTATCCCGACGGATTGGAGATGATCAGAGACGGCCTAGAACAACTATTTTCATCTGACTTTAGCCATCAAGAAAGAGAGAATGTTCATGGCTTTTATTCCCTGGTGGAAGAACGAGAAAGACAGCATCGAGGAATCGGCCTCTCAGTTGGACCTATTGCAACCATCGCAGGAGCTAGCACCGCCGCGTAAGCGCGTCGACGGGGCGATTGTCTTCAAGCGTTTTACAAAATCGATTCAAGACAATGGTGGCGACGATGAGGCCTATCAAGATGCCATTGAGGCTGAAACGGATGAGCTATTTGGTTGTACCGTACGTGAGCTTTATCAGAGTACGGGCGGTAAACGCAATCGTCGCGATACGTTGCCCCAGCCTGCTCAGGAGGCCTACATGGTGAACGAGTCGCTGTCAGCCAATGAGCTGGAACGGCACATTGGAACCATCGGCGGCGAATCGCAGGAAGAGGTGAATGACCACATTAAGGCGGTTGTTCGCAATCAGGCGAAGCAGACGCGCAAATGGTTGCCTTGGTAAGGCAGATGAGTCGGTGGTACTCCAAGGGCTACCGTTTTATTGGGGAGAAATGGTTTGGGGTTGCGATCGCAACTTACTGACGAAGTAGTCTGCTTAGCTGCATCATCTCTGACGCTACCTTATGTGTAATAGTTAAGACTTTATCTGACACATCCTGTAAACTCACCCTGAATCAGGAGTGTCACAATGAATACACAAGACAAGATCGTCAAGAACCGCTTAGGCATCCTCAATCTAGCCAAAACCTTAGGCAACGTCTCGAAAGCATGCAAAGTGATGGGCGTCTCGCGAGATTCGTTCTATCGGTATAAGGAACTCTACGAGACCGGTGGAGAAGCGGCTCTACGGGACATAGACCGTAAAAAGCCCTGCGTCAATAACCGAGTCGAACCTGAGATTGAAGCGGCTGTCGTTGCGTTTGCCACAGATCAACCGGCTTACGGCCAGGTGCGAGTCTCGAATGAATTGAGGAAACAGGGCATCTTTGTCTCTCCAGGCGG
>JBCAWO010000115.1:0-9946 GCA_038534515.1 Cyanobacteria bacterium J06554_1
GTAATCAAGATAAGCATTAGCTTGATTACGCTATCAACGCTCTAAGCTAGTTAAATCTTTAGCCTTTGCAGCTGTTGCTGCACGGGTTGAGTTTTAATACTTTCCCAGAGGTGTTTGTGATTGCTAGTTTGCTAGCCTTTACCTATGCCTCTGGGGTTTGTTGTTTTTGGCCTTCTTTGTGTGAGCGGTGTTCCCCATAATCCAGACGGTCAGCCGTTAACCCTTGACCAGGCGCTGGTAAATATTAACCAAACCACCGATCCGGGGCTGCGTTACTATGCCGCTTGGTGGTTGGGTAAGATGCGGGTCAGCCAGCCAGAGGCAATAGACGCCCTGCTGCTGGCATTAGAAGACGAGACCGATCGCTCCCCCGATGGCGGATATCCGCTCAGACGCAACGCCGCTAGGGCCCTGGGTAAGATCGGCCAGGGTTACCATAGCGTCGTGCCTGCGTTGCTCGGCTGTCTCACCTGTGACGACTACTATGTGCGCGAAACAGCTGCCCAAGCCCTTGAAAGTCTGGGGGCATCGTCTGCGGTGCCGGTGCTTGCTTCTTTGTTAAAGGGCGGGTTGGCCTGTGCGGTTCAGGTTGAGGGTAAGCCCCACCTGGTGCAGCCCTATAATGCCATTTTGGAAGCATTGGGCACGTTAGGCAGTGATGATTTGGTTGCAACCATTGCTCCTTTTTTAGACCACGATGTTCCCCAGGTGCGTAACGCGGCTGCTCGGGCCATGTATCAAATTACGGGGGACGCTCAGTACGCTGAGCGTTTGGTCAAGGTGTTGGATCACGATCAGCTACAGCTACGGCGAGCGGCGCTGATGGATTTGGGGGCGGTGGGTTACCTGGCCGGAGCAGGTGCGATCGCAAATACCCTGGCAGAAAATAGTATGAAGCTGATTGCCCTGAAGGGAGTGCTTGAGCACCAGGTCAAGGGTGAATATGAGGCCGCTCAAGACATTTGCTGCCTATCGGCCGATAGCCGTCGGGTCATGGAGCTAATGGATAGTTTGTTGTGATGGTTGCCCCGCTCAAAACCTTTGAAATCTGTTTGCAAGCTGTCAATGAAGCAGACTCTGCCCAGGGCCTATTAGATGCGGTGGAGGCGTTAGCCGAGCTAACCGATGAGCGCTCAATTCCCACGCTGATTCAAGTGCTGGGATTTAATAACCCTGGGGCCGCCGTTGCCGCGGTGGATGGGCTCATTCAAATCGGCATTCCAGCGGTATCGACCCTTCTAGATCAGCTGGATGGGTATAACTATGGTGCCCGGGCCTGGGCCATTCGAGCATTGGCCGGTATTGGCGATCCGCGTGGTCAGGACCTGTTGCTAGATGCCGCCGCCAATGATTTTTCCCTAAGTGTACGGCGGGCGGCTGCCCGTGGGTTGGGCACCATTCGCTGGGCTGATGTGCCAGAAAGCGAGCGGGCAGCGGCGATGATGCGATCGCAAACCGTCCTGCTTCAGGTTACCGGCGATGATGAGTGGGTGGTGAGATATGCTGCCGTCGTCGGTCTTGAAACCCTGGGGCTACAGCTAGCCACCGCAGCTGATGAAATTATTCAATGTTTGCGGCAACTGAACACCGACGATGACACCATAGCTGTGAAGACCCGGGCCCAATGGGCGTTGGAGAAAATGGGATTGCAATAAAAGAAAAGGATAAAGAGAGTTAAGCCCCTTTATCCTTTAATATCCCATGGAGACAATCTACATTTAGTTGTTAGCCAACTAATGTGTTATCAAACCGCTACAGGGGTGATATAGCCTAGCTCTTCAAGCTTAGCCATTACCTTGTTAACAGATTCATCTAAGGTCTCATTTTCTGTGTCGCAGTTAACCTCAGGGTTTAGGGGCTCTTCATAGGGGTCACTAATACCCGTAAAGTTTTTGATTTCGCCAGAGCGAGCCTTTTTATACAGGCCTTTAACATCGCGACTCTCACAGACTTCAACCGAAGCGTTAGCATACACTTCGATAAAGTCACCAACCCGCTGACGTACCTGGGCGCGCACATCGCGATAGGGAGAAATTGCCGAGACTAAAACAATCACCCCATTGCGAGTTAGCAGGTGAGATACAAAACCAATGCGGCGGACATTTTCGTCGCGATCTTCTTTGCTAAACCCTAATCCCTTAGTCAGATTAGTCCGAACAATGTCGCCGTCTAGGACTTCCAGTTTAACGCCAGCTGCTCGCAACTTTGCCTCTAGAGCCTGACTGATAGTGGTTTTGCCTGAGCCACTCAGACCGGTAAACCAAATTGTTACACCACGATGTTGCATATAAAGATACTCCTAAAAACTATATTTGTGCGCTATCCATATTCAATCAGAAGCATTATACGTTACTAATCTTCATAAGAAGAGTAGCACCAGTAACGTTCCACTGTGGGGGTGTTTATAGACGCTAAAAAAAACGTCTGTTTTGGATTCTTAGCCTTGTTTACGGGCATCGCCCCAGGGGCGATAACGCTAACGTTAGAGACCGTACAGCCAAATTGCCAAGGGGGGTGTCACCAAGGCTAGCAGTAAGCTAAGCGGGCCTCCAACCCTGACAAAATCTAAGAATCGGTAGCCGCCAGCGGTATAGACCATGGTATTGGTCTGGTAGCCAATGGGGGTCATAAAGCTATTGGATGCGGCAAAAGTAATGATAAACATCACCGTAAATGCATTTAATCCCAGTTCGGTAGCGACCTTTAACCCCACAGGTAGGAGCAATATAACTGCTGCACTGTTTGACAAGATGCTAGACAGCACCGTTGTGAGTACATACAACGCACTCAGCAACCCATATCCTGATAGACTGCCACCCACCAAAATAAGTTGCTGAGCTAGCCATGCCGTTGCCCCGGAGCTTTCCATGGCAGTGCCCAGAGGAATTAAACAGGCCAGTAGAAAAATCACATCCCAGCGGATAGCCTGGTAAAGTTCTCCAGGCTTTAGACAGCCAGTCAGGATCATAATCATTACCCCGGCTAGGGAGGAGACCAAAATATTGATGGGGGTAAACGCTGCGATCGCAACCACCCCGACGCCAATACCCATGGCCAGGTTAGCCCGGTCCGAACGCATGCTTTCCAGGTCGCGCTGTTCGAGCACCAGCAGGTCGCGACTTGTTTGTAAACCCAGCAGACTTTGTTTTGGTCCCTGCACCAGTAGCAAATCACCAAACTTAAGCCGGACCTTGCCCATGCGCTCACGCACCAGGTCCTGTCCGCGACGAATGGCCAGCACCGTCACGTTGTAACGCTGTCGAAACCGCAGCTCTTTTAGGGTAGACCCCACCAGGTTTGAGTTAGCGATGACCAATACTTCCGCCACACCTTCCTGACCCGAGCTTAGATCCGCCTGCCAGGACTTTTGCCCAAACTGCACGTCAGGCAAAATCTCAATGCCTTCACCATCCCGGATTTTGAGCATATCCTTACGGCCGCCGCGCACCAGCAAAATATCGCCCGCGCACAGGGACTTATCGCCCAGGGGTTGGGGAAAGTGGTTATCATTGCGAATAATTTCTAGCACGTCTAAGTCAAACCGGCGTTGCAGCTGGCTAGACTGCAGGGTCTGACCCACCAAGCTAGAGCGCGGTGTGACCACCACTTCGCTCACATATTCTTTGAGGCCGTACTCCTGACTCAGACTGTCTCCACCCGCATCCCGGTTGGGCAAGAGGATGGGGGCGATAAATGTGAGATATAGCAGCCCCACCACAAAGACAATGGCCCCCAGTTCTACAAACTGAAATAGGGAAAAATCACCATAGCCCAGCTGCTCCGATAGACCACTGGCCAATACGCTGGTGGATGTGCCCACCACCGTCAGCATACCCCCCAAAATGGTGGCAAAGGATAGGGGCATCAGCAGTTTGGATGGGGACAGACGATGCTGCTGGCAAAAGTCCTCAATGATGGGCAGAAATACTGACACCACCGCTGTATTGTTGATTAGGCCAGAAACCGGCCCCACAATTAGACCCAGGGCAAAAATCTGACGGCGACAGGTTTTTCCACCCCACTTAAGCAGCCAGTTACTTGCCTGCTGTAGCGCTCCGGTGCGGGCAATGCCGGCACTCAAAATAAACATGGCCATCACCGTAATGGTGGCTGAGTTGCTAAATCCGGCAATGCCTTCCTGGGGCGTTACCAGCCCCAAAACCATGAGGGCAACCATTACCCCAAAGGCTGTGATATCTGCCGGTAGCCACTCGACTACAAACAAAATCAAGGCAACAGCGGTCACCCCGAGGGTCATAAGAATTTCAATATCAATAGTCATATATCGCTAGCCAGACCGATAAATAAACCTTGTCCACGTCTAAAACTTTAGTGTTGACCCAGAGGCAGCTCCAGGTTTTAACTTGGACGTGTTTTAGGAAGCCGTAGCGTGAAAAATCAACTTAACTATAAAAAATTCAGATTATCTAGCAAATATCCCTGTAAATCAGGTCATAAATAGACCTTTTCTCCCAGATTTTAAGGACTTTAGCTATTTAGTACAGCTAAAGCTCTGCCATAAGATGCATCGTAATCGACGGCTGCACTCTCTACGAGACGGCAAGGCCGCGCGTCAGATTAGCCATTGTAAGATGTTCAGAAATCCTCCACTGTCCTAACTAATTTGACGGATGCAATCAATAGCATGTCAACCGAGCGGTTAGATGCTTTGGCTAATTTACAACAAGAAAAAAAGGTATGGCGATGCCTGTGCATCAGATTAACCCAATGCATGGTCAGGAATCTAAGGGATAAGGCTATCTGCTGAATTGGGTGCGTTTAGCACCCCAGATTGAGTCCCCCGCAAACGGTGTTCGCCACTTTTTACAACGGGTTTAGTTAACTATCCGCTTGAAACCCAGCCAATTCTGATAAGACCCCACTCCGTCGCTGCCGACGTTCGGTGATGAGCTTAGGTCGCAAATATAGATTTTCCAGTAGCACCGCCCCCCCGGCAATCCATGGAGGAACGATCAGCGCGCCAATGATGCCCAACACCTGGGCTCCCCCTAAAACCGCCAACAGTTGATAGAGCGGATGTACCCCTACCGATGTCCCCACCAGCAACGGATCGAGAATATAGGTTTCAAGGTTTTGAGCAATGACATAGAGCAGCAGCACCCAGAGAAAGGTCCACCCCCCTTGGGGGATGGCCACAAGCAGGGCTGGAATGGCTCCTAAAATTGGGCCTAAAAATGGAATTAGATTTGTCACCCCTGCGATCGCACCCAGACCCACCGCCAGGTCCTTTAGCCCCAGCAGGCTCAACCCAACGCTTGTGGCCACGGACAGTAGTGCAGACACCACAAAGCGTCCCCGTAAATAACCCCCAATGCGCTGACCCATCAAGGGGGCCTGGGCCAAAATCTTTTCATCCCAGGGACTGGGCAGCAACCGCGTCAGGTTTTTGACCAACGTGCGGCTGTCGGCCACCATGTAACCCGAGACAAACAGGGACAGCACCAGACTGAGCACACCCCCTAAAATACCGGCGGTTACGCCGTAGGAACGGACTAACAGCTGCTGACTAGATTTGATTGTCCAGCTGATCAGCCCTTGAACGTCGATCAGTTGAGTAAACAGCTCGTTGGTCGTAAACGAGCGAGTATCCGTAAATGCCGTCAGCCAGGCATCGGCCTCGTTGAGCAACCCCCGTAGGGAGACGGGGACGCGGCGAATAATGCGCTCTAACTGCTCAAACACCGTCGGTCCAATCAGCACGCCCAGCAACACAAGGACACTAATCAGTGTTAGATAGACCAAAATCACGCCCAGCCAGCGAGGCACACGATACTGTTCTGCCCAATCCACCACCGGGGCAACCGAACAGGCCAGTACAACCGAAATCATTACCAGTAGCAGCAGGCTTTTGAGCTGCCAAAGCAGCACCAGTAGTGGAATGGCGGCTATCAGCAAGAGCACACTGCTGATGGATATAGTCAACCGCTGCGACGCATCATTAGTCGACATTTCGGCTGATAATTCTTTGACCATGAATTGGCAATAGAGGGCTTTACTTAGTCTACTGGCCTTTAATAGCTTTGGTTACATTGGGTTGGGATGAACTGCTACATCCGCCAATTGCCAGGTCAACGCCTATAGGGTGTAGGTAAAGTCATTGACCAGGATGCCGGGCACACGACTATCGCCCAGACCCCGCCGATCGTAGGTATCAATGGTAGGCACCGTTTCTTGAAAATCGGTCAGGTCCACCAGACCCTCGCCAAAACAGTGGTAAAGGCTCTCATCAAAGCGTAGATTTTCAATCGGTGCAACAATTTCTCCGTTTTCTACCCAAAAGCAGGCGTAGCGGGTCATGCCGGTCACCCGTCCGTTGGGGTGATCGCTCCAGTTTAAGTAGTGCAGATTGGACAGATATAGCCCCCGTTCCAGACGAGCCAGCACCTGATCAGAGGCAACTGTCCCGGTCAAAATCTCAGGTGCCCGCAGATGTTCGCGGCGGCTGGCGTAATTAGACGGGGTTTTATATTCTTTGGCGCTGCGGGAACTTACCAGGCTATTGACCAGCTGACCGTTGAGAATAATGGGGAGCTGGAGGGGGGCCACCTCACCATAGGTATTAAATCGGGGTGTATTGGCCTGGTCAAAGTTTTCCTGTAGCGTAAATTTGGGCGACAGCTGCCGCTTGCCCTGGCGCAGCAGCCCAAAGGCACTATTGCCCTGCTGCAGGTCGGCTTCACCCACCCCTCCCCACGAAAACATGTGGAGTAGTTCGGCCACCGCCGCTGGGGCAAGATAGGTGCGATACTGGCCCCGGTCAATGGTTTTAGCAGGGCGGGCCATCATGACTAGCTGATGTTTGGCCTGGTTGATTTTGTCTAAAAAATGGGGCAGTTGCCACTGGTTTCCGGCAACGGTGCCCTTGACGGCCCGATTTTGGGCATCAAATAAGGAGAAATCTAGGCTATAGCTGGTGCTCTCAAACCAGTGACGCTGACCGGCGGAGTCGGCATAGCCCCGGAATATTAGCCCGCCGGCATAGATTCCGGTGAAGTCCAGAGTGTGTACGGGGGAAAGTAGGGTGGTTGCGATCGCATCCGCCGTCAAAAGTTCACCCTGGTTGACCGTCCGACTGGTGGCCGAGCCCGTTGGTAGCACCACAAACGGGTCCACCGGCAGCTGGGGTACCAGGGTCTGTAGCTCCGCCAGGGTGGTTTTTAAAAGGGGCCAATCGGTGTCAAATTCGCCTATAAAGGGCACCGTTCCCGAGGCCGTGCGATCTGACTGCATGACCGTCAGGGTGAGGCTGCCATCGTCTACCTGCCCCGTCTGTCGGACCCGAGCCCGGTTAAACCGAGTAAACTGGCTATGCTCTCCACTGACCGTCAGGGTGAAATGGGTTGAGACCGATAGGCCCTGGCTGGTCAGCGTCCGTGCGATCGCATCGGCCAGCTGCCCAAACACGTCTTCTTTAATCGGGGTAGCCCCCGCGATGTTGTTTGCCACTGCCATCGTCATACCGCACCCCCAAACACTTCAATATGGTCAAACGCACACACAGGCGACCCATGACCCACCCGAATGAGCTGATTGGGCTCCCCTTTGCCACAGAAGGGGGTGCCGTACATTTCCCAGGTGCTGCGGTCACCCACCTGGGACAGGCTATGCCAAAACTGAGGCGTAATGGAGCGATAGTTCGGATTTTTTAGGGTGCGGGTCAGCTGTCCATTTTCGATTAGTTTGGCGTACTCACAGCCAAACTGAAATTTGTGACGCTGGTCATCAATGGACCAGGAGCGGTTAGTCTCCATGTAGATACCGTGCTCCACATTGGCAATCAGTTGCTCAAAGGAGCGATCCCCCGGTTCCAAATTGATATTGGCCATGCGGTCAATGGCGGGCCGATTCCAGGACGAAGCGCGGGAGTTGGCCACCCCCTGCACGTGGGCTCGCTGCTGGCTTTCTAAACCCCCCAGCCCCCGTTCCAGTTGCCCCGCCCGGATCAAATATTCCCGCTTAGCGGGGGTGCCCACATCATCAAACCCATAGCTGGCCAGTTCCCCCGGCACCGTTGGGTCAAAGGTGACATTCATCAGCCCAGACCCATAGGCCAGGGAACCAAAATCCTCCAGCTTAATAAAGCTCCCCCCGGCATAGTTGCGCTCATCCCCCAAAATTCGGTCCAGCTCCAAAGGATGGCCGATGCTCTCGTGAATTTGCAGCATCATCTGATCTGGAGCCAGCACCAGCGTCGTTGCCAAATCTGGGCAGTTGTCGGCACGGAGCAGTTCCAATGCCTGTTCACCCACCTGCTGTACCCGCTGCCACAGATCCAGACCGGGAAATAGCTCCCACCCGCCCTGGTAGCTTTGGGCCAAATACCCATGGTCTGTCCGTAACTGAGTGATGGGACCATCCTGGGCAATGGTGCCAAAGTGAGTCTCCACCAGATAATCACGCTGGTAAATTTCTGAACCATTGCTGCTGACAAACCAGGTCTCAATATCGTGGCTTCTGGCCGAGGCGGTGGTTTGGGCAATTTTGTCAGAGACCTTAAGCCGGTCACACACCTGGAGCAAAATCTGATTTAACTCAGTCGGAGATAACGCCCCTAACCCTTTGCGATGGGGTGACACATAGCTGCCCATGGCCTTAGGCCGTACCTCCGTTGTAAATCTGTGGACGGCCCACTGGCTAGCGGCGATGGCCTGCTCGTAAGCAGACACAATGGCAGCGGCCAGGGACGCCGCACTGAGGTTATTGGTGGCACTGTAGCCAAACTGGCCCTGGGCCAGGACTTCCACCATCGCCCCCTGGTCAAATTGTTGGGTATTGCGCTCTGGATGGGCATCTCGAATAGCGCAGGCCTTAGCGATATCTTTGACGGCTCGAATCCCGATCCAGTCGGCCGAGACCGTCGCATTTGTGACGACGTCAGAAAGAAACTTAAACATGATTTTGGGTAGTGCAGACCCGGCGTATAGCAATTCTCCGTACTACACCCTGCCTTGATAGTTGTAATTCTTACCTATCAGGTCCCTGAATGGGGGGGTAGACCCTACATAGGACACTGGCAAAAAATAAAATAATTAAGCCAAGTCTAGTTTTTGCTTTTACTTTTAATCTATTTTAGATTTTTATATTTGATTTTTTAACTAAAATAGAGCTACAGGCGATCAAAATAATTTAATGGATGATCTCGACGGCAAAATTTTAGGGGCCCTTATGGAGGACGGTCGAGTGACCTGGTCCGATCTGGCTACTCGCTTTGGGGTGTCATCACCGGCCATTAGTGAGCGGGTGCGGCGGTTAGAAAAGCGCGGCGTCATTCAGGGCTATCGGGTGGCGGTCGATCCGGTACAGCTGGGCTACGACATCACGGCATTTGTGGCGGTGGTGTTGGAGCATCCGCAATACCGACAGGGGTTTTTAGACTATGTGGCGACAACGCCCGCAGTCCAGGAATGTCACCACGTGGCCGGGGATGGCGACTATTTACTTAAGGTGCGATGTGGCAGGATGGCCGATTTAGAGCGGATCCTGAGCGAAGAGATCAAGGGACTGCCGGGGATCTTGCAAACGAAAACGTCGATTGCCCTGTCGACAGTTAAGGAAACGACAGCTTTAGCGGTTTAACAACATTGGCTCGATGGGCGTTTGTTTTGATAGTTTCTATGGGGTGTTGCTGTGATTTCTCTGTTTTTTCGGGGGCTGGTGTTGGGGTTTTCCATTGCGGCTCCGGTAGGGCCGATTGGGCTGTTGTGCATTCGACGGAGCATTACCTACGGGACAATGGCAGGGATGCTGTCGGGGTTGGGAGCGGCAACGGCGGATGGCGTGTATGGTGCGATCGCAGCCTTTGGTCTAGCCTTTATTTCTGATTTCCTGACCCACCAGGCCCAGTGGCTGGGCATCATTGGCGGTCTATTTCTCTGCTATCTGGGCGTTACTACCTTTCTTAGTAAGCCTGCGGATAAGCCAGCTG
>JBCAWO010000116.1:0-9865 GCA_038534515.1 Cyanobacteria bacterium J06554_1
GTCTGCACTGTCGACGACCAACGTGGGATGGATGAAAAAGCCAATATCGGTGTCATTGCCAACCACCCCTATCTCCGCATCGTTCAGACGACCGACATGCGCCTGTAAATTAATTTCACTCGTATCGCTGATAGCTAAGACATGGCGACCGTTGACCTGGTCACGACAATGCTGAGATAGGCTTTCGATAAGGCTCGATACACTCACGGCTGAATTATCTAACCAGCGGTAGTAGGCCATCTGTTCGGCCCAGTCGTCTGAAATCGCTCGAATACTGACACTCCGAGCTGCATAGATGCGGTCATACAGAGTGATCCCCTTTTTTCTAACCGCTTATCGCCGAAGACGGCGCGATGACGACGACTTGCATAGATGGCGATAGGATTCTCTGTCATTGGTCCTTCCAGTAAAACTCTCTGACTTATGTATACACCGTAGCCCAGGAGGGGACAGGCTATCCACACTGGCGTTCTGTATGAAACTGCCCTAAATTTTCTCTGCTAAGGAAGACAACATGGCATTTCTCAATGCTTGCCGTGCGATATCAAATCCCCGCGTCAGACGAGTCTTGTCTCGATGTAATTTTCCCATTAGCATCGCACCTTCGATGGCCGTAATCAGTTGTTCTGCCAGCTGTTCTGGGTTAACGCTGGCGTTTAATTGAGGCTTGGCTTGGCGCAAGGTTTGGGCTATGGCCCCCTCCCATTTGCTAAATATCTGCATTAGATGATCGCGAAAGGATTCGTCTTGCTCCACCAGATCTACAATCAAATTACCTAGCAAACAGCCGCCACACTTAGGCTCTTTTAGCTGCTTTTCCTCTAGACGATCTAGAATCCAAAAAATTTGCTCGATGGGATTCTTACTCTGGGCCACCGCAGGTTCTAACACATTGGCCTGTAGCTGGGACCATTCAAAGTCAATCAGGGCATGGCCTAGCTCATGTTTTGATTGAAAATAGTTGTAAAAACTACCCGAAGACGCACCGCTGACCTCAAACAGTTTGCTTAACCCTGTTGCCGTTAGGCCTTGCCGATGGACCGTAGTGACCACCGATTTTAAGATGTCCTCACGGGTGCGTTTGAGGTTGGCCATGACAGCGTCAGGATGATGGGTTAACCCAGTATATCTTTCGACCTTAGGATTTTTGGCAGATCTGAGCTGAGTTTATTGGTTTCTGCCTCAGCCCCATGCTTAAAATATTTGTTAATGAGCAATCTGTTTACATGGTCACTTGCCCCTTACTGTTCGGGACGATGGGGACGTGGCTTGCCATATGGGGGGTGATCGACATACCGAAGAACATTCCACTCGGAACGCGATATTTTCTCGCGTAGAAACCAAACTTCTATGTCTCGATTCCCGGGCATTAGCTCCGCGCTGTAAATATGTACCAGTTGCCCAAAATACGAATTCTGCAAAAAAATACTTTTGGAGAAAATTTCCCCACTAAGTCGGCATAGACCTTAGCTACTAAAAGTTTTACTTCCGTAATCGGTCTTTCATCGGTCTTTTACTTAATTGTCAAAACAAATCCAGGGAAAACATCTTCTCCGGAAACCGTCGCCGGACACTTTTAGCTTTCCGGCTGAACTTCGTTCCATGGCAATATCTTTATTGGCCATACATAGTTTGAAGAACTGTTCGTGGTTCAGTTCTTCAACTAACGGTTCTAAATTCAGATTGATGGCAGTCATCGCAGGTGAGCCAACCTATTTTTAACCCCCTTACTTTTAGGTGATCGAAACTATTTTTTGAGTAAAGAATGGTGTTTGCTTATTGAAATCCCTGGCCCCGAGTTGCTGGTTTCCAAATCAGCAGTTCTCCCTGGTCGCCGCCTGCGGCTAAATAGGAGCCCTGGGGATGCCATGCGATCGCAGAAAAACTAGAAGCTACACCTTTCAGAGTTTGTTGCAACGACTTAGCGTTTTGCCATAGACACAGCTGGCCATCCTGGGCGGCTGAGGCGAGTAGGTGTTTGGTGGGGTGAAATGCGATCGCAACCACTGTCCCCCCATGTTTTTCCAACACCCGATTCTCCCAGCCTTGATCCTGACGCTGCCACACCGTCACTCCTTCTACGCAGGCCGCCGCCACCAGCGATGGCTTATTGCCCCCAGGTACAGCCCAATCCACCTGCCGAACTTTTCCAGGAAACCCCTGCATTAGCCAGGGTGGCGGATTTCCCCAGGACACCACCGTCAACGTTCGGTCTAGATTGCCTGACGCCAAATAACGACCATCCAACGACCAGGCCACCGAAATACTCGCCCCCGGCACCTCAACAAACTCAGGCTCAGCTTCCCAGTCAACGCTCTGCCATACCTTTACCCCTGTATGACCGCTAGCAGCCAGCAGCGTACCGTCAGGATGCCACGCCAGATCCAGTACAGAGGAGTCTTTGAAATCAAGACTGGCTAGGGTCTGTGAACTTCCACATTCCCAAACTTGAATCTGATTACCTACACCAAACGCTAACCAGTACGTTCCTGGATGCCACGTCAGCCGATCAATCCAATGGGTCGTCTGGGGGGAAGGATTTGGTAAAATAGTGGGTGGCTCGGTTAAAGAAGCCATTTGCCAGATGAACACATTTCCCTGCTGCCCAGCTGCCGCCAAATATTTGCCATTGGCAGAAAACCCTAAACAATCAATGGCACTGTTCGGTTGTGCAGGCAGCAGAGAAATCAGGTCTGTCTCGGTCCAAACAACAACTTCACCATTAGAAGAAGCTATCGCCAAAGAATCTCCCCCAGGAGACCAGTCTAAAGCCGTTACATAGTCACCTAGTTGGCCACGCCAGTGTACCTTGAATGCATCTGCGCGGGAGCGGCGTGTCCTTGTTGTCATACTAAACAAGCCCGAAAGCCATCTCTAAGCTCAGCTTCGTCTAAGTTACGCCCAATAAACACCAGCTCACTCTTGCGGGTTTCCGTCGGCTTCCAGGGACGCTCAGTTTTACCATCAAAAATCATGTGCACCCCCTGAAAGACAAAGCGGTCACTCTCTCCTTCAATATTCAAAATCCCCTTCATCCGAAAAATATCAGGCCCTTTAGTCTGTAATAACTCCGACATCCAGGTATTGAGTTTCTCTTTATCTAGGGCTCCGTTCTCCACAAACGCGAGGGAATAAACCGACTCATCATGCTCGTGGGCGTCCTCACTCAAAAACTCAGGATCCACCTCTAACGCCCGGTCTAGATCAAACGCCCGTACCCCTAAAATAGAATCCATTTGCAGCTCAGAGTTTTGGGTGCGATAGATCTTCACCAGGGCATTCATGTCACGGATCTTGCTCTCCAGAGCATCCAGTTCCTCTGGTGTGACCAAATCTACCTTGTTTAGCAAAATCACATCGGCAAAGGCTATTTGTTCTTGGGCTTCATCACTGTCCCAATGCTGGTGAATATGCTTTGCATCCACCACCGTTACCACCGCATCCAATAACAGCTGCGACTGGATATCCTCATCTACAAAAAATGTCTGAATCACGGGGGCCGGATCTGCCAAACCCGTTGTTTCAATCACCAAATGGTCAAACTTATCTCGCCGCCGCATCAGGTTGCCAATAATGCGAATCAGATCGCCCCGCACCGTGCAGCAGATGCAGCCATTATTCATCTCAAAGATTTCTTCATCAGCATCGATCACCAGCTGATTATCAATCCCCACCTCACCAAACTCGTTCACAATCACAGCCACCTTCTTGCCATGTTCGTGGGTGAGAATATTGTTGAGCAATGTGGTCTTACCAGCGCCCAAATACCCCGTAAGTACCGTGACAGGAACAGTTTTTAATACCTCGGGGGTTGCAGTGACCATAGGGCAATGAGTCCTTAAACGTGTTGCCTACGATTATGGGAAGCGAATCAACCCAGAAATGTTCACAGCAAACAAAATGCGCTATCTATTTGTAACGTTTGGCATCGGTTGAGAGCTATGACGGTAGTCTATTCGGGTGAAAGGCCCACCCCAATCACAACTATCTCCTGCCCTCTTATCCTGACGCCTTTTTCTCCTTTAGCGTCCGTGCTAGGTTGTCCTGGGTGATCTCCATCGCGGGCTGATGAATTTTATAGGTCTGCGGTGGCTGTGTCATGACTGCGATTACGGTCTCCAAGGGCGGACACCCCGGCTCTGTGCAGGTTAACTGACTGATAGAAACAGGTACGGACGCATCTAAAGATAGAGTCTCGTATACCCAGGCCTTGAGCTGTTGTAGCTGTGCAGCTGAGATTTTTTTGGTGGCAGATGAATCAAATAAACCCATAATTGAGCTAAGACCCTAACGCAACTTCATTTACATTACGATTTAACTGTCGAGGCAGCACTCGATTCTTTAATGCCACACAGTCAGCCAGATAGTTGGCATCGCGGGCAATGCCTGAGAATCGTCCCGACCCCCAGGTGTATAACCAGGGTAGTCCCAAGAAATATAGCCCTTGTACGGTGGTAACGCCCCGCTCATGACCGGGATAGCCCTTGCCATCAAAAACAGGAATATCAATCCAGCTAAAGTCCGTATGGTAGCCGGTGGACCAAATCACCGTTGAGATATTTGCTATCTCTAAATCTAAGGACATCAACCTTGTTTCTGGCTGCCAGACCGCCTGATAGGGAGGATCCATGGGGGCATCTAGCTGATTCTTTTCAATATAGGCATCGATGGTCCGTTTAATACTCTCAGCCACCGCATCGGCCTGGTCGAGGTTGTGTTTAAGATCGTCTTTAAACTCCAGATGCTCCCCTTGAATGTACTTTAGCTTGCCGTAGAGACGCATCCCTTCTAAGGCAAATCGCCGTAGGTCTATCTCTCGGCCCCCGTCTCGCCCGGTAACGTAGTGATTTGTTTTAGTGCGGACAGATTCTTTTTGAGGATGATCATCAATGGACATATCGTAGTAGCCCAGCTGGTCAAGCCAGTCCACCACATCTTTCCCGCGGTAGGTGCGGGGTGACCGAGGTGCGCCCCCAACACATAGATGTACCTGTTTCCCTGCCAGGTGCAAATCTTCTGCAATTTGACAGCCTGACTGCCCTGTACCCACCACTAAAACTGCCCCATCGGGTAAAGAGTCTGGATTTTTATACTCTGATGAATGCAGCTGAGTGATATTTGTTGGCAGCCTTTCAGCCATTCTAGGGATTTTGGGGGTGTGATAGCCACCGGTGGCTACGACCACCTGATCGGCAACGTAGTGACCGATAGAGGTATCTATCTCAAAGACATTTTCCGGCTTACGTATTTTTGAAACGGTTACGCTCTCTTTAATCAGTGGTTTGAACGAGCTGGCATAATCTTCGATGTACTGAACAATGTCATCCCGCTGCATAAACCCGTTTGGATCATTACCGGGATAAGGATAGCCAGGTAACATACACTGCCAGTTGGGCGTCACCAAACAAAAAGAATCCCATCGTTTTGAACGCCAGGAATGGGCAATCTTATTCTTCTCAAAAATGATGTGATCAATCCCCCGCTGTTTCAGGCAGTAGCTAATCGACAGACCGGCCTGGCCTCCACCAATAATGGCAACGGGAAAATGGGAATTTGTGAGTACCTGCATGGTGTAGACACCTGATGACAAAGGGGTATAGTCCAACCATAGAAAGCAGACCCGCAACAACCTGTAACGATGGCTACCAAACGCTAAGATCTCGGCTTATGGTCAGGACGTAGCCATAGGCGATGATTCTAAGAACCAGGCAAAAGTACATTCACGACGCTAGGCCTGTACTTTTTGACAGGGTGCTGTCCTTTTGGATTATCTCTCATGAACTTTAAATCGTTTTTGCTGTCTCATTTGTCAGGCTTGCTCACTTTGTAACAACAGATACGAGAAGAGGTTCTGAGACCTTTTAAGCTGCTGACAAATTCACATTGGGAGTGACTCAAATGCCTGAAGTAACCGCCCCCGCTCATCAGACTGGTGACTTTTTTGTTGATTACGAAGAAAAAGTGTTTCCAGATGTGCAAGCAGAACCGGGTGAGAAAGCGCTGGTAACGTTTCACACGGTCGCGTTTGAAGGGTCCATTGGTTTGGTTAATTTGTTGCAGGCCACTCGCCTGATTCGTAAAGGCTTTGAGACATCGGTATTGCTTTATGGTCCCGGTGTTACCCTGGGGGTACAGCGTGGCTTTCCTAAGCTGGGGGATGAAGCATTTCCCGGTCACTTGGCGATGAACAATCAGCTAGTAAAGGTGATGGAAGAAGGCGGTAAGGTGTATGCCTGCCGATTTGCTCTCCAGGCGCTTTATGGCCATGGTGAACCGTCGCTGATTCCAGGGATTACGCCCATCAACCCCCTAGATGTACTGGATATCGTGCTGGTGCACCGTAAGGAAGGCGCGTTTATTCTGGATACTTGGACAATGTAGGGCCTGCGGTAACAGGAAAACTCCTTGAGACGCCTCCCCTAATCTAGGGGAGGAGAGTCTTGTAACTCAATTGATACCAACTATGGACTACTCTCGCACCGTGAGGGCAGCCGCTGTACAGATTTCCCCCGTGCTGTATAGCCGCTCAGGCACGATGGAAAAGGTATTGAAGACTATTGATGACGCTGCCCGAGAGGGAGCGGAGCTGATTGTCTTTCCAGAAACGTTTGTTCCTTACTATCCTTATTTTTCGTTTGTGCTGCCGCCTGTGCTCATGGGCAAAGAGCATATGAGACTCTATGGGGAAGCAGTGGTGGTGCCGGGGCCGGAGACAGAAGCGGTGGGTCGGGCTGCCAGAAACCATCAAATGGTGGTTGTTTTGGGGATTAATGAGCGGGACAATGGCTCTCTCTATAATACTCAGCTGATTTTTGATGCGGATGGGAGCTGTTTGCTCAAGCGCAGAAAGATTACGCCCACTTACCATGAACGCATGGTTTGGGGGCAGGGCGATGGGTCTGGCTTGCAGGTATGTGATACGGCGGTGGGTCGGGTGGGGGCCCTGGCTTGTTGGGAGCATTACAACCCGCTAGCACGGTATAGCCTGATGGCCAACCATGAACAGATTCACTGTGCTCAGTTTCCTGGCTCTATGGTAGGGGAGATTTTTGCGGACCAGACTGAGGTGACGCTGCGCCACCATGCGCTGGAGTCCGGCTGCTTTGTGGTGAACTCTACGGGCTGGCTGACGGCTGAGCAGGTGAGTGAGATTGCCCCCAGTGAAGGGTTGGAAAAAGTGTTGCGGGGTGGATGCTATACAACGATTATTAGTCCGGAAGGGGTGCCGCTGTGTGAGCCGATTCGGGCAGGGGAGGGACTTGCGATCGCAACCCTAGATTTCTCTCTAATTACCAAACGTAAGCGCATGATGGACTCCGTCGGCCACTACGCCCGACCCGATCTCCTACAGCTATCGGTTAATAAATCCGCCTATTCCGTCGTATCCCCAGAGCTAGCCACAACTGCTGAAATGGTCTCGTCACCTACTGTGCCAGAGCCGTTAACCCCACCACCTACGTTAGAAACCTTATCTGAATAAAGGGAATTGCACGATGGGAGGCTCCTGCGTGATGCTGGACGGTGCCCACCCTAGGTTCTCAAAAATCAGTTCGATTTAGATATTCTTCTTACTTGTTAGATCATGAACTCACAGCAGGTGATTACCGAGCTTCAGACCAAGGGGCTTAACCTAACTACCGATACTGGCGCATCGGGGCGTAAGGGTGGGGCAGGTCCATCGGACCACAAGGCAGTCACCATCGGTGAAACAACATTTATGGTCCCGGTTTATACCGATGGCGCAGCCCAGTCTCCTTACAGCATAAGCTCCGAGGCGGGCCAGTCTGTTCTCACCAAAAACGATCAGGCGATCACCGAGCTGGACTTTCCAGAAAAGCCCAAATTTTACGATCTCACCACCGCTGAAGGCGTTCCCTACTGGAAAATTGCCCTACTCCACAGTCGCAACGTTCTCGCCACCACCGTTCTCCAGACCTGTATCCGCTACGAAAATCGCAAAACAGCCTGTCAGTTTTGCGCCATTGGTCAATCATTAGCAGACGACCACACTATTGCCCAAAAAACACCCCAACAGCTAGCCGAAGTGGCCGAAGCTGCGGTTCGTTTGGATGGTGTGGAAAATATGATAATGACCACAGGGACCCCCAATACCACCGATCGCGGAGCTGCCTACCTAACAGAATGCGCCCAGGCCATTCGGGCCCGGGTGGCTCTTCCCATCCAGGCCCAATGTGAACCCCCCAATGACTTTGTCTGGTTTGAGCGGATGCGGGCAGCAGGAGTTGACAGTTTAGGAATGCATTTAGAAGCTGCCACTCCTGAGGTGCGGGCCAAGATTATGCCCGGTAAAGCCAAGGTGCCACTTTCCTACTACTTCAAAGCCTTTGAAGCAGCGACAAAAGTTTTTGGCTGGGGTCAGGTCAGTACCTATTTGCTAGCCGGTTTAGGCGATAGCAAAGAGACATTGCTAGATGTCAGCGAGCGACTGATTAACATCGGTGTTTATCCTTTTGTGGTGCCGTTTGTTCCCATTGGGGGTACACCATTAGCAAGCCACAAGCCCCCCAGCAGCGAGTTTATGGTTGACATTTATAAAGGCATTGGAGGAATGCTAAAACAGGCGAATTTGTTGTCCAGCGAGATGAAGGCAGGCTGTGCCAAGTGTGGCGCTTGTTCGGCACTGTCTTTATTTGAGAGTTAAAAGAAAAGCCCCCTCTCGGGAGGGGTGCCGGAGGCGGGGTGGGTTTTGATCACCTGCGCCAACGATCCCCACCCCGGAGCCTCTCCCAGGAGGGGATAGGTTATCGGTTTTGACATTATGTTTTGAATTAAATTTTTGTTTTCTAAGACCATGAAAAAACGTACCTATAGTTTTCAACTAGCCCTATCTCAGCCTGATATTGCCGATTATTTTAACCTGCGGCAACAGATTTTCTGTGAGGAGCAAGGATTATTCCAAGGTCACGACCGTGATTCCATAGACAATACGTCCTATCCCATTGTCGCTATTGCCCATATCCCCGACCAGCCCGACCAGGTGGTGGGGGTAGTGCGTATCTATGAAGAAACACCTCGCCTTTGGTACGGCGGGCGTTTGGGGGTACATCCAGACTTTCGCAGGGTGGGTCGCATTGGTAAAGGACTGATCCAAAAAGCAGTGACGACGGCGAATACTTGGGGTTGCGATCGCTTCCTTGCCACGGTTCAGCTGCAAAATGTTCGCTTTTTTACGCGTCTTCACTGGCAAAGTTTGAAAGAAATCGAAATTCTGGGGCATCCCCACCATCTTATGGAGGCTGACCTAGAGCATTATCCTGCTACGGATCAGCCCCGTCCGGCATTGCCATTAGAGCAGGTGGCTTAGGAGGCGTTAAAGAAATTTTCTAGAATAAGGGGGGTAGGCCCTGAGTAGTCTTTATCTCTCTTTGCCGATATCTCCATTACTTTTTTAAGTGTTGACTAAAAGCAAAACCGGCTGCGTGGGGTCCCAAGCAACACCTTTCACACCCAATCAGCCGCCTAAGCTATTTTCCTAGCTAAAACTATGAGCTTAATTGTTAACAACCCCTTAGAGCTAAGTAAGCAGCCAAAACTAAACGTAGTGATGAATAATCCTTCTGTTAACCTATTTGTTAAGCCCCCAAACCCCCAATTTTAGGGGCTTTGAGTCAGGTCTCCCCCAGTATTGGGGGACGGAAGGGGGCCTTCAGAAGCTTTAACATAGTTATGGCCATCCACTTATAAGCTTATTTTCAAATAGAACTTTTGGGAGAATCGGAGAGTATTGTTATCAACTGTGATGCTAATGACTGAGAGTCTTTCTGTACTGGTTAAATCTCTCCAAGGATCAGTCAGTATCCTCAATAAAAAAGATATTCAAACCGCTGCCAACAGCATTGGCCAG
>JBCAWO010000117.1:0-9824 GCA_038534515.1 Cyanobacteria bacterium J06554_1
CGAGACTTTTTAGGAGCACTGCTAGGTACTGGCATTGTCCGAGAAAAAGTAGGCGACATCATTGTCCTCGGGGAGCGCGGAGCCCAGCTCATCGTCGTCCCTGAGCTCGTCGATTTCCTACAGATGAGTCTGACCCAGGTACGCTCAGTTCCAGTCAAGACCAAACCCATTGATTGGAATGAGCTGCGGGTACGAGAACCTAAGAAAAAAGAAATGACAACGGTGGAGGCGTCCATGCGTTTAGATGCCGTAGCCTCTGCTGGTTTTGGCATGTCCCGCAGCAAAATGGCCGATATGATCACCGCCGGAGACGTGCGAGTTAATTGGAAATCCATTACCCAATCAAGCCACCCATTAAAGTCCGGTGACCTTGTCGCCATCCGTGGCAAAGGCCGTCTTGAAATTGGCGATGTCATGATCACCAAAAAGCAGCGCTATCGCATTGGGCTAACCCGCTATGTCTAAGATATTGGACTCTAGTCTAAGGAGCCTATTTCAAGGGCTAAGCTACCCTATGGTATGTGGGGGCCATGAATGGGAGCCGTACGGGTGCCTATGGCTATCTGTTTGTTTAGTCATTATTAGCCCCTACCGAATTCGAATCACCTTCGATGTCGTTAACGACATCAGTATTGCAGTTCTGCGCCAGCCTTCTATCACCCATGCCTCGTCTTTCCAATCGTGCCTATTCGTTATTAGACAAAGAACTCAAACGGCTTTGTGAGGGCAAACCCGCCGAACAAATACGCCGTAATATCGTAGGTAAGCGTCTTCAAAAGATGTGTGAACAAGAAGGAGCTCCAGTCACCTATGCGGAGCTAAAGGATGCTGTAGATGATATCTTTCCAGAATTTGACGAAAAAATCCTCAAACAAGCTGCCAAGCTAAACCTACCAAATCCAGCTATTCGTCCTGCCAAGTGGGTTGTTGGTTTGACGGCTGGGGTTGCAGCGTTAGCCGGAGGGATTTGGTTTGTTAACCTCCCCTATCCCATGGTGCGTTGGCCCGTATCCAAAGTAGCTCCCATGCTGTTGCTGCCAAGTTTTATGCGCATGGACCATAACTATCGCCAGACTATCATTTACACTGAGCAAGCTGATCAGCTGATTAATAATGCCACCAGTGCCGCTGATTTTGAACTCGGTGCAGACAAATCGGCCCAGGCCCAAAAACATCTGGATCAGCTGCCTGTGTGGTTTTTAGGCTACTATCCCCAGCGATACTGTCAGTTCTTTAGCTGCGGTTGGAAATTTACCCTAGACGAGTTTCAAGATGCCCGGGCCCTGATCGGTCGTATGGAAGCTCAAATTTTTCAAGAACAAAATGCGCTACAACAGCTAGAAAACGGCACGATAACTGTTGAAACCGCCAAAGCACAATATCAGGCCGTACAAACCTCAGCCGAGAAAACTGCCGCCCTAGCCGACTGGCAAACAGGCATGGACCAATTAAACGAGATTCCCAACGGCACATTGGCAAGTAGTCAAGCTCAAAAACGATTAGAAGCCTTTCAACGAGATTACTCCAATCTAGCCGGGACCACAGCGGATGTTCAACAGTCTAATGACCTGGTCACCGTAGCCAAAAATTATGGGGCACAAGCAGCCCAGCTGGTGCAGGGAGCCCCTCATCCAGCCAGTACATGGGCACAGGCAGAAGATCTTTGGCAAGAAGCTATTCAGGCTCTAAACGGAGTGCCTGAGGGCAGCCCTGGCTATATTGAAGCACAAAAGATAAAAGCTCAATACATCGTCAATCGAGGACAAATAGAAACCCAAAAGCTCAGGGAACAAGAAGCAGTCGCCACCATACAGAAAGTTCGCGACACGGTAGTCCAGCTCATCGACAAAGCTGACCGAGGTGAAATTCGTGGCTTACAAGCGGAATTACAGCAGGTTATCAACAACCTAGAAACAGTTCCAGCCGGTACTACTGTCTCTACAGAAGCCCAACAGTTGCGAAATCAGGCTCAAAATAAACTCAACGAGTTGCAGCAAGTACTCAACTAGTAAAATTATTACCGTTGCTGATTTAGAGAATGAACCGCTTGGTTAGATATGCCCTATGGCAGCATCTTTCACAGAAAATCATCCCAAGGATCAGCAACTCCAAGGATCAGCAACTCCAATGTGACCAACGCCATATTATTTAAGGCAAGTGGCAATACAGATCATGGACTGGGCAGCGGCAGCTGATTCCACATCGATGCCTGATAGCCACTGACTCAAACGCAATCGCCAGGAGCTTTTGCCATACTCTCCTTCGAGTACCTCTGCACCGAGGTCATGGTTGTGGGGATGCACTTCTACGATAAACCCCAGCGGCTCCAGTACTTGAGCATAAAATTCTACATCCAAACCATCCCCTGGCTTACGGTTATGGAGTTCTGTTGCGCGTCTGGCAAGCCGATGTTCCCTAGGCAAATAATGAACACTGTGTATCAGTTTATAAAAAGGAAAGCGAACCTGTCGTAGCCATAGCCCCAGCCCCTTAAAATTCCAGGCAGAGCGTTGTGGATCTTGGTCTGTCAACAGTATGCCACCAGGTTTTACTAAACGAGCAGCCTCTGCCAGCACTCTGGCCATGTCGTCACAGTGATGTAATGTGGCATTTAGCACCACAATATCGGCAAATCTATCAACTAATGGTAGATTGTGGGCGTCAGCCAGCAGTGGAGTGTATCCAACACTTACGGCCATTCTCAAAGCTCTAGGAGAAATATCTACACCAATTAAAGTCTTTGGTTTTCCTCCCACAGTGGCATAGACATTTCCTGGACCACAGCCAATATCTACCACTACTTTGTCATCCCAACTGCCCGTCGCCGTCAACCATCGAGCGCCAAAAGTCTCTGCTCGATGATGGGTATCAAAATAGTACTGACACCATTCTGGATTTTCCAAAAAGCTAATATTAGCCTGCATCCCCTCGCTATAGTTCGACAGTTGATGTTCAAGCATTCCTTGTTCGTTGACATCAACCTGCGCGTTGGCATTCAAATATAGTCCCACTGCTGATACAGCGGCAGGTGCTGAGAGGACACTGGACATAGAACTCAGAATTGTTTAGAAAAATCTAAAACAGATTAAGGATGGAATGGAGAGAGAATTCATTAAACCTTTATCTCATTCAAAATTGTTGTTTCGTCAAAACAACAATTTTGAATGAGGCTTAGCACCTTTATACGCATGGGGGAGAGTGTTACCCATGCCTGGCAACACTCTCCCCTATACCTAAAAGCCTAATACTGAGAACGACGGTAATGCCGTCAAAGGGCCATTGAATTTGGCTGTCCAGTATTTAACTTTCTCGAATAGCGACACCAAAGATATTAACGTTGGCAATCCGCAGCTGGTCCATGGCTTGATCAAGTAGATTCTGCTTTAGCTGACCAGGGCGAGCAACAATCAACATACCGTCCACTTGTTCTGCAACTAAATAAGCATCTGACTGACCAAGAAGTGATGGTGCATCAAACACTACTAGGTCAAATCTAGGCTTAAGCTGCTGAATTAGCTTCTGAATTCGCTTAGTTGTTAATATATGACCGGCATCATGGCCTTTTGTTCCTGCACAAAGCACTTTAAGGCCATCAATGGGCTCATGGAGAAATGTGCTCTTGGTCAGCTCACTGGCATCACTTAAAGCAAGGTCTGTCAAACCAGCGTTATTGGGCAATTTGAGATAGCTGTGAATTTTAGGATCACGTAGATTGGTATCTACCAACAAGACTCGCTGCCCAAGCAATACGGCAGCTTCTGCCAAGTGAATGGCTGCCACTGATTTGCCCTCATTATCCATTACTGAGCTTACGACTAACGATTTGAGTGGTTTATCCGAACTACTCAGTCTCAGATTGGTATAGAGCGAGCGAAACGCTTCCATAAATGGATCATCGATTACAGAACCATTGTTAGCAGTTGAGCTATGGCCAGTAACATTCTCAATTTCTCCATTTGTTAGCTGCAATGCCCTAGCCGGATCCAGTACTGTTGGGACAACAGTCTGGGGCGTTGGAATTTTACCTAAGATCGGCAGCTGCATAGCGCGTTGAATATCTTTCTCGGAGTAAAGTACACCGGTTGATTTATCAAGTAGCAAAGCTAACACAGATCCCAACAACAGTCCTAATACTCCACCGATGATCAAATCTTGTATCAGACTGACAGTTTGAGGACTGGGTTGTGTGGTTGGGGTCACAATTTCCCACGGAATTTCGCGTTGAGCCGAGTCAATCTCTAATGCTGCTTGTTTAGCCAAGAACTGATTTAGGTTCTCTGTTGCAATCCCCAGATCTCTCTGAATATCTACATATTCTCGCGAGATGCCTGAAAGTTCGTCAACATCCGAACTCAATCCCTGCATCGTCTGATTGAGTGAACGTTCTTGTGCTTCTAAAGCTTGCATTTGGCTGAGCAAATCTCGTTGAGATTGTTCACCTTGTGCCTCTAACAGCGCCAGCAAATTTTGACGCTGTTCTTGCAATACCTCCATGTCAGGGCTATTGTCGAGATAAAGTGTGGAAGCTTCTGCAATTTGTGAATCTAATTCTAGTAAGGAGCTCAGCAGAGATTGATATCTCGGATTTTGGTCTAGGGCAGCAGAAGATGCTTGTTCTTGTGAGCCACCCAGCTGAGCGCGTAAACCTTCATACGTAGCACGATTTCGTTCTAACTCAATCTGTAGATCTAGCTGCTGTTTGGAGAATGTATTCACTTGTCCCGATAGCTGAGACCCACGGGAATCCGGATCAATAATGTTGTAATCCAACCGCAAAGATTGCAGCTGATCTTGCAAAGAATCTACCTTATTGGTTAAATCAGGTAATTTTTGCTCAACAAATTCGATAGCTCGGCGAATATCTGCTTGTTTAGACTCTAAGCTATAAGTAAGGTAGGCCTGAGAGACCAGGTCTAAAATAACCTGTACCGTCTTTGGATCAGGATCTTGCAGCGTTACTCGGATAATATCTGATCCTTTACTCAGCTGATTTACCCGTAGACGACCCGCCAAAATCTGATAGCAGGGATCATAGCTGACTCCTAACAGATCGGTTGACTCTGCACTAGCCGAGGTAGAGGGACAGTAGCTAGGGTATCGCTCCTTGATTCCTTCAATTACTGGCTGCAAGACTGCTGGTCCAGTCAAAATCTTGAGCAGATCCTTATCAACAGCATCCTGCTCCTGACTCGTGATCGTCTCGGGAACGTTGGATATTACTTCGGTTTCTGTACTTTGAGCTCGTACTAAAATTTCAAAGTCACCACTGTAGATTGGCTTCTCAGTAAGCACCCTGGTTGCGGCCAAGCCCATGCTAACCACGGTCATACCCGCAATTATCCACCACTTTCGCTGCAGTGTTTTAAATAAGCCACCCACATTAAGACCGCCTTCGTCTTCTGCTGGTGTCAACCGATCTGGGGCTATCCAAGTTGATGATGAGGGGATGGTATCAGCTCTCATTAGATTAGGGGATTAAATAATAGAAGTTGGTAGCAAAGTCTGGAAATTAAAACTCTGAGGGATGAAAGGGCTTGTTCTTAATCAAGAATGTTGAGGAATCTTAGGGGTGAAAAGACATTGGTGATCACCTGTCCAACCGGCCCTAGAACAGTGCCAATTTCGTCACTGAGACGTGCTAATGCCGATGGATTGACGATAATCACATCATTGTTTTGCAGAATGGGGTTATTTTCATCGTTAATTCCTCCAGCAAAATCAACTGGAATTTTCCGGCGTACAACGGTGCCATCTGGATTGAGTCGGATAAGTTCAGCATCTTTTTCGCGGGCACGACGGTTAAATCCACCTGCAGCTAGGATGGCTTGGCTCAAAGAGGTATTGGGGTCTAGCTCAATTGTTCCTGAACGAGCTACTTCACCCACAATGTTTACCCGAATAGAGTTAGGAGAAATGCTAGATCCTAAAACTGTGGGTACTTCTTCAGGATTTAGCGCCACGGCTTGGGGAACAAAAATAGTATCGTTGGGCTGTAACACAACATCCTGATAGACATCGCCAGCTTCCAGCAGCTGCCACAAATCGACATCGATTACCTGGGACCCTCCCGAGCGCGTAGGTCTCACCACCTGTACTTTACGGATATCGGCGCGGGGTTTAATGCCACCAGCTACTTGCAGGGCTCGCGTAACCGTAGTAGGTGTAGACGACCCAGATGATGCACCGGGAACACCAGCATCTCTAGTCGTTGCCTGACCACCTCTTATTGTATAGGGACCAGGCCGATACACTTCACCGATGACGGCCACATTGATTGCTTCACTGACGCTGGCAGCAAAACTAGCATCCGCCAATAGCGTAGAATCCTGAAGAGATATCGTGCCTGTAGGAATAAAGATCGAATCTCCATCTCTGAGGGAAATGTCGTACTGGGAACTGCCTGTCTCCAGGAGTTGCCAAAGGTCAATGGTAAATGTCTGTTGACTGCCCTCCCGACCGGGACGTTGAATCTGAATTTGACGGATATCAGCTACTTGGGTCACACCACCTGCCCGTTCTAGCAGCTGGGTTAACCGGGGTGCCTGGGTACCTGTTTGGGTGAGGGTGTAGGCACCGGGGCTGTTGATCTCGCCGGAAATACCCACTTGCAACGGGCGTCGGTTTCGCAGAGTCAGAGTTACTAGGGGACGTCTGAGATACTGCCCATATTTACTGGACAATAGCGCCGTTGTCTCATCAATGGTGAGTCCTACTACATCTACTGGCCCTACCAACGGTAGGTTTAGTGTGCCATCCACGGCAACTTCGCTCTCGCCGCTGTATTGTGGCACCTTAAAGATGTCAACACCGACAACATCCCCAGCGCCTAAGGTATATGCTGTCTCGGCAGGCGGAGCAATGTTGGGCAGAGGTGCCGTCGCTTCATTGTTGGTCGCATTATTACTCGGTAAAGACGGTAGTTGGGCCGCTGCCGATAGAGGTGAGGAAGTAACTGCTGCTAGAGCAACAACGAATAAGGCTAGTCGTGGGAGGGGCAAGGAGCGAGGCAACATGAGTGGATTGCTTATGTTGTAGGACGATTGGCTTTATACAAATGCAAGACTCGTCAGGAGCAAGTCTTGGAGACTACATTTTCACCATTGTTCTGAGCAAATCAGTTCAGTTTTGGGGCAGTCCTTGAATTGGACTATTGCGGTTAACGAATGCCAACTACTTTTTCAATTACTCTTTAGGGATTCTCAATAAAGTCGGATAGTGTCTTTACTCAGCAAACGGTTTGTAGGCCTACATTTGTTAAATCAGTAAAGTTGTATTTTCCAAATCCATACGGAAAATGCCTATCTCATGTGGAAGCTAAACATGAGCACAATATAGGCTTTTACACGGGTTCAGCAGATTTAATTTATTCAATTAGTGACAAATCAAAAATATTCGTCTATGCTGTGCAATATGAAGGGTGTGTGTTGAATAATTTGGAGAATTGAATAGTCTTTTCTCATAAGCTAAGCGGTTTCGGAGATTGTAATAGCTTGGTTGCTGACTCGATAAGTCTTTCCAGATATCTGCTTTGCTGTATTTGATTCAACGTCATAGATTGATGATTTTTCCATTTATCTCTGCATCTATCTAAATCGGAAAAATCTCTGACACACTTCAGGGTTTTTAAGAAAATTTGAACTAGTTTGGTCTTTATTACAGGCAACATTGTCTGTGTGTTTCCCACTTGCTGTGGGTGAAATGCTGTTTAGATGATCTGGGTCTTGTATAGAGAACAGACGCTATTCCTTCGGTCGTTTGTACTCATTCGGTTAAGTACATTGATGCCATCTTAGTGTCTGTTTATTCGACAGAGATATTTCCGGATCTGTCCTCCCATAGCAATAAAAAGATTGTTATACGCATGTGCTCTTTCAAAGCTTAGATCGCCCATTGAACCGTCATCCTATGGCTGGTATTAATGCCGTTGAACATAGGTAAAAAGCGTATTAAACCGCTTCGGTCGATGCGATTGACAGCTCTATACAGTGGCATCTAGTACCAAAGTATTTCGTTAACTGACCTCAAAAAATTCGAGAGTTATTATGCTGTATTCAACTAGGTCTAGTCTTACTAGACTGTGGCAGAAGAGCACAAAGAAGCTGGAAACGCAGAATGTAATCGGATTTCCGGTCACCGCAGAAGCATTTGATACACAAGTTGACACCATGTTGGGGTGGGCCCATCAACGATTGAGCAAGGCCGTATGTGTAGCCAACGTACATATGCTAGTCGAGGCAAAGTGCAATCAAGGTTTTGCACGGGTTTTACATCGGGCCGATATGCTAACACCAGACGGTATGCCCTTAGTGTGGGTAACTAGCCGATTGAGAAAACAACGACAGGACCGTGTGGCCGGCATGGACATTATGTTGAGTCTGTGCGAAAAGGCAGCTCATGAAAATATTAGTGTCTTTTTCTTAGGATCCACCCCTGATGTTTTGTGGAATATGGAGCAGCGTCTGAAACGGGAATATCCCAATCTAAACGTTGTTGGTATGGAGTCACCTCCATTTCGTCCGTTGACGACCGAGGAAGACGATGCTCTGGTTGAGCGCATCAATGGCAGCGGTGCGGGTCTGGTCCTAGTGTCTTTAGGTTGCCCCAAGCAAGAATGGTGGATGTATAACCATAAAGGCCGTATTAAGGCGGTTATGGTAGGCCTTGGTGGAGTATTTCCAATTTTTGCTGGAGAGAAGAAGTGGGCTCCTGTTTGGGTTCAGAAAAATGGACTAGAGTGGCTATATCGCCTAGTGCAGGAACCTAGAAGATTGTGGAAGCGCTATGCCAAGACCGTTCCATTGTTCATACTGTTAGCCTTTAAGCAATTAGTGAAGGTTAAACTGGGCCTAGAGCCTCGGTTTGGTGCTCCTCGGGCAGAAGTGGTCTTGGGTGGCAGACGATAATTCTGTCAAATTTTAGAGAACTGTCATCTAAGTGCCCCAGGTAACTAATCTAACAACCTGTTGCATACGTTGACTGGAGCAATGTGTGCAACAGGTTATCTGCAAGTGCCTTACTCTGAGTAACTGAGGTTGTCTGGAAATCTCTATAATAGAGATTAGATTGAACGCGCCTATATTTTTATATGGCAGGATATTGTTTGGCTGTACCTAAAAAATTAAAATAATGAGCTGTAGATTGTACCTGGTTGGCAACAGATTTCAGCTGATGTCCGTTCTAATCAATAATTAATCCCTGATAGCATGTTCATTGTTAGGCCGATGCAGATTGAGGGCATGAGCCGAGCGTTTGTGTGTACCACCTGGCAGTATCTTTCAGATAAAACCGTCCCAAGGATCAGCAGTGTTTACCTTAATACTGTGAAGAATCACTGTTGAATTATATAGCTGAGATAAAGTGACGACTCGTCTACCTTGTAGTTTTCCCGAAAACAGCTCTGTGTTAGGAAGACTATAGTGTTATGCGTGCGGGCTTGGACCAACGTTTGTGGGTTGTGGACTGATTGTCAAGTAATTCATATATTTACTCCATGAAAATAAAGCTACCTGTTGCCCTCCGTACTCTAGTTCAAACAACCCAATTCTGGAAAGATAATCGTTTAATTCTTAGAGAGTTTAAATATTTTCGAAGAATTGTCTTCTTGGCTATCTTTTTTGCCCTAGTTGCTGCAGCCTTTGAAGGGGTTACGGTTGGATTTATTGCCTCCTTTTTACAGGGACTCACCAACCCAGACGAACCGCCGATTCAAACTGGACTCCAATGGTTTGACACCATTTTTCTGGCCACTCAAGCCTCTGCTACAGAACGAATTTACAGGCTGTCTGGACTGCTATTAATCGGAGTATGGCTACGTTCAACCTTTG
>JBCAWO010000118.1:0-9462 GCA_038534515.1 Cyanobacteria bacterium J06554_1
CAATGTTGTCCTGGGTGTCGCGAGTGTTAAGGTCACCGCGTAGGATATCATCTCGGTCGCTACCCAAGATAGTGTCGTCACCCAGACCACCAGCAGCAGTACCGCCAGGTAAAGCAGGATCAGAGATAGTCAATGTGACGCTAGTGGTGTTGGGGTCAACACTGTAACCGTCACCATCAATAAGGTTGATGACAACTGTTTCATCGCCTTCACTCACACCGTCATCAGCGACTGGCAATGTGATGGACGCTTCATTGTCCAACAGAGTCAGCGTAATGCCGCTGAGGTCACTATCGGGCACCCCTAGTGGATCGATGTTATCGAGAACAACGCCACCAGCATCGGCAAAGTCTAGTAACCCTGCAGGAACGCCAGTATCGATAAAGATATCTAGACCGCCGTCAGGAATCACACCATCCACATTAAATGTGACTGTGACGTCATCACCTTCGGTCAGAGTAGTGCTGCTAACGCTACCGCTAACAACAGGCTCAGTAGGTTCGCCAGCGTACTCAACCGCATTGTCAATGGTGACAACTAAATCAGTCAGTACAGAGGCAGGTTCGATGGGGGCAGCCGGCAGGATAACGGTGGGCAGAATTGCCTCAAGGTCATCGAATGCCCCTTCGATGGTTGCTTGCGCAGCCGCATCGATTTGATCCTTGACAGTTTCATAAAGCAGCTCTGCTTCACGAATAAAGCCATAGGAGTCTTGGTACTCGACTTCTTCTACGAAGACGCCGTTGTCGATCGCGTTGTTGTACTCAAAGTCAGTGACAGCGAGTACCTGGTCGATCAGTGGCAGAACGAAGTCAGAGGATGTCCGCAGACTCTCATCAAGGGCATTGAATGCACCATCGATAGAATCAATTGCGGTTGCAAAGGCTGCTTCGTAAGCTGCTTCAGCTGCACTATCGTTAGGCGCTGCTTGGAATGCCAAGAAAGCATCATTGAGACCTTCGAGATCGCTCAAGAAGCCAGGAATATTGTTGGCTTCGAGGAAGGGAACGATGGGCTCATAGCTTTCTTCAGCGGGATGACCCATGTGGGGCGCTGCTTTTTCAAACTCGCCCAGTTCGGTCAGCTCATTGGCTGCGCGGAGATGCCCCTTCATTAGAACTAGCTCAGTTGCAAAGTCAACAGTAGCGTCACCACTGCCGCCGCCTTCGCCGCCTTCACCGTGGCCACCGTGGCCACCTTCAGCGCCTTCACCGCCTTCGGAGCCTTCGCCACCTTCAGCGCCTTCGCCACCTTCAGCACCTTCGCCGCCTTCAGCACCTTCGCCGCCTTCAGCACCTTCGCCGCCCTCGGAGCCTTCACCGCCTTCGCCGCCCTCGGAGCCTTCGCCACCCTCAGAGCCTTCGAAACTATCGATAGCGATGAAGTCGTTACCGGTTCCGCCATCAATGATGTCGTTACCGCCGCGACCTTCAATAGTGTCGTTGCCAGCGTCGCCACTTAAGAAATCATCGCGATCGCTACCAAAGATAGTGTCATCACCATCACCACCAAAGGCTGTACCACCTGGATTACCTTCAGCACCTTCGCCACCTTCGGAGCCTTCGCCGCCCTCAGCGCCTTCACCGCCTTCAGCGCCTTCGCCGCCCTCGGAGCCTTCGCCACCTTCAGCACCTTCGCCACCTTCAGCACCTTCACCGCCTTCACCGCCTTCAGCGCCTTCGCCACCTTCAGCGCCTTCGCCACCTTCAGCGCCTTCACCGCCTTCAGCACCTTCGCCACCTTCAGCGCCTTCACCGCCTTCACCGCCTTCGCCACCTTCAGCACCTTCGCCGCCTTCAGCGCCTTCAAAGCTATCAATGGCAATTACGTCGTCACCAGCACCACCTCTAATGATGTCGTTGCCTGTACCACCTTCAATGGTGTCATTGCCTTCGCCACCTTCAATGGTGTCACTTCTGCGGCTACCGATGACAGTATCATCACCAGCACCAGCGTCAATCAATTCTCCAGTTCTGCTATCGCTACCAGAGGTGAATGGGGTATCGATCCTAAAGCCAGCAATGACATCATCGCCGTCGCCACCATTGATAGCGTCTTGGCCACGACCGCCTTCAATAGTGTCATTACCAGCGCCACCTTCAATGGTGTCAGCGCCACTACCACCGTCAATGATGTCATTGCCTTCGCCACCGTCAATGGTGTCGTCACCATCGTTACCATTGATGGTGTCATCACCCGCTAGACCAGAGATAGTATCGTCAGCTAAACCACCTTCTAAGACATCATCACCAGGCGTGCCATCGATCACCAAAGGCTCAGGGTCAGAAATAGTCAGAACAACGCTGCTTGCATTGGGGTCAACATCGTAGCTGTCACCATCAACGATGGTTAGGCTAAGAGGCTCTTCCCCTTCATCGTTGCCATCTGAAAAAACTGGTACAGAAATAGATGCATCAGCTGCCAACAGAGTCAGACTAATTCCACTGAGATCGCTGTCGGGCGTTCCTGATGGAGCAATGTTATCAAGAGTGACGCCGCCGCCAGCATCGGTAAATTCCAATAAACCAGCGGGAACACCGGTATCGACAAAAATCTCCAGACCGCCTTCAGGAATTTCACCATCAACATCAAATGTGACTGTAAATAGATCGCCCTCGTTGATAGCAGTTGAGCTAACGCTGGCACTAACGATAGGTACTGTTGAAACCATTAAATCAAGTCCTTGATAATTCTACGAGTTGAAAATTCTTGTTGGTCCCTATGAAGCAAACCCCTAAGGGCTTAAATACACCTAGACAACGTATTTCCATGTCCCCTGTTCTCTGCGACTGCAAATAGCCCAGTCTTTTATGGAGCAAAGACTTTAGGGTTTGCGATCGCAAGAAATCAACATCTCCTTGCTCTTTCAAGAAGAGTCAACCTGCATGACACCCCCGTACAGGTCGCGTCGCTGCATGTCTGTTATCGATAAGCCCATCATCGGGAAAGCCTCTTCAGGTCCCCCAAAAAACAGTCTTGTCAGCGGATGTAATCGTGCCACTCAGTCAAAAAGCCACCACCTTGTAGAGTCATAGCCACTTGCCCTCTCGTAGCAATAAACAATCCAAATATTGCATTAATGATTCAATCACTATTGCAATGGAATCGCAATAACCCCATAAATAATATCGCTTAGTTTTAGTTTTTAGAGTCATCACTTTATAAAGTAGATATGAAGCCCTACGGGAATCAGCATAAAGCCTGTATAAAATTCAAAAAATTATTCATATCAAAAGCAAGTTGAGGAATGTGTAAATTGAGCCTTAAGCTTTATTTTTCAGGCATTTTCTTGCTCTTGGCCCCTGTTTGAAGAGGGGCTATTGCATTTATGCCTCTATGGGACCAACTTGAATAAAAAGAATGCCATTGGTCAAAGGAGAATTTTTTAGTTGTGGCGATACTTTTCTTATTGAGAATATTCTTAACTGATCAAAGCGGATTAGTTGTCAACAGCTAATGCAGGATCTTAAGGTTTTGCCAAGGAAATACCGCGTGCGTATTTCACCAAGGAAGATTTATGACCTTATGTGAGCTTCAGATTATTGACAACCATAAGAGCACGTCCAGTAACAATGACGTTTATATTACTGTCCATGTAACAGGTGTACTTGCAAATTTTCAACAAGTATGGATAACAACATTTTGAACATTGAAATCCTCCACTAATTCCAGGCAGAGATTTTGGTCCTGTCAACATCGAAAATTTGGACAGACGACTATTGGCTATGGAATTTTTGAGAGATATTCCATGGGGTAAAATCCAGATCGTTTCTTTATTTATTGCTTCAGGCTAACGCCATATGAGTAGCTGGATAATTTGTCCTCAGCCACGACTCCATCCCAAAATTAAGCTGATTTGCTTTGCCTATGCTGGGGGATCAGGTTGGATATTTCGCAATTGGGCTGAGCATTTTCCCGAAACTGTTGAAGTGCACGCCATTGAGTTACCTGGTCGAGGGCGGCGTATAAGTGAACCTGTCTTAATAGAAATCAATTCATTAATTCAAACCTTAGGTCCCGAATTGTTGCCTAATCTCAACACTCCCTTTGTCTTTTTCGGCCATAGTCTAGGCGCGTTAGTTGCTTTTGAACTTTGCCGATGGCTAAGATATATGACCCAGCTTACCCCTGTTCAAATGTGGGTCTCAGCTGCCCGAGCACCTCATCTGCCTGCAGAGAGCCTTCCCATCCATAACTTGCCAGAACCTGCTTTTATAAACGAACTGCAGCATTATCAAGGAACTCCTGCCAGTGTTTTAAACAATACTGAGCTGATGGCTCTGATGATTCCTGCTCTACGGGCAGATTTTTCTATACTTGAGACCTATCAATATCAGTCTGGACTCAAATTAAGCTGTCCAATTGTTGGCTTTTGGGGACAGCAAGACACGATTGTGAGTAAAAACGAGGTTCTTGCCTGGCAAATCCATACGGATAGCTTTTCTCTAAAGGAGATTCACGGCAATCATTTTTTTATGCATCAGCCCATGTTTCCTCAGCAATTGCGACAAAAGATGGCTGAGCTACTTTAATCAATCTTTTCTTTGCCACACGTATACTTCTAAGACTCCGCAAAGGGGCAATCATTCAGCGCCATTGATTACTAATGTGAATGAATGTCATCAGCAAAATTTAAAATTTCATATTAATGGGCATTCATTACTGTAGTATTCTATCTGTAATCGGAGCATAATAAATTAGTAAGATTATGCTGAAATCCCTTGAATTCAGTCATGCTGTAGATTGTCTTCTGTGATTTAGCTCATTTCTGATCAGTTTGATAGCTAGGTTACACTTGTTTACATAGTTGACATTTTTTCTGATTAAGGATGCTTGTCTTAGATCAGTTGAGGTTGAGCAGGCAAGTTGCCTTTGTTTTTAAGTCGTCGGTCGCTTTTGTAAGCGTGCTCCATCTTTTTGCGGATCGTTCAGATAGCGTGGGGTTTGAGCTATAAGTGTATCGGTTCAAGTGCGTCGGCTTTTATGGTTTCACGGCATCTCTGACTGTATTGAACGCCAGCTAATTAAGGTTTCCGATCCCAAAATCCATGTTCGAGATCTCAAGATTTTGAACATGGATTTTTTCTTATCTAGCTATAGTGTTAGTTGCTTTTGTTCTTTGCTCGGTTCCAGGTAATGGGCCAACATATAAAATCAGTACCAGCATATGTAAGTCTGTGGAATATGCTTTAAATATTATTTGATCCCATAAGGAGCACACTCACTGAGTATTGCGCACATTTTTTTCCTAACAACCCACAATGTTTGCTATGCCCCGTTCTCGTTGGGTTCTACTAATCCTGGTTGGGATGTTCTGTACCAATTGCTCTGGTTTTTCCCGTGCACAGCCAGATGATCAATCTTCTCAGCCCGAGGAAGCAGTTAATTTGGTAAATGCTCCAGCCAGCCGGGTGGTTGCCTTGGGGCGGCTCAGCCCTGCAGGGGAAGTGATTAAACTGTCGGTACCCAATGCGGAGGATAGCCGAGTTAACCAGATTCTGGTAGATGAGGGAGATTTTGTCGAAGCCAATCAAGTGATTGCTGTACTTCAGGGCTTTGAACGGCGTAGTCGAGATCTAAAAGAAGCCGAAAAGACGGTGGAATTACACCAGGCTCGACTGGCTCAGTTGCTGGCCGGGGAGGGTAAACAGGCTGAAATTGCAGCTCAAGTGTCTAACATTGGCCGCTTGGAGGCTCAGCAGCGCAATGAGATTTTAGAACGAGAAGCGGCCATCGACAGTGCTAAAGCAGAGGTGCGGCAGGCCCAGCTGACCTATGACCGCAATCAGAGTCTGGTGGAGTCAGGAGCCCTCAGTCAGGCCCAGCTAGATCAGGCCCGTGAAGCGCTTGATCGGGCCCAGGCCACTCAAGCGCAGCGGGAGGCTCAGCTAACCAGTACGCAACAAACGCTGAGTGAACAAATTGAGCAAGAGCGCAATCTGCTGGCTAACTTAACTGAGGTGCGCCCCACCGATGTACGGGTGGCCGAGGCTGAGCTAGAGCGAGCAAAAATTGCTGTCGAACAGCGTCAGGCCGATTTGGCTGATACCCAGGTGCGGGTGCCTGTCCCAGGACAGATTTTGCGGATCAACACCCGAGTGGGAGAGCGTGTGAATACCCAGGAAGGGATTGTAGAACTGGGGAATACGCAAGAGATGATTGCGATCGCAGAAGTTTACGAAACAGACATTACCCGTGTCGCCATTGGCCAACCTGCCACCATCGCTAGCGAATATGGTGGCTTTGACGGGACTATTCGCGGCACGGTGGACCATGTCGGTTTGCAGATCGGTGCCCGTAGCCTCTCCGATGGGTCCACAAATCCCACCACTGATGAAAATCAGCGGGTAGTTGAAGTGCGCATCCAAATTAGCGAGCAAGATAGCCCCAAGGTAGCCAGTTTGACCAATATGCAGGTGCGAGTAGAGATTAACGTTGCGGCCGACTCTGGTCAGTCGAGCGACAAGGCAGGAGCGGCAGGGGAAGAATAATGTCTCTTAGGACCGATTGGCAGGCCCGTAAGCCGCTAGCCTGGGCACAGCTTACCCATCGAAAAATAAGATTGTTGGTGGCAATGACGGGAGTTGCCTTCTCCAACATTTTAATTTTTACCCAGCTTGGGCTGCGAGACATGCTGTTTGACGGTGTAACCCTGGTACCCGATCACTTGCAAGGAGATTTATTTTTAGTGTCGGCCTACACCCCTACTATCGATCGGGGCAATTTTCCTAAGATTTTTCTTTACCAGGCCAATGCGGTTGAGGGAGTACAAACGGCCAGCCCCTTATATATCGAACTGGCTGATTGGGTAAACCCCCAAGATTTATCCAAGCCGGAGACAGAAGACTTTGAATTTGAACTGTTCCCAAATCAGGTTAAAATTCTAGCCTTTAACCCGACTCAACCCGTATTTGCTATTCCAGAAATTAATCAGCAAATAGATCGTCTCAATGGTCCAGGCGCTGTGCTTTACGATCGTTTGAGTCAGGAGAAGCTGGGACCCATTGTTGAGCAATTTAATCAGCAGGGAATTGTCTCTACCCTAGTGGATAATCAGCGGGTTCATGTTGCTGGTCTCTTTAGCCTGGGTAGTACTCTCTTTGACAATGGCCATGTGGTCATGAGTGACTGGAACTATAGGCAGCGATACGGGCAGAATAGGTTAGATTTTGTGAGTGTGGGCTGTTTAACGTTGGCTCCTACTGCCGATATAGAGCAGGTGCGATCTCAACTCCAGACAGTTTTACCCAGATCTATTCGAGTATTAACCCAAACGGAGCTAGCCGAAGCCGAACAAGCCTTCCGCGCTTCGTTGCCCAATGGCAAAGTGCTTAACTTTGGGGCAATCATGGGCTTTATCGTCGGGGTAGTTATTGTTTATCAGGTGTTGTACACCGATGTCAGCGATCATTTATCAGAATATGCCACCCTGAAGGCAATGGGATACTCTGATCGCATTTTGATTGGGGTGGTTTTACAAGAGGCCATTATCCTGGCGATATTAGGCTTTATTCCTGGATATTTTGCTTCCTATGGGGTGTACCAACTGCTGGTACAAATCACGCGGGTACCCCTGACTATGAAAGCCGCTGTTGCGGTTCAGGTGTTTGTTCTCACCCTGGTTATGTGTGGTGTGTCCGGGGTGATCGCCATGAACAAACTGCGCTCTGCTGATCCAGCGGAGGTGTTTTAATGTCTTCAGTGGTGGCCATCAAGCAGCTTGATTACGCCTTTGGTCGTGGTAGCTTACGCAAGACAGTACTGTCAGACATTGAGCTGACTCTAGAGGCTGGGGAAATTGTTCTGTTAGAAGGCCCCTCTGGCAGTGGTAAGACCACATTAATCTCGTTAATCGGTGCCCTACGTACCGTGCAGACGGGCAGCCTCCAGGTATTTGGTCGAGAACTGTTGGGGGCTAAATCTCGTCATCTTATGCATACCCGCAGTCAGATTGGGTTTATTTTTCAGCACCACAATTTACTTGACTGTCTTACCGCCTGGGAGAATGTCAGCACGTCCCTGCGGCTCCATCCCCAGATTCCTAAACGGGACTATCGTTCCCGTGCAGTGACTATGCTCAAGGCGGTTGGCCTCGAGGATAAGATAGATGCCTATCCTGAAAATCTTTCAGGAGGACAAAAACAGCGCGTTGCGATCGCGCGTGCCCTGGTCAGCCATCCTAAACTTGTGTTGGCCGATGAACCTACCTCTTCATTAGATAGTCAGGCGGGACGAGATGTGGTCAATATTATGCAGCGCCTTGCCCGTGAGGATGGCTGTACTGTGCTGCTAGTCACCCATGACAATCGCATTCTCGACATTGCCGATAGAATTTTGCATATGGAAGATGGCCGATTACAGTAAATGGAGTAGTATGCTCAGTGTTTGGTAAACGGTGGGGGAGGTGCTGGGGCCGCTGTTGGGAATGGTGTTTTGGGCTGGGTGGGCTATCGGGGGGGCCGTTGGTTTTGGTGGCTGCGCCCTTTTATTTCAGCGTTACTACAACTATTGTGGCGATAGGCTTGTTGATTAGTATGCGTCATTTACCCCATCCAAGTGATCGGTCAGTTGGTTCTAGTGGTTTTCTGTAATCGTATGAAAATACCAAGCTTCATCACTCATTACCATTTAGCCGATCGTCCACCATTCCTGACGTTATCCGATTTAGAAAATGGTAGTGATAGCCCTATTTTTCAAGAGCTAAGAAATCGACACAAGTATAACGCTGGCTATCAGAGAAGGTATGGAAGTAATTATATTGACACCAGGCAAAAAATTGAGAATGACTTACGCCGTCTTTTCATAGAGCGTGGTGGAAAACCGAGTAGAAAGTATCCTTTCTACTTTGTTCTTGGATCATCAACCTGGTTTAAACATCTGGTTGAAGATCATCTTGAAGTTAGAATACAAATTTGTGATTTGAATCCAGCAACAACGTCTTTTACGTTTCCAGACAGTTATGTTGCATTATCCAACAATAAAAAGCCTTACCATGGGAAGATATTCCTACTTCATGAACTCGAAAGTTTTATCGAAGCGTATGGAATTCCAGACGATGATGACTCTCGCAATTATGAACGCTATTGGGAAGGAGATTTTGAAAAGTATGTAGAGTTTCAGATTTGGGAGGATAGCATAGTTGAGCCTTTTATAGATAGATATTACGAAGGGATAGCTAGCGATAGAATTCGGTCGTGAACCAAAGAAGTGTGGGAAACGTCCTGTAAAGGGATGCTATCTACCCGAAACAAATGGATTGCCCCTATTGCGATCATCCTAAGACTCACAAACACGGTAAAACCAGCAAAGGAACTCAACGCTACAAATGCGCCCACTGCATGCGTACCTTTGTCGAAACCTTCGATACTCTCTACTATTGGCGTCAGGTTAGTGCCGATGAAGTCGAGAAGATCCTTCAATCGCAAGCAGAAGGGAGTAGTTTACGAGGCATTAGCCGCATCA
>JBCAWO010000119.1:0-9035 GCA_038534515.1 Cyanobacteria bacterium J06554_1
AAGGCATAACCTCACATAGGTCAATTAGTCTTGTCCATATCCTACCAGTCTCTACGATTTCCCTGTAAGCTCCTCATCCGAATAAACCCGATTAAAATAGACACCCTGTAGAGACACAAGCCAGCTGAGCTTAATCCTAGACTTTGTACCCCCTGGGCGTAATCATGCGACTCTGATGCAAAAACGTGCGGGAATTGCCGATAAGCACCACGGTGAGCATATCGATAGTCGTCACATCCACCTCCTCCAAAGCGAGACAGCGAACTGATTCGCCTGAACGGTAGAGAGAACGAGCGATCGCAACCGGCGTCTCCCCCGAACGATGCCGCCGAAAAATCTCCAATGCAATCTCAATCCCCCGAGTACGAGTCTTCGAACGCGGGTTATACAACGCCACCACAAAGTCGCCCTGGGCCGCTGATTCCAAACGCTTTTCAATCACCTCCCACGGCACCAGCAAATCAGACAGGGAAATGGCACAAAAATCATGCATCAGGGGAGCCCCCACCCGTGCCGCCACAGCCTGCAATGCCGTAATACCTGGAAACGCTGAAACACCGGGTGTATTGCCATCCCAGCCCCGCTGCACCAGGCATTCCATCACCAGTCCCCCCATGCCATAAATGCCACAGTCGCCGGAGGAAACCATACCAACCGTTAACCCTCGCTGCGCCAGGGTAACGGCTCGCTCTGCCCGCTGTACTTCCTGAGTGATTTTGCTAGTCTCAATCACCTGATTAGGATGAAATAGGGGCCGCAACAGGTCTAGATACAGACCATAGCCAATGACGACATCACAGTCCAGCAAGGCGGCACGAGCGGCGGCGGTAAGCTGGGCTAGGTCACCAGGCCCCGACCCGATCAGGTATAGGTGACCGGGTCGGGGATTGTACTCTTGGCTAGCACGGGCAACAGCAATAGTGCAAGCACCTTGGTCACCCTTAAAGACTAGTTTTGAAATCACTAACGCCTGACTTTGGGATGCCAGCAGCGCAGCAGCTTCTGCGACGGACGGTGTACCCACTGCCTGGGCAACGACATCAGATGGGTTAGGAACCAATGGTTCTGCTAGTTGTGCAGCGCTGAAAAATCGGAGAGGCCATTGGTGCTGTTCTGCCAACGTTTGAAAGGCGACTTCATCCTGTTTGAGGTCAATGGAGGCGATACCGGCAATGGATTGCCAAGCCAGGTTGCGATCGCACAACACCTGTCGAATACTTGCCTCGATTAACTCTGCTGACGTACCCCGTTCACAGCCCAATCCAAGCCACAGCGTCCGAGGATGCCAGCGGACTTCTAGGGTCTGCTTTTCTGAATTTTGACTAGGGGGCAGCTGATCTGAAATCCACAGTCGCGGAGCCCCCCCTAAATCAGTCTTTGAATCCGCAGCCGCTTGATCTAAAAAACAAAAAGGAGACTCCTCAGCCAACATTTGTCGCCACAAAGACTCACCACAGGTCTGGTGTACTGAGATTGGCTGTCGCTGCGCCAGGGCAGAAGCCACCTCTGTCCAATTGCCCTCTCCGCGTTGCCAACCATAGGGCTTACCCAACAGGTCTAGAGCCGGTAGCTGTTGCCCCTCAGAGGCGGACGTAATCACCGGTTCTGCTCCCAGTAGGGCCGCACATTGTCGAGTCAGGGCATCGGCTCCCCCCTGATGTCCTCCGCTAACGCTAACTACAAATTTGCCAGTGTCATCAATGGCCACCACCCCTGGATCCTGATGTTTGTTGTTGAGCAGCGGCGCAATCAATCGCACCACCGCACCAACCGGCAAGAAAAATACTAGTTGTGTAGCTCGCCCCCAACAGTCTGACACCACAGAAGCTATGGACCCACTGTAGCCATGGATATCAGGGCTGACCGAGATATCTATGGACGTTAGGGTATCTTCTCGGGTCCATAATTCCAGGGGCTGTAGACTATCCCACAGCTGCAGACCTTGATGACAGCCTGCCAGGGTGGGAGCAATGATCACAATTTTAGATTCAGACTGTCTAGATTCAGACTGTAGAAAAGATTTAGAAACGATAGACATGGCGGCGCACAATTAAAATTGAAAAATAAGGTGGTTTATGGTTAGCCAGGTTCACCAGGCTGGGATATTGTTTCTCCTCCGGTGAACCTACGCGCTCCACCAGACTGGCGTGTTCTAGGAGTCCTTTTTCTTTTAGTGTGTGCCACACCTGACCAAACACGGATGACACTTTCATCAATACAACAACGTCGGCCCACTCTAAGGCATGGGTCAGTTCAGACACATCATACAAAACAGGAAGAATGGCAATTTTCTCCGCCCCCAACGACAGAGGCCTATTGAGCGCCGCCATCGCTGCCAAGGGAGAACATACTCCTGGCACAGTAGTAATCCCTACAGAAGGGGCCAAACGATGTACTGACTGGGCTACATAGCTAAAGGTACTGTACAGACTGGCATCCCCCTCAGTAATAAATGCCACATCCTGCCCTTGGGCCAACAGAGGCACCAATCGCTCTCCCGCTAACCTCCAGGCTTGCTGTAGCTGCACCGGATCGCGCACAAAGGGCAGGTTCAGGGGCAAAATCGTTTGCTCAGGCCGCAAGTGAGACTTGACGATAGCGTAGGCCATACCGGGCTCCCCCTGGCGATTCTGGGGACAGGCCACCACATCCACGGTCTGCAAAATCCGTAGCCCCTTTAGGGTTAGCAATTCGCTATCTCCTGGACCGACGCTGACTCCCCATAACCTACCCCGGTCATTTGCCAGTAAATCATTGGATGCCATTGCGTTCTCCTTGATCTGAGACTGCATTGGGTTGAGGTGATGGTGGCAAGGCTTGTAACAAAATCACAGGGTTTAAGGGAATAAAACGGGTGGCAGCTGCCAGGGTGGCTGAGCGGGCAATATTGACCTGCAACAGCTGCACAACCCAGCCTTTATCTTGCAGCTGTTGCTTGGCCAGCATACAGGTTTCGAGGGTGGCAAAGTTTGCGACAATGACGCCATTGGGTCGGATGCGATCGCAACACACATCTAAAATCTCTGGCATCGCCTTACCCCCTCCACCAATCACGATCCGATCTGGAGCAGGCAAGGATTCAAGCGCCGCTGGAGCAACGCCTCGGATAGAAGAAATTTGAGGCGTATCAAAACGACGACAGTTTTTTTCAATTAAGGTTAGCCCTGCTGCAGTTTTCTCAATGGCATAGATACGAGCATCGGGTACCAGACGCGCAATCTCAATGGAGATGGATCCAGTACCAGCTCCCACATCCCATACTGTAATATCGGGCTGTAATCGCAGCAGGGATAGGGATAATGTCCGCACTTCTTGCTTTGTAATTAAACCAGGCTGATCGGGAAAGGTGTGAAAGTCTTTGTCGGCAATACCAAAGAGTGGCTGGGGCTGCTCTAGTGTCAGGGGCTGTACTTCTAGCACAACAACATTAGGGTTTGGGAATGAACTGTCTATTGCTTCTTTTATAGAGACTGATTGAATTGTTTCTTCAGCTGCTCCCAGATGGCTACATACAGTCATGCGATATTGTACGGGTGGACGTATATCTCGGACTAAACGGGCAATTTCTCCAGGAGTATGGACAAAGTCCGTCAGAATTGCCAGGGGAGATTTTCCTTGTTTGAGCGCTTGCTCTAGATGATGGGGCTGGCGACCGTGAACACTGACACTGGTGGCTGATTGCCAGGGAATTCCCAGACGATTAAAGGCTAGTTGGATGGAGCTTACCTGAGGGTAGAACCGGAGATATTGCTGGTCGAAGCGTTCTGTAAGGAGACGGCCTAAGCCATAAAATAGTGGATCGCCACTGGTCAGGACTACAACAGATTGTTGCTGGAGGATATCGGCTATTTGATCAAGCCAGGTAACAATATCGCCATCTAGGGGTAATTGGCGAGCTGGATAATCAGCTACGGTTTGTAAATGAGCTTTGCTGCCTGCAATTACCTTGGCTTTTTCCAGACAAGTCAGGGCATTAGGGCTAAGACTTTGGAGTCCATTTAGCCCTAAACCAACAACATGTAGTAAGTTTTGAGAACAAGATTGCTTCACACTTAAAAGCTATTAAAAAAGGGGAAAGGAGATAACCTTGTTAATCGACCCCGCCGTAACTCAACAACACCTGCATTGTTGCTACAAGCGATCACCCTGTCGGGGGGTGTGGGGGAGTCTAGGCCCCCACGAACAGGAGGGGTTCGGGGAGGAAAGCCCTGAGCAACCCTTCTTGCTATTAACCAACTTTCTCAACCGAGATATCTTGAGTTGTCGGATAATGGAAAAACCGGTTGCTTGGGGTCCCTCCGAGTTCCCCAAACCCCCTGGGCAGGGCCGGAAGGCCGCCCTACAACCCAGCCTACTAAGTTATCCCAAATTGCATAGGTTAGGGGTTACGGCGGGGACAATTATATAGCTCTCGATCTGTCACTTTCAGAAAATCTTGGAACATAAAATTAGAGTCATGAACTTCTTTTAGGGCACTTGCCAGGCTCGCTCATGGTAGTCCTCCACTTCAGGATAGAGGTCAGGAATGCCGTGATATAACGTTTGCCCTTCGGGGTGATCATGGTTATGTCCGTGATCGTGGTTGTGCTCGTGATGGTGGTGTCCATGTCCCTGAGCGCTTACTGCCTGACGAAACTTGCAGGTGTAGCAGTTCATTGAAACCTGGCCAGCTTGGGCTTCTTGTTCGCGATCGCGAATTAACTCAAACAAAATCGGATCAGCACCAATCACCGATAGGCTCTGCACATCTATTTCAGGATGCGCCGCCTGCTCTTGCTCAACGATAGTTTGAATCCGCTTCGCCAGCACCCCAGTAAACAGCAAATGAGGAATCACAATAATCCGCTCTGGATTCCAGGCACGTGCACGCTCAAAACCTCGCTCCATACGCGGGTGAGTAATACCGGTAAAACATACTTCTAGATCCTGGTAGCCGCTACCTTCCCATAGCATTCGAGCCAGCTTATACACATCCCCATTCGCGGCCGGGTCCGAAGCGCCTCGACCCACAAATACAAGTACGGTCTTTTCGCGGGGTACGGTGCTTGCTTGATCAGCCTGCTCTAGCCGCTTTTGCCACAGGTCTAACCAGCGTAGGGATACGCCAAAATGACGACCATAGTTGAGCTTTAACTGGGGGTGGCGCTGACAAGCTCGATCCAGCTCGTTGGTGACGTCAAACTTGCTGTGGCGGGCCGCAAACAGCAGCACCGGTAGTACGGTTAATTCGTGGTAGCCTTGCTCAACACAGTTATCAATGCCTGCCTGGATCAGGGGATCCGTCAGCTCTAGAAAACAAGGAACTACCGGGCGGCTAGAATCATACGTCTGAAACTGATGGGCAAAATCAAGAAATGCCTGACGCCCATTCGCATCACGAGTGCCATGGCCCAAAAGTAAAAGAGGGTTAGATTGACTCATGTCGTTATCATGGCCTCTGGGCAATCCAGAGAGGTAGAGGTCAGTGGTTAACGTTAACACTTGTCGGCAATCGAAGAAACATGAAATCTCTCTATTTACTGGTGATTTGCCCTGTGATTATTATTAATTTTTCAGTAGGCCATAAACTCTCGCTGTCTTTCAGTCTCAAATGCTTCATAAGAGGCTGCCATGTTAAAAAAATGTTATGTAACTAAAGGCTCTTTCCAAATAGTTTTGACAGAATGCCAATTCCAACACTTGTCATTGCTGGAACCCACAGTGGTGTGGGCAAAACGTCCATCGCCATTGGCTTGATGCGAGCGTTTAGCAATCAGGGACTACAAGTACAGCCTTTCAAAGTGGGACCTGATTTTATTGACCCCAGTCACCATCAACGGGCGACGGGGCGGGTGTCCCATAATTTGGATGGGTGGATGCTGAGTCAGTCTGAGAATCGTCAAATTTTTGATCAAGCTTGTGAGGGAGCCGATCTAGCTATCGTTGAAGGGGTGATGGGACTGTTTGATGGGTATGGGGCGGAGTCTGAGGCGGGGAGCACGGCTGAAATGGCCAAGTGGCTAGGGGCACCGGTACTGCTTGTGATTAATGCTCGCTCCTTGGCTCGTAGTGCGGCAGCCCTGATTGCTGGCTATAGCAATTTTGACCCAGATCTGACGGTGGCGGGGGTAATTTGCAACCAAATTGGCAGTGCGTCACACCTTGAGCGTATTTGTTCGGCGGTGAGCCAAACTGTCCAGGTGCCTATTTTGGGTGGTATTCCTCGCACTGAACCAGTGAAAATTCCTGAACGTCATCTAGGGCTATTGCGGGCAGCCGAATTAGCTGAGACCGACTATCTGGACGTTCTCGCCAAACTGGTAACCGACAATCTGGATTTAGAAGGGTTAGTCAACATTGCAAAATCGGTCTCAGACCAGCCTGACTCAACCACTGATCTGGATCGGAAAACAGATAGTCACTTGTCCCACTTTCCTAAGACTCGCATTGGCATTGCCCAGGATCAGGCATTTTGTTTTTACTATGCGGTTAACCTAAACCTGTTAGAACAAGCCGGTGCAGAACTGGTTTCGTTTTCGCCTTTAAAAGATGCTTTACCTGAAAATTTAGACGGTCTCTATATTGGGGGTGGGTATCCTGAACTCCATGCAAAACAGCTGGCTGAGAATGAGCAGATGCGGGATGCGATCGCACATTTCTGCCAATCAGGACATCCGGTCTATGCAGAATGTGGTGGCCTTATGTATCTCTCCCAGGGATTTTTGGGAAACGAAACCTATCCCTTTGTCGGCATTTTCCCATTTTGGACAAAAATGGGAAATCGCGTCAAGCTGGGCTATCGTCAGGTAGATATGGTTGGCCCTTACAGTGGATTCCCAAACCAGGGAAAAATCCGTGGCCATCGGTTCCACTATTCAGACATTGTCGATGCTGAGGGCAATTTGCTGGACATTATCCCAGCGTCCCCTAAACATGCTCCAAGAGCACAGTTACAGTTTAATTACAAACTACAGGGTTGGAATCATCATCAAACCTGGGAAGGATACCAGGTCCATAACGTCCTAGCCAGCTACGTCCATCTGCACTTTGGTAGTAATCCTACCTTTGCTCAACAGTTTGTTCAATGCTGTAGACCGTAATCTCTAGAATTAGAGAATAGAGCACCACAAGATCTACGCCGCCATAGCCTGAGCAATCGCCTCCCTATCCAGAGCAGAGCCAATCACCACCAACCGTGTCTGACGAGATTCATCCGCTTGCCAGGGTCGATCATAAAAGTGATCAAATCGCTGTCCTACCCCCTGCAAAACCAACCGCATTGTTTTATTTGGGACAGAAACAAACCCTTTAATGCGATAAATCTCTTGCTGCTGTACCAACGATTGTAAACGTTTCACCAAAATAGTTGGCTCAAACGTCTCATCTAGTTCAACATAAACTGACTCTAGATGATCGTCATGCTCGTGCTCATGATCGTGATGACTATGACGACTATCGAGATCATCTTCAACCGCTGCATTAAAGCCCAGCAAAATGTCTGGGTTAATCTCACCCTGGTGACAGGGAACAACCTTAACACCAGTGGGAGCTTGCTGCTGCAGCCATTGTTGCACCCGCTGGCTGCTATCTTTTGATAGTATATCGGTCTTAGTCAGCAATACCATATCAGCACAGGCGAGCTGATCCTCGAACAGCTCCTCAATCGGAGTCTCATGGTCTAACGAATCATCGGCCTGTCTTTGAGCTTCTAACGCTTCCAAATCACCGACAATCTGGCCATTGGATAAGGCATCACCATCTACCACTGTCACCACGCCATCTACAGTTGCTCCCGTGCGAATTTCAGGCCAGCGAAATGCTTGCACCAGCGGCTTTGGTAAAGCTAATCCTGATGTTTCAATGACAATACAATCGATGTCTTCTCGTCGTTTTAGCAGCGTTTGCATCGTAGGTAAAAACTCTTCTTGAACGGTGCAGCATAGACAGCCGTTAGCCAACTCCAGAATGTTGATATCAGGAGTCTCATCCTCATCGCAGACCTGACAAGATTTGAGGATTTCACCGTCAATGCCAACTTCGCCAAACTCATTGACTAGCACAGCAATACGTCGTCCTTGGTTATTTTGTAACAGATGACGAACCAGCGTAGTTTTACCCGAGCCCAGAAATCCGGTGACTACGGTAACAGGAATTTTATGCATGATCTTCTTCAGACGTGTTTTTGTAGTGAGCGTGTAAATTCAAGCCATGAGAATGTATTTCATAGGCAATGTGGACACAAACGTACTGCCCACACCGCAAATGTTGAAACTAGCAAAGGCCAAGCTTGAATATGAAATGAACCAACCCAATTACCAAATGGGCCAACTCTGATCAAAAGCCTTCGACATACGTACTGTCTGCCTACCCTTCCATAGAAGGGTTTGCTAGGGCAGGCATCGTAGTGAAGCGAAGTGCTACAAGCGCAAATTGGTAAGCTTGAATGCGTCAAACATCTGTATAACCTTGAAACGCTTCAAAGCAAGAAAATATGACCTCATCTGTACCTCGCAGATCAGTTAAACAGCAGGTTAATCATTGGCGGGCATTCTGACTTAGGGGGATAAAACCCCATTCACAGCTGCGGGACAGCGGCAGACTTTCACTGCACTTTCCCCGTTTCCTCCAGCGGCTGCTCTCCGCTAGAACCGATGACAAAGTAGATTCAATTTATCATCTTTGCATTTGCTTTGGTAGTCAGATGGCATCAAACGCTATGGTATCTATTGAATTGCCTTGGCTATCGACTTCGTAACCTCTCAACGTGAAGTCATTGAGGAAGATTCCTGAAATTGGTGCGATTTTCACCCATGTAGCCCATGCCAATGCATTTGTCGAGCAGGGTGAAAGTGTCTTACAAGTTTCTATCAATTCAAAAGCTGAAGTTAAATTAGATAATCTCTCACGCGGTGGTAAAGTCGGCACAAGTTGCCGAGTCCTGACCACCATTGAGAATCGCTAACATTTTGGATATTGGGGACCTCGTAAATAGTTGTACGGTTTGGAGTTTCTGAAATCTCAACTTGCTGAATCACTGCCAAGGGGTCTAAAACCTC
>JBCAWO010000120.1:0-9007 GCA_038534515.1 Cyanobacteria bacterium J06554_1
GGCCGGTAGTCTGCATTTGGTTTACTGCTTTGGGCATCAGCACCATGGCATTTAACCTAAATGGGTTCAACTTCAACCAGTCCATTTTGGATTCGCAGGGTCGCGTTGTTAGCACTTGGGCTGACGTCATCAACCGTGCCAACCTAGGTATGGAAGTAATGCACGAGCGTAACGCTCACAACTTTCCCCTAGACTTGGCTTCCGGTGCTGAAGTACCTGTTGCGTTGAGCGCTCCTGCAATCAACGGCTAAGTGGTTTAGTAACTTAGTAACAACGACTAAGTGCTTAGTTTGAAAAAGGGGCTCCTCTTCGGGAGAGCCCCTTTTTTGATTGCGTACTTTTCGACTCCGCTCAAAGCCTTTCAAAAATTAAGCTCATAGCTATACGGTCACGAAAAATTTTACTTACCAACAAGCTAGATAACTGATGTTTTTAGAATTTTGTCGCAGCGCGCAAAATTCTAAACCGCCTCACCGACCATCCAAACCGCCTACCAGGAATATCTTTTATATTTTTCTGCAGGATTCTAGGGCGGGCAGAACCGCCCTAGTCAGGGGGTGTGGGGAACTCGAAGGGACCCCACGCAGCCGGTTTTGCCAATTGCCAATCGCTCAAGATACGTTGGTTGAGCATCGGTCAATCGCGCCAGAGATTGCTCAGGGCTTTCCTCCCCGAACCCCTCCTCTTCGTGGGGGCCTAACTCCCCCACACCCCCCGAAAGTAGGATATTGCTAATTATCAATGATTCAGGTTATGTGAGAGTTACGGCAAGGTCCTGGGTAAGGTTATCGACAACTATGAAATTAATTTTTCGACTCTTTAGCTCTCAATTCGCTCCAGTTGCCAAAACTTTTCTTGATCGGACTCACTGCTCACACAGGAAACTGTCCAGTTGCGCCAGGTCCAGTCATCGCCACGCTTCGCTAGTTCACTGGCAGACACTCCGGTAAGAACCACTAGCTCCGATGTGGTGATCAGATATCCCTGTTTGGCCAACTCATCAGCGGTTTGTAGCAATGTGAGCATATTGCTAACGCGATTAATTCGAGTGTCGGACATATCGCTGAGGGTGGTGTCGATTTTGGGTAAGGGAATTTCTGTTTGCCGGGAAGATTTTGTCTCTGGATTCGTCTTAGCCTCAGGCCCTGCCGTAACAGAAACTGACGCACTATCAATGGATTGTTTTAGGCTAATGGGGCGCTGTTGGGAAAATGAGCGGGCAATTTCGTCACAGCGTTCGTTGCCCACATTGCCAGCATGACCTTTGACGTATTTCCAATCAATGTCAACGCTTTGATCGGTTTTAAGAGTTTGGGTCAGATCATCCAGGGTTAGCCATAGGTCTTTATTGAGGACGGCTTTGCCTGCTGAGGTTTTCCAGCCTTTACGTTTCCAGCCACGCATCCACTGAGTAATGCCCTGGATCAGGTACTTGCTGTCGGTGTTGAGTTCGATGGCAGTGTTGTAATCATGCTGCTTGAGGAATTCTAGGGCTGCGATCGCAGCTTGCATTTCCATCCGATTATTCGTCGTCCCCGCCGCGTAGCCTCCCAACTCCTGGATTTGACCATTGGCAAAATAAATCACTGTGCCCCATCCCCCCGGGCCAGGATTTCCCGAACAGGCACCATCGGTATATATCGCCTTGATCGTAGGCAAATCGGTCATAAAATCTAGCCGTCACAGCCCTACGGATCATAGCAGTGGGCTTCTAATCATACCGATAAGTAAAACTTTGTGCTTAGCGCTCTAAAGATATGGGATAAGAATTAAAGAGGACCGTGCTTAACCGGCACCGATGCCTCACACCGGGAGTAGGAGAACGAGCGACCATGAAGAAATTAATGCGGGGCCTGCGTCAGTTTCAGGACACCTATGTCCCTACCCACAAGACCCTGATGGCTAGCCTTGCCAAAGGTCAAAGTCCCAACGTTCTCTTTATCACCTGTTCAGATTCGCGAGTACAGCCAGAGCTCATTACCCAGGCTGAGCTAGGGGAACTCTTTGTGATTCGCAATGCAGGCAATATTGTCCCCCCCTTTGGAGCGACTAACGGTGGGGAAGGGGCGACTATTGAGTACGCGGTCAAATCTCTAAAGGTTGAGCACATTATTATTTGCGGTCACTCTAGCTGCGGTGCCATGAAGGGACTGCTACAGATTGGCAAACTCGAAGAAAAAATGCCCCTGGTTTACAACTGGCTTATTCATACAGAAGCTACACGCCAGCTGGTGGACGACCATTACAGCGAACTCGATAAATCTGAAAAACTGGATATGTTGGTGGCAGAAAATGTCCTCACCCAGATTGAAAATTTACGCACCTACCCGGCCGTTCGCTCCAGACTCCATAGCGGCAACGTATCGCTCCATGGGTGGATCTACAACATCCACGACGGGAGTATCCTTGCCTATGACTCCGAGCGTCATGCCTTTGTGCCTCCCTTAAGCGATCCCAAAAAGCCGACCAATGGAAATGGCAGCTACTCACAAATGCCCGGTGAACAGCGCCTGTCACGCTCCCAGGCTGAGAGAATCTTTAAAGGTTCCTACTGAGCCTACCCCTTGGGGTCTTAGCTGTGGCCCCCCTCAGTCATTGCCAACGCTTAAACGGATTTTGCACCAGGTTGGAATTGTAATAGCGCGGGTCACCGGTCACTTCGGGACCAACCCAGATAGGTCGGTCAACTATCTGCCTTGGGTCACTCAGCTCGACTTCTGCCAGAATGAGTCCCTGATTCTCTCCTAAAAATTCGTCCACTTCCCACACAACGTCCCCCATGGGGATACGGTAGCGATATTTTTCAATCAGGGGCTGCTCACATAGCTCACTGAGAATTGCCTGGGCATCAGCCACGGGAATTTTGTACTCGAACTCAGAGCGGCTGATGCCCGCTGCTGGTCCTTTGAGCGTAAGATAGCCCTGATCACCAGCAATCCGTGCGCGTACCGTTTGCTTTCCCTGGGTCAGAATATAGCCCTGACAGTAGTAGCACCCCTTGGCCAGGGGACGCCAGGAATCGTTTTTGAGCAAAAATTTTCGTTCAATTTCTTTGGCCATCACATTCCAAATTCTGAGGTAGAAACATTCCATGGAACGCTTCTACAAGATCACGATTATTTTTGCAGAAATAAGAATGCATCCACTTCGCGCGGTGTGGGCTGCCCCGCGATCGCACCAGCCCGTGTCGTCGTCAGGGCCGCAACGGCACTAGCATAGCGCACCATCCTGTGGGCACAATCAGCATCCAATAGACAGCTGCGACCCAGGGTACATAACTGATGGAGAAATCCGGCGACAAAGGCATCCCCGGCACCGGTTGTATCTTCGACATCAACATCAAACCCAGGCACGTGGCCACTGTGTCCGCCAAGATAGTAGCGGCAGCCAGCCGCCCCAGCAGTAACCATCACACCGTCTAAATAGGGCCGTTGGGCCGCGATCGCAACCGGGTCAGTTGTATCCAACAGCCACTGCGCTTCCGTATCCGATAGCTTTAAGAAAGACGCATACTTTAGCAAATCGTTGACCGGCCCTATGGCCTGGGCCGGATTTTCCCAAAACATCGGCCGCCAGTTAACATCTAACACCACCCGACCGTTTTGCTGCTGAACCCACTCCACCGCCTGCAGCATAGACTCTCGGGTTTCGGGATAGGCCAGCCCCAGGGTGCCAAGCACCAAATACTTTGCCCCAGCAAATAGACGGGGATCGATGCGATCGCAAATTAAGTGAGCATCCGCAAACCCCGCTGGATCGGGCAATGAAAATCCAGCAAACGAGCGCTCTCCCGTTTCATCCGTCAGCACATAGACCTCACGGGTAGGAGCCGTCGGATGACATTGCAGCCCCCGCGAGCCCACCCCCAGGTCGCTCAGCAACCGGTTCAGCGCTTGGCCCCAAGCATCAGCCCCAACCGCCCCAATAAACTCTGACGATGTCCCCAGCTTTGCCAACCCACAGGCCACGTTAGCAGGCGCTCCCCCCGGAAGCGACGTTTTCCTATCCTGGTCCTCTACCCAAAAGCTATCAACCAGAATTTCCCCCAGACACACCACTGGATTCACCGGACCATTCACTCCCACCTCCGGACCATCGCCCCAGCACAGCACTGCAGCTCATCAACGAGCTCTCAGCCGAAAGTATAGGGTACTAAAGTAATTCAGAATAGCCTGGGCATCTAGACAACCCCCAGCCCTAGTACAACCGGCTCAGAACATAGCTCGACAGCGCTTCCAACGCTCGCTTTGGTTCTGACTGAGGTAGTCCTGCCAAATTTTCGACCGCCCGCTCCACATGCTGCGCCGCTAGCTCCCGTGAGCGATCAATACCACGACTAGACTTTACTAACGCTATCGCCTCGTCAAAGTCTCCGTCCTGGGCAAACTCTCGCTCAATCAAGGTTGTCAGGTAGGGAGTTTCTTCCATGGCATAAAGTACCGGAGCCGTAAGGTTACCACTGAGCAGGTCAGACCCCGCAGGCTTACCCAGGACTTCTTCAGACCCAGTAAAGTCTAAAATGTCATCCACAATCTGGAACGCGAGCCCCAGACTCCGACCATACTGATAGAACGATTCGGCCATGGCATCAGAGGTCTGACTGAGCACACCCACCGACTTACAGCTATTGGCAATCAGCGACGCTGTCTTGTAATAGCTCTTCATCAGATATGAATCGATGGACAGCGTAGTGTCAAAGCGATTTAGTCCCTGCTGGATCTCACCCTCCGCCAAATCCATAATCACGCGGGAGAGTAGCTTAACCACCGTCAGACTATCCAGATTGGCCAGATGCCAGGATGACTGAGCAAACAGAAAATCCCCAGCCAAAACCGCCACGCGATTGTTAAAACTACTGTGGACTGTCGGTACCCCACGCCGTAGCGAAGACTCATCCACCACATCATCGTGGACAAGGCTAGCGGTATGGATCATCTCGGTAATTTCAGCCAGGCGAAAATGTCTGGCTGGTATTTCGGACTCCATCACCGTAGCCCGCGCTAGCAGCAGCACAATCGCAGGTCGAATACGCTTCCCGCCAGCGCCAAAGAGATGCTCTGCCGCAGCATAGAGAATGGGATGCCGAGCACCGACCAGCTGCTTCAGATTATCCGTCAGCAGCCTCAGATCTGCTTCGACGGGGGCAAACAGCGATGTTGTTGAAGTCATGGGAGAAAATGCTCAGACAGCTAGATTACGAAATTTTAAGCAATCCATATTCATTCTAAGCTAACGGCTCAGTTGGTGTCGCAAATCAATTTAGATTTTGTGGAAGCCCTTATGAATCCTAGGTTTGCGGCTCTCACAGCTTTGCAACCCACAAAAAGAACGATCTGGCTAGCATTGATTAGATATTTTTATTTCATTTTTTTAATCAGGTCCATGTAAATAACAAATGCTTATGTTAATCTAATAATAGGAATTGGAAAATTTCATAACCAAAGCTGATGCTTAGTAGCTTTGTTCTGGCGTCATTAATGGCTGCCGGGGCCACTAGGTTTATTCACCAGCATGTTGCTATTGCCTCGGGTAGACAATACCCATGGCAACAAGATTCACTGACGTGAGGCAATTATTTGACTGCCCCTATGGCTGGGGCAGCAGGGTGATGTTTCGCACAGGCAATTGGTCACAGCATTTATTGGTGCATGTACCCACGAAAGTGAGTATGGAGTGACGAGCGATACTGCAACACGTATGCCGCTGAGTAATCCTGGTATCAAGGCTTTTTTAACTTCCTGAGCATCCTAGCTAATCTGAGCCAGCCACGTGCTGCCACTTCCTGCTGTCTGCTTTTTTTGCATGCAGATCGTCCTTGTTGCTCCTCTCACCCCGGCTACGTCAATGACTGACTCCTTTACCCCCTTGCTGATACTGCTGCTCGCTCTTAGTTATCTACTCATGGTCTACTTTGTTTTCGCGGTTATCCAACGCGTTGTAAACAGCCGTAAGCAGATGCTGAAATGAATAGGTGATGGGCTAAACGGTTTTTTTGACCGTAGGCTTTTTGCCGACCCTGGGCGACACGCCAGCACCTTTTTGTTTATGTTTGTCTATTCCAGTTAAAGGCTGAGCTGCAATGCGGCTCAGCCTTTGATTTTTAGGCGTTGCTCCTCGGTCGAGGCATCCTTATAAATCAGCAACGGCATTGTTCAGAATCTGCAGATCTCATTAGCCCCAATGCCTGACTCCTGGATGCAGATAAACACGCTACAACAGTTTGCCTGCACCCTAAGCCAATAGACCCATCCGGACAAATAGCCATTGTGTTAGATTTTCTCTTCTTACTATTTATTACAGGTTGGGCCCGTTAGAAAATTATGTATTCCCGAAAACAACTTAGGACGATAGGATAAGACCTTCTACAGTAGGCACCGAGCAACTTGAGTTCAGCCCCTGACGTTTCTAATTCCAGTTCATCCGATAGCGGTAGGCTACCCACGCAATTTCCTGCCAGCGTTATCCGGTTAGACAATGGGCTAACCGTAATTCACCAAGAGATTACAACAACGCCTGTCGTGGTGGTAGATGTTTGGATTAAGGCCGGGGCACGCTACGAACCCGATGGCTGGACCGGTATGGCCCATTTTTTAGAGCACATGGTGTTCAAAGGGACCGAGCAAATTCTGCCAGGTATGTTTGATGCAGCCATTGAAAGCCGAGGTGGCCTAACTAATGCGGCAACCAGCCATGACTATGCCCACTTTTACATGACCGTGGCGGCCGATGATTTGCCCCATGCACTCCCCTATCTGGCGGAGCTGCTCCTTCATGCGGCGATCCCAGCAGATGAGTTTGTCCGAGAACGGCAGGTGGTGATTGAAGAGATTCATCAGTCATGGGATGACCCGGACTGGCTTGGCTTTCAGACGTTGTCACAAATGATCTATGGCGATCACCCCTACGGACGCTCAGTGCTGGGGACCCCCGAAATTTTGCAAGAACGGTCCCCCGAAGAAATGCGCCAGTTTCATCGAGCCCACTACCAGCCAGACGAGATGCGGGTAGTTATTACGGGGGGCGTCCCCCTGGATCAGGTGTTAGAGCTAGTTCAGACTCAGTTTCGTGCATTTGCCCATAGAGAGCTTTGTCCTGCGACAGCCCCGGTTGCTCCCCCTCAATTGCTCACCCATGCAAAACAACAGACACTGGCATTGCCTCGCTTAGAGCACGGACGGTTAGTTATGGCCTGGTTGGGGCCTGGTATCGGAGAGTTGAAACAGGCCAGCGGTTTAGACATTTTAGCAACGGTCTTAGCCGAAGGGCGCATGTCACGTTTGGTGCGAGAACTGCAAGAAGAACGCCAGTGGGTGGATGAGATCGCGAGCAGTTTTTCGGTCCAGCGGGACTGTAGTCTGTTTGTCCTATCGTCCTGGTTAGCGCCACATTACATTGAGGATGTGGAAAAGGTAATTTGCGATCGCATCGCCTCCCTAGCTACCATACCTATTACAACGATAGAGTTAGAGCGAGCCCAGCGGGTGTTATGCAACGATTATGCCTTTTCAATGGAAACCCCAGGTCAGCTTGCCGGACTGTACGGGTACTATGGAACCCTGGCAACCCCTGAGCTTTCCCTCGCCTACCCGGGCTATGTAGACAGCTACACAACTGCGCAACTCATGTCCCTAGCCCAATCATATCTATCCCCTCACCGTTGCGGAAGCCTAGCCCTAACGCCTGCCTAACCCAACACTGCCGTTCCTGACAGCCTTCACTACACCCTCTCAACCACAAACCTGTGACTGTATCCACTGCCCCGCAGCAAAACGCCATTACGACCCATCTGGGCAACGGCCTCAAAGTTATCGCCATCGAAAATCCAGTCGCTGATATCGTCTCAGCCCGGGTGTTTTTACCCGTTGGTCAAGGCCACGAAACACCCGAGAACGCAGGTATTTTTAGCTTTCTTACCTCACTCCTCACCCGGGGGACTGCCCACCGCAGCTCGTTAGATATTGCCGAAGCAGTGGAGTACGTTGGCGCTAGCCTGGGCGCAGACAGCGCCTCAGACTATAGTCTAGTCAGTGTCAAAACCGTCTCTGCCGACTTTGAGAAAATTTTCACCCTTGCTACCGAAATTCTTCGAGAGCCCAGCTTTCCCGAAAATGAAATTGAACTCGAACGAAAGCTGACCATCCAAGGGCTGCGGTCAATGCAAGAACAGCCCTTTAGTGTGGCCTACAAATATTTTCGCGAGGGCATGTATGGTGAACATCCCTACGGTTTTTCCAGCATGGGCACCGAAGAAACCTTAGTCGCCATGCAGCGCGATGATCTCCTAGACGCCCATCGCCAACACTTCCGCCCCGACAATATGGTAGTCGTCATTGTTGGTCGCATTGCTCCCGAGCGGGCTGTCGCCCTAGTGGACAAGCTTCTAGGCGATTGGGCTGCCCCCGACTGTCCGGCCCCCGTAGCGCGACTACCAGAAGTAGACTCCCACGCTTATCGCATCGTCACCCCCCAGGAAACCAACCAAGCGTTTGTCATTATTGGCTATCTAGCAGCGTCGGTAAAACACCCAGACTTTGCAGCCCTTAAGCTGCTCAGCACCCATCTAGGCAATGGCCTATCCAGTCGTTTATTCGTTGAGCTACGAGAGAAACAGGGTCTTGCCTACGATGTTTCAGCCTTTTATCCCACACGCTTAGGCCCATCTCAGTTTGTCTCTTACATTGGCACCGCTCCAGAAAACACATCAGTCGCCGTAGATGGATTGCAAAGTGAGTTACGTCGTCTATGCGAAGTCCCACTCACCGCCAATGAGCTACAGGTAGCTAAAAATAAAATGCTCGGGCAGTATGCCTTGGGGAAACAAACCAATGGTCAGATTGCACAGCTGCTAGGCTGGTACGAAATTCTAGGCCTAGGCACTGAGTTTGACACCACATTTCAAACAGATGTAGCCGCCGTCACCATCGAAAAAGTGGTAGAGGACTGAATTACAGCATTTGTACTTACCGCCCTCTCCTATAGTTTAATCAGTTTGTCCAGATTATTTTAA
>JBCAWO010000121.1:0-8921 GCA_038534515.1 Cyanobacteria bacterium J06554_1
CCGCTGCCTCCCAAAGGAGCCCAGCGAATAAACTGATTTAGACCTTGCTCTATCCAACGACGTTCAGGACCCGGTGGTTTATCGGCAGCCATCAACTCAAAAAGAAGCAACTTTTTATGAATATGGCATTCATTTCCCGACTATGCCGCAAATTATTGATTTTTGTAGCATCGTTAGAAAATGATCATCATGTATAGAGCGGTGCGTTACGCTTCGCTAACAGCACCCTATAAAATCCTTTGCTTTTTTACTTTCTGACACCAACTACAGACCTCCCGCGCCAGCCGCGTCCCCTCCTCTGCCGTCTCCTTTGCCTGCTGCAAAAACAAATCAATCGGCTGCGTTGCCTCCCCCGGCTTCGGATTCACAATGGAATGAATCGCATCATTGCGCTGACGTCGCCAGGCATCTACTGCCGCAATCAGATCACCATAGTCACCCGACGGCAGCCCCTGGGGATAATTTACCTTCCATGCCTGAATCAGGTCCGAGAAGCTCAGATATTTCTTTTTCTTCTTTTTAGCAAACGGATTCTTAGACCCAGGCAGCGCCAAAAACCGCATTAGCCGGTCCGAAATAATACTCTCCTGGATCGTAATCGCCTCCAAGAAAAAATGATTTTCTTGGGCCAGCTTAATCCGCGACCAGGCCTCACGATAGGCCTGATACTTAGTCGCATTGCCAGCAATCTTCTTCTGCAACGTCTGACTTTTTCTCAAAGTCGTATCATCTTGCACGATGGCATTCCCTACAACCCGGCTTTTAGTATTTGAGCGGCTGTTACTTTTAATTCAGAAAATGTAGGTAAAATCAGGACTTCATCGCCCTGAAACTTGCGCTCCTGATAATTATCATCTGCCAATGTCAACACCAAAGCTATCGATGCAACTGGATCGAGTATCCAATACTCCGGCACCCCACGCTCTGCATATTCCTGATGTTTCTCCACATAGTCCCGCTCTCGCGATTTTGGAAATGGTCTTGTTGAGAGGGTTTTCAGTTGGCATTTCCACTAGCACCCCATTAACCAACTCATAACGAGTGCCTGTCCCATCGTCATAGGTCAGATACTCCTCTAAAGTTAAGGTTTTATTTGTAGCAATCGTCATAGGAGGTTACCGGTTGCGATTGACTCTAGGGTAGCGTGCCCGTTATCTTGCTAAACTACTCTTCTAAACTACGGGGGTCCAACGCATCCCGCAGACCGTCGCCTAGCAGGTTAAAACACAATACCGTAATCACAATCAACGCTGCCGGTGGCCAAATCAACCAGGGATGCAACACCAAAATCGACGCATTTGTTGCCGACGACAGCATATTCCCCCAGGACGCGTCCGGCTGCTGAATGCCCAGCCCAATAAAGCTCAGGGCCGACTCGGAGAGAATATATCCGGGAATTGCCAATGTGGCCGAGATAATCACATAGGTGGCCGTCTGGGGCAAAATGTGACGCAAAATAATGTGCAGCGAACGCCCGCCCATGGCCTGACTGGCCTGCACAAAGGTTCGTTCTTTTAGCGATAACACCTCACCGCGAATAATCCGCGCCAGCCCGGTCCAACCAATAAACGACAGAATCAGGACAATTAACAAAAACCGCTGGGAGCTGCTCAGACCTGCCGGGAGTACGGCTGCTAGCGTAACCAACAAAAAGAAGCCGGGAATGGACATGATCACCTCGACAAAGCGCATGATCAGCGTATCGACGGTGCCGCCAAAGTAGCCAGAAATACCGCCGATCAGCAGCCCCAAGGGAAAGGTGATGATAATGCCCACCAGACCAATACTGAGACTGATGCGCCCCCCGTGGATCAGTCGGCTAAGCTGGTCCCGGGCCGACTCGTCAGTGCCAAAGATATTCCATTTACCCTCACCCACCGTGCCAAACAAATGACGGTCAAAGGTAATGCCCTTAAACAGTTCGGTTTCTTCTAGCTGCATCGAGTCTTCGAAGGAAATACTCCTTACAAAGGGTAATTTGAGCTGAAATAGCTTATATTCGGACCCTTTGACCCACAGCCGAATCGGTGAGGGGTTTGAGAAGTCTGTTTCGGTTACTCGCTCACCGGTGTCGATATCCACTGGCCCCTGCGTAACCGGATATACATGGGGACCTATAAACCTGCCAGAGGTTTGATCACGCCAGTACACCGTCGTGGGGGGCAACAACGACCCGTTGAACTGTTGCTCATAGGGATTGTAAGGAGCCGTGAGTTCTGCAAACGCTACGGTCAGGTAGAAAATAATCAGAACGGTGGCCCCAAATCGGGCCAGGGAATTTTGTTTGAGTTTGTTCCACCAGGTAGCTGCCATAGTTGAGGTTGGAAAGGTGTTGTAGGGGTTGGAGCTATTCTAAGCCGTCTGATGCGAGGCGACTAGCATGGAGCCGATGCCGGAGTTGGTAAAGGTTTCGAGCAGGAGGGAGTGGGGTACGCGGCCATCGATGATGTGGGCACCGCGGACGCCCTGGGCCAGGGCCCGCACACAGCAGGTAACCTTGGGAATCATGCCGCCAGACACGATGCCGGAGTCAATTAGGGTACGGGCTTCTTGGATATCGAGCTTGTTATAGAGGGTGGAGGGGTCGTGGTAATCCTTGAGGATGCCGGGGGTGTCGGTGAGGAGAATCAGTTTCTCGGCACTGAGGGCGGCGGCGAGTTCGCCTGCGACGGTGTCGGCATTAATGTTGTAGGGTTGGCCGTTGGCATCGGCGGCAACGCTAGAAATAATCGGAATATAGCCGGCACTGACAAGGGACTGCACCAGCTTGGGTTCGATCAGGGTGACTTCACCGACAAAGCCCACCCCCTCGGCGGCATGGGGTCGGGCCATGATCATGTTGCCGTCCTTACCGCAGAGACCCACGGCACTGCCCCCGGCGGCGTTGACTAACCCCACAAGTTCTTTGTTGACCCGACCCACTAACACCATTTCCACCACGTCCATGGTGGGGGCATCGGTGACGCGCAGCCCATCTTTAAACTGGGGTTCAATGTTGAGCTTGCTTAGCCAGGTGTTGATTTCGGGACCGCCGCCGTGGACGACAACGGGGTGAATGCCTACACAGGCCATGAAGACAATGTCGCGGATGACGTCGTCTTTAAGGGTGGAGTCTTTCATGGCGGCCCCACCATATTTGATCACGACGGTGCGCCCCCGGAATTTTTGGATGTAGGGTAGGGCTTCGCTGAGGATTTGGACGCGGTTGGCGGCGGTTTCCATTTAGAAGGGAAGGAAGGGGTGAACAGGGTAGGAACCGATCCATCTGTGGAGACGTTCCATGGAACGTCTCTACACGATGGATTAACGATCGAGGGTGGTGCTGGTGGCGGGGTTTTCGGCGATGACGGTTTGGAGGGCTGCCAGGGTCCGTTTTGCGATCGCACCCGCCTTTTCCCCCGATTTATACACCACCGTTGCATCCGCCTGGGCATAGCGGTTTTGACGCTGCTCCAGGAGCGTTGTGAGTTTATCTCGCAAATTTCCTTGCTTTAGGAGCGGTCGAGATTTATCGCGGCTGAGGCGCAGCATCAGCTCATCGATGGATACATTGAGCCACACCACCAGACCAGACTGGAGGTAGCTCCAATTTTCCTGTTTGATTACCATGCCGCCACCGGTGGCGATCACCGTCCGGGTGTAGGGAGCCACCTGAGCCAGCACCTGGGTTTCAATATCACGAAAAGCAGCTTCACCCTGCTCGGCAAAAATCTGATTGATGCTCTGGCCTGTGGCCTGCACAATCACATCATCCGTATCGATAAAGCGGTAGTTGAGGGTGTGGGCTAGGTGTTTACCGATGGTGGTTTTACCAGCGCCCATCATGCCCACCAGGTAGAGATTTGTACCCTTAAGGAACTCTGCGGTCATGTGCCAATGTTGAAGTCAGAGTGCGTTTTTTGACCCACCTATTATGGGTCTAAATCTTCCCCGGCTCAAATCTGTAGCTTTTTGTAGGGGAAACCCTGGGGTTTTACCCTGTGTGCAGGTCCTGTGGCGGCGACTCTGCCCGCTCTAGCAGCGCCTGCCACAGCCGCTGGGGGCCACCGTCACCGCTATAAAACAATAGATCGATCAGTAATTGAAAGGCCAATTTTTCTAAGAGGTCGGGCTTCACATCCTGTTCCATGCGCTCAGCATAGGTATTACTAAAGCGATCGAGATAGTTACCCAATATGGCAATGCGATGGGGAGGCGTGCCGTCTGCCGTTGCTTTTTCTAGGGCGGTAATAGCCTGATGGATTGTCTGTCGGTGTTGGTTCGCCAGCTGAGCTGTAATCATTACCAGGGCACGGGCTTCGTCCACATCTAGCTTTTTTCGACCTTGCCCCTTCCGCAAAGGGCTGGACTGTCGCAGCCGCCACAGGCTGACCCGGTCCGATAGCAGGGTCGTTAGCTGGAGGTTTTTTGCCTGGTCTAAAATAGCCTCTGACCCAATGCCCACCAGAGTTTCAAGCGCAAGCAGCACCAGGTCGAGTTGGCCCTTAATGGAGCGTAACTGGTTGGGGGTAAAGTTAGCGGACACCGTTGAGCGGAAACTACACAGCCACGTTGTAGTTTAGCGTCGCACTGTCACCTGTTATTGGCGTCTAGTGGCCCCAAACGCGAGGCTGCTATGTAAAGAGTTTATTGAAGTTAGTCAGAACTTTATCCGTATCCAATATCAAAAATGATGAATGCATTAACAGGGACGATAAGCAACGGGTTACGCCAACATATTTGACCTGCAGGTTCAATTCGACAACTGTTGGCATAAAACGCCGATTACGCAATCTACCCACCAGGCAATTGCTGAAACGGAGTGAATTATGGCTCGCGCTAGCATTATTGAGGCTTACATTCAGCGACTGCTGGCATGGAATCAGCCAGTTACCCAATCTACCCTGGAGACAATTGCTGCTGAAGTAGGCATTACCCAGGGGGAATTGGACGCCATCAACCTCAAGGTTGAGGCCCACATTGCCCGTGGTCTTAACTATTGGGAATTTGACCAACTTGACAGTGCCATTGATGAACTAACCCAGGCCAGGGCCCTAGATCCCATCAATCTAGAGGTGCTCCACGCCCTTGCCGATATTTATAACCTGCGCTATCAGCAGGACAGCAGCCTCGCCTATTGCAAACAGGCACTGCTGGTGGCAAAGCGCTGCCTGGAACTAAAACCAAACGATAAAGAAGCCCTGGCACTGGTTAGGGAGTTAGAGCCAAACGTCGGTTCGCAACCCCGATCTCGCCAGACAAAGCCAAATATTTTTATATTGATTGGCTTTTTGGAAAATGTCTTGAGCCCTAAGAAAATATCTCGGCGGACAAAAACCAAAATTGCTGTTTTGATTCTGTTTTTACAGCAGCCGGTCAATTTACCCAGGGTAGCCATATCCACAACGTCAGCGATGGCTATTTTGACCGCAGGTGTAGCAGCGGCAACCGTCAGTCTGGGTGGCTTAGAACATCTACCTGGGTTTGCAGGGGCAGACACGGTTGTTTCAGAGACTGACGCCACCGATAAATCGGGTGACCCAGTCAAAACCAATACCCCAGCCAATGCCTTTGACCCAGGTCCTAACATTCCAGTTGTGTTTGACCATCCTGGCTTACTGATTGAACCTCGGCTATCGCGACTGGGGGAATATGAGGGCGAGGATTATTACAAATTGCATGGCATTGTAATTAATGACAGCGGTCAGGAGGTCAGAAAATTAAAGTTGAAGGTGGAACTGTTAGATGGTGACGGTGTGCCCATTTCAACCATTGATCAGGTGGCGGTTACTGACAATGACGTGATTATCTGGCCTGGCGATACCCATTCCTTTAACCTGTTCCACAAGATTACGCCGGCCTTGATCAGCGTTCGTGTCAGTGTGACCGACATTGAACAGTATGAGTTGTTTAGTCGCAGCGAATAGATGGCCCAGGTGCAGATCGCGACGGCACCACAAAGACTTTATTGAACTTGTTGAGATTTTTATCCGTATCTACAGAGGTAAATGGGGAATTGATTGAATAGACATGCAATCGGTGTTGCGACGCGTTGAGCAATGCCACGGAGTGAACACGTTATATGGATCGCGATCGCATCATTGAGGCTTACATTCAACGGATGCTTGCCTGGGAAAAACCGTTGAATCAAGATGCCCTGGTGGCGATCTCAAAGGAAGTGGGGATTACCCCAGCGGAAATGCATGCGCTCAAGCGACAGGCAAAAGCGCATTTTATCCGGGGCAATAGCTATGTCAAAGCTGACTATCTTGACGAGGCCATTGATGAGCTGCTCCAGGCCACATCCTTTGACCCGCTTAACTTAGACATTCTGCATGCCTTAGCTAACGCCTATAATCAGCGCTACAACCGGGCAGAAGATCCGGCTGATAAGCAGCAGGCGCTGCTGGTGGCTCAACGCTGTCTGGCCCTCAAGCCCAGTGATAAAGAAGCCCAGGTTTTAATTAGTTTTCTAGAGCATACGGCGGAAAACACCCAGGAAAAATTATCCCAGTGGACGCGGCAAAAGCTCACTGTTTTGGCTGGGGGGTTGGCCACCGTTGGGCTCGGCATTGTGGTGGTCAGTCGTCTACCGGTATTTTCAGCGTCCCCAGCCCTGCTGGGACCGGCCCCTGGCACCATTGTCCCTGGGTCTGCCATCTATGACACCGATGGTACGGATGGCACGGATGAAGCGGACCAGGGACCCAATGCCGCCGCTAGGGCCACCGCCATTGACCTGGTATCAGATGTGGATATACCGGTGATTTTTGATCATCCCGGTTTAGTGCTCGAAGCTCGCCTATCGGAACTCGGTGACTATGAGGATGAGGTTTACTATCAGCTCCAGGGGGTGTTCATCAACGCCAGCGATCAGGAATTTCGCAAACTGATGCTAAATGTGGAGTTTTTAGACCGCAGTGACGTTGCGATCGCAACCAAGGGCAACCAAGCCATTGGCCCCAGGGATGCCAGTCTGCGCCCCGGCGATACCCACGCCTTTAGCCTGATCCAAAAAATCAACTCGGATCTTGTCACCGTCCGCCTCAGTGTCACTGATACTGAGCAGGCCATTGCCCGTAATACCTACGTCCCCCCCACGCCGATTAACTACAGCTGGGATACCTTAGAATCGGAAACCATTAGCTTTGAACTCGCTAGCCGCAGCGAAATATTTGGGGCGACTGGCACAGCGGCACCATCAACAGAGTCTGAACCTGGCTCGAATAACGACAAGAAACCCGGCGAACCTGACACCGCTGACGAGAAGACCAGCCAGTCAGGTCCGGCCAACTTTAATGCCGAATGGGTGATTATCAACACCAGTGATTACCCCGTTCAAGAACTGACGCTCAAAGCCGACTTTTACGACGCCAACAGTCAGCGGTTACAGAGCGAAGAGGTGATTGTCATCGACAACAACGATGCGCCGCTGCTGCCCGGTGAAACACGGCCATTTCGCGTCATTAAGGCCGTTGCCAGCGGCTATGAGCGCTATAAGGTGTCGGTGCTAGAAGCAGAATAGGCCGGACTAACCAAACCAGGCTAACCAAACCAGGCTAACCAAACCAAACTAACCAACGCTAAGCGATCCGCAGTAATCTAGGGAATTGCTCTGCCCGACTGCCTTATCGGTGGCCTAGGCGCGACTTGATCCGTATTGCTATCGTGGGGAGGGCACGACAACAGTCAATGGAGTTTCCCATGGGGCGCGATCGCATCATTGAAACCTATATTCAACGGCTGCTCGAATGGAAGGAACCGCCTACGTCCGAACGTTTAAAGGCCCTAGCCCAAGAAATCGGTCTAGACTCTGACGACATTGCCACCGTCCAGCAAAAGGCCCAGGCGCATTTTGAACAGGGGCGTCACCATTTGGACACGGACTGTCTGGATGATGCCATTGACGAACTGACCCAGGCAACAGCGCTGGACCCATTGAACCTTGAGAGTCTGCAAACCCTGACCTATGCCTACGATCAGCGCTATGGCAAACAAAAAAACATAGCAGATAAACACCAGGCCATTGCCCTGGCCAACCGCTGTCAGGCCATGAGCCCTGGCAATGAAAGCCCCGTTATTTTAATTAGTTCTTTAGAACACGGCATTGACAATCGTCAAAAATGGTTCTGGCTAGTTCTGCCAATTTTATTGGTGGGCCTAGCCTTTAAACCATTGATGGACATGTTCACCACCCGCTCAGCGGTGGAGCAGCTAGCCCAAGATGCTGACCGCGCTACGGCCCCGTCCGACCCGTTGTCCGCTCCAGATAGCTTAGACCCAGATAGTTCCGGCCCATCCGGCTCTGAACCGTCGGCATCGGCCCCTGAGACGGCTAGCCCAGACATATCGGCCAACGCCGATATTCCCGTCGGCTTCGACCAGCCCGGTTTAACCCTGGACCTCCGTCAATCCAGGCTAGAAAACTACGAAGATGCGTCCTACTACACGCTTCAAGCGGTGTTGCACAACACCAGCGATCAGGAAATAGACGCCCTACAGCTCCAGGTGGAGTATTTAGACAGTAATGGGGATGTGTTTGAAAGCGAAAGCACAGAAGCCATTGCCGAAGCTAACGCCACCGTACGCCCCGGTGACTACCACGCCTTTGACCTGATCCATAAAACAACCCCAGACCTGGCCGCCATTTACCTGGGTGTGCTCAAACTTGACGAGGTACCCGCCCCTGACAGCTACCCAGTGGGGCTGCTGATTCCCTACACCTGGGTTTCTCAACAACCGACCCAGTTTGCCTTTGACCTAGTTGCCCGCAACGAAAACGTCAGTAGCTACGATACTACCAACAGCACCATTTTTGATGCCCAATGGACCATCACCAATACGGGCGACACTGACATTCGTCAGCTTAAGCTCCAGCTCAATTTCTACAACCTCCAAAACCAGCTCACCCTCACCGAAGAGGTGCTTGCCGTCGGCAGCAG
>JBCAWO010000122.1:0-8903 GCA_038534515.1 Cyanobacteria bacterium J06554_1
GAATTTTGCACTGTATTGTTTCCGTTTTTTGGCCATGAACGACTCCTTCGTTTCCGAGTGGTTCAGAGCTTAACCCCCTGTCCAGTTTTTGGGGTCCACTATAGTGATCGCTTCCTCTAGCATCAGATTTTTAACCAGGTAGCGTTCCTTCTCGTTGGACGACACAAAGGGACTATCGCTGAGGCTTTGACCACCACCGGTGATTTTGTCGATGGTGTGCAGACGGGCAAACAGCGAGTCAGGGACACAGTAACTAAAACATCGATTTTCTTCAGCTTGTAGCTGTGGCATTACGTTGGCTATTGTCATCCGGCCAAACTTAGTTGCATACCAAGCTGCTAGTACATCATCACCGGTTTCAACTCGCCACTGAAACTCATCCCAGTGAAGGTATCGGCCTTTGTCGTCGGTGACACGATACTTTGCTATCAATGGGAGCCAGTCGTCAGACTTAATCTCTTGGGTTAATTGGAAAAACGGCTTAGGTACTCGAATCCTGGCCATGGCAGGTTGAACTGAACACAATCATGTTTTCTGAATGTATACGATTTCAATAGATGTAAACGCATTTTTTTGATTTTGCGTTTTATCTGTATTTTTATTTGCTTCCCATAGCCCGAACCCCTTTTTGATATCAGGGATTAGACCTTTTCTAAGGGGAAGGAATCTATGTAGATCTTCCAGATGGGCGGCGGACGACTAGAATTGATAAGACAATTCTGATTGTAAAATCTGGCAGAGCTGGCGAAAACGTTCAGCCGCAGGTGTAGTAGAACCTATTTAGTACCAAGGGGAACGTAAACGTGGAGTCTCGATATAACCCAGCAGACATCGAGAAAAAGTGGCAGCAGCAGTGGGTTGACCAGGGCCTGGACAATACCCCTGCCGACCCAGGGCAGAAAAAGTTCTATGCCCTGTCCATGTTTCCGTATCCTTCTGGCAATTTGCACATGGGGCATGTGCGCAACTACACGATTACGGACGTAATTGCCCGTGTTCGTCGTATGCAAGGTTATAACGTGCTGCATCCCATGGGCTGGGATGCGTTTGGTTTACCGGCGGAGAATGCGGCGATTGATCGGGGGATTCCGCCGGCTAAGTGGACCTATCAGAATGTGGGTCAGATGCGGGAGCAGCTCAAGGAGCTGGGGCTTTCCTATGATTGGGACCGGGAGGTAGCGACCTGTTCGCCAGATTATTATCGTTGGACCCAGTGGATCTTTTTGCAGTTCTACGAAGCGGGGCTGGCGTACCAGAAAGAGGCGGCTGTTAACTGGGACCCCATTGACCAGACGGTGCTGGCCAATGAACAGGTGGATAGCGAGGGGAAGTCCTGGCGCTCTGGGGCGAAGGTGGAGCGTAAGCTGTTGCGTCAGTGGTTCCTTAAGATTACGGACTATGCGGATCAGCTTTTGGCTGATCTCGATCAGCTTAGCGGCTGGCCCGAGCGGGTAAAGACCATGCAGGCCAACTGGATTGGTAAGTCCACTGGTGCCCATGTGGTGTTTGCCACGGAAGCTGGCGATGATATCAAAATCTATACCACTCGCCCGGATACGCTATGGGGCGCGTCCTTTATGGTGCTGTCGCCGGAGCATCCGCTGGTGGAGAAGCTGACGACGGCTGACCAGGGTGATGCGGTCGCAACCTACCAAGCCACCGCTGCGGCCATGAGTGAAATGGACCGCACCGCTGAGAACCGTGAAAAAACCGGTGTGTGGACCGGCAGCTATGCCATTAATCCGGTCAACGATCAGAAAATCCCCATTTGGATCGCCGACTATGTGCTGATGGACTACGGCACCGGCGCAATTATGGCGGTACCGGCCCACGACCAGCGGGACTTTGAATTTGCCCGTAAGTTTGACCTGCCCATCCATGTGGTGGTGCAGCCTGACGGGGAAACCCTGGACGGAGCCACCATGGAAACGGCCTATGCCGACGGCGGTGTGATGGTGAACTCTGGCCCGTTGAACGGCATTCCAGCAGGCAAGGGCAAAGGCAAGAGCGTTAACGCGGCGGTGAAGTGGCTCACAGAAAATAATAAGGGGGAAGGCACGGCCAACTATCGCCTGCGAGACTGGCTGATCTCTCGCCAGCGCTACTGGGGGGTGCCCATACCGGTAATTTACTGCGATACCTGTGGTACGGTGCCGGTGCCCAACGACCAGCTACCGGTGGTCTTGCCTGAGGATGTGGAATTTAGCGCCCGGGGTGGTTCTCCCCTGACTAAGATGGCCGATTGGGTCAACTGCAAGTGCCCCAGCTGTGGTGACGATGCCAAGCGGGAAACCGACACCATGGATACGTTTATCGACTCGTCCTGGTACTTTTTGCGCTATACCGATGCCAAAAATACTCAGATGCCCTTTGCCAAGGATAAGGCGGATAGCTGGCTGGCGGTAGACCAGTATGTGGGCGGGATTGAGCATGCGATTTTGCATTTGCTCTATTCGCGGTTCTTTACTAAGGTGCTGCGCGATCGCAACCTCATCTCCATCAATGAACCCTTCCAGCGTCTGCTTACCCAGGGTATGGTCCAGGCCATCACCTACAAAAACCCTGCCACCGGCAAGTACATTGCCCCCGGTGACATTGCCGACCTTAATGACCCCAAAGATCCTGAAACCGGCGATCCGCTGCAGGTGTTCTACGAAAAAATGTCCAAGTCCAAATACAACGGTGTAGAACCCAGCGTCGTCCTGGGCAAATACGGGGCCGACACTGCCCGCATGTTCATTCTGTTTAAAGCGCCGCCGGAGAAAGATCTCGAATGGGACGATGCCGATGTCGAAGGTCAGTTTCGGTTTTTGAACCGGGTGTGGCTCCTGGTGACCGGCTTTGCAGAAACCCACGGCAGCAAAGCTCGAATTGTAAACATTGACCAAAGCGGCCTTAGCAAAGCTGATAAAGACCTGCGCCGCGCTGTTCATACGGCCATCAAAGAAATCTCAGAGGATGTCGAAGCAGGCTACCAGTTTAATACGGCGGTCTCCGAGCTGATGAAGCTCAGCAATGCCCTTAAAGATGCCAAACAGCAAGACACCGATGTCTACGCTGAGGGGGTGCAGGCCCTGGTACTGCTGTTGGCCCCCTTTGCCCCCCACATTGCGGAAGAACTCTGGCAGCAGCTGGGCTTTAGCGAGTCGGTACACCGACAGAGCTGGCCCACATTTGAACAAACGGCCCTGGTCGCCGATGAAATTACCCTGGTGATTCAAATCAAGGGTAAAACCCGAGGCACCATCTCAGTCCCAGCCAGTGCCAGTAAAGACGAGCTAGAGCAGTATGCCCGCGAGTCTGACATTGCCAAGAAATATCTTGAAGGCAAGGAAATCAAGAAGGTAATCGTAGTGCCCGGCAAACTGGTGAACTTTGTGGCGGTATAGCCAATGGCCTGAGGGAGAGGCAATGCAGGCTCCCTCAGGCAATCCCTAGGCTGCCTGAGGGATGTTACGTAAAATACCTCGAATTGATTGCAATTAGGTGAATGTACCTAACTATGGTTATGATGGGAAATGTCCAGCGTTAATCTAGTATTTCGCAACTTTGGAGCATTTCCACTATGGCTGCTGACTACGTTCCCGATGAAGCCACCCTTGATAATCTGCTTACTAGCCAGCCCCTGGTCGTCGTGGACTGCACAGCTTCCTGGTGTGGCCCCTGTAAGCTAGTTGCGCCACTGATGGATCAGCTAGCCGAAGACTATGGCGACCAGGTTACCGTCGTTAAACTTGATATTGACAATAACAAGTCCGCTGCTAAGCGATTTGGGATCAAAAGCATTCCCGCTGTAATGTTCTTCAAGCAAGGCGAACAGGTAGATACGGTCATCGGCGCTAAGCCCTACAGCGAGTTTAGTGACACCCTGGCAAAGCATCTTTAGTCATACGTCAGTCATACCAAATCCCAATTCAGTAAACCCGATTAGAAATATGTAATTCTGTCGGGGCAATCCCTTGTAGTTGCCCTGTGATATCGCGTGCAGGTCACCAGGATTTCGTATCAGGCCTCAATAGCTCTGGGTTGGTCCCCAGTTGCGATCGCATTAATTGCTTAGAAATTGCAGGTAGCCCTACCTAATAATTCAGCCATTGTCTGAAGGAAACCTCAGCTAGATAGCGTAAACGCTCCTCCGTTAGCCCCACTAGACTAGAGATATTCTCAGTTAAACGATTAGATTTACGACAAAGGCCACCTTTTTCCCGCTAAATATCGGTCTGGTTTGTGTTTCCCTTTTTCTTTATCCCTTGTTGCCTCTATCAAGTTGGCTAGGGCAATGGCTATCCCTGAACGCCTTACAACGGCTAACCTGACTCGCCATCGGCGTAGCTTCTCACTTGCAGATAGGCATCCGTTGATGCCATAGCAGGCGACGCATTTGTGTGTTCTGTCTCTCCCAATGGGTCAATCGGCCCATTGGGATTTTTATTGCTGATGCTTAAAAGGACGCAATTTGCCAGACTTTAGGAATGTTGACGTTGACTCAATTTAGTCCTTAAATCAGCCATGGCTTTTGAGAGCTGGCACTTGCTGTAATTTAAGGCGTTGAGACAGGCGTTGAAACAGGCTTTGAGACAATATCGAGCTGGCACAGCAGCCTGGCTGTATCAATTTTTCCCGATTATCTACCAAACTCCTTAAATATACTGAAACTAACTCGGGTAGGCCGTATACTTTTGCAGCTTGGTTCACTCAATGTCAGTAGTCCATACTAGTGCTGGCCTATGTGAGCAGCACCATACATAGGCTAAGGTGTGTCACCCCAACAAGCTGGGTAACCTAGGGGCAGTAACTTAATCCCCTGCCTTGTGCAAAAACTATGGGTATGCACCGTTGATGGCCAGTAGCCAGTTCCGTAAACCCACCTAAACAGTTCGCTCAACTTTATCGTTTTTTAACAAACGCAGAGAGTATCTAAGAAAATACCTCCACCATGCCTTTTGTGGCGTAGCTGCTCACTCGTAGGTCTAATATATGACTACACTTACCCTGAAAAAGTCCATGCGGCCCGATCTCCTAAGTGCTCTATTTCCATTATTCAACGCCGCAAATCCTGACACCTTAACTAGTCTGCTATCGGCAGCCACCGAGCTCACCTATCCAGCAGGGCGTACCGTTTTGATGGAGGACTCTTGGGGAAATGCCATCTACCTAATCGTGGCTGGCTGGATTAAAGTGCGCCACGATACAGACGGTGACTATGTAACCCTGGCCGTTTTAGGCAAGGGCGATTTTTTTGGAGAAATGGCGATCCTAGACGAGTCCCCTCGCTCCACAGATGTCGTCGCCCTATCGCCAGTTAAGTTATTGAGTGTTCCAGCGCAGCACTTTATCGATACGCTGTTTCAAGATCACCATTTGCACCACCGCATGTTACAGATGATGGTGCAGCGTTTGCGTCATACCAACAGTCACTTTCAGCGACGTCGTAAACCTGCGGCAGTCAAGCTGGCCCACACGCTTACCGCGTTAGCCGATGCCTACGGTGAAAATAAAGATACTGTTCCAGAAATTTTTAACCTACCCATCGATGATCTGGCTGCTGTTGCCGATATCCCCAAGGAAGACGCTGCTAAAATTATGGAGAAATTAAAAGAGAGAGAGTGGATTACCACCGGTCAAAACGGTCAAACCCTCCAATTAAAAGGATTTAATCATTTAGTACAGCTAGCTCAAAAGTAACCCTGGCTCCAGGGCGAGTTACAAATTATTGCCACATATTGAAAAAAACCTTGCTCTCCGAGGATTTTTGGGTCGGCAGGCAGATACTTGAGGAGTTGTACCACACTGAACGTTCATGGGTACCCAACTGCCTCCTTCGATTACTCCGCGTCAGATGAATCTGCTACGCATTGTGCTAGCGCTGGCGTGGGCTGATGGCAGCCTGGCCAAAGAAGAAGCTGATGTCATGCTGACTAACTTTAGTCAGGTATTTGCCAATACGCCTGAAAGCCAAGAATCCGTTAAGCAAGAGCTCCAAGGCTACTTAGTGCAAGACCTGCCCTTAGAAGAGCTAGTGCCAAAACTCTCTACGCAGGCAGAAAAGGAATTTGTCCTGCGTCTTGGTTATGAGGTCATTAGCTCTAGCGCGCGCACCCCAGATGAAGACCTGATCAATCAAGACGAACAAGCCACCTACCAAAAGTTAGTAGGTCTGCTGGATCTGCCCAGTACGGACATTGAGCGCATTGAGCAATCGGCCCAAACTGCCCTTGGTCAAAATCAAGCTAAGGGAAATAAGGTGGTTGATTTGCTGACGTACCAACTGAGAGAGCATTTGAAGGATTAGGGAAACGGGTGATACAGCCATCGATGGATGCATATCTCCATAAGGGATTGCCCCCACAGGCTGGTTCATTTTTAATCAGGTTTACTGAATTCGGATTTGGTATGAGGCATTCAGAAAAACCCATTGTCCTAACTAACCTGACCGATGTAATCACCCTAAGCACTCATAGCCAACATGCGTTGAATGGGGGCTAGAGCCTGTTGCTGAATATCGGCCGGTAGAGTGATTTCAGGTGTCTGGTTTTTCATGGCCAAGTATAGTTTTGCCAGGGTGTTGAGCCGCATGTGGGGGCACTCGTTGCACTGACAGTTGGCATCGGGTGGGGCCGGGATAAACAACTTCTGTGGTACCTGCTTTTCCATTTGGTGAATAATGCCGGACTCTGTAACCACAATGAACTGCTCGGTTTCACTACGTTCTACATAGTTGAGTAAAGCGGTGGTTGAACCGATAAAGTTGGCGTGGCGTAAAATGGCTTCCTCACATTCAGGGTGAGCCACAATTTCAGCACCGGGATGCTCCATCTTGAGCTGCAGCATTTTCTTTTCTGAAAACGTTTCGTGCACAATGCAGCTGCCCTGCCACAGCACCAGATCGCGCCCTGTTTGCGCCGCCACATAGCGTCCTAGGTTCCGATCGGGAGCAAAAATAATCGGCTGCTCTGGTGGAATCTGGTTTACAAGTTTTACCGCATTTGAGCTGGTGCAAATAATGTCGCTCATGGCCTTAATCTCAGCGGTGCAGTTGATATAAGACACCACGATATGGTCAGGATGGGCCGCTTTGAACTTAGCGAATTCTGCCGGTGGGCAGCTATCGGCTAGTGAACAGCCTGCATCTAGATCCGGTAAAAGCACTAGTTTGTCAGGGTTCAAAATTTTGGCCGTCTCAGCCATGAAGTGTACCCCAGCAAACACAATCACCTCAGCATCGGTGGCCGCTGCTTTTTGTGATAGCCCCAGCGAGTCACCGATGTAATCAGCGATATCCTGAATATCTGGTTCTTGGTAATAATGGGCCAGAACAATGGCATTCAGCTCTTTTTTTAAGGTCTCGATTGCGCCGAAAAGGTCCTTAGGGAGTCCAGTGGCAGGTGCTGATGTAGTTGTGAACATGTAGACAAACTCACGAGTTGTTTATGGGGCGTTGCTAATCCTTGGAATGATCTAATCTAAAAAATCCTGGCACAGTAACTTTTTTCTAGATCGGTTCATCCTCTAAATCAGCAACGGCATTTATAGTCTTAAATTAGATTTTGACCTGGGTTAATTATAGTTATTTTAACCATAAATGTCAGTAAGGTCGGGTTCAAAAAACTGAGGCGATGGGCATTGAGGGGGGCGAGGCGCGTGGCTACCCTTAGCCTGATAATCTGGTGCCCAATAATCTTTGCGCCTAGCTGTGCAGCCCAATATCAAATTGCTGACATATTGCAGTGACGGCATCTACCCATCCCTGGGGCGCTGGTGATGGTGCAATGTCCCAGCCCCGGTCGGCTAGCTGTGGGTGGGGGCCATTAACGCCAGGCAATACGATTGAGTGATCCACATTTTCCAACATGTCCAAATCGTTTGGGCTGTTGCCTAACCCAATGGTGACGATGGTTTCGTCTGGGGGCAAAATGCTTTGGTAAAGAGCCACCAACCGTTTCACGGCATTACCTTTACCCGCATTGGGGCCAATTAAATGGGAGAATCGATCGCCTACAACTACCTTAAAGCCAACGGCTTCAACGGCTTCGATAATTTGCTCGGGGGTAACGGCCTTAGGGGTGATAAAGGGCTCGCTAAACTCACGGGCCTTGGCTTCTTGGGCATCTTTGGCCGACAGCCCGGTATATTTTTGCAGTCGATTGATGGTCATATCGCCAAAGCCCAGTAGGGAGTGGCGTAGCTCATTGGCAATTACCCGCAACCCGGCCCTCGCTTGTACATAGGGGCAGCCCAAATCCACCACGTAGTAGTCGCCGTCTTGTTCGCCCGGCGATTGATTAAACGGATTATGATTGACTTCAACAAAAATGCCGCTACCATTCTCGGTGACAAACGGGTCGGTTAAGCCCACATCCTGGCGGAGGGTAGCAACTTCGGCCCGCGTCTTACTGGTCACAGGCACAACTGGAATCTTTAATGACTTTAATTGCTGGATAATAGGCACGGTTGCCGCATAGTCATAGGTTTCACCGTTGAGTAGCGTGCCGTCGAGGTCGGTAAAAATAATCAGCTGGGGCATGGGAGTGCGCCTTAGACCAATCAGAACATGTTTAGATTAAACAACGATTTATGGCGCTGATAGGGACAAATAAAACTGACTTGGATGTGATGGCCGGAAGGTCAGCTAAGATTGCCATTGTGGGAGATGTTCATGGGCAGTGGAGTAGCGCAGATTCTAGCTTGCTTGAATCCTTGGGTGTGGATCTAGTGCTCTTTGTGGGAGATTTTGGTAACGAGGCCCTCTCCATTGTTCGGCAGGTAGCTGCTGTCCCGCTACCCAAAGCTGTGATTCTCGGCAACCATGACGCCTGGTACACAGCCAGTAAACGCAATCGAAAAGACTGCCCCTACGACCCGCTTAAGGAAGATCGCCTGCAGCAGCAGCTAGATGCCTTAGG
>JBCAWO010000123.1:0-8806 GCA_038534515.1 Cyanobacteria bacterium J06554_1
CGGAAATCAAAGTCCCCCAGAATTGGGGGATTTAGGGGGCCTCCAGGATTTTGAAATTAATTGTGCTCATCTACTTATGTGTGCCAAGCTACAAATGGCCAAACACTGAACGTGACTGTCTGCCCAAAAACTTAGAAGCAGCCAAAAAAATAGGAGACCTCCTGTATCAAGAGGTCTCCTATTTTTTTGGCTACCTAGGCTGCTAAAAAGCTAACGCTAGGCCAGCGTCCCATTAAGGACCGCTCCCTTAGGAAAGGGAGTTGATGACATAGTCAAGCAGAGCGTTGTACTCAGTCAGAGCCTGAGCCGACATGTCGCGGGGAGCGCAACCACGGTTACGAGCAAAGCTAAGAGCAGCTACGTAGGGAGCAGTGGGCAGGTTCAGAGCGCGATACACTTCACGCTGACCTGCAATACCCCACTCGTCTAGAGGACCAGTACCGCCAACAACTAGGCTGTAGCTGATCAGACGCATGTAGTGCTTCACATCACGCATGCACTTGGCCTTGAAGGTGTCGGTGGAGTTAGCTTCACCAGCATTGTTCAAGTAAGGATACTTGGCGATGCAAGCATCGTAAGCTTCCTTGGCAACGTTGTCCAAGTTAGCTGCTAGCTTTTCAGCTGCTTCTAGACGAGCCGCCGCACGCTGAAGACTACCTTGAACAGACTCAAGGTCAGACGTGGAAGGGAAACGACCAGCTGCATCAGCTGCAGCGATCACAGTGGTAACAACAGATTTCATTGTTTAATTCTCCAGTAGTTAGTTTGATCGGTAATACGTTCAGAGCAATCTCGGTTAGCCGTCACAAGAGACTAGCTAACAGCAGAGATAACGCGATCAAAGTAGCTGCCAGCTTCAGCAACCAAGGAAGCACAGCGGTCTTCTACAACGATGGTGCCCATCTTACGTAGACGAGCGCCAGCACGAGCTTCGCTGGGGTTGTCTTGAATGTGAGCAGTGGCGGACGCCTTCATGATCTGCACAGCACGAGCAGTGGAAGTAGCCGGAACGCCAAGCGCTGCGTAAGTCTCTTTCAGACCGTTTAGGCAGCGGTCATCTAGAACGGATGCATCACCAGCCAGCAGAGCGTAGGTAACATAGCGAAGGATGATTTCGCCATCGCGCAGGCAAGCCGCCATGCGACGGTTGGGGTAGCAGTTACCACCGGCCTGAATGAGACCCTGGTTCTCACAGATCATCCCAGCAACAGCGTCAGAAACGATGCAGCTTGCGTTGGATGCAACAGCATTTACAGCGTCTAGACGACGGTTGCCGCTAGCAACAAATGCCTTCAGGGCAGACAGGTCACCAATAGTAGAGGTGCTGGCGTCAGCGGATACAACCGCTCTAGAAAAAGCGTCAAGCATTGAGCTCTCCTTATCTAAAAAAACACTTGATAAGTTCTTTGGGTGACCGCCACAGCAGTTCAGCCACCCACAACGTCACCATAAAAAACTGCCGTTACCCAAGTCCCTTATATTAATAACAAAGCAACATTCCGTTACATAAGACTCATTTAGCCCGCTTGAACTCGGGTTGAACTAATGACAAACGACGGCTCAGCCGTAAGAATAGATAGTTATGTAAACCTTATTCATATCCAGACCCTTAGGGTTTTCTCCTAGTAAGCTTGAGGTTTTAGATTGGATGATGTGGGTTACCGCACCTAACTTTAATAAAGTCAAAAGGATTACTGCTATGACTGGCTCTGCTGATACGGCCACCCCCCAAGTAAGCATCGAAGAAATTACTGAACTTATTACCGAGTTTGAGAAGTATCGTGAGCGTTTGACTAGTGAGACTTTAGATGCTGCTAAAAAGGCAAAAATGTCTAAGAAGGAAACAATGGCCAGATTAGAGCCTGAACTTGCCAAAATCGATGCTGCTTTGGTTCAGCTGCGGGCGCAGCTAGCCACCATTGCTCCCGAAACAGCCGCTGAGTGAGGAAGTAATGGCGCGGCGGATATCTAACAGTCTACCCGTGGTTCAAATTTGGCCATGGGGGCTTGACCAGGTTACTCTTAATTTTGGTTTTGTTTGATTTTTTGATAGGCGCTGTCGGTGATGACAAACTCTAGTACTGATTTAAATGATGAGTCAATGCGTCAGGCTGCTACCGACGAGCTGATTCGGCATGTCAACGAACAGATAGATTTGCTCTCATTTGATGATTCAGACCAAGATACTCTACGGCAGCTGGTGGAGAGTTTCTCAGACAAACGGGGTATGACGCGTTTGCGGATTGCGGAAACCTTGGGGCAGATTGGTGAGTCGGCTACGTCCGTGCTGGTTGAAGCCCTGGCTAATCATCCTAACGAAGTTGTCCGGCGAGCCTGTGCCAAAACTCTGACGTTAATTGCTGACCCGCTGGCCGTTCCCACTTTGGTCAATTCCTTTCTCACCGATAGCGATACGGTGGTGCAGGGATCCTCCGTGGGGGCCCTAGCCAGGACGGGGCGGTCAGCTGCCCCCGATTTACTAAAGGTTTTGGAAAACCCCAGTCATCCTGAAACGATTAAGGGCCACGCTGCCTGGGCGTTGGCGTTTATGGGGTCTGACGCAAAAGACCTGCTGATGCAGGCCCTAGGTGCAGAATCAGAAACCGTCCGGGCTGCTGTGGTGGGTGCGATCGCAAAAGTTGCCCAAGAAGAAGGCATCCCTGATAACTTTGATATTCTCATCAATGCCCTTGACGATGATTCAGAAAATGTTCGCTGTGAAGCCGCCGCCGCCCTGGGTAACCTGGCCTATAAGCCCGCTGTGCCTAAGCTACTGAACCTCTTGAACCACGCTAACACCACTACTCGCAAGTCAGCCGTACTAGCCATTATGAAAATGGAGCAGATGGACACCCTATCTGACCTGCAAGCGGCCATGGCTAAGGAACATGATGAAAGCCTAAAACCCATCTATAACCTGGCCATTAATCAAATCCAAAAGAAATCGGCTGCCAGCGATGACTGGGATTAACGACCAAAATCCACTGCGCACCCGGTTAGAAGAGGAGCTAAACAGCTCAGAATGGCTGCAGAAATTCAAAGCCATTAATCGTCTTCTACACAGACTTAAAGCTGATGTGCTTCAGCTAGAGACCTGCGAGCTGAAATGGGATACCAGCTGTAATGGGTTGGTGATTCACTGCCCATCGGTGGAGCTAGGCCAGCAGCTGCAGCGGGACAAAATTGTTGCCATTGCTGACTATGCAGACCGAATTACGCTGGTATTCCCCGATGGTTCAGACATCGTCTTGAAATAGTCTTGAAATCGTAGCCTGATGACTATGTTGAACCATGCAACGATGCCATCGGATTGCTTAATTGTCTGGACGGGAGTAGGTCTTTACCAGCTCCATCCGCGATAGGGCACTAATGGCCGTTTCCTTAATGTAGCCATCAATCGAGTCAGACTCGGACAGGTTAGTCAACACTTCCAGTGCCCGATCACCCCCCACAGAGGCCAGCGTATTGGCAAGGGAAACCGCCAGGGCAACATTGTCAGTAGTCTGTAAAGCCTCCACTAAAATCTCCAGCGCCGCATCACCCACCTCTCCCAGCGCCATGGCCGCCGCAATGTAGACTACCGGATTGGCGTCCTCTAAAGACTGTTTGAGACATTGCAGACCTATTTCTGGAAAGGGTTCATCTGGATAATTTAGCGCTACCTGAGCCAGGGCCTTGACACAGCTACCGCGAACGGTCACATTGTCGCTGCTATCCAAGGTTTCAATAATTGCTGGAACAGCATCTGCCCCCACAGCCCCTAAGGTTTTGACCGCTGCACGGCGATAGATCGTATCCTCGGCATCCAAGGCGCTAATCAGTCGAGGAATTGTTGTCTCGTCGCGACGATCCACAATTTCAAACATGGCCTGATTACGGATATGGGGGTTGGGATGCTTCAGCTGTTCAAAAAAAGAATCCATAGGATGCAAAAAGGTCTTTAAAACAAAAATAGGGCAGTGCCAATCATAATGTGGCTGTTATCAGCGCCTCTGGGGATGAGCCATCCCACATCAAACGGTTGCGGTCTGAACAGTTTGGTTGGCTTTAGCCCTGACAACCCAATCGTCGGCCCCTAGCAACAGTTTATGCTGACTGTAGTCACCTAATTTTTCTAGGGCCATTAAAGAGGCATATTGCAACATCCAAATCTTGCTTTGGGCGCTGGTCTGTAGCAACGGAATTGCCTGTTGATTGCCCAGTTCCCCTAAAGACAAGGCCGCGGCAGAACGGGATTTCATAAACTGAGGGGCCTGGTTATTTAGCGCTTCCACCAGCAAATCGTAGGCGGGCTGATGGTTTAACCACCCCATCAGCTTCATCACATGGTAGTGGGCCCCATAGTCGTTGTGGGCTTCCGCGTCATAGGTGGCAAATAGGGCTGCCGGGGCAGCGTCGGTCTGCTGCTCAATCAGGGTTTGAATGGCAAGATAGGTGCGACCAAAATCAGTTTGATAGAGCTCTTGGATCAAAAATTCCAGGGATGGAGCCTGATCGTACTCGTGGACCAACTCTAGGTCCCTGGGGTGATCTAGCAAAATTTGTTCAATCACGGGCAGCACGTCATCGATACTGACCTCTCCTGATGCCATGCCGCCCTCGGCCAACGTTCGCACAGCGCGCAGGCGAAACATGAGGGAAATGGGACAGCGAGCAATGGCGGGAATCGCTGGGTAATAGCGGGAATTAATTAAGTCTTCGAGACAGGCGCGGCGAGCGTTAACGCTATCGCTTTTTAGAAAGGAGACAACGCGATCGATCTGTCTAAAGTCTTGGGCAAAACGACAGACGGTTGCGATCGCAGCGCTGGCCGTCGGCTCATCGTCATGGTCCATAAACGGACGGACCCGGTCCACCGAAGCCGCATAGTCCAGCTTTACCAGCGTATGGATAATCACCCGATAGGTTTGGTCCGGCTTGGTCAACAGCTGGGTAATCTCTTCTAGAATCTCGGTGTCGTCCGTGCCAATTTCACCGATTGACCAAACAGCCGCCTCGACGGTGTAACGATCCGCATCGGCTAAGCACGTGCGAATGGCCCCCAACCCTCGGACTGCTTTTAACTTACCCAAAGACTCCACCGATTTACGTCGAGTAATTCGATTATCCAGGGAGTCATAGGTTGTATTCACCGCTCGAATCAGGGCGTCAATCGATGCCTCCGATGGATAGTTCGCTAGTTGAGAGGCCGCGACATAGCGTTCACTCTCATCAGCGGCTTGCTCAGGAGGCGTATCCAACAGAGCAATACACTGGTCTTCTGTTAAACCAAAAATATTGGCAAAACGCTTATCCATAGGGCGGAGCAACAAATTACTAAATAGACTGCCTTAGCTGGCCAGCAGCCGTTTATGACAATAAACCTGGAGACTCAAAAGAATCTCCAGGTTTAGACGTATAGTCAAGCACTCAATGGCATCAAACCGCTAGGCCAACGTCCCGTTAAGGACCCATCCCTTAGGAAAGGGAGTTGATGACATAGTCAAGCAGAGCGTTGTACTCAGTCAGAGCCTGAGCCGACATGTCGCGGGGAGCGCAACCACGGTTACGAGCAAAGCTAAGAGCAGCTACGTAGGGAGCAGTGGGCAGGTTCAGAGCACGATACACTTCACGCTGACCTGCAATACCCCACTCGTCTAGAGGACCAGTACCGCCAACAACTAGGCTGTAGCTGATCAGACGCATGTAGTGCTTCACATCACGCATGCACTTGGCCTTGAAGGTGTCGGTGGAGTTAGCTTCACCAGCATTGTTCAAGTAAGGATACTTGGCGATGCAAGCATCGTAAGCTTCCTTGGCAACGTTGTCCAAGTTAGCTGCTAGCTTTTCAGCTGCTTCTAGACGAGCCGCCGCACGCTGAAGACTACCTTGAACAGACTCAAGGTCAGACGTGGAAGGGAAACGACCAGCTGCATCAGCTGCAGCGATCACAGTGGTAACAACAGATTTCATTGTTTAATTCTCCAGTAGTTAGTTTGATCGGTAATACGTTCAGAGCAATCTCGGTTAGCCGTCACAAGAGACTAGCTAACAGCAGAGATAACGCGATCAAAGTAGCTGCCAGCTTCAGCAACCAAGGAAGCACAGCGGTCTTCTACAACGATGGTGCCCATCTTACGTAGACGAGCGCCAGCACGAGCTTCGCTGGGGTTGTCTTGAATGTGAGCAGTGGCGGACGCCTTCATGATCTGCACAGCACGAGCAGTGGAAGTAGCCGGAACGCCAAGCGCTGCGTAAGTCTCTTTCAGACCGTTTAGGCAGCGGTCATCTAGAACGGATGCATCACCAGCCAGCAGAGCGTAGGTAACATAGCGAAGGATGATTTCGCCATCGCGCAGGCAAGCCGCCATGCGACGGTTGGGGTAGCAGTTACCACCAGCTTGAATGAGACCCTGGTTCTCACAGATCATCCCAGCAACAGCGTCAGAAACGATGCAGCTTGCGTTGGATGCAACAGCATTTACAGCGTCTAGACGACGGTTGCCGCTAGCAACAAATGCCTTCAGGGCAGATAGGTCACCAATAGTAGAGGTGCTGGCATCAGCGGATACAACCGCTCTAGAAAAAGCGTCAAGCATTGAGCTCTCCTTGTTTGTTAAAACTTTTTTTAGTGATGAATGCGTTTGATTCAATCACCATAGAAAGAATAAAAAAACGCGGTTACTAACGTCTCAGATATTAATAACAAAGCAACATTCCGTTACAAGAGACACAGTTTTGCCAGGGGAACGCCCTAAGCTCGTTCATCAAACCGTGTGTGGAAGCTGCCGTATTTGATCCAATAGGCCTGTAAATCGTGGTGGGGGGTGTGCAAACTGGCCTTGGCCCTATACAAAACCACCCGGCGATGCTGACCAATCCAGATTTTTTTCACCGGATCAACGCAAATCAAGGTGCCCCCCAAGGCTTTGAGACAGTCTTGAAACTTCTCTACCGTTGAGTATTCAACCGTTTCAAAGATGAAAAAATTGCCTGAACGAATCAGGTGGCGGCTCCGGATCCACGATTTCATTTTCTTTTGTGCTTGGGGGGGCAGCATGGGAACCTGAACCGCTTTTAGGGTTATGTCAATGTCCGTTTCGCGTTCTTTAAAGAGGTAATTCACTATCAAAACTGGTGCGTTTGCGGAACTGTAGAATGCCTTCTGTAGATCCCCACACATACTCATCGGTGTCCACATCCATGCCCTGATCGATGCTCATCCAGGTACTCTCAGTAATTTCTACGTGGCTGGTGAGATAAGTGAGTTTGCCCTGTTTAGGAATAATGCAGGCCTTACCAGGCTCGACTGCACCGATAAATGTATCTCCCTCACGTCTAAAGACCATCGAACATCCTGCTCGGCGCTCAATACAGTCAGGGGTAATGGTTTTTAGGATATCGATGTTATGACCGGCCCCCGCATAGAGCAGCCGATCTTTGAGCCCATAGTTTTCAATATATATATGGTCGCCTCGATCAACAAGGCGGTGAATCCCTTGACGATAGGGACTCCATAGGTCGTAATCCTGGGTTTGTTCAGAATATAGCCCTATCCCTGAGAAAAAGTCATAGGGGAGTGGGCGAAAGAAAATACGGATATGGGCAAATTTTCTGGGGTCTTCAAATGCCTGCTGTTGATTACTAAAATCCCCAGACATCCAACGGGCCAGGGTGATAAAGTCCTGAGAATATGAGGTAGTAACGTTGCCAGAAAGCACCATTTTTTATTGAGAATTAATGTTTTTATGACTGCTGTTGGGGGTTGATTGCGATCGCAAACCACCCCAAAAAAGCCCAGCGCATTGCCAGTTCAGAAACTATCTGTTCCTGTGGCAATAGCTATTTCACCCGTCATTAAACCTAAATAGGCCCTAACTCCAAGCTACCACACCTGCCTTGTGCGCCGATGCTGTTAGAGCAATAAACTGCCCGAGGTCCCTGACTATACTGCTAGTGTAAAAACTAGCTACCAAACTTGCCAGGCACTCAGACTTAACCCGTCCACTTGATCTATCCGTTTGTCAATTGCCTATGACAGGGGCTTGCGTCTGACCTCCGAAGAAAAACTTGCAGTCGTTACCCCCGTGCCGCCGCTGGTCTTAATTAACGACACGCGAAAACGCAAGTTTGGCGTGGCAAACCAGATTTTTTCCTCTGCCGCCGCTCGCTCATAGGCCGTTGTCAAAATAAAGGTGCCGTCATCCGTCAGGCAATAAGTCCCAGCCGATTCCATGGTTTCTGCATATCCCTGCTCGCGCAGCAGCCTGCCCGTTGTGGCACTCTCAGGTACGGGTACTAAAATTGTCGACCCTTCAATGGTCTGCTCCTCATCCCAATCAGACTCACCCTCCCAGCTCATTTTAAAGGGACTAACAATTGTCTCAGGAGAAACCTCATACCGTTGACAAAGCTCTAAAACACCGGGTGCGTCCATGGCGAGCGGCTCAATATTAATCGTAGAACGAACTTCCTCAAAATGGGCAAAGGCCAAATGATGGGCACTGCGCTGTGACCTCCATTCCCCCAGTGAGCGTTCGACAAAGGTTTCAATATCCATTCAAGTAAAACGAGGTTTTAATCGACCCATAAAATAATATGAGACGTTGCTAGGCCTTCAGAGCCGTACATTCCCTAAATCCGCAACTAGGTTTCATTTTATAGCTTGGCGCACATAGTTCAAGCCATACGTAATCCCTAAAAGCGTTAGATGGCAACGGCTATATGCGCAGCAAACTGCGATGCCAGTCTCAAAGCCTGGCGGTCTATTGATCACCTATGGTGTGACCTATATGCGCCAAGCTAGATAACAGTCTTCTCCAAAGCC
>JBCAWO010000124.1:0-8528 GCA_038534515.1 Cyanobacteria bacterium J06554_1
TAGACCCATTATTCAGTAGCTGAGTAGGGGGTGCCGAAGTGGGCATCACTGGTGCCGAAGTGGACGTCACTTAGCACCACTCGCAACAACACGGGTATCGCCCATGAGAATGGTGCGATAGAATCTCCCCACGGTCATCTGAAAAATCGCCTCACCCAAGCCCTGCTGCTGCGTGGTAGCCATGACTTTGCCACAGTTGCTGATTACCAGGCATTTATCGATACCGTGGTGGCCAAACTCAATCAGCGACGGCAGCAAAAGTTCAAAGCGGAACAAGCCTCCCTGCAACCGCTACCGAGGTATCGGGTGGCCGATTACGAAGTACTCACAGCACGGGTGAGTTCTCGTAGTACCATCGACGTCCGCTGCATTCTGTATACGGTGCCGTCTCGATTAATTGGGCGGCAGCTAGAACTCCACCTCTACCATGACCACATTGTCGGGTATGTAGACCGCACTCGAGTGGTCGAACTGCCTCGGGTACGGAGCACAGCCAAAGGTAAGCGTCGTGCCCGAGCTATCAACTATCGTCACGTCATTGAAGGCCTCAGACGCAAGCCCAGAGCCTTTCTCTATTGCACCTGGCAAGCCGACCTGTTACCCAATACTCAGTACCAGGCCGTCTGGCAAACGATGCTACAGCAGTTTGAACGGGACTCGGCAGCGGTGGTGATGGTCGAAGCCCTCTACATTGCGGCCACCCAAAATAAAGAAGCGGCTGTGGCGGATTACCTCAGTGCACAGTTAGCGGCGGGCACCTTGTCGCTGAGCCGCTTGCGCCGTCATTTTCAACTGTTGCGAGACCAGCAGGTTCCCACTGTTACCGTTCAACAACATCGACTCGACGACTATGACCAACTCCTCATCCCTGACCCCACACCCGCAAACGACGCAGACTCCACACCCCCCCTCAAGCCCCTACCAAACCCTCAGAGTCCATCTCAAGACCCTCCGGTTGTCTCATATGCTCACTCAGTGGGAATCCCTCGAACACCAAGCCCAGCAACACCAATGGTCCTACGCTCAGTTCTTGCTGGAACTTTGTCAATTAGAGGTCGACCAACGTTGGTGCCGACGACTCGAACGGACAAAAAAAGACGCCACTCTACCCGCCGCAAAAACGGTTTCCAACTTTGACTTTGACCATGTGCCTCAATTCAATCCTGCACCGCTAATGCAGTTGACCACAGACATCCGATGGCTCAAGCAGGCTCAAAACTGTTTGATTTTTGGCCCATCTGGAGTCGGAAAGACCCATCTGGCTGCTGCCGTTGCCTATGCCATCATTGACCTAGGGGCTCGTGCCAAGTTCTGCTCGGCCACGGCTCTCGTTCAACAACTACAACAGGCCAAGCTTCACTTACAGCTACCGGCGTTGCTCAAAAAGCTTGACCGTTATGATCTCCTCGTCGTCGATGATCTTGGCTATGTCAAAAAGTCTGAAGCTGAAACCTCCGTTCTCTTTGAGTTGATTGCTCACCGCTACGAACGAAAAAGTCTGCTAGTCACGGCCAATCAGCCTTTCAGCCAGTGGCACCATATCTTCACTGATGACATGATGACCGTCGCTGCCGTTGATCGACTAGTCCATCATGCCCTCATTGTTGAGATCAAAGCTGATAGCTACCGTAAACAGGCCGCTGCCAACAAGCGAAACCCGAACAATGCCGATGATACCCAACAACGACCGCCGTAATTTAACGATCCTAGTTGTCGTCTAACTCTCATTTTCCGGAGGTATCTAACCGTTTTATGTTCACGACTACGCACGTCTATATAGCTGTCGCGACACGCTTTGTACTTGACGTTTGATAAGGGTGGGAACGTCACTCTGCCGAAGCTATGCAAATAGGCATGATAACTATCGGACCCGAGGTCGTCAGCGCAGTGAAACCAAACTTCCTAACTTAGAGACAGATATTCGGGACCTGGTCGATGGTGAATCGCAAGCTGATCCGAAATCCCAATTCACCTTTTACTATGCTCGTGTGAGCACACGGGCGGTACGATAGGCTTTGATTAACGTAAAAGCCTATCGTGAAGAGGCGTTACCCAACCGCCAAACGGTTGACAATATCTTGAATCGAATGGGCTATCGCTTAAAAAAACGCAAAAAGTGAAACCGCAAAAGAAGCTTCCAGAAACCGACGCTATTTTTGAAAATGTAACTCAGGCTAATCAGGCTGCCGATGCCGACCCCAAAACCTTACGTATCTCGATTGATAGCAAAGCAAAAGTTAAAATTGGTAACCTCTCTCGTGGGGGGAAAGCCCGCACGTTAGAAGCGAGAAAAGCCGATGACCATGATGACCATTGGGAGGCTGTTCTGGTCCCCTTTGGGATTCTCGATGTCGCCAATAGCCAACTGGCTATTTACTTTGGTCAGTCTGCTGAAACCAGTGATTTCAGTGTCGATTGTTTAGAAGTCTGGTGGAATGAGTATCACGATAACGATTCGGATATCGATATCTTAGCCATTGACTTGGATGGTGGATCGGCCATTCGTAGTAACCACACACAATTTATCAAACGTATGGTGCAGTTTGTCGAAACGACAAAACTAGCCGTTCATCTCATTTACTATCCGCCTTATCACAGTAAATATAATCCGATTGAGCGCTGTTGGGCTGCATTAGAAAATTATTGGAAGGGGGCGATTTTAACTTCAGTTGAGGTGGCACTCCAATGGGCATCGAATCTGATGTGAAATGGATTCGAGTCGGTGGTTCATTTAGTTGACGGCATCTATGCGAAGAACATTACAGTGCCTAAGGATGAGCTGAAGCTTTATGAACAACAGTGGCTGTGTTCCGAAACCGATGCCTGTCCAAGTGTTAAATAGCGAGCAGAGAAAAAGGATGAGAAGGTATACGCTACGCTAAAGCCAGTCGGGGATAGAGAGGTGTACCGTGTTATCCGAAATCGTTCAGAGGTTTGCCCAAGAAAGCCCTATCAGCGTAATGATGCGGGGGGCGATGGAGTTGGTCTTCCGTCCTGAGCGCTTGGATGACATCTTTGAGCGTCATGCCAAAGTTCAGTATCAGCGAGAACTACTCTTCTCGTCCGTGGTGAACCTGTTGAGTTTAGTGGTGTGTGGCATTCATCCGTCGATGAATGCGGCCTACCGTAAAAAGGCCGAAGAGATGAACGTTACCCGAAATGCGGTGTACGAGAAACTCAATGGGATTGAACCGCAGGTGAGTCGGGCGGTTCTCAAGGAAACGGCGGCTGAATTATCTGCCTTGATGGATACGATGGGCGGTAAAAGTGAGTCACTCCTAGCGGGGTATGAAATTCGTATTTTAGATGGCAATGGGCTGGCGGCGACGGAGCGACGATTGAAAGTATTACGCGAGGTCGCCTCATCCCCGTTGCCAGGAAAATCTCTTGTGGTGCTCGATCCAGAAAGACGGTTAGCCGTGGACATTTTTCCTTGTGAAGATGGTCATGCTCAAGAACGTCGATTGTTCGGCCAGGTGCTGAATGGGGTGCGCTCAGGAGAGGTCTGGGTTGCTGACCGTAACATGTGTACCCAAGAGTTTCTGGTTGAAATTGCCCAGCGCGAAGCAGTCTTTGTAATTCGTGAGCATCAGAATCTACCCTACCAAACGCTCAGTGACCTGACATTCATCGAGACCATGGATGCCGGGGAGATTTTTGAACAAGATATCGAAATACAGTACAACGGGCATCGGATTGACGTGCGACGAGTTGTCCTCCGACTAGCAACGCCAACCCGGCATGGTGATACTGATATTGTCGTGCTCACCAATTTACCGACAGCGACAGCGGATGCCTCGACTAGTCTGAGATTGTATCGAAACCGTTGGCGAGTAGAAGGCTTATTTTTAACGGTCACGATGAACTTTGAGGGGGAAATCAAAACATTAGCCTATCCCAAAGCCGCTCTGTTCAGCTTTACCTTAGCGCTGGTGGCCTATAACATTCTGGCCATCATCAAAGGGGCATTGGCCAGTGTTTATGGTGTCGAGACGAGTGAAGAAACGGTGTCTGATTTCTATGTGGTCGATGAGCTACAGGGGGTGTATCGAGGCATGATGATTGCCATTCCACCCGAGCATTGGCAAAGCTTTCAGGAGCTTTCCTTAATCGCGATGGCTGCACAACTCAAAGCACTCGCCAACCAGGTAAACCTGAAGCAGTTTCGAAAACAACCTCGTAAACCGAAGACGAAAAAGAAGAAGCCACTCGTTCGCGATCCCAAAAAGCCTCATGTGGCCACCGCTAGACTTTTATCTGACCAATGATTAACACTTGGACAGGCATCGTTCCGAAACCTTACCCAAATGGGATATTAAAATTGTCCCAAGCTAATGGTTAGCTTATGTCTTGGCAGCTCCCTAAGTCGTTTTCAGGCACTAATGCCCTATCGCTAAACCACTAGCATATTCTAATTCTGAAACAATACAAATCCTCATCACCAAATGTCGCCATTACTTAATATTCATACCTTTCTAATTGCCTTTTCATATGAAGGGAGTTAGCCGCCTGCGACAAGACTTTGGGATGACAAGATGAGAATAATTATGCTCGTTTGTAAACTCCGCTACTTTATTAACCGTCATTTTTTCCGAACTATTTATCTCAGATAAATGATCTGCAATGTCCAGAAGGTTCAACTTTTGGGCCAACTCAATTTGGTTTTCAATATGTTTCCCAGCGTTTCTACGTTTTGCCTGAGATGAATACAGGATTCCTAGATCAAGATGGTCCTCCAGTGTGTCAGCCAGTCTCATAATAATTACTGACCGTTCAAACTCACTTAAGTCTTCCACTGATTTCTGAATTGGCCATTTGGTGACTGTATAAGCAGCGATGTAGCGTTCGACAGATAGCCCCACCGCTGCCTGAATCTGTTTAGTTTTAGTAGAGGAAACTCCTACCTCATTTCTACCAAAGTCGCCCTGAACATAGACAGCATGAAGTAGACCAGCAATAACAATATCTAAACCCTGATGTAGCGTCACCAAAATACTAGATGTCCCCACTAAGTGGTTAATAAAAGGCTTACCACTACTCCTAAACTGACCTGTAAATAGTTCTGCTGCTAGTTTATAGCCTGCAGCAACCTGTGCTATTTCAGTGCTGGAGTAACCAGAACTCTCCATCTGGTTATACAACTGAATGTTTGTCTGAGCGTAGGTATGCCTGACCTGTTTCATTTAATCACCTCAGAATTGAACAGTGACGATAGCTGAGCAGACCGTGTGAGGTCACCCAACTTTTTTATCAACTTGGATGACTTTCTAGCGACAAGCCTTGTATAAGCTTTTTGAGGAAAGGCGATAAGCTTTTTGAGGCGTCTTGATTTTGGTTTGTACTGTAACAACCCACTGAAGGGCAGTTGACATGCCATTAGGCGATGCCTCACGCCCCATTTAACTCGGTTAACAAGGTAAGGATCATCCTCAGCTAAATCCCATTTCTTTTGAAAATGGATCAAAGATTTCAGGTTATTTTCATCACTCCAGCGATTTAAGTAAAACGGTCTGTCATAGTGTTCAAAGGGAGGCGGTGTCACATAGGAAACGATAGAGTCAGGTTCAAAGTAAACCTCCCCTCCAGCATTTCGAACAGCCATACAAATATCTAAATGTTCAGCTAGTGTCAGTAGTTTCTCATCAGGGTATCCAATTTTTTCAAAGCTCTCAGTTCTTGCCAACACACAATGATATTCAATCATCTCAGTGGGTTGACGTTTAAATTCATGCTGATGTTTGAAAAAAGGACGCTTAAGAAATCGATGGGAGGTTCTCAGCCGTCGCTTGCCAGCATTCTCTCGAAAGTGGACATCTCCTCCTGCCATGTGAATATTTTGGTCTTTCCGAGGGCCACTGGGATCTAAAGGTCCCTCACAGTACAGCGGACCAACTAACCAAGCCCCAGTCTCTTCAGCACAATCAACGAGTGTCTTGAGCCAACCTGGTTTAAACTCAACGTCATTATCTAAAAAAACAACGTATCGGGTATCTACTTCAGGTAATACTAGGTTTCGAGCCTCATTAGGAAATAGATAACGTTCTTTCCGGATGAGCCGAAAACCCTTAACTTTAGATTGTTCTTCCAGATGGCTTTGAATAAGTTTAGGCGAATTGCCATCAACATAAATCAGACGAAAAGGATAAGTCGTGTTCGTGTAAAGACTTTCGAGTGACTTCTGACTATAGCTAAACCGCTCTCGCTGAGTCACAACGATTGTCACCATTGATGTTAAGGAATCCATGCATTTCTCCAATACTAATTAGTACAATTACTACCTCGCTGCCATTAACAACAACGTTTACGGATAGCCACCTATCTTCTTAGACAGAATCTAGATCAAACTGTATGTGATGGCACTACCAACGTTTCCAACGGTCTTGCAGTAGCTTCTAATATCTACCACGCTCTACAGTACGACATTACTCCCCTCAAAATCTGGGTTATCCTACTGCTCTAAGCACCAACTTCCAGGAAATATCAGGAAGCTTCTTCATAACTTTATGAGAAGGCTATGAAACTAAAGAACTATATCTCTTTCTTGAATTGAAGAGGGATAATTCCCTGTGGTACTCAAAACAACAAAGTAAACTACGAATCAATATGGGCCCTTTGCTAATTAATACACAAGGTTAGGGGATTGCACACAAATAAAGGTCCAGGCAAAAGACAGCCATTAGGGGCATTGCATGCAATGCCCCTAATGGCTATGACGGTGGGCTATTTGGATGCAAACGCCTTACATTGGCTTGATTGAATGATTTGGATTGTCTATTAATTGGTCCACAGTAATATGAGACATCTAGATTAATTCCAAAATCGAGTTGTCCTAAATATTAAAAATGTACATTTGACCATTCCTTTATGGCGCAGGTCCTGGCATAGAGATTAATCTATAGAAGTTAGAGTGTTTTTGCAAGGAATTGGCAGAAATACTTCGAAAAGGATAAAGGTGCTCACTATTTCTCTCTTTATTCCTTATCTTCTCTAGATACCTTCTAGGATTCTCTAAATTCTATGTCCAATGTTATAGCAGCGCCTAGTGTGGGGTCAGCATTGTTGCCGTATCTTAAGACAAATGAGCGGGTTAAGTTACATGAGCAAGGTATCCCTGAACATCAGCTACCACATTACACCGAAGGGATGCGGGCGAATATTGCCTTTTTAGAGAATCCAGACTGGTGTCAGTATTATTTTGAAACGCACCATCGAAATGAGACATTTCGATCTCGGTGGTTGGCAGTGACAGGCAGTTGGGATAATAAGGTAGTGATAGATATTGGCTGTGGGCCTGGAAATGTCTACGCCACAATGGGGGGACAGCCCAAAAGCCTTATCGGAGTAGATATATCACCTAGGGCACTAAAGATGGCAGAGAAAGTTGGCTATACACCTCTTTTAGCAGACGCTCATCATCTTCCGCTAACCGATAACTGTGCCGATATTGTGATGCTAAATGCGACATTGCATCACTGTGATGACATGGCCCAGGTGCTGGCAGAGGCAGCCCGATTAGTCAAACCTGGGGGTATATTATTAACCGATCAAGATCCGCAGTGCTCCGCGTGGGACTTTACGGGCTTGGGGCTATGGCTCAGGCAGATTCGGTTTCCCCTATACAAACTCATGGGTAGTGCCCACTACTTGCCTAGGGAACATCGTATTGCCAGAAAGGCAACGGAGATCCACAATCGTAAGCCAGGAGATGGGGTAGAACCAGAGTTTTATCAGCAAGTGTTAGGACCGTTGGGGTTTTCAGTAGAAGTTCATGCCCACAACCACGATCTGGGGGCTGAAGTACTCCAGGGGAATTTTGGAAAAGGCTCATGGCGATTTCGCTTAAGTCAAAGGCTCTCGGGTATTGACCCTCGAACAGAAGAAAGCGCACAGTCCTTGCTCTGCTTGGCTACTTACCAAGAGTAGTAGGTATAACACCTTACCATTGCACTATCTGCTTAGTAACAACTCTGTATCTTTTGATTGTTAATCGAGCACCTGCTGCAGCTCATTAAGTTTAGCTCGAGCCTGATCTTGTAGCTATTGAGCTTTTGCCATCCAATAATTTAAACATAGCGAGTCAGACCGATACGGTAACGTTGCTTTTTGGTAACCATCACATCGCCAATTTCTAGACGACCTTTGCCGCGTATTGCTACCAAATCACCTGATTTTACTGAGTGACTAGACTGGGAAACGGTTTTCCAATTGACCCGTACATCTCCGGCGGTGATCATATCTGCCATTTTGCTGCGGGACATACCAAACCCTGCTGATGCAACAGCATCTAAACGCATGGAGGCTTCAACAGTGGTCATTTCTTTTTTCTTGGGCTCTCGTACTCGCAGCTCACTCCAGTCGATGGGTTTGGTTTTAACTGGGACCGAGCGTACCTGGTTCAGGCTCATTTGCAAAAACTCGACTAGCTCAGGAACGACGATGATCTGAGCTCCACGCTCCCCGAGGACAATGATGTCGCCTACTTTTTCTCGGACAATGCCAGTACCTAGCAGTGCTCCTAAAAAGTCTCG
>JBCAWO010000125.1:0-8150 GCA_038534515.1 Cyanobacteria bacterium J06554_1
TCAAACAACTACTCACACAGTTAATTAATACCCGTAATCAATTGATTGTTAGTAACTTCAGGTGATAGTTGTTTGAGAGCGTCCATTAGGGCCTGTACGAGTGGTTGTTACTTGACCATCACTTGCAGTGGTAGAGGTAGTTTGAGTATTGCCGTTAGGACCTGTACGAGTAGTCGTTACTTGACCATCGCTTGCCGTGGTAGATGTGGTGTGGGTATTGCCGTTAGGACCTGTACGAGTGGTCGTTACTTGCGCGAAGGCGGAGCCACCCATACCTAGAAGTGCCAATCCAAGGGCGCAAGAGAAGCTAAGAATTGATTTACGCATGGTGTATTCCTTATTAGTGGTATGTGAGACAAGCGGATGAAAAACTCAGACATAGCGCTTACTGGATATCTACACAATAGGAGCTACACCGATGACCTCTGTAGAGGACAACGTCCTAACATTTAGGGACTTTAGTCCTGGGATTTTTGGTACTAGCCCAGACGGACCTTTGTTCAATATCCTAGGATAGAAAACTTCAGCAATTGCCATGGACCCACTCCCCAAGTCTCAATCTTCACTAGTGCGCTTACTCATGATTCTGGAGTGGGTGTTACTGAGTATCGTTGCGAGTGCTCAAGTTCTACTAGCCCTGCGCCAGGCAATGCCGATGCTACTGATTATAAATGGGTTGGGTCTAGGTATTTTTGCGGTATTAGGACGGGTCAAGCCTCGCAGAAAGCTCTCTAAACAGATTTATACCCTTGCAGAGTTTTTACTGATTTTCTGCTTAGTGTTTTTGAGCAACATTCCCTTACCCAAACTGTTATTTGTTGTCTTGGTAATTCGTAACTGTTTGTTATGGGAAGGATATCAACGTGCTAGAGTTACGGGTATTGCTTGCTTAGGTGCTTTTATTACTCTAACGTATAACTTATTCTTCAACCAGAATTCACCCATTAGTATTCACCCCGACAAAGTAGCTATTATTATTTGGGTTGATGCTCTTTTAGGCATTGGGCTGGTGATTTTATTTCTTCATTTATTAGTGGATGCAGCCCTGAAAGAACGCCAGGGCCAGGAAAAAATTGCCGTGGCAAATACTCGCCTGCGACAATATGCGCTACGGGTTGAAGAGTTAGCAACTGTCCAGGAACGTAATCGCATCGCCCGTGATCTTCATGATTCGCTGGGGCACTCCCTAACAGTATTTGGCATTCACTTAGAAGGCGCATTACGCCTGTTGCAATCTAACCCAACAAAAGCAACAGAACTTTTAATGGAGATCAAACAACTAAATACGAATACGCTAAGGGAAGTGCGTGATTCAATCACAGCATTACGTTCTGATCCTTTACAAGAGAGAATGCTATCTGATGCGATTGCCGATCTGATAATAGAGTCTCAGAAAACCACAGGTGTTGTGCCGACCTTTGACAATCAGATAAAGTCTATGCTTTCCCACGATCTGAACATTGTGATTTATCGAATTGTGCAAGAAAGTTTAACGAATATTTGTAAGTATGCTGCAGCAACAGCGGTGACTATCGCTATTATCCAATCTGCTACGAATTTGGAAATTACGATTACTGATAATGGTAAAGGGTTTGACCTGACTCAAAACACTACTGGCTTTGGACTTCAGGGGATGCAAGAACGGGCATTGGCCCTCATGGGTCAACTAGAAATTATCACAGCACCCAATCAAGGATGCCGTGTAACGGCTACCCTCCCTCTCACAGAACGAATAGATATAGACAAATTATGATTCGCTTGCTACTTGTGGATGATCAAGAGTTGATCCGGCGTGGATTAACCGCGTTATTAACCACCGACCCCAATCTGGAAGTGGTAGGTGAAGCAGAGAATGGGCAGGAAGCTGTCACACTAGTCGCACAATTAAATCCCGATGTTGTTCTGATGGATGTGCGAATGCCCATCGTGGATGGAGTTTCAGGCACCTGTAAAATCTGTCAACAGTTTCCGACAACTAAAGTATTGATGTTAACCACATTCGATGACCAAGAGTATGTGACTCAAGCACTACAGGCCGGGGCATCGGGTTATTTGCTCAAGGATACTCCTTTTGAAGAGCTGACTCAGGCAATATCCTTGGTTCATAAGGGATACACTCAGATCGGCCCTGGATTGGCCAATAAAGTACTTGCTCATCCGGTCGTTGCCCAGCCAGAAGATGTTGAAATCTGGCTGACGCTGTCCGAGCGAGAAAAAGATATTGTTTGTTTGGTTTCTCAAGGGTGTAACAATCGAGAAATTGCTCAATCTCTTCACATTGCAGAAAAAACTGTAAAAAATTACATTACTAATATTTTGAGTCAATTAAATTTGCGCGATCGCACCCAACTTGCGATCGCATCCCTAAAGGTAGGATTCTCAAAGCTATAAATTCAATTTTACCCAGCTATCAACTGATCGGAGCGGATGTCACGAGAATTAAGAGTATCCACTTTACTGGTATGGCCGTACCGCTCAGTTTATGACGAACGGTCAAGACAACCAGCTGTAGGGTGAGGTCTCTGCTTCAACTTCCCAATACCCTATCGATAAATTTTGGGGACCGCACCATGTACTCACAAATTCCTTATTGAATCCAAATTTTAAGCTTGGGTTTGCAAATGTACACCTGAAGAGGAAAAAGACAGCCCCTTCGTAAAAACTCGATGGCTATAGCATCATAAGAAAAAACACCAAGTCAGTTGCCCCATGACCCTATACGCCACCGCACCGCAACAGGGTAAGCCCCTACTAGAAACCCTAATCGCCGATCAGGCCACCGCCATTGATCGAGACCCAGCCGCCCTGTCCAGAGCCTTTCAACAGCTGGGAGAAAATCATCTGCTAGGACTGCTAGCCCCCACCAGCTGGGGTGGTCAAGCCTGGAGCAGCCATCAGGTTTATCAATTTATTGAACAGTCCGCCCGCTACTCCGGAGCCCTAGCCTTTCTACAGATTCAGCACCAGCGAGCCGTTCAGGAGCTAGCCGAATCAACCAATGAGCCCCTCAAGGAACAATATTTGCGGGACGCCACCAGCGGCAGGCTAGGGCTAGGCGTAGGTTATTCTCACCTGCGCCGCCCCCAACCCCCGATCACGGCCCAAGCTGTAGAAGGCGGATACTGCTTTAACGGTACTATCCCCTGGATTACAGGGCTAGGGATTTTTCAACAGTGCATCCTGGCAGCCGCCCTGCCCAATGGCCAGGCGGTGTTTGTCATGGCCCCCTTTCAATCAACAGAGCCCCCCCAGGGGAGACTGATATTTAGCGAGCCAATGGATCTGGCAGCCATGGGTTCAACCCAAACCGTAGCGGCCCAGCTAGACAACTGGTTTGTACCCCAGTCCCTGGCGCTAGATATCAAACCCACCGGCTGGATTCAAGCCTACGATCGCCAACATCCCCTCACCTACAGCTTCTTTACCTTAGGATGTGCCCGTGCAGGGCTGGACGTGCTACAGCGGTCGCGACGGTGGGGTGGCAATATTGTTAAAACCTATGATCTCCTAGAAAACGAACTAACTGACTGTCGAGACCAGACCTACGCCGCCCTCGACCAGATAGACCAGGTAGACTGCCTGGCTCTACGGGCGTGGGCCATCGATGTGATGATGCGCTGTGCCCATGCAGCCGTCACCGCCTCACGGGGAGCAGCTAACTATGGTGACCACCCCGCCCAAAGGGTATATCGAGAGGCCCTAGCCTTTACGATCTTTGGCCAGAACAACGATGTTCTCAATGCCAGCTTTAGCTATATGGCCACCCAGTATGCTAGCCGAGATAAAAAATAAGGCAATAAAAGATTCCTAAAATTGTCTCGTGCCTCTATCTCTCATTCTGCTGCAGAGAGGGGAATGTACCTGTTTCAGAGCAAGCACCACACCACCCGGCATGCGAGTCCGCACCGAGCGGTTCAGCACCACGGAGTAAACACTAACCTATGTCATCAAACGTAGCTATAGGCTTTCATCCACAAGTCACGTATCAACAACAATCCCTGTTGTACTAACCACTCATTGGTCATCCCAGTCTGGGTCGCCAACGTTCTCGACAAATGCCAATAGCCTCGTCGGCTAATGTCCGTCAAAATCGCATGACGCTTATCTGTCCCAAGGGCCAAAAACTTATGAACATTCACCACCTGTGACTTTTGCCGGTTCATCTTCAGCACCGTTAGACTATAATCCCCCCCTAATTAGGGAAAGATAAACATACGTAGTAAACATTCAAAATAAAATACGGGCCTATAAGGCTCACTCTAGACAATGAAAAATCATAACGGCAACGAAATTTGCTATACGACTATAGCTATTGGACACGAGTACAATTTGCATGCACGTAAACTAGCAGAAGATATTTCTCACTTGTCTCCGAATATTTCTATTATAATTCTCACGGACCGACCAAGATGTTTTATAGATAATTCAAATGTAATCCCTATAAAACATCGGGTTATATCTGCAGGTATTTTCCATGATAAGCTCTACTGTATAGAGAAGAGTCTTGAATATTTTAAATGTTGCATTTTTCTTGATGCAGATTGTAGATTGATTAGCAACATGGCAGGTTCTAGGGCATGGAAACCTGGACTAACAGCCAAGACTTGCTGGAGCTTGAGTAAACATATTCGCCCGAAAAAATCATCAGAGTTGATCATAAAAACGCAAAGATTGACCTGCGAAGTAGCAAGAGAGTTCGGAGTCTCAATTGATGATTGTAAGTTTGTCTATGAGGCTGTTTTTGTTGTTCATGCTGACAACCGAAAAGAAATTGAATTCTTGAGAGCATGGAAACAAATCCGAGATTTTTTTGAGTTTAATGGAATATTTGATGGAGAAGGAGTAGCTATGGGCTTGGCGGCTGCTAGGGCATCTCTAAATATACACCACTATAATTCGAGTTATAACAATAAGGACATCAAGGATGTTTATAAAGATAAGCTGTTTTATCGGTTATTGATTCATAAAGAGCGCAAGGATTTCTCTGATGATTTATGCAAAAAAATACTTGAATTTGATCAACAGAGAAAACAAAGACAACATTTAACCGTCTGGAGAAAAGCAAGCAGGAAAATATTATTGCCTACAATGAAAAGAATAAGATTTTCAAAACTCAAGGCAAAAAACTCTGGGAAACAAAGGTTCGCAAATTTTATCTTGTGACTTTGATTTAAGGTGGCCTAGGACTTAATCAAACTGTTAGAAGCGATCGCATTCTTACCTGCCAAATCTTGTCGAGATGATAAACTCATCACACTTGACCTAAATGATACCCCTGAAGGGTTTGAAGTGATAGTTTCAGGCATCCTCGTTCAAACCAAGACCCATTGCATAATTAGATAATTGATTTGCTTAAAAAGCAATACGGTATGGAGTGAGCGATACATCTTCCGGGGGTAGCTAAGCAACATCAATGATGACTTTGCCAATCAGCTTGCCAGTGCCGACCGCATCATGGGCAGCAGCAGTTTCAGTTAAGGGATAGTGGGCCGCAATGAGATGCTGAAGTGCGCCATCATCAACTGCCTGATTAATGTCTCGTGCGGCAGCTGTGTGGGCATCGTCATCCATGGCGTATACCAGTACGGTGCGTAACGCCGCATTTTTGTAGAGTAACTCATAAAAGGGAATCTCTACAGTGGGTGCATTACCTGACTCGTAGGTGGCAATTACGCCATTGCGGGCAACAAGTTTGGCGTTGATGTCAATGTTCGCAGCCAGGGCAACATCGACAATCCGGTTACATCCTTTCTTCCCCAACCGTTCTCTCACCCGTGCCACCACATCTTCCCGGCGATAATTAATCACACAGTCAGCCCCCATCTGCTTAGCAACGGCTGCTTTTTTATCACTGCTCACTGTTGTCAAAACAGTTTTTGCACCGCCCCATTTAGCTAGCTGAATGGCATACATCCCCACTGCCCCAGCACCGCCATGAACAAGCACTGTTTTATCGGTAATGGGACCGTCACTAAAGATCGAGAAGTGGGCCGTCATTGCCGGTACACCCAGACTCGCCCCAGCTGCAAAGTCTAAAGCCCCTGGCATGGGAACGGCCTTATGGGCTGGCACCGCCACATAGTCTGCTGCTGTGCCAAAGGCGGAACCACGCTGGGCTTCATAGATCCACACCCGTTCTCCGACACGCCCAGGGGAGACTCCTTCACCGACGGCGTCGATTACCCCGGCGCCATCATTGTGGGGAATGGTTTTTGGATAGGATTGTTTTAGCCCCATCCAGCCACTGCGAAACTTTGTATCAGAGGGGTTAACACCCGAAACATGGATTTTGACTCGCACCTCCCCCGCACCTGGTTCTGGTCGGTCCATGTCGCCATATTTCAGAACATCTGATGCATCACCTGGTTGTTCATACCAAATAGCTTTCATGTCATTTTCTCTTTTGGCACATCAGCACAGCTGTCTAGACCTGGGTATTATGAATTAGCACAAGTCAGCTGGTCAATGGGTTGCGTAGCTAATGTGCTAGGACATGAGGTCCATACGGGCACTCAGCCATAAAGAAAGCCGGGTATGACCCCGACTTTCTAGGAGAGTGGGGATTGAGTCAAAACTTGTGCGCGTGCAACACCTCCATCACGTCACAGAGATAGGCGATCCCCGAATAGTCGTCGAAGAACTGCGCGGCCACCTCATCCGAAATCTTTACGGCCATTTCTCGATTGGGGGTGAGCACCTCGAACTTTATATTTGAATAGGTGTCAGAAACAGTGGGTCGCCCCGACGAGCGTACGTTGCGGCTGCCTTTACCGCCAGCTTCCACCACCGTATAACCGGTCGCTCCGGCTTCATCAATGATCTTGGCAATCTTGTTCAGCAACAACTTTTCTGTGACAATGACGAGCTTGCTGGCTTGTTGAGTCATGGGGTTACCTCTTGATGTGTGTATTCAGTGAATAATATAGAAACCCAGGAAAACGGCAGCTTTAGGCTATCTGCCAGGTCGGGTAGCAGACCGAGATCAGCCACCCATCAGCGTCTGGGCAAGACCAATAAAGAGCGGTATGCCGATGGCAAGCGCAACCGGTGTACCAACGGCTGTGGACGAGCCGATATAAGCGGAGGGATTAGCCGATGGAATACCGGCTCGTAACGTGGGTGGTCCAGAGATGTCGGAACTAGAAGCGGCGATAACGGCTAGGATGACAACGCCACCGGGGCTAAATCCTGTGGCAAAGTGGGCAATCATACCGAACCCGAAGGCGATTAGCCCGTGCAGCAGCGGTGCCACTGCTCCATAGAGGGCATACCACTGGCCCACCTTACGCAGCTCGCCAATTCTTGCCGTAGCCTCCATCCCCATTACCAGCATCAGGATCGAAAGCAAACCGCGGAAGAGGGGGTTAAAGAAGCTCTCATAGACACTTTCTGGTCGCGTTAGTATACCCAGGGCAAGGCCAAGCAACAGTGCTGATAGGGCGGAACCTTGAAGACTCTCCTGAACAATGGGCCATATCTTGACTCGCTCGGGCTGTTTTTTGGGATATCCGCCGGCGGTAACGCCCTGCTCGCTGAGAGCTCCGCCGACGCTACCGCGTTCCCTGGCATAAACGCCGGCAGTAACGGGCTGCTTGCGGAAAGACTCTTCCTTGCTGTAATAGTTGTCGCGCTGCTTGCTGACATAAATACTGGCCAAGACAATCGCTGTCACGAGCGCAGGGATATCCATAAAGGGATACAGTGCAGCGGCCCAAGGCTCGTAGCCGATGCCTTCCGATTCTAGTAGAGTCAGGGCGGCAGCAAGGGTAGAACCGCTCACGGCACCAAACAAACCTGCAGTTGCAACGGCATCTACGACTTTGACGTTTGGCAGCTTGGCCAACGTGTAGCGCCCGATAAACACGACAAGAATTCCCACTGCCATGGCAAACACTGCGGGCAACAGCATCTCCACCAGATTGGCATTGCGAATGGCAATGCCACCGCTCAGGCCAACTTTCAAGAGCAGCATAAAGACGATAAACTTATAAATCGCATCTGGGATTTGCAGTCGGCTATTAAGGGCAGCAACAACCATGCCACCAACGAGAAAGCCAAGTGTTGGAGACTGCAACTTCCCCAGGAAGAGCGTCAAAAAATCGGACAAAAAATTCACAATGTGATGCCTCCTTGATCAGGTTTTGTAATAA
>JBCAWO010000126.1:0-8055 GCA_038534515.1 Cyanobacteria bacterium J06554_1
AGCGCTGCAACGCATCTCTTGGTAACGATTCCATAGTTACATCATGGTTCTCTCACCATTAATTAGGCTAGTACCCTGGGGGGTACTTTTTGATACAAAACAGACTTAGGTATCTGCAAAAACAAACAAAACCGACGTCAATTGAGTAGGGAACAACTTGATCAATCTCGCTAAAATTCTATGAGGCACAAGCCTCAGCTTGCAAGCTTTTCAATATAAGAGGTTTCCACCATTTCCCCTAGCTGTTGCTTGGCGTAAGTATTCTTCATATGCTTTTTGACGGTATTTAGAGCAATGTGTAGTTTTGCAGCGATTTCTTGGTAGGTATACCCAATGCGGTGAAGCTCCCAAACATCTGCTTCCCGTGGGCTCAGGTCATACTTAATCACTTCGGTAATCGCCAGATTTTGCTTAGAACGGGTTTGATTTTCCAGAATAATTAAGATGTGGGGATCAACGTTGTTATCCACACACAGCCATCTTGCTCGAATCCGAAAGTGTTCATAGGACTGCCTCAGCTCCAACTCTGATTCAACAACTGGGCGACCAGGAAAATCTCTACAACTCTTAATTAAAATCTGGCAGATACACCAGATTTCTTCAGGGATCGGGCCAGTGCAAGGATAGTCTTTGGCGATGCGATCGCAAATCCGCCTTGCCAAACTATTACTGTGCAAACATTCACCATCCTGAGTCAGCACCAGAATGCCATCGATCCAGTTGTCTAAAATAGCTGTCTCCATATCATCAGTTGGGGAACTAACGACATGGGTCAATGATGATGATAAATTTCGCTTTAACGGGGAGCGTTTAACTGTCATAGTTCTCTCACAGATTACAAAATTGAGCTGCGCAACTCAGATTTTTGATCCTCAGTTGGGGACTAACTGTCGTCGTAGATGCGAGGTACTAATGATCAATAGGGAGAACTGGCTGAAAGTATGCGTATTTCCACCCGTTCAATCATTAAATTTTGTATTCCTCAACGATGAGATATGCACGTAAACACACATTTAACGACAGCCATTCTTTATAGCTGACTACCGTTTTTAGTGCTGAGCTTTAGCTGATAGTCACGGTAGGACTGCCAGACAATAGTTTTGATTTGCAAATAGGTTTGTAAATCAATTTTGTTTTGTGCGAGCATTTCGCGAGTGCTGCTATCCATCTCTCCCATTTCTTGGAGAGCTTGGCTGGGATCAAGCCGTAGCCGCAATTGCCAATCATCCAACATCGAAAAGGTTTGTTGAATAGACTCCTGACGCTGAGTATGGAGTAGCGTACGGCATTGCTCAGCCAGGGGCTGAATCGTCTGCTCTAGCTGGTCATACACATCTTTAGAGATTTCATCGTCAATTAGCCGTAGCCGCTGCTGCTGACGGATCTCTTCTAAGTTATCGGCTACGCGGCGGGGCTCGGTCTGGAGTTCTGCCCTCAGATCCATAACGCTGCTGCGCACCCCCTGCACCACCGCCTTACTTTTACGCTGCCGCATACGCCGCAGAAAGTAGCTCACACTGGTGGTAATCGTCAGCATGATCATCGCCGTTTGCAACGGCTTATTTTGTTGAATATAGCGCGCCCATGCAGCACGGGGATCGCCATAGGTTAAGGCTTGAATGGTCCCTGGATGTAAATAAACCAAGCCTCGGGTTAGCAGGCTTTCTGGATTTCCCGCCGCCAGCTCAGGGTAGAACAAACTAAACTGACGCGCATTGGATATCAGCGACCACATAATTAGTGCGACGGTTCGACTGTCCGTATCGGGTGTCGTTACCAGGGCCGTGGCCGTGGCCAGGGTGGGAATATCTCTGGGCGGCACAGGGGGGTTAATCCGCTGAATGCCAGAAGCAATTTTGGCCGCTTGATAGGACTCGGGTGCCCGCAGCACCAAATAGTTAATGAGCTTTTGGTCAATGGGGACGATTCTCAATACAGAGCCCTGGCTGAGCTCTGTTTGTAAAAAACTACTGCGGTGGGGACCCACATACACCAGGGCGTCAATCGCCCCCTTATTGAGCTGTTGAAACGCAATTTTAGGGCTTATGGGTACAGGAACAATGGGAATCTGTGCCGATGAGAATAACCGTAGAGAGGTGTAGTGAATGCCGCTGCCGTTAGTACCGACAGCAACGCGCTGCTCCGCTAAATCGGTCAGCGTCTTAACCGGCGAGTCGTTGCGAACAATAATATAGATAAACTCTTCCGCCAGTGTGGCGACAGCTTGAATTCGGCCTTCTTTCATGGCCTCACTGGCAACGTCTAGCTGGGTGAGGGCAAAGTCAGTCTGACCGGTCTGCAGCCACTGCAGGTTTTGGCTAGACCCTTCTGAGTTTTGGCCCACCACGGTCAGATCGCTGGTCGCCTCACTGGCCCGGATAACGTCTTGACTAATGCGCTCATAACCACCGTCAGGGAGACCGTGGGATAGGGTGTTTTCCTTAGGCTTAGCTAAGCAGCCGACTAGGAGCACCGTGGCGATACCCAACACACATCGGCCACCCGTTTTGTAGTTCAACATTACCCTTTGCAATTAACTATTTGATATCGCTACGCTTAAGACTGTGCTTATCTGTCAGGTTAAAAACTGGGGAGCACTACATATTATCCCGTGGCAGATTCTGAGAGCGCTTCGTTAAACCACTTGCGGTCCAGTTCTTGTAAAAAGCCCCGCTGCTGGTAGTCCAAAATCAGCTGATCGATCAGCTCTAGTAGGTTGGCATCCTCCTCTCGGGCAGCAATGCCGTAGCCCTCGTTGGTGAGGAGATCGCCCGCTAGCGCAAACATATCGGGATTGAGGTTTATAAAGTGCTGTATGGCGGGGGCATCTTGCACCAAGCCTTGAATTTTGCCGGTTTCTAGGGCGGCCACAGCGGTGGCAAAATCTGGATAGGTCACTAGCTTGACGGGCTGACTCTGGAGAAAAATTTCCCCGGTGGTGCCGGCGATGGCCCCCACCGATTCACCACTAAGTGTTTGTAAATCGAGGGTGCTCTCGCTCAGCTGGTGCACCGTTAGGGAGGCGATAAAGTCCGCCACAATAAAGAAGCTCAGCCCCATCCACAGGGTGGCAATCAGACGACCGGCAAACTTGGTTGGGGTGACGTCGCCATAGCCAAATGTGCCCAGGGTGACGATGGCAAACCAGATGCCCTGGCTGACGCCGTTGATGGGGTTGCCTGAAAAATGGTCGTTGTGGTTGTGCTCGACCAGCCAAATTAGACCGCCCACGACGGTGCTGCTGGCAAATATTAGAAAAATAGGTCGCAGGTTACCCCACTGGAACATGCCGCTGGCCAGGGACACAATCGTTGTATCTGGCTTGGGAACCATCAGCTGCAGACCAGATTGATAAAAGGGATAGGAAAAATCTAGACCCTGGGATTCTCGCTGAGCGGTGATGGAAATACCGGCAATGGCAATATCAACCTCACCGGTTTTGAGCCCGTCTAGCAGATCACTAACAGAGTTATAGGTGACCCATTCTGTCTGTCTGTCTAGGTCATCTGCGATCGCATGCCAAAGATCGGCGCTATAGCCATAGGGCAGCGTAGACGGCTGTAGGGAAACAAAGGGGGGAATCTCCTTTGTGCCCACACGTATCGGTTGCTCTGTCTGCGGTTGCGTAGCTTCAGAGGTATCTACAGACGGCAGAGACTGACTCAAGGCAGCAGGAGCTACCCAAAGTCCCGTTAGCATTGCGGTTAGTACGCCCAGGTGTCTGATCATGACTCACGAGTTTGCTAGTAATGGTCACATTGCAGTGTCGTGCTCACCTGCATTTTGCCGTAGATGACCTTTGAGTGGTTAAGGCAATCTTTAAGCCACCAAAATCGCCCTTGTTAAGTAAATTTTCGATTTTATTGAGTTTTGTATCATGCTAGCGCTGCTTGGTGGTGGCGTAAACCATCTGGGCTAAAGACCGGGTCAAGTTTGCCTGGGTGATACCAAATCCGAATTCGTTAAACCCGATTAAACCGAGGCAATCCCGTAGGGGCAATCCCCTGTGGCTGCCCTGCAAGACCGGACACTATCAGCCAAGATTGCGGATGAGGGCTGACCACAGCCGCTAGCGATTAGTCGCTAAATATCAATGGGCACAGTTAATAAACAGGGATATTTCACATCGCCGAGACGTTTGCCCCGGTCATAGTGGTATTGCATTAGGCGCTGGCGCATGTGCGGTGACGCATCGATTTTAGCTGGCTGAAGCTGCCCCAGTAGACGCGCTTGGCGATAGTGAAAACTTTGACAGAGCAGCTGGTCCAGGGTTGTGCCCAGGTGTTCTGCAGGGTCGCTCTGGTCAATGAGCAGGCGGTAGTGGGGATCAGGAGACAGGCTGGGAACCAGGCATTTGAAAGCAGGGGTGGGCAGGCCCAAATGTTCTAGGACCTGGCTCACAAAGTCCGGGGTGAGTTTTTCGCCCACCATATCGCTGGTAGAATTGCTGCGCCCCAGAAAGCGGAGGCAGGGCGTGGCCCGGTAGTAGTGGGTAACTTGGATGCGATCGCACATGCGATAGCGGTATAACCCGCCCTTTTGCGAAATGATTACGCCATAGGTTTGTCCCCGCTCTAGCTCATGGAGCAAATAAATCTGACCGGCAGCATCTTCAAATTCAAAAAATACGTCTGTGAGCATGGGGACACAGCCCTTTGCCGCGATCAGGGGCACGGTCATCGGCGCTTCGGTTGCCAGCAGCCCTTTGCCTTGGATCAGGGTGTTGGGGAAGTGGGTCCTTAAACCGTCTGCCTGGTCGGCTGCGATCGCACTGTCCCAGCAAGAGATTAGTTTTAGATTAGGCCACAGGGCTTCCCAATCAATCGATTCACTATCTAGCACCCGAGACCTTTCAGGCGAGAGCGACAGCTGTGTTTTCAATGCTTGCCGATGGGTCTGAATATAGTTGAGCTGTACAGTCAGAAAGCTAGGACTCCAAATGGAGATACTCTCTAGAGTCTCTTCGAGCAGTAGAGTTTTACAGAGATTGGCCTGAAATACCTCAGGTAACTGGGGTTTGTGGGCATCGGGCAGGGAGACAAGAAACGGCTTGAGCACCCAGCGTAGCCATCGGTCCAAATAATCGGAGTCGTCTTGCAATCCGGCTGGCGTTTCACCAGGGGCCAAAAGCTTAGGGGAAATACACATATATACTCTGCCCGTTTCAAACTTGGGACCGTTGCTAATCAGGTCGTGGGCCCAGATACAAAACAACGTATTAAACGACTGCCGTAGCGCGCGGGTGTAGGGAATGTGCTTCGCAGGACCACTGCTGCCAGATGTGGGCTCATAGAAGAGAACAGAGTCGGAGGTCAGGGAATGCCCTTGGTCAATCCAAGGGCGCAGATCGTCATAGGTGACTATTGGGAGCTGATGCCAGTCGTCAATAGACTTAATCCCTAAAGACCGGCCATAGTCACTCTGACTAACTTGCTTAACTAGTTGTTTTTGTAAGGTGCGCTGTGCTGCCTGCGGCTGGGACAATGCACGACAAAATCGTTTGGCCGTGGGGGCTAGCACGAGTCCCAACCCTTTAATCAGCCAGCGCATGGTTAGCCTCCGGGGAGCCATCATCCGGGGGAGCCTTATCCGCAGAACCATCAACGGTGCCATTGGGGTAGAGTTCACTGCGCGCAGGCAGGTAGCTACCGGCTGTCACTGTTGCCCCCGGCCCAATGTCAGACCCAGCACCGATAAAACTACCGTCACCGATGGTAATTGGTTTTACATACAACATCAGATTGTTGCGGCGGGGCTTAATGACGTGGCTGTATAGCCCTACCCGATGACCAAACACTACGCCGTCGCCAATGGATAACAGCCCCCGATCGGCAATTTCTAATCCCGGTGTCCAGTACACGTGTTTTCCAACCTGTGCCCCCCACAGTCTTAGCCAGGCCGAGAACAATCCAGGCACTAACCTGAGCCAGGCTTCCAGCGCAGGGAACGCCACATAGATCACTTGAAACTGATGGCTCCCCCACCAAGGGGAATAATCATCTCCTTGGAGATAGCTGATGCCATTTTTCACGGGGTACAGCTGAGCGTGAAGGCGATAGGCCAGTACGGGCAGCCCATAAAGAAAAAATAGACCCAACAACACCCCCAGAGGACAGCGAACCCATATGCCGTAAAGCAACGACATGGACGCCATACCCAGGGTAACGCCAGGAAAAAAAGATAGCAGTTTACTTAATGGAGTCATGGCTAGACCGGCGACGGGGACCCACCCAGATAGCCGCCCCTGTAACAAGAGGAATCAGGGCAAAGACACCCCCAAAAATCAGGGGATATGTTTTGGCGGCGGGAACCGTTAAAACGGTGGCAAAGACCAAACCACAGTAGAGCAACGCGGCAAAGGGAATAGCGCAGATAATAATAAGCATCAGGCGCTCATTGGACTCGATGGATGGCATTAGCGTCAAACTCAGTAACGGCAATCCAGTGTAACGGAGTTAATTGGGGAATATCAGCTGACGCCACAGGGATAAACGGCTGGCCTGCCCCAGGCTAGAGGGCCACTGATTTGTTGAATGCAGCGTATTGTGAAGCCGATCCCACAGCTTTAGATTTGCGCCATAGTTGCAGGCCGCGCTGTGATGGTGCCATCCATGGTCCTGGGGGAGGATCAACCACCCCGATAGCCAGTGGTACCACTGGCCCGTCGGACTAAACCGGCTGTGTCGCCACAGGTCAAGCGCGGCGGTGAGGCTAACGCCTAGGACATAGGCCGTGGGGTCAGCTAACAAATAGATAAACAGCCCATGCACCCACAGATACACAATTAAAAAACTACTCCACACCGTATTCCTCGATGTGCCCAATACATCCATGGTGGTAACCGTGTGGTGGACCTGGTGGGCAAACCAGCCCCAGCGGCTATGGAGAAATCGATGGTTCCAATAGTAGAGATAGTCCACCGCCACAAAGCTAAGGATAAGGGCAAGCGCGGAGGGTAGCACCAGACTGCGATGCCAGACAGGAAAAAGTTGCTGATACAACGTCTGCAGTAGGGTGAGCTGTAATAGCGGAATCAGGAGGCCCTGCACCCACAGACCAGCACTGTCTAGAATCCAATCCGCCAGGGATTTCTGGCTGAGAGCTGGCCAGCTGTGCCAGGCGGTGAGACCCACTAACAGAACAAAGGTACCAAAAACAATCATGGCCTATACCCAAAAGGTGACGTCAGCGGACTTGTGGGGCAGGGTGCGGGGGTCTTTGCCCGCTGCGATCGCATCTCGAATAGATTCCACAAAATTATGGATGGTGTCGGCTGGCGTGTGGTGAAAGTGGGTGCCATATTTTGCGATCGCATCCCCCTGCACCGCCAACGCCACAATATCCTGGTCAATAATCCGCTGCGCGGTCCAGCGTACAAAGGGTTTTGCCAGTCGGCTCCAAATACCGTAGTTAAAGGTGACATCGGTATACACCAGGGTAGAATTCTCGCTTTCCGGAATCGATTGGCTGGTGATAAAGCAGCGGCGATGGGGACCCATGGTATATTCCACGCTGGTTACATTGGGCATATGAAAGGCATCCCGGTGATAAATTTCATGCCCCTCAGGGTTTAAAAACCAGCGGGACCAGCCTAAATTATTGGTTTCATGGCGATAGGTGGCGGTCACACTGCCCTGGTGGCGTTCTACCGTCATCGCCAGCGACTGCTGTCGAGCGGAGCGAAAAATGCCAGGGTGCACCGAAACAGTGTGGGGAATATCAATAAAGTTTTCAGCACAGTTAGTAACGCCATTGGCAAACCGATTAATCACCCGCACCGTTTCCCAACCGGGTTCCTGGTAATGGGGCATGGCAAAGGGCTCAGTGTCAAAGACACCGCGCAACCGCACATACACATAGCCATCCTGTTCACAGGTGTCATAAGCTTTGGCACATTGACCGGGAGAGGCTGTAAATCCTTCTCCCTCAGCCGGGACAGTGACCACCCGTCCTGTTTTGTCGTACTGCCAGCCGTGGTACGGGCAGGTCAGCAGCCCTTGCTGAACCCTCCCCCCAGACAATCGCGTATTGCGATGCAGACAGCGATCTCGCAAG
>JBCAWO010000127.1:0-7875 GCA_038534515.1 Cyanobacteria bacterium J06554_1
GATAGCCAGGATGCTGAATCTGCTGGCGACTCCTCAACTGAACAGCAACCGCGACCAGCATCGGATAGTTCACCTAGCCCCGCTCCTGCTGAGAGCAGTCCAGCTCCCGCCGAAGCGGGTTCTCCGGCCACACCCCAGCCGGTCCCCTCACGACCAAGTGCTGCGCCAGACCAAACAGCTCCACAACCCAGACCTGAACCGAGTCCTCAGCCGAGACCTGAACCGACTCCCCAGCCAGCCCCTCAGCCTAGGCCCCAGCCAGCCCCGCAACCCAGGCCCCAACCGGCGGCTCCCCAGCCAAGGCCCCAACCGGCTCCTCAGCCAAGGCCTCAACCGGCTCCTCAGCCAGCACCTGCGGCTCCACTTCCTGCTAGCGAATAATCAACCCAAAGCTAGTGCCTAAATTACGTGTTTGTTCAATCGCGAACTACTTTACTGACGGTCAAAAGCTACATGAATAGAGGCCCCAAAGGTCTCAGAATGAGCAGATAGGGGCAAGATTGACCTTTGGGGCTACAGCTTCGGTGGGCTCTGGCCGATCAGACGATTATGAAGTTGGCTTCTAGGCTGAGGGAGGCCGGGGCCGTATCCATCACGATGGCAATTGCTTCCTCGCCTGCTGTGATGGTGGTGAAGCCCTGGCTAGCTTGAAAACCGAGGCTCGCAAAGCTCAAGCCATCGGCAAGGGCAAAGCGATCTTCTCCAGGATGAAAATCAAAAACGGTATCCGGTCCACTGCTCAGACGCAGCACTGCGATATCGTTGCCGCCGCTGAGATATAGTGTGTCTTCTCCGGCACCACCATCGATGAGGTCATCACCCCTGCCTCCTCGTAGGATATCGTGACCGGCACCGCCTATCAGCAAATCGTCACCTGAACTTCCCTGCAGGCGATCGTTACCCTCGTCACCCCGCAGGATATCGCTACCGCCGCTGCCAAAAAGAACGTCATCTCCCTCGTTGCCGTTGAGCTGATCATCACCAAATCCACCAATGACAAAATCATCGCCTTCATCTGCAAAGAACAGCGTATCGCGCAGAAAGCCAAAGAGAAAATCTTGACCAGAACTCCCCGTAATGATGCGGGAGCTGTTACCGGGAATATCTAGCGGAATCAGGACGCGATCGATACCTTGAACGATGCCGTTGGCGGCTTCGACATCTGCGACCTCCTCAAGTAAGCTGGGATTCAGCAAATCGGGCTCATTATCAATCAGCTCGTTGCCCTCAAGGGTAAAGGTCGCATCTGTTAGCAAGGTAGATAGGGTCCCTTCAGCCTGAATCTGTGTCTGAGATTTGGCCTCTGGGGAGACGTGATAGAGCAGGATGTCTGCCAATAGGGGAATCGGATCACCACCACCGAGTTCTGTCAGCGCACCTGCGATCGCATCAAAAGCCCCAGCTTCGTCAATCCCCCGAAAGCCTAAGTCTTGAGCAAGGGCAACAAATGCCGCATCGGTGGGCGCAAACACGGTCAGGTCCGCCGCCGAATCGTCCAAAGCCTCCACTAATCCTGCCGTCTGGACAGCACTAAATAGAATGTCAAAGTCTTGAGCATTATCATCGAACCCGTTGCCGCTTTGGGCAACAATGCCGGCAATCGTAGCCATAACTATTCTCCTAACTGGTTATTAATTGGCTATTTGGATCAAGCACGTGACTCTACATGCCTTAAAAGCTCGTAGGTAGTATGGGGAGCCGATTCCCCCTTGGAATAAAGCACCGCACAAAACCGAAACAAGCAAGGAGCCGGTTGCGGCCTGCACATAGCTGCGCCAAAGGCTCCCCCTAAACTGCTGCTGATAGATAACGGGGGCTCTCAATTAATATATCAACAAACTTGTTGGTTGGTGAATAATGTCTATGTTTTTTGTTTGCTTTCGTCTGGATATTGGGCACCAAAACGACGCTCAATGCGCCTGCTGGGAGGCAAAAACTGGGTTTTGGGCTGTGATCCTCGCTGGCTAAGTATCGAGGATCAAATAAACTGCTGCGTCATTGACTTAAAAGTAGCTAAAACAACCCATGCGCCATCACAGTCTTGGGCGTTATAAAATCCTCGCTCCTAAGCAACCGTTTCACAGGACTTAGGTGTAAGCTGTGATACAAGAGTACGCAATACATCTAGTTAACCTTTTACGGATTCGCTGTTTTTTGGGAAAAGCTCAAGCTAACTCCGAGGCTCGCAATCGCCTGCTTAAAGCTGCTGAAGCGCTATTTGTTCAGCGGGGCTATGAAGCTGTGACGGTAAAGGACATTGCTAAGGCAACGGGCATTCATCACGCTTCGATCTATCACCACATTCCAGGGGGGAAATCGGCCCTATTTCTGGAGGTGATGACGCGGCACCTGCAGCAGCATCAGTCTGGGATTGAGACCGCACTAACCCACGCAGAAAAGGATGTGCGATCGCAGCTGATTGCGATCGCACACTGGCTGTTATCCCAGCCTCCACTAGATATGATCCGACTCTCCCAATCCGACCTGCCCGCCATCGACAGCAGCGCCGCTCAGCAGCTAGATAATCTGGCTTTTGAAACGTTGATGCTGCCGATTGCCAATGTGTTAGTGGAAGCCCAGATACGGGGCGAGGTCAAACATGAAGATCTAGGAAATGTTGCTGGCGCAATTCTATCGGCGGTGGAGGGTCTCCATGCCATTCCTGACATCTATTTAGAACAAAATTCCAACAGCCGCGAGCACATGGCCACTCAGCTAATCGATGTGTTTCTGCGTGGGATTGCGCCAGAATAGACAACAATCAACAAACAGACAAGTTCTGATAGCTCCTATCAAAACCACGACCACTCTTTCAGGTGAACTGTCCAGGATATTTTATTTATGCTTTGTCATTGGCAGCAAAGTTGTATGACCAGTATAAAAATCGCATTAATAGTTTGGGTCTCTCCACTGCGTTTGAAGATTTTGAACTTAACAGCCAATACTAAACAGCTATTGCAATCTTGGTCGGCATTTAGGGAGGGCTAACACTTATCAGCAAATGGACAGCATGCATTAGTGTCCTCCTACCTTTACTGTGACTAATTTAGAGGATGAACCGAGTGATTAGATAGGCCAACATCTTACAGATGAAATTATCTCAAGAAGCAGCGGCGACACTCTTTTAATGTTTCATGAGCTAATGATGGAAGTACATCAAGATTCAATCAGATTTGTTCGTATTTTCCTGGCTTTATTATTATGAATTTGACCTAAAGTCTTTAGTTATTGACTTTACCTGTAGAGAATCTGCCTCGATAGTAATTAGAGAGCCTTTAAAGCTGTGTGGTATGTCTATCTCTAATAGTTAGATATGGAAACAGAGTATAAAAAATCAGGGTACTTGTTTCCATAATGTAGCTATTAGTTCTTGACGGGGCTGGAAGTAGCACAGCGATTAATCTATTTAGTCAAGCCTAAATAGGTGCTCGGTTACTTACAGCCTTAGCATCATCTTTCCGACAAAAGCTTTTAGCTTAAACGGAATCTTTGACGTTGCTGATTTAGAATATGAACCGATCTGTGAGATACATCGATATTTACCAGATAAATTCACACCGGGGAACAACAACGCCAAATCTCTAGTGATTCGGGTGCAAAGGGAAACCAATAATAAATCCTTTTCAGGTGGATTCACTGCCTGTAGCTTTTCGTAGTGAGTTAGGCAAGAGAGTTGATGCCGGTGCTGATTTAGCAGGTTAATCAATCGATTGACCTGCTAAATGACAGCATCTTTCAGATGAAATTATCTCAAACCGGTTTGATCACACTCCACAGACTGGGGACAGAACTCACGTTTAGAAACGTAAGAACCTCTGCAAGCTCCCCAGATTGCTTTACCAAAAGCTAGGAAGAGCTAAACAAGATTCTCAACATCCGTCTATTGTCTAGGCTGCATCATAAAATTCATTATTTTTTCATTGCTAGATTAATATATAAAGAGAGCTTAACCATGCTACAAGACCAGTTTCAAGATGTTTCCGAATCAAGTTTTCCTAAACTCAGAAAAGAAAGTGATCAAGGTGTCTGGGCAGCTTGGGAAGATACGGATGGTGATGGTTTTGTTGACAAGAGCCCTAGCTATAGCCTTACGTGGGGCGACGTCAATGGCGACGGATATCTTGATCTGTGGTTAAACGGTCACTTTGGAGATATTAACGATCCCCCTCCTTCGCTGTTTGTAAACAATCAGGATGGGACCTTTAGCGACCAGCTACAGCAAATTATGCAGCCTGATTCCACCGGGTCGTTCGCTAGAGGCGATCGCCATGGCGCTGTGTGGGCTGACATTGATAACGATGGTGACCAAGACCTCATTCAGCTAGTGGGGCTGATTGCCACTAATGAACCCAGTAAAAACAAGCTGTTTATCAACGAGGGTGGTGTCCTTGTCAATAAAGCAGATGAGCTTGGAGTATCCTATGCTCAAGGTCGCTCCCGTGATGCCGTTGTATTTGACTTTAATAATGACGGATTGCTAGATTTCATTCACGGGGCACTTACGGATGGGTCAAAAAATCCCGAGCTGCCAGCAACAGTTTTCCAGCAAAACCCCGATGGCACGTTTTCAGATGTCGGTGCTGCCGTTGACTTTGAATATAATCGAAGCTACGGACTTGAATATGTAGCACTTGCAGATTTTACCGGCGATGGGCGTCTAGACGTTTTCCAGAAGCAGCCAAATGCCCTCTATGATGTCAGTTCTGGCAAGTTCGTCAACATCACAGACTCTGTATTTAGCGGCGTTGACCTACAAAACGATAGGGGACTGATCGATCTAGCCATCGCTGACTTTAATGGAGATTTAATTCCCGATTTATTTCTTCCTACCTCCGGTGGAAATGGGCATCAATTGGTTCTGAGTGCCCAAACAGGTCCAAATTCTTCCAGGGTTTGGGAAGATAAGTCTGTTGAATCTGGGGTACGGTCTGTTTCATATCAAACCACTGATGGAGGCGGCGTTGTTGCCGCCGATCTTGACAATGACATGGATCAAGACATGGTTGTCCTTGATCGTACCGGTGGAACTGATTATATTTTTGAAAACCAGGGAGATGGTACGTTTGTTGCCCGTGCTTTCTCTGCGACGAAGCCACTACAGAGCGTCCCGCGACTCGAGCTACGTTCTGTGTCGGTTGCAGATTACAACAACGATGGCTTTCTAGACCTGCTAGAAACGACGTCTCAGAACGACCCTACGTATCGACTGTTAGAAAATACAGGTAACGGAAATAACTGGATCTTGATTGATCTAGAGGGCACCGTATCCAATCGTGACGGCATTGGAGCAACGGTTTATGTGACAGCCGGCGGTGTTACCCAAATGAGGCAACAAACAAACGGACAGCACCACAGGGTACAAAATGACACAAGGCTTCATTTTGGTTTGGGCGACAACAGCACAATTAGCGAAATTCGAATCAAGTGGCCTAGCGGCATTGAGCAAGTACTCAATAATGTTAATCCGAATCAGGTATTCCAAATTGTGGAAGCAGAGAGTCAATTTGTGGCAACTGATGATTCTGTTACCACATCCCTAGGTACGGCCATCGATATCCAGGTTTTGGCCAATGATAGCACTGCCTCAGAAACTTCATTTACGTTGTCTGCCAACGATTCTAACAACGGCAGTGTTGCGGTCAATAATAACGGTACACCAACTAGCAGCGATGATTTTATTACCTACACCCCTGATGCCGGTTTTGTAGGCACCGATTCATTTACTTACGAAATCAACAACGGCAATGGCAGCACAGATACGGCAACCGTTAATGTAACGGTTATCAGCGGGAATTTGCCTGTAGCTACAGATGACAGCGGAGTCGTTGAAGAAGACTCGCAAATCACCCTGGATGTGTTGTCTAACGACACCGATATCGACAACGATAGCCTGATCCTTGATTCTGTAACCTCTAGTAGCGAGGGTACGACTACTATTGTCAACAACCAGGTAGTTTACACACCTAATGCCAACTTTAATGGAACCGACAGCTTTAACTACACCGTAACCGATGGCAATGGCGGCTCAGCCACGGCCACAGTCAATATCACGGTAACCGATGTTAACGATGGACCAGTGGCTGAGAATGATACGGTCACCGGAGAGCAAAATACAGCGGTTCAAGTGCCGGTACTGGCTAATGACACCGATATCGATGGGGATACCCTGGAAATTATATCGGTCGGGACAGCTACTCATGGGACTGCATCAATTAGCGACAATCAGATTGTTTACACCCCCAATGCTGACTTTTTAGGTACCGATTCCTTTACCTATGAAATTAGTGACGGCAATGGCGGCACGGATACCGCTATTGTCAATGTCACCATCAATGAACCAGCCATTCGCGTTGAAGACGGACTCCTGAGCCTGTATACCTTTGATGAGGGGAGCGGCAATACCGTCTTCGATGTTTCGGGTGTCGGTGATCCTCTCAATCTAGAAATCGATACGACCACCGGCGTCACCGGGGGGAATGGGTCCCAAGTCACCTGTTCCTGCGGCAGCTGTCAGACGTGTAATTCCCAGGTCAACTGGGGAGATGGGGTGCTAAATGTCTATTCTCACAGCCTGATTGCGTCTAATGCAGCTGCCACCAAGCTGAGCGATGGGATAAAAGAGACCCAAGAGATTACCATTGAAGCCTGGATCAAATCCAATAGCCTCAACCAACGCGGCCCTGCAAGGATTGCCACCCTATCTGCTGATAGCGGCAACCGCAACTTTACCCTGGGTCAGCAGGGCGACGACTACCAGGTCCGCTTACGTACCAGTACGACTGGCAACAATGGTGTTGGCAAAACCGTTACCTCCACTGGCGCAGAGGTAACGACAGAGTTCAACCACGTTGTCTACTCCCGTGATGCCAACGGTCTGGCCAGCCTTTTTGTTAACAACCAGCTAGTGGGCTCCGACACCATTGGTGGAGACCTCTTCAATTGGAATGCTGGGTACCAGTTTGCGTTAGCCAATGAGCTCGACAGCACCCGACACTGGCTTGGCAGTTATGACCTGGTGGCGATTTATAACCAGGCTTTTGATGCCGATGAAGTTGAGCAGAACTACCGGGCAGGTGCCTCCATCACAATTCCGCCTACACCAACTCCCACAAATGCGCTGCCAGTAGCGATAGACGACAATGGGATTGTTGAAGAAGACGCTCAGATCACGCTGGATGTATTGTCAAATGACACCGATGCAGACAACGATAGTCTGAGTCTGGTTTCAGTACTCCCCGGTAATAATGGCACCACATCCATTGTCGGTAACCAGGTGCTTTATACGCCCGCAGCGGACTTCAATGGCACCGACAGTTTTAGCTACACTGTCTCCGATGGCAATGGCGGCACAGATAGTGCCACAGTCAGTGTCACGGTAACGAGTATCAACGATGTAGCAGTGGCCAATGATGATGCGGTCACCACAGATGAAAATACGGCGGTGCAAATCCAGGTGCTGGCTAATGACACTGATACTGAGGGTGATGCACTAACCGTTGTCTCAGCTAGCGCAGGAGCCAACGGCAGTACCTCGATTGATAACAATCAGATTCTTTATACGCCCAATGCAGGCTTCTTCGGCACTGACTCATTCACCTATGACATCAGTGACGGCAACGGCGGTACAAGTACGGCGACTGTTACGGTCACGGTCGCCGAAGAGACTCCACCTGTGGTTAATCAGGCTCCGGTGGCCAATGATGATGCGGTCACCACAGATGAAAATACAGCGGTACAAATCCAGGTGCTGGCTAATGACACCGACCCTGAGAATGATGGACTAACCATTGACTCAGTGAGTGCAGGAGCCAACGGCAGTACCTCGATTGATAACAATCAGATTCTCTATACGCCCAATGCAGGCTTCTTCGGCAC
>JBCAWO010000128.1:0-7680 GCA_038534515.1 Cyanobacteria bacterium J06554_1
AAAGACAAGAAAACTTGTGTAGGATTTTCAGAGCTTAAGTGCCCTACAAAGTTGTCCAAAGAATTGGGTCCACTTCACACATCATCCCAATTAGAAGGGGCATCTACAACACGTAAAGTGGCAAAAGAGATGTTAACCAAACATCTGCCCCCCCAAGACAAGTCGCAGCAGATGATAGTTAACAACTATCGCCTGATGCAAAAAGTCCTCGAAAATAGGGATGTGGATCTGTCCATTAGCTTTATATTAGAGCTCCACGAAATTGCTACCTACAAAGCCATTGAGAATCAGGCTGCATCGGGAGCAATCAGAAAAGACAATAATGTTGTTATAGCCGATTTCTACGGAGAGCAGGCTTTTCATCCGCCTAATTGGGAAACGCTTCTCCCTCGACTACAAAAACTGTGTGATTTCGCCAATTCGAATCATGACAAAAGCAATTCAAATAATTTTATCCACCCTATTATCAAGGCCATCGTTCTACACTTTATGCTTGGTTACATTCATCCATTTGGTGATGGCAATGGCAGAACTGCCAGAGCATTGTTCTATTGGAGTATGCTCAGGTCGGGCTATTGGCTGTTTGAATACATTTCCATTAGTAAATTGATCAAAGAAAAGCGAGGTGCCTACGATAAAGCCTTTATCTACAGTGAAACGGATGATTTTGATCTAACGTATTTTTTATATAATCAAGTAGAGGTCATCGAAAAATCTGTTCAATCTCTGCATACCTACATTGATCACAAAAAACGAGATTTCTATGAATTTATGACCTGGATAGAGCAAAGTTCAATTGCCAAAAAATTAAAACGAGGACAGCTGGAAATTCTCAAAGAAGCTCTTAGAACACCTGGCAAAGAGTTTACAACAGGGCAAGTCGCCTCTGATTTTGGCATAGCTGTCAATACGGCAAGAAACCATTTAAATGGTCTTGTGGATCGGGGCTTATTAATAAACGCCAAAGCTGATAGTGGTAAAACTGTTGTTTATATTGCTCCCGCTAGCCTTAAATCACGATTAAACATGCCGTAATAAAAATGACACGCATCTTAAGTCTGGGACTCCAAGGCTTATTTTCAGCTATATAAAAGGGGTTGCTGACTAAAGGTGTGGGTTATCGATGAACGTGAACAAAGCATTACTGTGGGCTTTACCCCTGGGCCTTCTGAGCAATCTGGGGACAGCCGCATGGGCAAGGAAAGCTGACCTCAGCGTGTTGCCAAGCAATGACTCACTGGGAAACTGTCCTGAAAATGTGGTGGCCTATGAAACACCCCAGCCCTACACCCAAGGTGGATATGCCACCGACGGGATGATCCAGCTGAGGGAGATTGCCACTGACATCAGTATTTCCCAGGTGGATGATTTCAGCGTTACCTGGGTTGGCACCCTACAGCCAGACTATGCAAACTGTGAGGCTACCGCCGGGATCGTCAGCTTGGATGGCGAAGATTTTCGGGGCCACTCCTATATTCGAGTGCAGCTGAGCGATGGCCAGGCAAAAGCCATCTTGGATATGACTGGGGTGAGCGATACCAATGGATTTACCGCTGTGATTCTTTATCAGGGTATGCGCGAGGGGAACCCCCGTTGGACGTGGGGCGGGACTGATTAGACTTATGGAGGAGGTCGATGCCGTAGACTGCCCCATAGCATCTCCTCTCTCCGTATCGCTGAAGTCCTAATCTCTTTTCTCATGACATCTTTTCACACCATATATGTCAGCTAGTATCAAAGACTCAACATTTAAAGCTGTTACCAGTGCAGTGCCTGAGCATATTCAGGAACGCCGTGATTTAGTATTTTTAATTCTCTCTGGTCTATTTCTCGGCACCCTGGGGATGTTGAACATTCTCGGGATTAGTCGGTTTATTAACGTTTTTACATGGAACGATTTTGCCGTAACGGTGGCGGTTGGAGCACTGCCATATCCCCTAACGTTTCTATGCACTGACTTAATCTCTGAACTGTATGGACGCAGGCGGGCAAATCAGGTGGTTTGGGTGGGGCTGTTGCTTAACCTATGGGTGGTTTTTATTGTGTGGTTAGGGGGCGTTTTGCCTGGGTTTGAGGCCCTTGATCCGAGTACGGGAGAGCTGGTAAAAGATGCGGCGGGTCGGGTTCCTGTTTTCTTTGAAATTCGCAATCTGACATTTGGAACAGTCACAGCGTCCATGATCGCCTACCTAACGGCTCAGTTTGTAGATGTACAGCTATTTCACTTTTGGAAAGAGTTAACCCAGGGCAAATATCTCTGGCTACGGAACAATGGGTCAACGCTGGTGAGCCAGCTGGTGGATACCTCGGCGGTGATCCTAATTACTCACTTTTTTGCGGGTGTTTTGCCAATTGACCCAGCGCGAGAGCTGTGGCCCCAGCTGTTCTTGTTTATTGGCTATGGCTATGGGTTTAAACTGGTGGCAGCGCTACTAGATACGGGGCCGTTTTATGTCTGTGTTTATTGGTTATCGAATTATCTTCACCTAGAGTCGGCGATTTTTGAGAAGTCATTAAAGTAATCGGGGGGACTGATGGCTGCATCCAATAAAAAACAACAGCTATTTGATCGTTGGGCACCGCTCTATGACTGTATATTCCCGTCAGTCTTTTACCAAGCTACCCACAAACGACTGCTGGACTATGTGGAACTCCCCAAACGCTGCCATGTTCTAGACATTGGCTGTGGCACGGGACGTTTACTAAACCGTCTGGCGGCTAAATACACTGACCTACAAGGGACTGGTCTGGACTTTTCACCTGAGATGTTGCGCCAGGCTCGTCAGTCTAATCGCCATCGGCCCCGTCTAATTTTTGTCCAAGGTGATGTTGCCCCCCTGCGCTTTGCAGATGAACAATTTGATGCGGTTTTCAACACATTAAGCTTTTTACATTATTCTGAGCCGGAACAAGTTTTTGCCGAAGTTTATCGAGTACTGCGACCAGATGGTAGGTTCTACCTGGTAGATCCGGCTGCAGCAGCAGGCATATGGCATCTGCCTGTCTCTCCAAATGGAATCAGGCTTTACAGCAAGACAATGCGGCAGCAAATGGGGATGCAGGCAGGATTTGAATGCTCTAAACATCAGTTTTTATTAGGGCCTAATCTACTGACTATTTTTATCAAACCCTCCTCCTTGCCATGATGGATTTAAGCAAGAACCAGATAACCGTAATGGGTACTCTTTAGCTTGGTGTCGCGGATCTGGCTCATTTGCTACCCTAGAAATTATCCGTTGCTTTGGAGCTGTTAACGCCAATATTAATAACAATATTTTCTAATGGGCACTATTGATGTTTTTGTTTATGGCACGCTTAAACCTGGGGGCACCTACCATCAGCAGTTTTGTGCGCCTTACTTAAAAAACTTGCAGCCTGCGCAGGTGCGAGGACTCCTCTACGACTTACCAACACTGGGCTATCCAGCCATGACCACAGGAGAAGGCTGGGTGAAAGGTTATCTGTTTACCTTAGATGAAACAGCCATGGCAGGACTGGATTATTTGGAAGGGTACACCCCCGATGGATATGAGACTCTGCACGGAGATGATGATTTTGAAGAAGAGTATATGCGCCAGCGGGCAACAGTTTTTGACCTAGCGGGTCAGCCGTTGGGTGAAGCTTGGGTCTATGTGATGGGACAGCTACCCGATGGAGCGATCTTTTTGCCCGAGGGCAATTGGGCGCTGTCCCGCGTGTAAAACATCTTACGGTGGGCTAATACTAGTCCTTGGCATTTGACTATGGATAAAACAGAACGGGAAAAAATGTTGGCAAATGAGCCCTACTTGTCGACCGATCCGGAGCTGGTGGCCATGCGGCAGGTAACCCAGCGACACTTACAGGCGCTGAACATGGTTGTACCAGACAATTTGGCCCAGCGGCAAGACATTCTTCGAACGCTGTTTGATAAGATTGGCGACGGGTTTGACATTAATCCGCCGTTTTACTGTGACTATGGCAGCCACATTCGGGCTGGCAAAAATCTGTACATCAACGTTAACTGCACCATTCTTGACTGCAACTGGGTCACCATTGGCGACAATGTGCTGATTGCCCCCAATGTACAGATTTATACGGCCTATCACCCCACTGACCCGACAACCCGCATGACCGGAGTGGAAATGGCGGCTCCCATTACCATCGGGAACAATGTGTGGCTTGGTGGTGGGACGATTGTTTGCCCGGGAGCTACCATTGGCGACAATAGCAGTATTGGCGCAGGCAGCGTTGTTACTAAAAGTATTCCAGACAACAGCGTGGCGGTGGGTAATCCCTGCCGAGTGATACGACAGGCTTAACTGTTGTTGGGTAATGGCTTACTAAATAATACCTTCCTGTAATAGTTCAAAGATTTTAGTGTGACAGGTCTGGGTTAGTGTGCTGGCGATAGCTCCTGATTGCTTACCCTGATACTGCTCTCGCTGGCTGTTGGTAATCCATAGGGGATGTCCGATGATCAGGTGAACCTGGCGATAGTAAACGGCAGGATGCCAGCCAGGGCGGTTAAACAGGGGTTCGGATGGGGCTAGCCAGTGGAACAGTTTAAACGGGGCCACTGGCATGGTGTTTTCTTGGGTGGCGGCGATGGCAATAGGTAAAATGGCCAGGTTTTGCACGGGAGCCTGTAGGGCCAGGAGAGCAAAGCCTCTGTGGAAATGGCCAACCTGATGGGGCAACATGGGCTGAATCATGGGATTAGCACCCTCGGGAAAAATCCCTACAGGCTGCCCGGTCTGGAGTAGCCGAATCGCCTGCTGGAAGAATGCCTGGGGTCTATGCCCTGGTGGATCTAGGGGAAAACAGCCTAGGGCATTAATGACTTGCTTAACCCCAGGAACCTGACCCATAAAGTGATGACAGGCAAATCTAATGGGCCGCTCTATGGCGCTTATGACCAGGGGCACATCCAACAAACTACGATGGTTACTCACGACCACCAGCGCTTCGGTTGTAGGGATTCTCTCTTGATGATGGATGGTTACCTGGGGGCCAGCTAGGGTCAACAGCCTGCGGGACAAAGATAATCTGGAGTCACTGGGCATGGCGACTTTAGATTATTCAACAACATGAGTAACTTTAAAGATTTGCTCTGGGGGTTTGCTGGCAGTGACCGTATCCCAGTTTAGCCCTGCTAAAAACTGATCAGGAGAGACCGTCTCTACCACATCCACACCCCATTCTCCGGTCTGTAGTGACGTGGGCGAAGTACCGGAAGCGGGAGTGGTTTTGAGACCGCCTAACAGCATAACCGTATGGCTCGCGATCTTTTTATCTGGTTCGGCTAAACGTTTAGCTCCAAGGCTTTGGGCACAGAGTTTGGCAACATCGGTAGGGGATTTTTGTTGACCATCAAAGAGGACTTCTACCACCCAGTGGGGATTTTCGATCAGGCTGCACTGAATATCGCCATGGGCCTCTAACTCTGCAATAAAAACATTGGCAAAGTCGGCACGACTGAGGGAGGATACCTGGTCATCGGACAGGGTGCAGTTATGGGAAAGAAGCATCCGGGTCGTCGCTGTCATAGGTGCTTTGTAAAAATTGCTTGGACGTTCAAGTAGGATATCACCTGCAAGCCTGCAAGATCGGACGGTTAAGTCTTCTATCTTCTTGTACAGATCGTGGCGAAATCTTGAATGCGAAATCCTGAATGTTGACACTGAAAACATAGCAAGCTATTGTCAAGTTAACAGTGGCAACATCGAGTAGTTGCTTATACATTCAGGAGGTTTTGGCCATGGCAGAGCGTTACTCCGCTGAGCAAGTGCAGCAGATTTTAGTAGCGGCGATGGGGCAGGGAGAAGAGGATGGATTTTCGCGATCGCAACTCGCAGAAATGGCCACCGACCTTGGTATCTCCCCCGATGCCCTCAGACAGGCAGAGCAAATCCATCCGGAATTACCGACTCAATCCGCCCCAGAACCAAAACGACAGAAATTCCGCCAGCAGCTTAGAACCTATGCGGTGGTCAACACCTTTTTACTGGCGCTAAACTTTAGCCTAAGCGGTAGCATCACCTGGGCCATCTATCCCCTTTTAGGCTGGGGACTGGGTCTGCTGCTGCCCGGCCCCCTCTCACCCTGTACAAAAGCGAACTGACTAAAACCCTGACTTTACTTTGCTATTGCTGATGGGTAGGATGCATTGCTCTGAATACGGTGTACTCGGACAAGACCTGGCAGATGGGGGCATCATTCAGCAACGCCTCTTTTTTTAAAACCATGATTAATAACTCAGACCATGTCTTAACAGCTTCTCAACAGACATCTGCTGCCAATGTGTTAGGCACAGCCTTTGCACAAGATGTTTTTATGTCCTATCTGTTTCCCGATGCTGCCACACGGGAGAAAAACTTGGTCAAACTCTTTCGCCCCGTCATCCGCTGCGCTACGCTCTATGGCAGCGTACAGATTGCGTCAGAGAATAGGGGCGTACTGGCTTGGATTCCAGGAAATGTCTTGCCCTTTAACCTGTTCCAATTAGTTCGTAGTAGATTAATTTGGACACCCCTTAACGTCGGATTCCAGGCTTTTAGCCGTTTACAGAACCATGATGGCTTTTGTGAACATGTGCTCCTATCTAAAGCACCTAAAGACTTTGCTTACCTCTGGTTAGTAGGTATTCATCCTAGGGCTAAAGGGCAAGGAGTTGGCAAGCAACTGATACTATCAGCGCTGAGCGATATGCACAGTCATGGTTACTCAACTTGTTGGCTCAGAACGGATAATGAAAAGAATGTTGGACTCTACCAGCACCTGGGCTTTGAGCTAATTTATCAGGACATAGCTCCAAAAAGTGGGCTTCGATATTGGATACTGTCACAGGAGACTTGAGTTATCGCTCAAGGATGTAAGTCTGCCAAAAAATCAGGCACGTCTAGGATATGGAAATAAACAAGAGCGGCAACCATGACGGTATAGAGGGTGGCACCACCAAAGCCAATCAAGGTATCCCGTGCTATATTCCGTTTATCCTCAGATAGAAAGATATCGACGGCACCAAACTGTATCATTACCATCCCCGCCACATTAGAGAGCCAGTAGCCCACGACGGTGCCGGGGAAAACCCAATGGGGCTTGAGCCAGCCTACCCCATAGCCAAAGACCAACCCTAAATCAGCCACGCCAATTATTAAATCAGGTAACCTAACCGGTGATCGTGATGAACCAGCCGACTAAATTTTGGGATAATATTGCCGAACGTTATTCAAAACAGCCGATTGCGGACGAGGCATCCTATCAGAAAAAACTTCAGGTCACTCGTGAGTACTTTCGACCGGATATGGAAGTCTTGGAATTTGGCTGTGGAACTGGGTCAACGGCCATTGTCCATGCTCCCTATGTGAAACATATCCGCGCGATTGATATCTCATCAAAGATGATTGAGATTGCCCAGGGCAAAGCTGATGCCGAAAACATCGACAACATCACCTTTGAACAATTGACCCTTGAGGACATTAACATTCCCGAGAACACATTAGATGCCGTACTGGGTCTGAGTATTTTGCACCTGTTGGAGAATAAAGAAGAGGCTATCACCAAGGTTTATCAAATGCTTAAACCGGGGGGTATTTTTGTGACCAGTACGACATGCCTGGGGGATACGATGGGTTGGTTTAAGCTGATCGCGCCGATTGGAAAATTCCTTGGGCTATTTCCACTGGTTAAGGTTTTTAC
>JBCAWO010000129.1:0-7562 GCA_038534515.1 Cyanobacteria bacterium J06554_1
TGAGCAGAAGATTCAGACAACTACCAATCAGAAGGCTGCCTAACTCTGGCTCATACACCAGATTTGACTATATCTCAATCTGAGTTAGAAAAATCTATATTACTCAAGTCAAAATAACTAAAATCAAGATTATTATTCCCTATGTTGAAAGTACGCATCAGGCTTCGCATTATAGTTCCAGATGTAAGGATAATAATGGGTGAAAAGATGACAAACCTAAATAATATCGCTGCCACAGTAGTGGCAACTCCAATTAAAAGTAACAAGCTAATATCATCAATATTTTTTATATCGAAAGGATCTTGGAAATTATAAAAAAAACAGATAGCAGCAAAAATAAATGAAAAGATAGCAGATACTACAGGAGTAACATTCATCGATAAAACAGTAAGCTGTTCTCTAGAAACTTTTTCAGGTAAATCAATATTACTTAAATCAACTTTTATGTTTGGATTTTCTTTCCTCCAGACTCGCCATGCATCAATGCCACTTGCAAGTTTATAGATATGATCCATAGTTTTTTAGTGTTGTCTAATCCACTGTCGGAACTGCTTAACCAGAGCATTTTCACCCATGGTTTGACGAAGAGTGAGAAATCGAAAAATATCTGCTGCTGACAGTAAAGACAAAGCTCGACTACGGTATTCATTAACGTAATCTTGACCCTGTAAAACGTAGATTTCTAGATTCTTGCTATCGTAACGCCAGATTTCTGGAACTCCAAGGGCTTTATAGATAGAAAATCGATTTAGAGAACTGCTGATGATATCAATCTCAACGGCTAGATCTGGTGGGGGTAATTGAGTTAGGTCAATTTGCTCAATGCCACGAACTTGAGGTTCATTTTGAATGTAGTAGCACTGATCTGGCTCTAAACCGCTAGCAAGATCTTCGCGAGCGCAAGTCCGAGACCCCAAACTACGAATTTCTAAATCCAACTCTTCGGTGGCTGCTTCAATCAACCGACCAATCAGCTTCTTAAACGTTTCATGAGGGTCTAACGGCATCCAAATCTCAAGGGTGCCGTGGTCATAGGTGAGCCGAATTGCTGGTTCCTGAGCAAAATCACGAATCAGACTCTGGTAACTCTGCCAGCTGATATTTTGTAAAACCACACGATCAGGGCTTTGGATAAGAGTTGCAGTCATCGTGTGCTGTTCCTTCGAACCATCAAGAGTTTTGCCAAAATGATATCAAAGTCACCAGTTTAAACTGGCAAAGCAAACTAAAGCCTTCTAATGAAATCCGCTAACTAAGCTAGATTGTTTGGCCAACACACCATCTTCTAGATAAGTAATCTCATCGGCGGCATCGGTAATGCGCGGATCGTGGGTAATGATTAGCACTGTGCAGCCCTTATTCTTGGCTAAGTACTGCATCAGCTCGATGACATCATGCCCCGTAGCCGAATCCAGTGCTGCCGTGGGCTCATCGGCCATGATTAACTCTGGTTCTCCGGCCAATGCTCGAGCAATGGCCACCCGTTGCTTTTGACCACCAGAGAGATCTGCGGGTAGATTGTTGGCCCGATCGCCCAGACCTACTTGTTTGAGCAGGTCAAATGCCTGTTCCTTATTGGCTGGCCCCTTAAAGCCCTTAAGCTGTAGCGCTAGCTCAATATTTTCTAGGGCGGTCAGGGCAGGAAACAGGTTAAAGCTTTGGAAAATAAAACCAATGTGATCGCGGCGAAACGCAGTCAGTTCTTTGCGGGAGAGCGTTGTAATTTCTTGCCCCAGCAGCTGTACCTGACCGGTTGTCGGGGTTAAGATACCGGCCAAAATCGATAGCAGCGTCGTCTTGCCAGAACCCGATGGCCCCATCATCAGACGGATTTGTCCCTGGGGTATGGCCAGATCAATGCCTTTGAGCACCTTGGTTTCGGTGGTGCCCGACATAAAAGACATTTGGATATTATGTGCTGCGATCGCAACCATTAACTATTAAACTCACACCTCAATCTCGCCTATATCTTGTGGAACGCTAAGCTTTAAACACGATACCTGGATCAACACGGGTTACCTTTTGAATCGCAAAGATAGCTGACCCAACGCACATCACTACGGTAATGCCAAACACCCCCGCAGCGCTGATGGGGGTAATGAGCACCACAATTCCCTGGGTTGCTGCTGTCCAAGTTCCCACACTCCAACACAGCAGTAGCCCAGGTATGTAGCCCAAAACCGCCATCCACAGCGACTGTTCCAAAATTACGCTGTAGATGTCCCAATCTGATGCACCCATCGCCTTAAGGGTGCCAAATTCTCGCAAATTTTCAGAAACTGATGTGTACAAAATCTGGGCCACCACCACCATGCCCACAAGCACACCGACAATTGCCCCTAACCCCAAGATAAAGCCAATACCCGTACGGTTTTGCCAATAGGCTTGGGTCGTGTTGAGCAGCTCATATTTGGTAAATGCCTTGGTCCCTGGTAAAGCGTTTTCTATGCGCTGTTTAAGGGTTGATAAGGCTTCCCCCGGTGCCGCTTTGACCAAAACATAGGTCACAGGCGCGTCTGAATTTAGCGGTTCTGGATCAACTACTTCGGCATTACCCGTATCTTCATCGCGCTCAAAGGCATTGACACAGGTAATGTCACCCTCCCCTAGCTGGCAGGTCAACCCCGATGAGAAGCCAGAACTGATATAGGCATTAGCATTGACCAACGAGGTAAACACAAACTTGCTGGAGACCAATGACTGACTATCGCGGGTAAACCCAACCACCATGACCGGCAGCTGGCGAATACGGGCCATATCCCCCACCCCATCAATGCGAAAGGAACGCATGTTGGTGCGATCAATCAGGGCTGAATAGGGGGCATTCAAAGCCTCAATTGCCGTGTCAGAGACCTGACCCGGTCGAAATAGCTGACCGTTGGGATCAAAGCCAAATACCCGCAGCGTTGTGAGCTTACCATCCGAATACCAGCGTCCTGAGCCGATGGTAAGGGCTTCTGCCAGCGCCACACCTTCAATATCTTGTGCTCGTTGTACCTGCACATAGGGGAATGGTTCGGTTAGCTCAAAGTTGACAATATTTTCTGACGCGACCCAAATGTCAGCGGCGGAGCTGTCGATGAGCAGGGTGGTGGAACGGGTAAAGCCCTTGAGAATTCCGGTTTGGATGGTGACTAGACTGACGGCAAACATAATTCCTGCCTGGGCAACTAAAAACCGAGGCAGGTCTTTGAGTAAATTTTTACGGGCCAGAGAAACCATAGGTCAGACTACAAAAGCGGTTGCCCGCAGTGGGTCTATCTTAGCGGGAAACCATGCATTACCAGGATTACGCAGGATGGAATCAAAACTGGCCTACTGCTCATTTTGGTGCTGAGTCTGATGCTTTGGGACAGAACGTGGCTGATACGAATCGGTCGATACCAGCCAGATCTAGATGAATTTGAATACCGTCGTAATGTGAGCTGGCTTGCAACAAGGCGACAATCGTCTGGGCCTGTCCCTGCATATGCTCGGTTATCCACAGACCACCGGCCTGTAGAAATTTTGGGGCCTGTTCTATCAGCTGGCGAATGTCATCGAGCCCATCATTACCGCCATCTAAGGCCCGATGGGGTTCATGGGCCACCTCGGGGTCTAATGCCGTTACGACTTGACTTGGGATGTATGGCGGATTGGTGATCACACCGGACAGCTGACCTTGCCAATCTGTCAAAGAATTAAACCAACTGCCCTGGTAAAACTGGATATTTTCCCCGTGGTTACGGCTCGCATTCTGACGAGCTACCTCTAATGCAGCTGCACTAATGTCAACAGCCAAGACCTGAGACGACGGAAAGGCGTTGGCGAGTGCGATCGCAATTGCCCCACTGCCGGTTCCCAAGTCGGCCCACACCTGTGGACGGAAAATTGCCCCCTGCTGTTTGACCCAAGTCTGAACAATATCTACTATCAGTTCCGTTTCAGGCCGAGGTATCAGCACATCAGGTGTCACCGTTAGCATCAAATCTCGCCACGGTGTTTCACCCACTAAATATTGCACCGGTACCCGCTCGGTCAAACGGCGCTGCCACTGCTGTGTCAGCCAATCCAGCGAATGGCTCAACGGCACGGCACTCTGGTCCTGATACAGCCCCAAACTCAGATCTGACTGATTTAGCTGGCTTACCCCTTGTAAAAACCAGTCCACTTCATACAAAGGGACATCTGCTTTTTGGGCATCAGCCTGAGCGTTCAATCTCCACTGATACAGAGCTGCTCCAGGGACACACTCAGAATTCAAACCTTTAGCTTTCATCGTACAGACGTTCCATGGAACGTCTCCCCATTATTTTCGTACAGACGTTCCATGGAACGTCTATCCCAAAACCCGCAAAACGCTAGCAATTGAATCCACATCAGCTGACTCCTTCAGAGCAGAAATAGCCTTTTGGAACTCTCCTTCCTTAACTTCATGGGTTACAATCACCAGCTCCGCCAGGTTGTCCTGGAGACCGATCTGCACAATCGATTCGAGGCTCAGATTGTGGTTGCCAAAAATTTCTCCCAAATGACCAATCACCCCTGGCTGATCCTTCACCATCAGTCGCAGATAAAAGCGACTGTCCAACTGCTCCATGGGACTAATGGTTTTGTAATCGCTGTAGGCATTGCTCAGCAGCGGATTAGGCAGTTTTTCTTCGGTCGGTGACTCCATGTGGAGAGTGGCGGCAATGGTCATGATGTCCGATACGATGGCGCTGGCTGTGGGACCTTCTCCCGCGCCCGGTCCATAAAGCATGACCTGACCGATGGGAGCACCCTCAACCAAGACGGCGTTGTTCACACCGTTGACGTTGGCTAGCGGATGATCTAACGGCACCAGGGTGGGGTGCACCCGGAGTTGGATGGTGTCGCTGGCGTCGCTGTTGGGTGGATTACGTTTTGCGATCGCAAGTAGCTTAATTACAAACCCCAAGGTCTCCGCATAATCAACATCCGCTGCGCTCACATGACGAATACCCTCGGTAAAGACATCCTCGCGACGAATTTTGCCACCAAAGGCAATCGACGCCAAAATCGCAATCTTATCCGCTGCATCTAGACCGTCCACATCAGCTGTTGGATCTGCTTCGGCATAGCCTAGGGCCTGCGCATCCGCCAAAATTGGTTCAAAGTCCCCGCCCTCTGACTGCATGCGGGTCAAAATATAATTGGTGGTGCCATTAATAATGCCAGTCACCGTTTCAAGACGATTAACCCCCAGGGCCTGCTGTAGCGGCTGAATGATAGGAATTCCACCCCCAACCGCAGCTTCATAGAGCACATATACCCCTGCTTTTTTCGCTGCCTCAGCAATCTCGTTCCCGTAGCGAGAGATTACAGCTTTATTTGCAGTCACCACGTGCTTGCCATCTTCAATCGCTTCTAAAATTAGCGACCGAGACGGTTCTAACCCACCCATGACCTCCACCACAATATCGATATCGGGGTCGGTAACAATCGCTTCAAGATCGTTGGTTAAACATGTTTCTGGCAAATCAACCGCACGGGGTTTGTCCAAAGAACGCACCCCCACCCGATGAATCTCTAAGGTTTGTAGCAACGGATGACGCTGGGCCGCATCTAATAAAATTTTGGCCGTGCCTGTACCCACGGTGCCCAGTCCCAATAATCCAACCTTAAAAACCAATGTGCTATCCTGCGCGACTTACCACAGACCATTGTAAAAGCCAGGGAACCTTCAGATTCACCTGGCTTTTACATATTGTTCATTTGCTTGCTGCTACCCAACTAAGTCCGTAGAACCTAGTAAGTTTCAACGTGCCAGCGGTGGCCCTTCTTCATATCGCGACGATACTCATCCCAGTTCACACCGGTCTTAGCAGCGGCCGCCGTCAGTGCCTCATCAATACCGCCTTCCATGCCGCGTAAACCACAGATGTAAACGTGGGTCTTCTCTTCTTGGATTAGACTCCATAGCTCGTCAGCATGCTCAGCAATACGGTGCTGAATATACATGCGACCGCCTTCAGAGTTCTGCTGCTCACGGCTGATGGCATAGGTCAAACGGAAGTTGTCAGGATACTTCTCCTGAATCTCTTCCAACTCCTCCTTATATAGAATATTGGGAGTCTTAGGGACACCAAAGAACAGCCAGGCAAAGCCGTTAAAGCTGTAATCAGGATTAGCTTCGCGCTCTTTATCCTTAAACATGCGCCACAAATACGCCCGGAAAGGAGCAATACCCGTACCGGTACCCATCATGATCACCTTGGCATCAGGGTCATCAGGCAGGAGCATCTCCTTACCCACAGGTCCAGTAATTTTTACCTTAGTACCAGGCTCTAAGTTACAAAGATAGGTAGAACAAACACCGTTGATGGTCTCTCCACTCTCAGGATGCTTGTAGGTAAGCTGTCGAACGCACAGAGAGACAGTCTTATCATCTACATCATCACCATGGCGAGTAGAGGCGATGGAATATAGCCTCAATTTGTGGGGCTTGCCATTTTCGTCAGTCCCTTCAGGGATAATGCCAATGCTTTGACCTTCTACATAGGTCAGGTCACCCTCAGACAAATCAAATTTAATGTGCTGAACATCGCCAACGCCACCTTCTGCAACCAGGGCATCATTGGATAAACATTCACCCAAGTAGGGAGTCTTTGGCTTGTAAATATTAATCGGTACATTAGCACCGGGTTTCTTCGCTTTAGCTTTCGTTTCGGCCATGGGTTTACTTGCTGCAGGTGCTGATTGAATCACAGGAGCAGTTGAATGATTGCCATTTGCTGCACGAATGCTGACAATTTTGCCTCCCATGCGCATAATGCGCCGAGTTTCCTCAGCCATGCGTCCGTAGGGAACAGTTACAAAAGTGCTTCCACTCTGACGCACAGGTGCTGCTGACCCGTCAGTTGAGCCTAGCCCTTCTACCTCGTATACAAACAGACGGCTATCAGAAGTACTGACACTACCGCCAATGACGCTCGAATTGTACATGCGCTGAACTTTAAAGTATCTCCTAGCCCTCCAGATAGCGGCAAAACCATCTACCTGAAACTAATCATCCATATAGCGTATCATTCTGAGCGAAACGAAGTTCATACTTGAGGTTAAGCAACTGTGCGATGGGCAGGTCTAGTCAACCGCTCCTATGACTTATTTAGTAACCTACCGAAGATATCCGAGAAAAACTATAAAGTGCGATGCATTTAATTGTCTTTTAATTGCCACCATGGCAATAAAGACCTGCTTACCAGGGTAAACACTCATAAAAAGTGACATAAAGCTTAACAAAATATCTCGGTTAAACCATCTGTAATCCTCGAAGATTAGACCTTATAGGGTTTTATGCCGTATGAGTATTTACATAACGGATTGTAAAAAAACGAAAGTCTATTTATCATAAAGTACAAGCCAGAATCCTATCTGATGGTGATTACGACCATCCTGATTTGGATGCTTGTGACATCCCCACGTCCCTAAAGGGTTGATATATATCTTCCAACTCTTTACCCATAGGGGCTTGATGCCATATTAAGAGGATTTGAGATGACCATTGCAATGGGCCGTGCTGGAGCCGATCGAGGCGTGTTCGACGTCGTCGATGACTGGCT
>JBCAWO010000130.1:0-7503 GCA_038534515.1 Cyanobacteria bacterium J06554_1
TGGCGCAGAGCTTTATGCTCTGACACTACCCTGCTCATCTTGAATTTAGCAACCTCCCCGAAACAGCTATTGAGCCTCTAAAGTTAGGCTGAAGAAGTAAGGATATATGCGCAGTATTCCCTCTGGATGGCAGGATCATAGCTTCTGCTTTCTTAAATAATTGTTCGTCAGATACTAGTTGCTCACAAGATGAATTATATTTCAGTAGTGGCTGGCCGACATTGCTCCATACCCGGTGCTGAGTAGATTACCTACCATAGGTATGTTGAGGAGTCAATTTATCCCCTAACGCCCATAGTTCAGGCAAATGTTACCTCTGAACGCTTTAAGCGGCAACGGCTATGGGCGCAGCAAATCGATTGATTACCAATAATTGTGTAGGTGTTAGCTCAAGGCTTTTTGGGCTGTTTCTTCTAGTTTTTTGGCAGCAGCAGCTTTGCGTTCGCTATAGCGGTCAGTCAGTTCGTCTACCTTGTCTCGTAGCAGCAGCGTAAAGCGGTAGAGTTCTTCCATTACATCCACGACCCGATCGCGGTAGGCTGATTCTTTCATCGTGCCATCTTCGTGAAATTCTTGATAGGCTTTGGCGACAGATGACTGGTTGGGAATGGTAAACATGCGCATCCAGCGACCCAAAATGCGCATGGAGTTGACTGCGTTAAAGGACTGTGAACCACCGGAAACTTGCATCACGGCTAGGGTACGTCCTTGGGTGGGACGAACGCCGCCCATGTTTAGGGGAATCCAGTCAATTTGGGTTTTCATTAGGCCTGAGATATTGCCATGTAGTTCTGGGCTAGACCACACTTGTCCTTCGGACCACAGGGAGAGTTCACGTAGCTCTTGAACTTTGGGGTGGGTATCGGGTTCCGCGCCATGAAGCGGTAAGCCTCGGGGATTAAAGAATTTCACCTCAGCGCCAAAGTCTTCAATAATGCGAGCGGCTTCTTCGGCTAGAAAGCGGCTATAGGAGCGCTCACGTAAAGACCCGTAAAGAAAGAGAATGCGAGGTCTGTGGTTAAAAGTCATGGTTGAGGAAAAGAGAGTATGGGATGTAGAAGCCAGGGATGGAATTATGGTGGAAAAGCCGCTAATTTTTACTTTATGCATTCTATCTCCTACATCCTTCATACTCTAGGCAGGAAATTAGCCGTTGCTGATTTAGGGTATGAACTCATCTGTGAGATGTGCGCCGATATTTATGGCGTTGGTCACAATTGGTTAGGACAATTCCATAGTCCCTGACAGCGTTAGGCGACAATGCCAATGTGACGCGCAAACGTCCTAATGCATGAGGACGTTTGCCATACCGGATAAATTCATACCGAGGATCAGCAACGCCGGAAATAAATGTCTAAAGCAGTTGGCGACACCGGTTGTGACACCAGGGCCATTGGCCATAGTCAACATAACCCCGGCATTTACGGCTAGCCGGTAGCATTGGCCAGGGTGCTGGCCATGATAGAGCACTGGTATTTGAGTTGGCGATCGCAACTGATCAGTAGCTCAAATACCCTATCGTTTCCTAGGGTTGCTAGCTGGGGAGCAATGCTGTGGTAGCGCTGCAGATGGTCGCAGTAGATGACATGGTGCTGGTTTTCCGTCAGATCGGGCTGTACCTTAACGACAAAGTCGTAGTCTTCGATAGTCTTGTTTTTACCGTTGCAATTACCCTCGGTGAGGTCCACACGATAGTCGCCATAGACCAAAAAACAGTGGCTCTGGGGAATAAAGTCGAGCCCATGGGGCTGGAGAATGGCTGTGACTCCGGTAACGATGTCGTCATTGAGGCGGTAAAAGCCCAGGTGCTTTGCAATAGGGAGTTGGTGGGCAATGGCCAGTCTTGCGATCGCACCGTGCTTAGTGGTGCAGTTACCATACCCCTCCTCAAACAAAATCAGCGAATCCTCACTGCTAGAGTTAGCTCCATAGGGCAAAGCCTTGACCCAGTGACAGGCCTGATGAAACGTCGTTAGCCCCCGCTGAAGACATTGTTCAGAAATAGGATCGTGGGGCTGGAGAGCGACGTTGGGTAAAACACTGATAGGATGCATGGAAGTCTTCCTAAACTACGACACTGTAAACCAACCCGGCAGTTACCGAACCCAGAAAGGCAAACCCCAAATAGGCCAGAAACACCGGACGACGGGCGAGGGCAAATACGGCAATCATAGCCGGGATACTGGTGGCCCCTCCGGCCAGCAAAAACGCCATGCCAGCCCCCGGAGCCATTCCCTGATTGACTAACCCTTCGACCAGGGGTAGGGCCGCGTAACCATTGAGATAGGCAGGAATACCCACCAGGGCTGCACCCACAACAGATAACAGACTGCCGTTGCCAGCCACGGTCTGAATCCATGCGTTGGGAATATACACCAGCATCAAACTCTCTAGCAAAAACGCCAGGGCCAACCACTTGCCCAAGAACCAGGCATTGTTGCGTGCTCCGTTCCAAAATGACCGGCGGCGCTCAGACTCAGGCCAAAATTTCCACACAACCGGCTTGGGGTTACGCACGCGGTTACCCCCACAGCCACCGTTGCCCGCATCGTTTCGCAGCGGATTTCTAAAGGTAACGGTCGATATGCCCGCATTCATCAAGGCTAGGGTGCCAAAGCCCCCGAGGAGACCAATGGCCACTGTGGCAACGGTTTTAGCAATGGCAAACTGTAGCCCCAACGTTCCTACAGTCAAAATAAACATGGAGGGATCCATCAGCGGGGACGATAGCCAGAAGGCCATGACCGCCGAGACCGGAACCCCCATGGATAGGAGGGCCGCAATCAGAGGAATCACACCACAGGAGCAGAAGGGAGAAAATGCCCCAAACAGAGACGCCACCACAATCATCACAGAGATGTGCCCCTGGAAAGCTTTGGCAATCAGGTTATCTGCGCCGCTAGCCTGGGCATAGGCGGCAATGCCAATGGATAGCAGCAAGAAAGGGGACACCAGCACCAGATTTTTGAGCATAAACCCCAGGCTGCTGGATACCTGGGCGGGCACAAGGATGGCCAGGGTCAGCAGGATCAAGGCAATGGCCACAAAGACCTTATCCAGCTGACGAACACTACGGTTAAAGCGATTGAGTACGGTAGAGGTCATAGTAGAAGTCCTTTGGTATTTCGAGAAATATCAAAATAAAAGACTTGAAAGTATGTTCGAAGAGACGTTCTATAGAACGTCTGTACATGAGAAAGCGTTCCAGGGAACGTCTATACATTTTGGGACTAATCGGGACGATCTTTGCAGGGAATCGGGGCTGCCATGTCGGTTAGCTCCAGTGTTTCAGGGTTAACGACACGGTTGCGGGTACAGCATTCCTCAAATAGGAAGTCAATCAGATACTTGAGGGTATCGGACTGGACGCTATACCAAATCCACTGGCGATCCTTTTCAGCCTGAACAATGCCAACCTGACGTAGCTTGTCAAGGTGATGGGACAGCGTCGGCCCCGCAATGCCCAGTTCCCGTTGGATTTCGCCTGCGGGTAGCCCCTTGGGATAGGCCGAAAGCAGGAGCCGAACGATGTTGAGTCGTGACGGCTGTCCTAGGGCCGCAAAGGTGGCAGCGATTTCTTCAACAGAAGGGCTATCGAGCATATTTCGATAATCGTCAAAATAGCTAAAATTGTCAAGGGGGTAGATGCAGAAGCAGTTAAACAGTCAGAGGAGTAGGGGGCGTTAAGCCGATCATTAACTTGGTGGCAGCACAAATACTTCAATGTGTTCATCGCGTCCTCTGATGGGCAATTCCCCCAGGGACTGAAGGGATAAACTTTTGAGTCGCTGCTGGGTTGCTTTGCTGATCAATAGTGAGGAGTCGACCTCCTTGGTTAAGGACTCTAGTCGAGAGGCGACATTGACCGTGTCACCGATAACAGAGAACTCCAGGTGGCCGTCCGTACCCAGACAGCCGGCAACAATGGAGCCTGAATGTAACCCAATGCCAATGGGTAAAGGACTCAGTTGTTTTACCTCAGATAAAATTTTCTGGGCCGCCTGCACAGCTTTGTCGGCGTGGTTGTCTAGGACCTTAGGAGCCCCAAAGACCGCCAGCAAACAACAAAACGCAGCAATGTTAGTGATAATTTGCGGTTGAGAGTCTCCCAAAACGCTCGAAATATTGGTGATAAAGAGCGCGATCAATAGGCTATCAAACAGAGGGATAACGATCTGCAATTTTGGTAACCAGCGCCAGGCAGAAGGCTGTCGCAAAGCAATGAGAAACCCCGTGTAAATAAAGCAAGCACCGATAGAAATGATGGCAACCGTTGGCGGGACAGACGCTTCACCAATCAGACGCTGTGGAAAAAAGAAAACCAAGACATCCAGGATGCTAGAAATAAGCACCACAACGACTTTAACAAACGCAACTTTAAGCTCATTGCTGAGGGATGCTTTAGCAATAACCTGGTGCACAGCCGCCTGAATAGATTGAGCTGCCGGGGCCATAAACCGGTCATCACCGCGCTGAATCATTGCCCTTTACCCATGAAATTAGTCATCCGCCCACCAGTCAGACCGCGTACCTATTAACTAGCTAACTATCCCTACAAAAAATGACACCCTAGGGTACTAATCTTAGCGTTTCATTTTTTTGATTGCCCCGTCCGCAGTATCAACAAGCGATTAATACAGTCAGGTCCCAGTCCCATGAACTCGCTAATCAATAGTTCCATAATGGCAGTCCCTCCTAAACTTTCCGCAAAAACCAGTTCAGGACACCTATAATCGACCCCGCCGTAACCCCAATTCAATGCCACCAGAGATACCCTCGTACGTTGGGTTCTAGGGCGTCCTCGTCGTCTTGCTAAGTTCTTGACTTTTGATTGCTAGTATTTGAGTATTCAGTATTTATTGGGTGGCAGGCTTAGCACTATGTTTGAAAAACAGTGGTTCAAATTAGGTTTGATTAGCCTGGCTGTTTTGAACATCACAGCTTGTATAGAGGAAGAAATTCCTGACATCTCATTGGAATCAGTGCCTCAAGCAGAATTCAAAGTAACGTTTCCGGAAGCGTTAGCTATTGCAGAAGCCATGGTTGATGGCAAACAGGCTTATAGCATGGAGCTAGAAAAAGAAGACGGGCAGCCAGTTATTGAAGTCGGTATTGATGGCCAGGAGATTTTCGTTCACGCCGTTACGGGTGAGATTGTATCCATTGATGATCTCAGAGGAACTGATGATCAAGAAGATTTAGAAGAAATTACAGAATTTCTACAGTTACAATCTCTTGCAACGGTCCCTATTTTGGAAGCTCTGCAGACGGGTGAAGCGTTTGCTGGCGAACAGGCCCATACAGTTGAGCTTGAAAATGAAGATGGCAACCTGGTTTACGAAGTTGTTGTTGGGCGACAGGAAATCTACGTCGATGCTGGTACTGGACAGGTGCTTTACACAGAAGGTGGAGCTGGTGGCAATGAGACAGAGCAAGCGAGTAGTATTCAGGTCCCAGGTGACGATAATGACGATGATGAGTAATTAAGTTCATTTCAACACTCGGCCGAAGGTATGCTTACTTGATAGCTCTAGCCTACTGGTAGCTCAATAGTAAAACAACTACCTTGTTTAAGATGGCTTATAACTTTAATCTCACCACCATGGCTGTGGGCAATACTTTGTGCTATTGCCAGACCTAAACCTGCACCATCCTTTTTATAGGCACGGGCCTGATCGGCCTGCCAAAACCGGTCAAAGATATGGTCTAGGTGGTCAGGGGCTATACCTATGCCGGTGTCTTCAACACTGATGATAAGTTTTGTTGGTGAAGACTTAGCAGTGAGAGTAACCATTCCACCTTCAGGTGTATAGCGCAAGGCATTATCAATTAAATTAGTTAGTAAGCGAGTGATTTGTATCTTGTTGCCAATGGTAGGTAAGTTCGGTTCAAACTTAGCCTTAAAGTGGATTTGTTTTGAACTTGCTTGGGGTTGATACAGGGTATGTAACTGCTCTAGAACTGGAGAGAGATTAAAGGCAGTGTGCTTAACAACGGTCTCTTGATCTAACCTGGCCAGCATCAGCAAATCTTCTGTAAGGGCTTTCATTTGCTTGGAGGCACTCTCAATAGCTCCAAACTTTTCAGCATCTGAAGTCCTCATATTCTCTGGATATTTTAGAGCTACAGCCGCGTTAGTTTGAATAGCCATGAGTGGACTGCGTAGTTCATGGGAAGCATCAGATGTGAACCGTTGCAGTCGGCGAAAACTATTTTCAATAGGACTCATGGCCTGTCGTGTCAGCCATAGCCCACCCAGCGTAATCAGCACAAGGGCGGCAATAACGCCACTTCCTAGACCGATATCCAGAGTTCGTAATGTATTGTTAAAGGCAACAGTGGACTCGCTTACTCGGGTATAACCCAGAAAGAGCCCTTTATTCTCATCAGTTACTGGAATGGTCAATGCCTTAACTGGATAAGGATGTTGCTGGGTCTGAAATGAAGGCTCTCGCTTTAAAGGAAGGGTTGCGACATATTGGCCCTGGCTTTCTAAAAGGGTGCCATCTTCATCAAACCACTGGACAGCCTGATTCTCATTGGTAATATTTTCAAGGTCAACGCTAAGGGTGCCACCGTCAAGTTCGAGTTCAAGCGCAGCTGAGCGGGCTAAGGTAGCTAATCGATTGTTGAGTTGCTGGTTGAGGTTATAAGCAAATGTGGTGCGAACTGCGATCGCAAACACCCCCAACACCACCGTCAATACCGCCAGGTAAGACAACAACAGCCGAGTTTGAATTTGCTTGAACACCGCGTTAAATCCCTGTTGCCCCCTGGAACCATTATGACATTACCCATTGTCGTCCACCATGGTATACATCACATCGTCCTTGGCTAAAATTCAAAGGCCGTTCTCACTGTAAAAAGAACAATGTCATCATTATTATTATTGTGGTCAGGGGCCGTGAGCCAGATAAATCCAGGGGTGATAGAGAGATAGTCATTTAACCGATGGGTATAAAAGCCTTCAATATGGAATGATGTATCGGGATCGCTACGGCGATCATCAATGGTAAACCCGTTGCTAGTGCCCACCAGCTTTGGCTCCTGGCCAATGATAAGTCCTAACAGATTGTCCTCCTTTCCTAAGTCTGGAAAGGCCAAGGTGAGAGCATAGTTCAAAATATAGGCGTCCCCCTCATCAATCACCCTGGCGTTGGTATACCCTACCCACCCACCGACGGCGAGCCAATCATTAGGTGCCCAATTACCTGCCAAACCATAAGAATTGCCAATTACAGGCTGTTCTACATCAACCTGCGAACGAAAACTGCCTGTATCAGTCTCCAGGCTGCTGTCATTGTTGGTGTGCACATAGGTGAACCCCAAAAGCAGATCATCGCTGGGTTCATAGCCAACCTGGATAAAGGCACTGTTGTTGCGGTTAAATAACCCTACTGATGAATCGCTAGCGTCTTCTGCAAAGTAACCGATGCCAATTTCTACATCATCTATGGGCTCATAATTTATCTGAATGCCCACATAGTCTGGTAGAAGATGTGG
>JBCAWO010000131.1:0-7410 GCA_038534515.1 Cyanobacteria bacterium J06554_1
AAATCCACGGCGTTTATAAACGAATGGGGCTTTTTATAGACGCCATTAAGGACCGGGCAGCCATTGATTTTCTCTACTACGTCTCCCCCAAATTTGATATCTCTCCAGCAAATGTCACCCGGTTAGAAAAAGACTTTGCTAACCACTGGCAGGCGGACGTCACCCTTACTCTATGTCACCGCTCCGCCCGTAAACATCAGTTTTTACGACGTCCTAACTATCTGCCCGGCGCCCTCAACTTCTTTGAGCAAAAACCCTACATTAGCCTCAGTGGTAAGACGCAAGTGGCTGCCCTGGAGGCCTGTTTGGCCCGCAAACCAGACGCCATTTTTGCCCATCGGCTGCAGGCCATGTGTCCGCTGATGCTAACAAAAGCTAAACTGCCCCCCATCTTTTTTGACCTGGACGACATCGAGCATATTTCCCTGGCGCGTCAGCTAAAACAGCCTGCCCCCTATCGCAAAAAAGACCGCAGTTACGCTTTATACTTACCCGGTCTCAAACGCGCGGAGCTCAGGGCGATTCGTAAAGCAAAGACAACCTTTATCTGTTCTGAGCAAGATCGGGCCTATCTGGCGGAGCAGCTCAATCTGCCCGGCGTTGTCACTATCCCCAATGCCATTACCTTGCCGGAGCCTCAGCCGCTGCCCGCTGCCCCGACTCTGCTGTTTATTGGTTCGTACACCTATCAGCCCAATGTGACGGCAGCGGAGTTTCTGATTGAGCAGGTGTGGCCCCATGTTTACAAAGCCGTACCAGAGGCTACATTACTGATTGCTGGCGCTAATCCGGACAGCATTCGAGGCTATCCAGACCCGCCATCGGGGGTAAAATTTACCGGATTTGTGGAAAATCTTGATGAACTATATCAAAAGATTCGGGTTGTTTGCTGTCCGATTTTGTCGGGGAGTGGTACCCGGGTCAAACTGATTGAAGCAGCCGCCTACCGTAAATCCATGGTGTCTACTCGCATTGGAGCAGAGGGTCTGGATCTAGTCGATGGAGACGCCATCTTTTTGCGGGATCATGCTCAAACCTTTGCAGATGCCTGCATTGAGCTGCTTCAAAACGACCAGCTGTGCCAACGTCTTGGCAACAACGCTTATGCCATAGCCTCAAAACGATACGACAGAACTCAGATTCTGCAGCAGATTCAACATCATCTCTAGTTATGAACATAGTGACGGCGTCGAGTACCCCGATCCCTGATGTATCGGTGATTATTCCCACTTATAACCGGATCACGATGCTGGAGGAGGCTCTGGCCAGTCTGTACGCTCAAGAGTACGACGGCACGATAGAAATTATTGTCATTGACGATAACTCCCAGGATGGCACTGCCCAGGTGATTCGGGAGAATTATCCAGATATCCATCTGATTACGCTGACTGAAAATGGTGGGGCCTCTGCTGCGCGTAATCGAGGAATCACAGTCTCCAGGGGTAGGTATATTGCGTTTTTGGATTCGGATGACCTGTGGGAGACGGGGCATTTGCGATCGCAACTCACCCTCTTAAACAGCAAAACCATCACTGACACTCAAACACACTTTGGGGTCAGTGATATTTTTATCTGGGAGACAGTTAAGGACACTAAGTATCGCAAATCCCAAAAACCTAAACCCCAGTATTCATCAGTATTACACCATCTCCTTTCGGGGGGAAGTTTTGTATCCACACCATCAGCTGTCATTTTCCCAAAATATATTCTTGATAAAATTGGCTTATTCGATGGCAGCTTGAGACTGGCAGAAGACACCGATCTCTACACGCGTGCTATCCTCAACGGCTTTCAACCAGTCTTTACAGAACAAGCATCAGTTATCAGACGTAAACACGATAGTGGTCAGGCCATGACCATCAAAAATATCGAACCTAGGATTCAAAACCGTCTTGATGCATTGCAGAAATACTATCCTCTAGCTGAACAAAAGTTGGGCAATATTAAACAAAGACAAATTCTTTCCGAAATTTATTCAGATTTTGCCAGATATTACTACGAAGACAAATCTTACTCTGATTGGTTAAAGCTTCTGATGACGTCTGCTCGCTATAGCTCTCCGCTGGCTGTAATTTGCGGTAACTGGCGTTATATTAATGACTTTTTTGGCAGAATTATTAGCAAATTAAAGTTTGCAAGCTGACACCAGAAGAGTATCTTTATCTCTTTCTTAGTTATATTGTCTTGATATCCTAAATTGAGAAAATCTTTTTTACAGGGAAAATTATGAAAAAGATAAGCCTAGCTAGATTTAAGCCTAAAAAGCCGTCAATATTCTTCATGCATCTTCCTAAAACAGGTGGAACGTCAGTGGATTCAGCTTTTCAAAAGCATTACGGCAGAGAGCACGTAAAAATAGAAGCCTCAGAATCATATGAAGCCTCAAAAGTTTTATATGACAACCCCAATAAAGAATTTAGCTATGACGATTGCTTTCGCTATCGTGAAAGTCTACTTCTATATCAAATGCATTTAGGCTCACAGTATATTAGCGGCCATATTCCGTTTAATCAAAAAATATGGGAAAACACCAAAAATAAGTACGCCTACGTTACCGTTCTCAGACATCCGGTTAAACGATTTATTTCAAACTATTTCTTTAACAAATATAAGAAGACTGAGCACTGCAGAATCAACGATGATCTCTCAGAGTTCCTAAACTCAGAACGCGGACAGTCTTGGGGATATATCTATACTAATTATTTTTCAGGTAATCCAACCTCATCTGTAGAACCAGATAACGACTTACTAGCCACAGCTAAAGCAAACGCTCTAAAATTCAATACCATTGGATTTTTAGAAAAATTAGATGAATTTGTAACCGAGTGCAAAAGCAAGTACAACCTAACGCTCAGAATCCCCCATAAAAGAAAAAATCCCCAATCTAACCGTGAGATATCTCAGGCCAACTTAGAGAAGATCAATCACATTTGTCGTTTTGACATAGAGCTGTATGACTTTATTCGTCAAAACTCCTAGCCCGATTAAATTTAACCGTTTAACAAGACAATGTAAGGAATTACAGCTATTCAGTTGCTAAATTGTAGGGATATAAAGCAATTGACTCTGAAATATTATCTATGTATTCAAATAGCATTGCTACTCCTTGAGATAAATTCATCTGAAAGATATCGACATACAGCATATCTGACAAATCAGTTCATCCTCTCAATCAGCAGTGATATCTAGACTATCAGGGGTATATGAGACAAATAAGAGACTGGATTAGGGTCATGACTATCTCATAAATATAAAGCTACGCTAAATTTAGTTACTTAGCCTGTAGATTTTATTGCACAAAAGACTATAGTCACCAAGATTTTATGACTACTCCATTTGTATCAGTTATTATCCCCGTATATAACGACTCTGAACGTTTACAAAAATGTTTGGAATCACTGGAGCACCAAACATATTCTCAACAATATTATGAAGTTATTGTCGTAGACAATAACTCTACTGAAGATCTTAACTCTGTCATTTCTCAGTTTGATCAAGCCCAGTATGCGTTTGAGTCTGCTCCAGGTTCCTACGCTGCCCGTAATAAAGGAATTGCTCTCGCCCGGGGAGAAATCTTTGCCTTTATTGACGCCGACTGCTTACCTCAACCCTATTGGATTGAGGAAGGTGTTCGTGCTTTAGAGCGTCATTCAGCCGACTTAGCCGGGGGACAAGTCACCTTCACCTTCTCCCCCGCTAAAGGGCCAGCAGAGCTGTACGACTCTGTGACTAATATGCAAATCAAAGAGAATATTGAAACCCGTAAGATTAGTAAAACTGCCAATCTTTTTACCTATAAATATGTGTTTGATAAGATTGGGCTTTTCCCAGCTCATCTGAAATCCGGTGGCGATGTGATGTGGACAAAGAAAGCGACTGACGCCAATTTCCAATTAATCTATGCCCCCAAAGCAGAAGTTTTTCATCCAGCTCGTACGTTTTGGCAGCTAATGCAGAAGCAATATCGAGTTGGCGGTGGACAGATCAAGCTATTTCAGGCCGAGGGGCAATCTACTCCTGTTGTCGTAAAAGGGGCCTTAAAGGTGCTCTTAAAGCCACCTTCTATAAAAAAAGTACAAGAGCTGACCGAGCGAAAAGGTTTAGAGCTAGAAACTACTAATTTGTTCTCTATTTGGCTAGTCAGTTGGATGTGTCAAGCATTCAAAGGGATAGGGCGTCTAAACAAACTTGCTGCAGAAAGTTCTTTACTAAACCGATGAATTTATACGATATTCTCATTCAAAGTGCCACTGCGGCCCTATCACTTCAAGACTCTGAAAAGGGCATTATGCCCCCTGGCCATAATGGTGCATATCATGATCCGGAGACACCTGTTCGGAACACGGCCCACTGGCTAATTACATTTCTAAAGGCCTATGAAATATCAGGAGAACAGAAATTCCTGGATGGAGCGAAGGCGGCCGTTAACTATCTCTGTAGCCCAGAGATTCGCCCCATGGACGCCACCTTCTGGCACCGCAAGAACCCGTGCAAAGATTTTTGTAATGGTTTAATGGGCCAAGCCTGGACTATTGAGGCATTGACCGTTGCTGCCGAAAAACTAGAAATGCCCGAACTGCTTACCATCGCGGAGCAGGTATTTTTACTACACCCCATCGATCAGGTGAGTGGTGGCTGGCAGCGGGTTGGCGTTGACGGCTCTTACTTAGCCGTTGACTATACCTTTAACCATCAGCTGTGGTTTGCTGCCAGCGGTGGTCTACTGGCCAGGGCAAGTCAGTCTAAAGAAGTAGACCAACAGGTCCAGCGGTTCCTAAATGATTTACCCTCACTGTTTGAAGTTTATTCCTCTGGTCTGATCAGACATATGATGCCCTTCAAATTATTTTCTATCGAGAAGCAGGCACAGGTTCTGCGTAAACAATTTCGACAGCTTAAAAAGCCTCAAGTTTTTCTAAAAGAGAAAGAGTATCTGCGTAAAAAAGAAGTGGGCTACCACGGCTTTAACATGTATGCTTTTGCCTTATTAAATCAGGCATATCCTGAGCATGCCTTTTGGAAAAGTACCAAATTCTTATCCACTCTAAAATTTATCCGCTCTAATGATTACGCTAAAGAAATTCAAACCAGTAAATATGGATTTCCTTATAATCCTCCCGGATTTGAAATACCGTTTACCCTAAAAACATTTTATCCCGGCTTAAAATCTCAGGCAGAGCAAAGCCGTTGGATCTCTCAACAGCTAAATGCCTCCTATAACTTTGAGACGGATCTAATGAATAAAAATACAGATGATTTGATGACCCATGCCGCGCGTATTTACGAAGCGACTAGGTTGGATAACTTGTCCCTAGATGCCACTATTCTCCAAAAGGAGCTGGCGTAGAACAATGAGCGACACTACACCGTTTGTTTCAGTTATCATTCCCGTCTATAACGATTACGATCGGCTAAAAAAGTGTCTAGAAATCCTAGATACGCAGACTTATCCAAAACATGCCTACGAAGTAATCGTCGTTGATAACAACTCAACCGACGATATCAAGTCTCTAGTGGAGCAGTTTCGACAGACTAAATATGAGTATGAATCTATTCCAGGTTCATACAGTGCTCGCAACAAAGGACTCTCCGTTGCTACAGGTGACATCCTTGGGTTTACTGATTCTGACTGTGTGCCTGCGGCTACCTGGGTCGAAAAAGGCGTAGCCAACATCTTGACCCATGCCGGCTGTGGCCTTGTGGCCGGTTGCATTAATTTCTCATTTCAAAATCCAGAGAATCCTCACCCTGTTGAACTGTACGATAGCCTATATTTTCTTCAACAGGAAAAGTATATTGAAGAAGATCATTTTGGTGCGACTGCCAACCTATTTACAACCCGACAGATTTTTGATGCTGTGGGATTATTTAATGCCACTCTCAAGTCTGGAGGCGATCGGGAATGGGGAGAGCGGGTTTACGCTGCAGGTTATGAGCAGATTTATGCCGCAGAGGTAGAAATTGCCCATCCCGCTCGGGCTAGTTTTGAAGAACTCAATAAAAAGCTACGCCGCGTATACAAGGGAGGTTTTTACATCAATAAGAAATCAGAAATACCGATTCTCAATTTATTAAAAGAACTCACCTTTGATATCAAACCACCGGCAAGATTTCTATTCAGGGTGCTCAAAGAACGTGGAATAGATGATCGAAAGAAGCGAATATCTGTTGTAATTCTCTATATGTCGCTCAAAATTTCTAAAGCCGTTACCGAGCTACAGCTGTATTGGCAAGAGCGTTGGAATCTTCAGTCAGTTAGCTAATACGGGGCCCAAAAGGGCATTAATTATTGTCGCATCTAACCAAATCTTTCACTAATAGAAATAAGGAAAACTAAACCCACCGCACCATGTCTCTTGAGCTTAACCAAATTCCATTTGTTTCTATTATTATTCCAGTCTATAACGACAATGACTTTTTGAAAGTTTGTCTGACAGCGCTGGCTAAGCAAACCTATTCAAACGACCATTACGAGATTATTGTCGTTGACAATAACTCAGATGAAGACGTAAGCCAAATTACTAATCAATTTGAGCACGTCATCTTAACTCATGAGACTACGGCAGGCTCCTATATTGCTCGTAATACAGGGTTAAGCCTGGCCAAAGGAGACGTTATTGCCTTTACGGATGCCGACTGTATCCCTCAACCCGACTGGTTAGAAAAGGGAGTTGCCACCTTAACCCAGCGTCCCAATATTGGATTAGTTGCGGGTCGCATAGAGCTGTTTTACCGTGATCCTAAAAAGCCCAGATCCTTTGAACTTTACGATAGTCTGACCATGGGCTTTCCCCAGGAAGACTTTGTCAAGGATAGCCACTTTGGTGCAACGGCCAACCTGTTTACATTTCGCACTGTTCTAGATAAAATTGGCGGATTTGATGAAAACCTAAAATCTGCCGGAGACCGGCAGTGGGGCAGACGAGTTTACGATAATGGATACGAGCAAATTTATAATGACGATGTCTGTATTCGTCACCCGGCCAGATATTCCTGGGCCGACGTTAAAAAGCGAGCTATCCGGATCACAGGCGGTCGCTACGATCTTGCCAAACGCAGTTGGAACTCTCGGTGGGATGCTATTAAAGATTTGGTGGCGTACCTGAACCCCCCATTTAGAATCTTCTTCAGAATTTGGAATGACGAACGTCTCCACGGCCCTCAACAAAAGCTGCAGTTTACGATCGTAATGCTGCGTATTCGCGATGTAGTCATCAAAGAACGACTGCGGCTTCAGCTTGGTGGTGGTGCTCCTGAGCGCAGCTAATTTAGCCGATTTTGTGAGTCATCTGCACCTTAACTAATCGTATCGCTAACTTTATAGTATGGCTTTGAACAATACGCCACCATTAGTCAGTATTGTTATCAACAATTATAACTATGCCTCTTTTGTTGGGCAGGCCATTGATA
>JBCAWO010000132.1:0-7314 GCA_038534515.1 Cyanobacteria bacterium J06554_1
AGCCTGTGCTTGTTCTGATACGGCAAAGTTACAGGCTAAACCTGACGCTAAAGTTATAAGTCTTAGTGCATAAATTCATAACTCATGATGATTTCAGAGTTGTCAGGTGTATTCTAATACGGCAAAGTTATAGGCTAAACCCGACGCTAAAGTTACAGCCTGTGCTTGTTCTGATACGGCAAAGTTATGGGCTAAACCTGACGCTAAAGTTACAGCCTGTGCTTGTTCTGATACGGCAAAGTTATAGGTCAAACCTGACGCTAAAGTTACAGCCTGTGCTTATTCTGATACGGCAAAGTTATAGGCTAAACCTGACGCTAAAGTTATAAGCTATTGGGCCAAAAACATACGCTAAAGTTATAGGGTTTAAGAACTGGGAAAAGCCCTTTATCATGTGGCTGATGTTTGCCAATGGTGGCGGTTTTGTCTGTAACTAAGGATGCTGTAAAGGATACGACTTTTCCAGTCGATGGGCAGCTTTTGCGGGTCCTTCCACGGGCAGGAGCCTCATTGAGAAACCCAGATGTAAACTTGCCAACGCTTCGGACGGATGGTGAAAACTACTACCTGGAGATGCGGGTAGAGGCGGACCCCGATGAAGCTAGTGAAGTTGCGGTTACCCGTCGCATTCCCATCGAAGATCTGTCTGGGGAAGAATGGGAAGAACTTAAAGAGCAGTATGACAACTTAGATTTAGAAACCTACCTAGGTGAAGGAATCAAGGGTCTAGAAAAAATCCAAGATCGGCGGATGCAACGCTTAATTGCGGCCCTGCTCACCTTTCTCAATCCTCGTCAGGTTTCTATCGTTCTCTATCTATATAGAGCTGCGGCCCAAGAAGGCAATCGCCCTGGTGTGAGTTTTCGCTCGAATGACTTATTAGAAGCCATGGGCTACAAACGCACCAAAGATGGCGGTTTTCCAGCAAAGCTTCGGTCTCAACTTCACTGCGATTTAATGGCCCTCCATCGTACGGAGTTAGTGTTTGCCCAGTCCTTGCCCAAGGGCGATAGTTTGGGTGCTAAGGTCACTATCAAAAATGTACTGCGCATCAAAGAATTTGAGGTGGACAATGTGCCCCGTGACTTTGATCCAGATAAGGCTGCGGACTATACCTATGAACTTGCCGATGCCTACACAGTCTCTTTAGAATTTTTTGAGGGTCCTGCCCGCACAGGAGACTATGTACTCTTTGCCAACAGTCTCGATATGACGCAGCGGTTAGGGGGCAGTGCTAAACACAATTACAAAAACAAGTTGCTTGTCTACCTGGCCAGTCGTTTGCAGTGGGATTCCCCAGAAGACGGTCAGTATTTAACCATCTCCAAGCGGTATCTCTTTAAGAATTTAGATCTGTTAGGCAGCAATTCTTCGCGCAACAATCAGCTATTTTGGCGCACGGTTGAAGAGCTACGTACCGATGGTTATCTGCTTGGAGCACAGGAACTGCCGGGTAAGCGCAAGAATGCCCTGATTCAGTTTCAAATTAATGCAGACAAGATTACGGCATCTTCTAAGACGTCGTAAGGGGGCGTAAAAGCAACCTGTAAATATTCATTCAGTTGGTTTGCTTTCACGAATAAAATTGGTACAATTGACCTATGAAAATATACCAGCTCAAAGAACATGTTCTAGCTCAGTGGAAGTCCCTCCACAGTTGGTGCGGTCAGTTGACATCGCCGTTAGATCAGTTTGGTCTGGATATCCGTAAGCAATTTGGTGACCGTCGGTATAAGGTAACTTGGGTAAAGGCGTTGGCTTACTATCAGGCCCAGCGTGTGTATGAATCCTGTATTGACAGTACCCTTTTGATTACCCACACACTCAATTTTAGTCCGCAAGACCGTCTATATGAATATCGAAACGAAATTCTAAATGCCTTTCTTCAATACGAAGATGGCCTGGACCTGATCAAACAGGGTCTGGAAAATCTCTACTTTGATGGGTTTACCGCACAGGATACCGAAAATGCCCATGGGATTCTTAAACTTCTGGAAGCAAGAGAAAGACAGCGAAACGAATCAAGAGTCCTCTCAGCAGCTTGATCTATTTCGTAAAGGTGAATTAGCGAATCGCGAGCGTTCCACAGGAGCGACTATATTTCGTAAGTTTACCGACTCGATCAAAGCCAACGGGGGTGATGCTGATGCCATCATTGACTCAATTACGGTGGAAACAGAAGAATTGTTTGGCTGTAGTGTGAGAGAGCTTTATCAAGCAACCGGTGGTCAGAAAAATGACCGTAGTACGCTGCCAGAGATTGTGCAGCGATCCTACATTGCTAACGAAGCTCTCTCTTCTTTTGAACTAGAACGGATGGAGGGTACTATCGGAGGTGAAGACCAACAGGAAAATAATGAGAATATTGTTGGCACCGTGAGAGATGTGAGTAAAAAGACTCGTAAGTGGTTACCCTGGTAAAACACTATGACGTCTTTTGACGCTAAGGAAATTGATGAAACGAAAATGTTGCTGTATCGACAGTCGGCACAGCAGCGGGCGGCTCGAAAAAACGAACGGTTGCAGGCAAGACATAAATTGGCAATGTCCACTGCTGAACAAGCTGCTAAAATTCTTAAGCAAGAATTCCAAGCTCAAAAGGTTGTTTTGTTTGGTTCGATGGTGGCTTGGCAGAATACGCACTTGAATTCTGATATCGATTTAGCAGTTTGGGGAATGCCTGAAGATAGCCTCTATAAGGCTGTAGCTAGATTAATTAGTTTAGATAACCGCATTAAGATCGATTTGGTATTGGCAAAAACAGTAGATCCCAATCTCCTTGCAGCCATTGAGGGGGCTCATGTAGAACTATGAATGCTGATGCGGCTGCTTTAGCAACAAGGCTTCGGGCTGAACTGACAGATTTAGAGCAGATTGTTGAGCGTGCTCAGAAGCTTTTGGCTAAAGCTGTTGAACGTGATGAAGATTACTACGATGGCGTGGCGCTTAATTTGCATAGCTTCTACACTGGCGCAGAACGCATCCTGGAGGAAATTGCTAAAAAGATAGATGGGTCCGTACCGGATGGGGCCGGATGGCATAAGGATTTATTGCTACAGATGTCTGAAGAGTTGGCTACTATTCGCCCCGCTGTAATTAGTCGTAGCACACGTTACTGTTTGGATGAATATCGTGGCCTAAGGCATATTGTTCGCAATGTTTACACCTTTAATCTTAGACCCTCTCGACTGCGAGAATTAGTTGCTGATTTGCCCCAATGCTATGCTGCCTTGAAATCTGATATTGATATGTTTTGTCGATTTCTAAATGAATTGGGTATGGATTCTTAATTCACTAAATTTTTATGCCCATAATAAACCTCATCAAACGGGCAACTCCACGGCACCTGGCTTAAGCAATATAAGGGTTGTGAGTGTGTTGCTTGAGTGATGTATTTGTTAGCGACAAAACATATGTAGCCATAAAGGCTGCTACGCCTATTATGCGCATATTCTAAAGTGGAATTACTATAGCAAGTCGCTGAATACATTCAACGGTTTGCTGCGTACATAGCTGTTGGCACTCAAAGCTTTCAGCGATCATGTGTGGCCTGAACTTGTGTGCCAAGCTATAAATATCTGCTCAAACGTATGATGAGCTATCCACCTGCTTCAGAACTCTTTGACACTTGGCTTAATTTTAAGCCCGAGAGTAAGCTAGAGCTCATAGATGGTCAACTGATTGTTGGTAATTCATTAATAGGCAGTCGGTTGTTACTACGACAGCTGTTGCAAGGGTGGTCTGCTGAAGCTGCGATCTCATTTGCGCCCATCGAAACCTGGTTAGATGCGTTGGCGGCAGCCTACCATACCAACCTGCCAAATACTGAGTCCTTGGACTTGCAGATAGAGCATCTAGAACTGCAGTTGGCTGATGCTGCATTTATTCCAGAAGATTTACAAGAGGGAAGTGCTGAAAGAACCTGGTCCCATCATCAGATTCGTCAGCAGCTAACGTTAGATTTGTTTCGGCTGGCAAAAAAGGTGGGCGGACGGTCCCTGGGGCGCGACTTTGTGATGCGTTTGGGAGATAACGGAGTGACCCCAGATATGCTCTTTTTCAAAGGGCAGGGACTTAACCAACTGTATGAGGCATATCTGAGCGGGCCAGCTGAACTGGTGGTTGAAGTGATAATGCCTGGACAGAGCGAGCTCACGCTTAAATATGCTGGCTACCAGGCTACAGGGGTACCAGAATACTGGCTGATTTACCCAGAGTGTCAGCAGGTAGAATTTTATCGTCTGATAGAGGGACAGTATTGTCGTCAATGCTTAGACGAAGATGGCTATTATCGGCCAGCCAGCATTCCAGGACTAGCATTTTTCCCAGCAGCACTCTGGCATCATGACGACGAGGAGCGCATCGCTTGTTTTATAGTTGAGCAAGCGATAGGAGCCGAGCGGCAGCTGCAAGCTGAATCAGGTGCTAGCTGGGGATCGCTGCTGTTTACTCCCAAGATTCAGCTAAAAGCAGTGCCAATTGTCTTTGAAGAATATATCAGCTGGTGTCCTGAAGCCAAGTTTGAATTTGTTCAAGGCAAGCCGTTAATCGGGTCTACTCCAGGCACTCGCAATGTCTTGGCCATGCTATTGATGACCTTTGGTTTGGAGAGCACGGTCAAGCTCCTACCACCGTCAGCCTGGTTTCAGGGTTTGCGGCAACAACTGGAGCACACCCGTCAGGAGGCTAAACGCAAGGCAGACTGGTGGACCATTGCCCAACAGTCTGCAGCCACTTTAAGGCAACACTTTTCAGTGGATAAGCTGGGCATAATTGGCGACTTGGTAATGCCGCATCCCTTAAACTACTGGTCAGAGATCACTATGGTGTACTGGGAGAAGTTTGAAGATTCCTGGCGAGCCTATGATGTACTGCGAGAGATTGATCCAGATATGCGCGTTAATTTGTTGCGTGTGGATCAGCATTGGCTAACCGCTGACCAACGTTGGCAAATTGAGAATTACCTCGTTGAGGTGTGATGTTAGAGCTGGTTTGGTCATTTGAGCGATCGCTGAGTGCAGACGTCTGCACCTGCCGCGTTGGTCATTTGGGTAGGACAAATCATACCCCTCTAAGCGTTGAGCTATAACGCCAATGTGATGCACAAACGTCCTAATGCATCAGGACGTTTGCTTTAATTGCACAGATTCACAATTTTTTGATCCAAACTAGCAATACTGATGTATCCTATCCGGTGTACAGTTGTGCAACTGTGAGCTGGAACTATGATTATTGCAATTGCAGCAATTAAAGGAGGCGTCGGCAAAACAACCGTCACGTTCTGTCTAGCTGCCACATTAGCCCACATGGGCAAACGAGTTTTGTGCATTGATTTGGACCATCAGGGGGATCTGTCCTCAGCTATGGGTGCTGAGCGAGACGTTTCGGAGCCTGATATTGGTCAAATTCTTTATGCACCTAAAAGAGAGCAGGCGGATCTAATGGCTCAGGGCATCATCGATGTGCAAGGCTGGTGCCACTTGATTACTCCCGGTATGGATCTGGGTGGATACCAAACAGAGATTGAGAAAGGTCTTTCTAGCGAGAGTCGTCTTAAGGATGCGTTGGCTCAATTTAATAGCGTCTATGAAAACTATGACTATATTCTGTTAGACACACCCAAAGGAGAAGGGCTTTTCACTAAGAATGCGTTGGTTGCCTGTGATGAGGTGCTGGTGCCTGTTCAAACCGAGTACTTTGCGCTGAAAAATATTCCAGAGCTGTTAAACCTGGTCAGTCAGATTGCAGATCGGGCAAATCCTGATGTGCGAGTATCTACCTTGGTGCCAAATCGCATGAAAGCTACCAGTTTACATAAGAGTATTCATCAGCAAATTATTGATTGGGACGTGCGAACCCATTTACCCCATCAGTCAGAAGCGTCTTGGACGTCTCCTGCAATTCGAGATTTAACCGTGTATTCAGAGCTATCGGCTCAAGGGGAGTCGCTATATTCCTACAGCTCTGTAAAAGAGGAACATCGGAAGCCGTTTGTTGCGATCGCAAACCATCTAGAATCCCTGCGCAATCAGTCCACTAGTCGTGAGGTAGAGACCATTGGCTAAAAAAAGTTTCTCTAGAGTGGCTACTGTAGCTGAAAAGGCACCCTTACCCCGAAAACTAGCCGTCGTTCCCAAACGAAAGCCAGACGAAATAATCAATCTAGAACGGGTTGATCTCGCCGATCGTGAAAATTGGCTACGGGCATTAGATATTTGTCAGGCAAATGACGCCCAGCCCCTAAATAACCTATTGCATGAAATCGAAACTTATCAGGGACAAATCGATCAGGCTTTGCAAACGGCTCAGGCGCAGAGCACAATCTATGCCTACGCCATCGGTAGTCGGTTAGATGTCATTGAAGAGAAACACCTCTATAAAGAGAAAGACTATGATAATCTCACAGCATTTATCAAAGGCGGTGAGGTAAAGCGCCCCAATGGCACCCCTATCACCACCCGTCAAGTGTGGGCTTACCGTCGGGTAACCCGTGGTCTCAAAGACTTTTTGCAAATTGCAGAATCTATTCGCGATGGAAAACCTTTATCTTCAGATTTGCAAGGTCAGTTAGAAGACCTAGGACAACAGGTCAACAAAGATATTGTCGACTCGTTTTTAGATTCCTATGCCGACAGTATTGCCGGTGTTCTAGAGCTAGGTGTTTCAAAGCTAGAGCAAGTTTATCGCCTGCCAGAATCCGTCGCTTTAACCGGCTTACTGGCAGGAAAACTCCCTTTGGAAGAAGATATCATTGAAGTTCATGAGGTGTCCTTCTCCCAGTTGAGAAAAGCTATTAGCACCCATGAGAAACAACGTAAGTCCAATGGCGTAGGTAAGCGGACCAGTAAGGTCACCAAGGCAGATCGCATGTTAGACAATCTGAATCGTGCTGTTGAAGAGTTAGATGCGTTGGTTCTCTCGGATTTACAACTTCAAAGACTAAGTGCGCTTAGAGATGCGATCGAACGTATTTTGTCCTAAGAAAACTGGATATTGTATCTGTCAGGTTAGTTAAGACAATGGGTACTCCTAAAAGCCCTGAATTACAGCAGAATAGCTCAGGGATATGTTGAATTCTTTTCCAAGTGCAGACGTCTGCACTTGGAAAATTTGTTTGTCGTAATCAGTAGATGCAGATGCCAATTTGGAAAGCTGAGGCTTATTCTGTGGCTATTGTCGGATGCGATCGCTATTCCGACGCTGAACCAAACAGGCCTGACTCCGATGCCTGTAACGTGTCATAGAAACTTTCTTTCGCCTTTAATTCCAAGGCTCGTTTGGTGTATCGTCCAAACACCCCCATGGACTTAATCC
>JBCAWO010000133.1:0-7176 GCA_038534515.1 Cyanobacteria bacterium J06554_1
ATTACGGGCCTGATGTCAAGTTTCCCAATGGCTACGATACAATTTTTGCGGCCTTTGCCGGTGATTACGGGGTTAGGCTTTCATCACGGGTCGAACGGATTTCACTCACTGATGCGGGTGTGGAGATGGGAATCCAAGGTCAAGCCGCAACTGCCTTCGATGCGGTGATCGTCACGGTCCCTTTAGGTGTACTCAAGAAAGGTGTCATTGCCTTTACTCCCCCCCTTTCTGAACGTAAACAAGGTGCGATCGCTCGGTTGGGAATGGGGACGCTTGACAAGGTATATCTGCTATTTAAAGAAGCGTTTTGGGATAGTGATCCGACCTGGATCATTACGCCAGAGAATGACTTACCCTCAGGGCAATTTAATGCCTGGCTCAACCTTCACCGCTACCTTGGTGTACCCATCATTATGGCCTTCAATGGAGCCTCCCCAGCCCTTGACCTGGCTAATCTTTCCGATGAGGACGTGGTTACTCGTGCCCTCCGTACCCTTGAGATTGCCTATCCTGTTTAAGATAGAAAGTATCTCGATTCTTCAAATACAGGTGGCACTTCAAAGTGGCTGATATGCCGATTCAACGTCTAGCTCGACTCAGCGACATTATTTTCGCCGTAGCCATGACCATTCTGGCCATCGTCTTTGCGCCAGTATCGATGGATAACATCTCTCCAGAAACAGCGGCTCAAGTGCTGTTGCAGCAATTACCGGGTCTAGGGATTTATGCCCTGACGTTTCTCACCCTGGCATTTTATTGGTTCACCCATGTGCATCAGTTCAAGCACTACCAAAAGACCGATGCGGTTCATACGTTTCTGACTCTGTTTGCCCTGTTATTTGTGGTGCTGTTTACCTATGCCAGCGATCTCTCAGAAGCCTCTGAGGGGGTATTTGTGATAAATCTGTTTTACAGCTCGGCAGCGATTGGGGTAGGTATTTTTTCCACAGCCGCATGGATTTATGGCACTCAAAACCGACGGCTAGTGGCACCTGATTTGTCTGACGAAACCATTCGCCACATTCGTCAAGAAAGCTATATTGAACCCAGTATTTATCTACTGGCAATTGGGGCAGGTTGGCTGGTTTCCTGGGGATGGAGCATCACTGTGACGTTGGGTTTTCCGATCGCTTTTTTGATTCAGGCCGCACTGGCTAGTCAGCAAACAAAAGAAACGACAGCTACTACGGAATGAGACGATTATGAGTATCAATTTCGTGCCAGCAGCAATTGATAAAGAGAACTCCACTAAGCTCGAATCACTGTACCAGGATGCATTTCCAAAAAATGAACGCGCTCCATTGTGGTTCCTTCGATATAAAGCGAAACAAAGCAATGTTGCTTTCAGCTCGCTCTATGAGCATGGAACATGGATCGGTCTACTCTACACAGTTGAATACAGGGATATTCTCTTGGTAATCTATCTCGCCATTGACGCTTCCTGCCGATCAGGGGGCTATGGAACCAAGGTCCTAACAGCATTGAGAGAAGGCCATCCAGACAAACGGATTATATTGAACATCGAACAGACTGACAAACAGGCCGATAACAATGCGCAGCGAGTGAAACGAAAAAGATTCTATGAGAAGAACGGCTATACATCCACTGGCATCATTGTTGAAGAGTTGGGACAACCGTTTGAAATGCTGATATCGGGGGGCTCCATTACTCCCGAAGAGACACGGCAAGTGTACAGAAGTTTTCTTGGAAAGATTCTGAGTCTACTGCCTGTGCTGAGAGTTCGTGGAACAAATACTAAGTTATCTTAAATCATCGAACAAGTCCGGTAGATACTGTTCTGAAGCCTTCTTTGCTCTACTTCTAGTGGTTATCGATGCTAGTCGTAATGGCACTGACGACGGCGATCGTAATAAAAGTCAACGTCGATACCATTATATTTGACAGATTTGTTAGTACCCTACTGGTACCCTAACTAGGATCTCTGGACCTGGAAAAACGCAAGGAATTTATCCTAAAATCTTGTGATGAGTATTGTCCTAATGAGCCGCTTCAAACCGTTTTAATCGAATTATGGAAACTCCATCCACATTGAGGAAATAGCCCTAATATTAGGTAATACCAACGGTAAACGCTGTAGACCTATCCCCATAAGTTTTATCCTTGAAGCTATGTCTACCGAAAGTTTCAGTCCCCAGCCTTCGATTGATCCAGCCTCTGAAGCACCCACTGATTCATCAACCGAGCCTAAGGTTTCCAGCAAATCAGCACTTCCAGACAGCTGGCGCAAAAAGTCAAATAAACCCCTCTGGCCAGCCGTTGTCCTAGCGATGCTAGTGGTCGCTGGGCTAGTCGGTGTCAAAGCCTATAGAACCCTGACCGCCGCTCCAACCGCTGAGGAAACAGACGAGTTGGTAGTGGACCAGGCTCGTTTGCCCGTAAAAGTAATCACGGCGGAACGACGCCCCGTTCAGGGTTGGGTCTTTGACGAAGGCTCTGTCTGGCCGGTAAAGCGGCGGTTGCTTAATTTTCAGGCCAGTGGCGATATTACCTATATCGCGAAGGTAGATGGGATAGAACTGCGGGAGGGCGATCTTGTCTCACAGGGGCAGCTATTAGCGACCATTGACGCCCGTAGACAGGAATCTAGCATTGACACGGCTGAGGCCGATATCCAGGTGTCGGAAACCCAGCTGAGCCAGTCAAAAGCCAGTATGTTGCAGTCCCAAGCCAGTTTGGAACGGGCGAAATCTGACCTGTCCCTGGCCGAGACCGAGCTGCGACGCTACGAGGATCTATTTGAACAGGGGGCAGTATCGGAAAGCGATCGCGATGCCTATATCAACCGCGTAGACCAGGCGGCAGCGGCACTCAAAACATCCCAACAGGACGTTCTCTCTGCTGAAGAGGGGATCCGTTCTGCCCAGGCATCGGTGAATGCATCCGTTGCCCGTCTAAACCAAAGTGCCGTTGACCTGGAAGACACCCAGCTGGTTTCTCCCCTTGATGGGGTGGTGGCCTATATCAACATTCGAGAAGGCGAATATTGGAGTACCCAGTATCTAAATACCACCAGCCCCCAGGATTTGATTGAGTCGGCTCCCATTGTGGTGGTCGATCCCCAATCCTTTGAGGTGGAGTTAGAGCTACAGGCGGATGACGCCGGAGAGATCCAGCCTGGTCAGCGAGCGTTTGTGGTGTTAGAAGAAGAGGTCAGTGCGGCCCAGGCGGCGGGGACTAACTCCCAGGGACTGCTGGACATTGCTAAGCAGCGGGGCAGCGGTGGTGAAGTCTTTGCCGTCAGTCCGTCCCAAACCCCTGGCAGTCGCGGTACCGAAATTACTATTCGTGGATTAGAGCAGGTGCGGAATCTCAAGGTGGGGGGGCGCGTTTATGCCTGGATTGAGGTGGCCACTCAGAATGATGCTGTTGTTCTCCCGTTAGGGTCGCTGCTGATTAGGAACCAGCAGTATTTTGCCTTTGTTGTTAATGAAGCTGACGGTACCGTGCAAAGACGGGAGGTCACACTGGGTATCGAAGGATTATCAGGGGTGGAAATTACGAGCGGTGTAGAACCTGGTGAACAAGTGGTGGTGGAAGGACAAAACCGTCTGGTGGATGGCACCCCGGTTGAAGTGGTTAACCGGGGGTAGCGCTAATGCAAGTTGATCAGCGTGCGATCGCAACTCCAGAAAAGAGACCTGAACCATCAGCCACTCCAGCCTGGATGGACTTCTTCTTTACCCGTCAGATTTTTGCCATTCTTCTCTGCTTTATGTTGTTCATGGGGGGGCTGATGGGCTACTTCTCCATGGTGAAGGAGGGAGAACCCGAAATTAAGATTGCCCGGGCCATGATTACCACCACCTGGGGCGGCACCGATGCAGAAACCATTGAAAATCAGGTTACGGACAAACTAGAAAAAGAAATCAAAAGTCTCCAAGGATTGGATGACTTTACCAGCGCCACCTTTAATTCATTTTCCATTGTTAACGTCGCCTTCAAAGCGGAGGCCCCCGTTGCCGAGTCGATTCAAGAACTGCGGGGCAAGGTGGACGATGCCGAATCCGAACTCCCCGATGAATCCACCGGTCGGGAAAAACCCTCATTTGAGCAGCTATCCCAACAAGACTCACCGGTCCTCACCATGGCCCTCAGTGGTGACGGTCTCGACATTAACCTCCTGAGTCAGGCGGCGGAAGACCTGCAAGATCGACTGGAGTCAGTCAAAAACGTACGGGAAGTAAACCTCGGCGGTCAGCGGGACGAGGTCATCCATGTGCAGATGATTCCCAGTCGATTGACCACATTGGGAATCTCGGCGACCGAAGTGCGCAATGCTATCCAGGGAGGCAACATTGACCGCTCCTGGGACCTGGTGCGCGATGAAGAATTTGGAGCCCAGGTGCGGCTATACGGTCGTTTTCGTACCCTGGAAGATTTGAGAGAGCTGCCAGTAACTCGACTAGACGATGACCGGGTCGTGCGACTATCAGAGGTAGCCGAAGTTTACCAGGGCTTGGAGAGAGAAACTCAGCGAGCATTTGTTAGCTGGGAGGGCAGTGAGTTTAGCCCCACCATTAACCTGGAGGTGGTCAAGGTTGCTGGAACCGACACTATTCAGGTGATTGACGATGTCCTAGCCGATATGGAGCTAGCCAGTCAGGACCCTAATATCTGGCCCTTTGGCATGACCTATCGGGTGCTCACAAACGATGCCAATACGATTCGCAAAGATTTGGCATCCCTGGGTAGCAACGTATTGCAGGCGTCTCTGTTAGTATTTGCCATCTTGTTTGTCGCCCTTACCTGGCGAGAAGCTTTGATTGCCGGGTTGGCCATTCCCATGACCTTTGCCGGGGTGTTGTTTATCCTGTGGATGTTGGGCTACACCCTCAATACCATGGTCACCGTAGGGATGATCTTGGCCCTGGGACTGCTGGTGGATGTGTTTATCCTGATGTTAGAAGGATTGCACGATGGCATTTTTGTCCAGGGACTGAGCTGGCCCAAAGCAGCCATTAAAACAGTCCAAACCTACGCGTCACCGGCCTTTACTGGACAGCTCACCACCATTTTGGCCATGGCCCCATTGATGGCCATCTCCGGTACCCTGGGCAAGTTTATTCGGTTGATTCCCATTAGTGCCATTACCTGTCTGGTAATGAGCTATGCTCTGGCGCTGCTTGGAGTAGTTCCCCTATCTAAATTTCTGTTGGGTAACCAGGGGGGGAAAGAGTCTAAAACCGCTGTTGATCGTTTAACAGAACAAGCCTCTGAACGATTTTCCCACTGGAGTCTGCGGATGACGGTGCCCAGTCGCCGGGTGGCTCGTCTTTGGACAGCCGGAGCCATTGCCCTATTTGTCTGTGCCTCTATTCTGTTTAGTCAGCTACCCAGCTCTCTGTTTGCCGTTGCCGATGACAACAAACTGAGCCTGAATGTGGAGCTACCCCCATCCGCCACCTTGGAAACGTCCCAAGAAGTCGCGGACCGCATGGGAGAGGTGTTGCGCAACTACAGCGACCCCAATGGTGAGAAGGTGTTTGAAAGTCTCGTCAAACTGGTGGGACAGCGCAGCAATCTGGTATCCTCCAGCGAGATTAAGCCCGGTAATGCCGATTACTTTGTAGGCATATCAGCGGTATTTGTCGATCGCAATCAGCGGGATAGAAATTCCTTTGACTATGCCTACGATCTCAAAGTCCAGCTAGAAAACGACATTATTCGCGACTATCCAGGAGCAGTTTTAAGTACCGGTTTTCCCCTCTCGGGCGGTGGTGCTGATCCAATTGCCATCGAAATCTTTGGGGATGACTTAGAAACCTTGAGAGAGATTTCTAGCGAGGTGCAACAGTCTTTACGAGAGATTCCCGGCACCATGGATGTGCGGGATGATTTAGGCAATCTGAGAAAAGACTTTAAGCTAGTGCCTAAGCGAGAGGCCCTAGATTTCTATGGCATCAGCCAGGATGATTTAGGACTGCAGGGTCGCTACATGATGATTGACAATGAAGTGGGTGACTTTCCCATCGGCAGCGGTGAAGAGGATCTAGAGATTCGTTTGAGTACCCGCTGGCCATCTCAACAGGGAAATATTGGTGGCCCCTCCCGGTTGGATGAGTTTACGACCATGCGATTTATCACTCAAGATGGTGAGGCATTACCGGCGGAGGCTTTGCTAGAGGAGGTGCCGGGGGCGGTGCCGCTGTCGATTACCCATCGGGACACTAAGCGGAGTGTGACGGTGCTAGCTAAGGTGATTCCAGGACAGGATTTTTATGACTCCCAAATTTTGGCCGAGCTAACGCCAAAGCTGGATGCGATGCAGTATGACCCAACTGATGAGAGCAATGCTGACCGCTGGCCTCGGGGGTATACCTATCGTTTTGGCGGAGATGCGGATACGAGTAGTGAAACCTTTGGCTCTGCGGGGCAGATGCTGGTGGTGGCTATCTTCCTGGTATTTGCGGTACTGGTGCTGCAGTTTGGCTCGTATACGCAGCCGTTGATTATTATTCTCACCATTCCTTTTGCGTTGATTGGTACGTTGTTTGGGTTCTTTGTTCTTGGGCTATCGTTCTCTTTCCCGGCGATGATTGGTGTGATTGCGTTGGTGGGGATTGTGGTGAACGATGCGATTGTGATGGTGGAGACGATGAATGAGCGGCGCAAAGAGGGCTTGGATGTGCGCCATGCAGCGGCGGCGGGGGCAAGTGATCGACTGCGACCAATTTTGACGACGTCGATTACGACAATTATTGGTCTTTTACCATTGGCGTTTAGTGATGCTCAGTGGTTTCCGTTGTGTATGGCGATTGTTTTTGGGTTGTTGTCGGCGACGTTGATTGCGTTGTTGGTAGTGCCGGGATTGTATTTGCAGTTGACGCCGAATAAATAGGTCACCATAATCCTTTACTAGAATAATCCTAGTTCCACCTCATTTTGTGTGAGAGGATTTAGGCAAAGCCCTCCTGCCATTGAGAGACGAGGCAATTAACCAGTTACGAATCCAGTCGTCATGATATCGGAATCCATTGAGTTGCTCAAAGGGACATAAACAGCCTCCGTTTTGCTGTTGTGTCTTGCGACAAAACGGATGGAAGTTCCACAGCATGGCCATGGAGCGAACTGAGAGTTCAGCCGACTCCCACGACCCATGAAAATCCTGCATGGCATAAAGGGCTCGGTCGAGATAGTTCATCGGTCGGTCCACTT
>JBCAWO010000134.1:0-6669 GCA_038534515.1 Cyanobacteria bacterium J06554_1
CGGGTGGTGGGCTGCTCCGGATCGTCGGTGCTGCTGTACTGAATGCGGGTGTTGGTTTCGTCAAAGCCCCAAAACAGACGGCTTTCTTGTTCGATAATGCGGCTGACCAGGGCCTGCTCGTCAATGCGTAGGGGTTTAAAGAAGTCCAAACACAGCATGGCCACGGTCTTTTTACCCCGGCTGACGTTTTCGATATTTTTCCCCGCCATGGTGGAGTTGGGGACAATCATCATGGTGTTCTGGGCGACAATGCGAATCTTGGTGGACCGCAGGCCAATGGATTCTACTAGGCCATAGACATCTTCAGCATAGGGGTTAAAGTTGACTCGAATGTACTCCCCGGAAACGTAGGGTCGGTCTAAATACAGCTCCAGGGTGCCGAATAAACGGCCCAGGGTTTGCTGGACGGCAAATGCGATCGCAACACCGCTAATCCCTACACTGGCCCCCAGCGCCACCAGATTCACCCGCAACCCAATGGCGAAAATAATGATCGCTAGCAAAATAATCAGCACATAGATCAGGGTTTCAAAAATCAGCACCACCTCGCTGACTTCACCAAACCAGCGATTGACCCAGCTAATGACGGAGCTATGGATCAGTTGGCGGGCAATGCGAAACGCAAACCAGGCCAGCGCCGCCGACAGAGTTGAATAGACAATCACCCCCAAAAAGTTATAGAGGTCTTCGTACTGGATCAGCAGGTTGAGACTGACGGCAATAAATAGAAAGGCCCCCGTTAGGGATAGGGATGTGTGAAAAGGTTGGATAAAGGTGTTGCGGATAGCCTTAGCGTCAATGACGGTGTAGCTCCCCAGCAGCTGAATCAGTTTGGTCACCAGCTGCAGCACTAGGCGACCAACAAACGGCGAGGCAATTACCACCACAGAAAACAGCACCAGTCTGATCATCAGTTCCAAGACGTAGCGCAGTATTTCTTGGTCGATTTGCATCAGAACATTGTCCAAGGCGCGCTGACTCTCAAAAGCAATCATATTTCAGCTTACAGCCGCAGATATCGCTTTGCGAATGTAGCCGTGGCCGTCCTGGACCAATATCTTAAACATTCATGGGTTGATTGATGTCGATGACGCTTTCTTGAATGTCAAAGCTAACGTCATAGACCTGCAGCTCTTTCATAATGTTTTCCCGCGCCATTTCTAGCAGCCCTTTGCGCAGCTCCATGGAGGTGGCCCTTGCCCCCAAAATAAAGAACACCACCTGGGCCTTGATATAAACCTGGCCAGACGGACGGCTCAGGGTTTCAAAATTCACCTGGGTAAGCTGATGGTCAATACCGAGGATATCGCGGGTGCTGTCCAGCAGCAGCTGCTCGATCAGGGCCTGCTCTTCGTTAGACATGGCCTGCAAAAACGTCAGCGTCACCATGGAGATCACCCGGCGAGCGTTGGTCAGGTTTTCGATATTGACCTGGGCCAGGTTGCTGTTGGGCACCACCATCAGGGTGTTTTTGCCGGATAGCCGGACCTTGGTGGATCGCCAACCGATGGATTCTACTTTGCCCAGGGTGCTGTCGGGTAGGTGGATGTGGTCGCCGACGGTAAAAGGTCGGTCGATGTAGAGCACTACGCTCCAGAGGATTTGCTCGACGATTTTTTGGGAGCCAAATGCGATCGCAAAGCCCCCCACCCCCACACTGGCAAACAGACCCACCAAATTGTACTGATGGGCCTGGGCAAAAAAGAACACCACAATTAGAACAATGGCCGCCTTGCTGACAAATGCCCCCAGTGTGAGCAGCTCGGTATTAATTTCGTCCTCATTTTCCAGGGTTGCCCCCAGCAGATAGTCTTCAAACAGCGCCGAAAACAGTCTGAACCCCAGCAGAGCAACGCTGATAGTCAGTACAAGGCTACAGATTAGCTCTATCACCGCCAGCCAGGACGGCAGCGGCTGAGCGAGCACAATCAAATCGATGGCCGTCGCTACAACAACTATCGTCAGCCAGCCCCAGTAGGGTGACACCACCGTCTGCAAAATCTTCAGCGGCGTCGCCAGCTTTAACCGCTCTGCCATCGGAGTTGCCATCGTTTGCCAAGTTTTTTTCGGCATTGCCACTCCCAAAAGTACAGCCAGCAGCACTATCAGCCCCAGCAGGACAATGACTAAGCTAACCAATATATCCGGCAGATCAAACGTCAGGCCAACGGAGCGTAAAAGACGACCAACCACGGTTTAATCTCCCGATAAGCACTGCTGCTGTCATCAGCTATAGCTAACGATGGTATAGCAAATGTCCTGATGCATTAGGACATTTGCGCGTCAGGTTAGCCGTTAAAACTAAAGGCTTTCAGGGACACCCGTTGTATTGACTAACCTGACAGATGCTATAAGGGAGAATGGGGCTGACGCGATTGTCTAAATCTACAAAGCCAATGGGAAAAATTGCTGAGCAGCATTTTCCCATTGGCCAAGCATTGCAATTCTAGAAAACGTTGTTGATGCTCACACCGAACTACATGGTGCGAACAGACGCTTTACCGTCAACCACTTCACCAATTAAGACTTCGTCGGCTAGCCCCACAAATAGCCCATTCTCCAGCACACCAGGAATGTTATTGATGGTCTTTTCTAGCTCAGCTGGATTGTCAATCCCGGCTATTTTAACGTCTAGAACCATGTTGCCCTGGTCGGTAATCACCGGACCGTCCTTATTTACTCCCATGCGCAGTTCGGGGGTGCCGCCTAGAGCTTCTAAAGCGCGTGTGACCGGAGCCACCGCCATGGGGAGTACCTCCACAGGCAGCGCAAAAGTGGAGCCCAATTTATCCACTAGCTTGGAGCTATCAACAACCACAACAAAACGCTCGGCTAAGCCATCGACGACTTTCTCGCGGGTGTGGGCAGCTCCACCGCCTTTGATCAGATTCTGCTGAGGGTCAACTTCATCGGCACCGTCAATGGCAATATCGATGCGGGGCGCTTCATCTAGTGTGGTCAGCGGAATACCATGCTTTTTAGCCAGTACCGACGCCTGAAATGAGGTGGGAATGCCTATAACGTCAGTGATTTCGCCAGCGGCTAACCGCTCACCGATAAACTGAATCGCAAACGCTGTGGTAGACCCCGTGCCCAGACCCACAATTGAGCCAGATTTTACCTGGGCAGCAGCGGCGCGACCCACTTCTTGCTTCATTAACTTAACCGGGTCCATATCTCCCATGATGTGGATAACTCCTCTAACTGTTTCCTAAACAGCAGCGTTGCTGAAGCTTGACCTAAGTCAAGCTGAAAAAAACGACAGCTATCAAAGGGGATAACTTATCGCTTCATCAGCAATAGCTCATATTTGGTATCTAGCATGACGGATATCGGGTCAGCTGCATAGATAACAGGGTGAACAAATATAGCGCGTCTTCCATAGCTGGGTTCCCAACGGTCAGCAATCGCCAATGTGGTGGACCACGCAAAGCTATGGTTTCAAACTTCATGCACAACCCTAATGTCTAGAACCATACGTCAGACACTAGGGTTGTAAAAAATCAGGAATGCTTCAGATCTCTACCACTGACTTATGTAAATACATAAATACCTGAAACCTACTAGAACAGACCTTTGGCAAATATGACCCTCGTGGGTATGTCTGTTCAGAGTCAGATTAGCTTCTATGTAGTTGCACCTACACACACACTTAGGATGTAGCACCATGATTTTTTTACCCCACACCCTGACGATTCCTCGTAAATTACTACGATGGCTGTTGACTCCTTTAGCTTGCTTGCTAGTGGTGGCACCAACCTATGCCATGCCCCAAGAACCGACCCTCAGTCAACAAGTTGCAACCATGGAACTGAGGCTAGAGGCTGAGTATGAAGCCTACTTTGGCGAAGACCTGGCCGAAGTAACACAAACCTCTGAAGACATGGCCGTTACGTTGGCTCGTCTTGCCGAAGAAACAGGAACGACACCGGCGATTTTATGGACAATTCCCCGCGAGGACCATTTACACCTGGTGTTAATCACCCCTAACGGCGAGCCGATTGTTCGGGACTTGTACGATGTCCCCAAGGAGCTGTTAGAGAGAACCACTGAGCAGTTTCATCGACATATTAGCCGCCCCTCTAATAACGCCTATATGCCAGCGGCCCGCAGGCTACACGATTGGCTTATCGGCCCCTATGAAGATGAATTTCTAAAACCTGCCGGTATTGATACCTTACTCGTGTGTGCCGATGATGGCCTCAGGGGGCTGGCCCTGGCAGCACTCCATGACGGTGAGCGGTTTTTGGTCGAGAAATACAGTCTGACTAGTATTCCGGCCTTTAACCTGATCGATACAGACTATGAGCCGATTGAGCCCGGTAATCTACTGGCCATGGGGGCATCTGAGTTTACAGACCTGGCTCCACTGCCGGCGGTCCCGGTGGAGTTATCGAATATTGCTTGGCAGCTGAGAACGGCTGAGAATCGCGATCGCAACTGGCAAGACCGCTCGCTACTCAACCAAAGCTTTACCCTAGAAAACTTCAACACGCTGCTGGGCCGTCAGTCCTACGACATTGTCCATCTGGCTACCCATGCCGAATTCAAGCCTGGCAGTCCAGATAATTCCTACATTCAGCTATGGGACCAGCGGCTTACCCTAGAAGAGATGAGTAATCTCGACTGGCAGCTGCCTAACCTGGAACTGCTGGTGCTAAGTGCCTGTGAAACAGCGGTAGGTGACAGCACCGCCGAACTAGGATTTGCCGGATTGGCCCTCAGGGCTGGGGTCAAATCAGCCGTGGCCAGTCTATGGGATGTTAGTGATGCTGGCACCCTGGCCCTGATGAGCGAGTTTTATCACCACATTCCCCGGTCAGTAACTAAGGCAGAAGCCCTGCGTCAGGCCCAGTTAAACCTGCTCCAGGGTAATCCTAAAACAGTTGCCCTCAGCCAGCTACAAAAATCATCTACCCTAGCCAGCGACCCCTTGACGGTAGACTCCCTGTCCCACCCGTTCTACTGGGCTGGCTTTTCGATGCTCAGCAGCCCATGGTAGCAGTGGCTGTGGCAACAGCGACCCTAGTAAAGCCCTTGATAAAACACCTTGGTAACAGTGCATGCTCCTGCCTCAGCTCCGCACCTTGGGGCAAGCCGGAGCATCACTGGCCACCGCACAGTCCTGCAAACAGCGTTGCCGGTAGGCGTCTTCTGTTTCTAGGGGCGGCGGCGCTTGCCCAAACACCATGTCGCAGCTGAGGTCAGCAAAATCTGGGGTCATGGTGAGGGGAATGCCAAATTTTTCAGTAAAAAACTGCTGGGTAGGCAGCTTGCACATATTGACACACATCCCAACACAGCCACTTTGTTCTAAGTAACGACACTTTTTGATGTGAACATTACTTTTCTGTTGGCGAGTTTGGCCTGACGCTGTTGTGATTTCAACAGACTTTACTTCACAGGGACCCACCAGCCATTCAAACAGCTGGGTAGCAAACCAGGCATTGAGTTCACATACCAGCTGGGTAGGGGAGAAAAATGTACGAATTCCCCAAAGCACGGGAGCTGGCACCAATGACTGCAGAACCACAGCCACCAGCTGCTGCTGCTGTTGAGAATTTCGCCCCTGCATAATCTTTTGCGAAAGTTCAACAAAGCCGTCGTAGCCAGATTGGTCACTACGTTCACCGACGGCATTGGACATCTTATGGGCAAACAGACGAATGAAAAGCTGGTCAAAAAAAGTATCGTGGTAGGTCGTTTTTTCCACTGCTGACTCTTGCGTTAATTTGGCCGTGTGTCTAGTAGTAGACTACTGCCTGACCAGGCCAATTGGCATCTCTTCCCTACCTGTAGCAAATGTCCTGATGCATTAGGACATTTGCGCGTCAGGTTAGCCGATGAAACTAAACGCTTTCAGAGATATCGGTTGTATTGCTAACCTGACAGATGCTGTAAAAACAAAAACCATCCCTGCTACCTTAAGCAGGGATGGTTTAGCTAGACAGCAGCAGCAATAGGCCTTTATTTAGCTCTTATTACGAGCTCTCCGATTGTGCCGTACCAAATCGTGGAATGTGGCATCCTCAGATAGTTCCGCAGGTGTGGATACCTGTCTTCCGAGTGACGTTTGCGTATCTAGCGCCTGGGCAGCGGGCGCTACAGCAGTAGCTGCGATGAGAAGTGTAACGGCGGACAGAATATAACGTTTCATGGGTCAAGTTCCTTTTGTGTGTGAGGATTTACTTCCTTGACTCCAAGGATGCAGCCTCAGTCTGAAACACCCCTGATACAAATCTGAATAAGACATAAACGTTTGCTCAAATTTCTGAGTATGCCCGGTGATGTCTTTGGTCCCATTGATTAGGACAAGTCATAGTCCCTGAAAGCCTTAAGTGACAACACCAATGGGACGCGCAAACAGCCTGATGCATAGAAACGTTTGCCCTATCACCTGCTGAGGTCCAATAATTGTCAAAACCCTAGATGAAAAAGCAGTTTGAACTCGATCACATATTTATCTTGACTGCGGTGGGGGCTCCTGAAGCCAACAAACTGGTGGAGTTTGGCCTGGTGGAAGGCACCCCCAACACCCACCCAGGACAGGGAACCGCAAACCGACGGTTTTTCTTTCAAAACGTGATGCTGGAACTGCTGTGGGTAGCTGATGCCAAGGAGTCTCAAACATCTGATTTATCGGTGCTGTGGCACCGTAGCCAACAACCA
>JBCAWO010000135.1:0-4870 GCA_038534515.1 Cyanobacteria bacterium J06554_1
ATTGGGGGTTGGGGGCCTTTTCAAGAGTGTCATCTTTGAAAAGTTCTTGTGTAATTTATTTTGCCTACCTACTTATGTCAGGTCAGTTGAGACAACAAATGGAGTTGGATTGCATCTAACTCCATTTAAATCAACGGCCTGTTAACAGACACTAGAGACTGGTTAAATGTCTGGATAACCCCTGATTACCTAACGAAACGAGCGATTACGCCATTTATTAAGACGGGCTTCACCAATGGTTGCCAGGGCACGAGCTTCTACGAGTTCTCCTTGCAGGCGTTTAATCAGAATCGCTTTTTCTTCAGTTTGGCCTATTGGCGAGACACCGCTGTCGGTCAGCGGTCGCTGTCCTTTTTGGATAACAGATGTGCCAATTCCAGCCAAGGGACGAAGCTCGGCTAGCTGTTTTCTCAGTTTGGCAATGAGTGCATCTTGCTCATCCACCTGGGGTTGTCGTGTTGCAACTTCAGTCTGAGGAGTCGGTGTTGCAGACGCAGAGGCACGAGGACGAAAGACGTCTGCCAAAATATCTTGCACATCGCGTACTTTTTCGACGCCGTTAGAAGCGTTGCGAATAATTGCTCGAGATAGTCGGGGAGCATTATTGGTGAGATCTTTATCACTGCTAGAGGCGCTTTTGAGCAGCTGTAGCATATTAGTGAACTCCAGCATGGTCTGCCCTGCTTCCGTACGATGCCCACGATAGTAAGGCACAACATTCTCACCAAAGGCATGATGATATTCTTCGCTGTCGATATAGCTGTCAATATCGGCCGCGTACCCTGCAGTGTCAAGAATAGCGCTGTGGGCCTTCATCTCCTCAAAGGTTTGGGGAGCCCGACCTAGCAGATGTTTGAAATTTAACTCAATGGCACGATAACGAGAGCAGTTGTCGATAAATCGAGAGCGATATAGCTCAGACTTAGCAACCTGGCGTACAAATTCACGCACGCTCAGAGTTCCCTGTTTTAGTTGAGATTCGGGAACCGTGAGCCGCTCACTCTCCATAATGTGGGCATTGCCCATGACATGGCGGTATACGGACCGAATCACCACGTCAATATCCTCAGCCGACGCCCCTGGCCACAGTTCTATGGCAGATGTTTGACGGAATGGCTCATAGCCCTGATATCTCAGCTGCTCTGCCTGGTGCAGGCTGTCAGTCTTTGCTTGGTAGGGGTAGGGGGATGGAGAGACGGGCGGCTGCGGTTTTGATTTTTGGGGAGTTGGCCCATTGCTGACAGGTGCGATCGCAACAACATAATCGGCCATAATTGATTGGGTTAACCGTGCCTGGGGTTCGGCCCGGTGGTGATCGTGTCCGGCAGTTCCCCGCAACAGCTTAAACAGATTGGCAAACCCAGCCACCTTTTTACCCGTGGGGGAACGATGACCTCGATAGTAGGGAACCTGATGCTCCCCAAACACCTCGTTGTACTCATCACTACCCAAATATGAATCAATCTCAGCATCAAAGCCCTCTGACTCTAAAAGATTGCTGTGGGTAGCAATCTCGCTGTAACCATCGGGGGCACGACCCAGCAGATGTTTAAAGTTCAGCTCAATAAATCGATTGCGGGAGCAGGGTTCAAAAAAGCGAGTGCGGTATAGCTCAGATTTAGCGAGCCGGCGAATAAACTCACGGACAGTGATGGTGCGATTTCGCAGCAATGACTCGGCCTCTGCAACAGCTGCTCGCTCGCTTTCCATCACATGGGCATTGCCCAGAACCTGACGATATATCGAGCGAATCACCATGTCAACTGTCTCTAGCGAGTCGCTGGGCCAAAGTTGAACAGGATCTGTCTCATCAAAGGCCTGTGTTCCCAATCGAATTGCGGAATTCACAACAGAATTTATAAACGTGCTGACCATTCAACGTCTCCTATTTTTTATTATCGTTGTACGTGTAAGCCCAGGTTTAAAATCCTTAGCCCATGGGTTGGTACTGCGTTTTTATCTTTAGCGCCAGGCTATCCCATCATTTTATGTAGATCGGGTCTTACCTACTCTTAGGAATTGTTACAACTCAAGGAAATCTCCCTTCATATTGGCTCCAACAGCGTGCTGGTTGCGTTTAACCTACCGGGCAATCTAAAGTTGCATCACTTGTTGCATCACTTAAGTAAACTTTCACTAAGGCAGCAAAAATGAGCGCCCTAGAAAAGCCAGACGGTCAAAAAATAGGAACCCCCATGGAACAATCGTTGGCCATACTACACAAATCGCTGAGAGAATACGCTGGTGAAACTGATGTGGAGGCGGTCAAATCAATTCAGGAACAGATTAGAATCGCCATTCCCAGCATGGATACGGGAGGGTCACTGCCCCAAAAGAAAACACCCAGTGGTAAGACAAAGGTTCTACACATAAATTACACACGAGGCCAGGCAGCTGAGCCAGCAAACACCGAAATGGAACACCTGTTGTTCTTTGCTAGAACAGCGGCAGAGCTGGGTCTGCGTCTGGAAATTTTGGCCGACAGTAGCTGTCGAGAAGATCTTGAGCAGGCGCTAATAAAAGAACAATTTAAACCACTTGAGTATGAGATAACAGAAAGCCAAAACCCCGTGTCGAAGTGGGCAGAGGACAGTGTGGAATATCTAGAGAATGGCCGGATAGCTGTGCTCAATCAATTTGATCAAGAGCTGCTCATCTGGGCAATGACGGAAGGAAGACGACACCGATGGCAGGCAAAAGCAACCCCCGAAAATTTAGAAGCAGCCCTGCAAGACGACCACCTGTGGATTCTCCTGGGGGTCAGGGTAAATGCACTTCAGATGGGAATAGAGCGGGCGCAGGCAGCACATACCAAAGAACAACCCATTAGCCACATCAGAGCCTATATAGAAGGTGGCAATATGATCACAGGGGAAGATGCAAACGGCAAACCCATTATTCTTGTTGGCAAAGATGCGATCGCAGCCACAGCCCATATCTATCAGCTCAACAATAATGATGTCAGGAGACTTATATGTGAAGATTTTGGTCTAGACAGCGTTGAACAAGTGGTCTGTGTTGAGCAACCAGGAAAGTTTCATTTAGACATGGGCATGCTGTTTATTGGCCATGGGGTGGTGGTGGTGAACAACAGCAGTGAGGCGCTAAAAGATGCAACGGAAATGGCAGAAATGGTCCCTTGCCTGACAACAGAAAAAATGGCAGCCAAACTAAAACTGCGGTGCAGCCTCGAGGAGGATGCCGCCACCGACTTAGCGGCTGCAGGTCTAGATGTGAGGCGAGAGCAGCTAGAAAACGATGCGGTTTATAACTTTTTTAATGGCGAGTTCGTAGAGGGCCGGGATGGCGAAAATTACTACATCACCAACGGAGGCCCCAGGGCACAGGAAGAACGATTTGAGACCCTGATGACGGCAAAATGGGGCAGTGTTAAAAAAGTATTTTTTAGTCCAGCAGATGTGGCCCAAAAGAGTCTCCAAGAGCGTGGAGGGGTAGGATGTAGAATTAAGGGGTCACACCCATGATTGTTTGCGTCCAATGGCGTTCAGCCCTAGCAGACACCATGGGCAACCCAGTGGGTCTGGGTATATGCCTGGATATATCTAGATACATGTGTTGACACATCTATAACCATCAGCGTTTACTATCATTAACTCCTATCAAGATACATAACCAACAAAAGACAAAAGGCAACAAAAGGCAATTGAACGCAACGAAAATCAGCGTTTTGTCCCCAATTGAAGAAAGATTTTAGCTTTGGGGCTATCCCTTGATCCCGGCTGGTTTACATATGGAAAAATAAGCCTCGGGAGCAAAAAGAGTATTAAGGGTTTGGCCCTAAACCGAATTTCGGGGCCAAAATGTTCGTGGACTTGAAGCACTCGCGTCAAAAACCTATGCGCCCAATTCGTACCTTTAACGTTACGCCCACACTGCCCGCTTCATTAGCGCCGCTACGTAAGCTTGCTGAGAATATCCACTGGGATTGGGATGTGGGAACTATTGACCTATTCAAGCGATTGGACCCAGATCTATGGGTTTCCAGTCGATACAACCCCATCTTGATGCTGAGTACCATCAGCCAAGATCGGCTGCAAACTGTCGCCGCAGATGGTGGCTTTGTTGCCCAGATGAACCATGCTGTAGAGCGTTTAGAGCAGTACCTGAAGGCCCAGTCATGGTACGACGCCCATCGGACTAACCCCACCGATAATGAGTGCTACGCCTACTTCTCCATGGAGTTTGGCTTGACCACCTGTCTGCCGGTTTACTCAGGTGGTTTAGGCGTATTAGCGGGCGACCACCTCAAAACCGCCAGCGACTTGGGCTTGCCTTTGGTGGGCGTGGGTCTGCTGTACCAGGAAGGCTACTTTGCCCAGTATCTCAATGCGGATGGTTGGCAGCAAGAGCGCTATCCCATCAATGATTTTTACAACATGCCCCTTACCCTGGAGCGCGACAGCCAAGGTAATGAGTTGCGTATTTCCGTAGACTACCCAGGCCGTAAGGTCTATGCCCGCATCTGGCGAGTAGATGTCGGTCGGGTGCCGCTGTATCTGCTGGATACCAACATCGAGCCCAACGCTCCCCACGATCAGGATATTTGCGATCGCTTGTACGGTGGTGACATCGATATGCGGATCCACCAGGAAATGATGCTGGGGATTGGCGGTGTGCGTATGCTTAAGGCCCTGGGTCGTCAGCCATCTGCCTATCACCTAAACGAAGGCCACTCAGCATTTTTGGCCCTAGAGCGTATTCGCATGCTGATGGATGACCAGAACCTGAGCTTTACCGAAGCTCAGCAATTGGCCCAGGCCACCCAGCTATTTACCACCCACACCCCTGTCCCCGCAGGAATCGACCTATTTCCCCCAGAAAAGGTCTTCCACTATCTGGGGCATTATGC
>JBCAWO010000135.1:4970-6541 GCA_038534515.1 Cyanobacteria bacterium J06554_1
ACCACCCACACCCCTGTCCCCGCAGGAATCGACCTATTTCCCCCAGAAAAGGTCTTCCACTATCTGGGGCATTATGCCGCTCGCTTTGGCCTGTCCCACGAGCATTTCTTGGGTCTGGGTAGAGAGAACGACACCGACCATGATGCGCCCTTTAGCATGGCAGTTTTAGCCATTAAGATGGCCTCATTTGTTAACGGTGTGAGTAAGCTCCACGGCGCTGTATCCCGCACCATGTTTGGTGGGCTGTGGCCAAGTCTGCCGGTGGATGAAGTCCCCATTACCTCCATTACCAATGGCGTTCATGCCCGCAGCTGTGTGGCTAAGTCTACCCAGGAGCTATATGACCGCTACTTGGGTGCTGAATGGGACAGCGCTGGTGTTGATGACGGTCTTTGGAATAAGGTGAGCGCTATTCCCGATGAGGAAATTTGGCGCAACCACGAAAACTGTCGTTCCCACCTGGTGGTGTCCGTTCGCGACCGGATGCACAAGGCTGTCAAAGAGCGCGGCGGCTCCCATCTAGAGATGGAGCGTGCCCAGGAAGTTTTAGACCCCAGCATCTTGACCATCGGCTTTGCCCGTCGCTTTGCCACTTACAAGCGTGCCACGTTGTTCCTCAGAGACGTGGAGCGTCTGCGTAAGATTGTTGAAAACGCCCTCGGTCGCCGCGTGCAGTTTGTCATCGCCGGTAAGGCTCACCCCAAGGATATTCCTGGTAAAGAGCTGATCCGCAACATTGTTCACTTCACCCGTGATGAGGGGTTAGATCGCTCCATCGTATTTGTTCCCAACTACGATATTCATGTGGCACGTTGGATGGTGTCTGGCTGTGATGTCTGGCTTAACAATCCTCGTCGTCCCCGTGAAGCATCGGGTACTAGCGGCATGAAAGCGGCTATGAATGGTCTCCCCAACCTCAGCGTCCTAGATGGCTGGTGGGATGAGGCAGACTATGTTCAAACTGGCTGGCCCATTGGTTCTGGCGAAGACTATGACGACCAGGACTACCAGGATGAAGTAGAGGCCAATGACCTCTATGAGCTGCTGGAAACAGCCGTTGTTCCTCTCTTTTATGACCGGGATGAGCATGGTATTCCCCGCGGCTGGGTCGCCAAAATGAAGGCCGCTATCCGGTTAAATACGCCGGCCTTTAATACGGCTCGAATGCTGCAAGAATATGCAAACCTGGGGTATTTTGCCGCGTCGGATCGCGGACGTCAGCTGGTGGTTGATAACTATGCACCAGCCAAAACCCTAGCCCAGTGGCAGTCGGAGCTATACCAGCACTGGCAACAGATTTCCATCGCACAAATTGGCCTGTCCCACGATGTGGATCTACAGGTTAATGAGCCCCTACAGGTAACGGCACGGGTCTATCTGGGTCATTTGCAGGCCTCAGATGTCTCGGTGGAGTTCTACCAGGGCGGCATTGATGTGGATGGTGAGCTGCAGGGTGGTCAAGCAACTGCCATGGTCTACCGTGGTCAAGATGCTGATGGCAGTAGCCTATACAACCTCAATGTGGCCTACGGCCAAAGTGGTTTGCAGGGATTCTCCTTGCGAGTGTTGCC
>JBCAWO010000136.1:0-6485 GCA_038534515.1 Cyanobacteria bacterium J06554_1
GGGGACAGGCACGGACATATTTATGGATGCCGTATGTGGTAAGCGCGGCGACGGTGGAGATGACGAATGGACATAGTCCGAGCCGGTTAAAGGGGGTTTTGTGGGGAAGTGAGGAGTAGGAGAACCCACCCCGTTGCCCTTCCCAGGAGGGGATTAAGTTTCGGTCAATAAGAGACAACTTATCTGCGGCGCTGCTGCCGTTCTAATCCTGATAGAACAATTCCAGACTCTCCTGGTTACCCACATAGCGCCAATGCCAGGGCTCATAGGCCACATTCTGATCGTTGCCTTTAGGAAATGACATTTCAAACCCGTAATAGGCCGCATTCTCTTCAAGCCAGCGAAATGCCTGGGTGTTTTCAAAAGAAGCGTTTAAATCGGCCGCGGGCTGTGCCCCATCAATAAAATCAACCGCATAGCCCGTGTGATGTTCGCTGTAGCCTGGAGGGGCGCTGACCTCAGCTCGAGTCTGGGTCGTCTGACCGCGTTCCGCCTTTAGTTCAAAAAACAGATATTCCTGGTCTTCTAACGACCGAAACCCAGAGATTACATCTAACCTGATCCCTGCTGCCCTGGCCTGGGCCATCATAGTTTCTACCTTTTGGGCTACCTCTGGTTTGAGCCGCACCATGGTATTGGTCGATATCGTTACCAGACTGCTGGCATCGGCCAGTTCATAGGGACGATGCCCCAATAGGCTATTGGGGCTGTCAGGTTCGCTATTCGCTGGCGTCTCTGTTGGGCTAGCCGCTGCGACAGTGGCAGATTCTGACGCGATGGCCGCCCCTGTCGTCTCTGGGTTGACTGGTGCATCGCCTATGGCGCTGTCGGCAGGAGCATTGGCCAAGGGGGGGCTGGGTCGTAGCCACCAAAAAATCCCTAGCCCCCCCAGCCCTAAGACAGCTGTGATCAATAAGAGCCAAGGTACGAGGCCCGATGGAGAGTTGGCTACCGATGGCTCGGTGCGGGCGACCAGCGTTTCACGCCGGGCTTCTGGGATGTCGTCAATGAAATTTGCCATGGGTGCCGGGGTCTGTGAACGATACGTTCATATGTTCTGCGGCTAGTGTATGGCATCCCTGTTTTTTTGGGGCAAGTCAGTGCCAAAAAAAAGGAAAAACATTTAGAAAACCAGGAAAAATCGATTAACCTCTATCTATTAGGCCAGCTTCCGTGGCAAACTTTCATCAACAAATGCTATCCATCAGGGAGCAGCATGCTTGAGGCTTGCGATCGCAAGCATTAGGCTATTCACCGTTGGCGTTGCTGATCTGAACCATGACGTCGTCTGTAAAGGCTAGGCTGGCTGCAGTGCTTTCAGAGCGGCTCATTCCCTAAAATCATCAACGGCCTATTGTTCACAAGTTATGGACGTGCTGAGGAACCCCCATGGCCTTTGAATATCCTGATAATTTGCAGTACACCGATACCCACGAATATCTCAAGATCGATGGCGACATCATCACCATTGGTATTACAGAATTTGCCATTGACCAGCTAGGCGATGTGGTGTTTCTAGAACTCCCCGAGCTAGGCGATAACGTAGAGTCTGGTGAAAAATTTGGCACCATTGAATCGGTCAAGGCGGTGGAAGACCTAAAGTCCCCTGTGGATGGTGAAGTGTTAGAACGTAACGACCAGCTACTAGATGCCCCAGAGCAAATTGCCGACGATCCCTACGGCGATGGCTGGTTAATCCGGGTCAAGGCCGACAACATTGACAACCTTGACGATGACGACATGATGACCGCCGATGAGTATACCGAGCAGGTGGAAGGTGTGAGTGACTAGGAGGCCTATTAGGGTCTCGTGTAAGGTCACGTGGGCTAACTGAAAACTCTTGGGAGCGGCTTTTTGAGCCACTTCTTTAGAATTGCCAGTGAAATCCCTAATGAAATAGGTAAGAATAAGTACCTAATGCCATCAGATATGATCTGATGGTTTTTGCTTTTTAGGTCAGCTGGTTGTGCGGCTGCCTGATGCCGTTTCAACCTGGATTAACTGGAGCTTTTGATGTCCTACGAACAGTCTCAGCCGATGTCTGCCACACGTTCAAACAATTGGGTTCAGGCGTTAGCCACCCCAAATGACTTTCCCCAGCGACACATCGGTCTGACGGCAGCAGACATTGACAAAATGCTGTCGGTGCTAGGGTATGACTCTTTGGCTGAGCTAATCGGTACGGCGGTTCCGGCTGAGATTCGGTTGACCCAGTCGTTGGCTCTGGGCGACGGGATGAACGAGCATGACGCGCTCCAGAGTATGCGTGCGATCGCAAACCAAAACCAGGTGCTTACCAGCTACATCGGTCTGGGCTATTACGGCTGCATCACACCGCCCGTCATTCAGCGCAACATCTTAGAAAACCCCGGCTGGTATACCCAATACACCCCCTATCAGCCCGAGATTTCCCAGGGACGCCTGGAAACGCTGCTCAACTATCAGACCATGGTCAGCGACCTCACCGGTCTAGAAATTTCCAACGCGTCGTTATTAGATGAAGGCACCGCCGCCGCCGAGGCCATGACCCTGAGCCTGGGGGTGTGCAAAAACAAAGCCGCTAAGCAAGCCAAAACCTTTTGGGTATCGACGGACTGTCATCCCCAGACAGTTGAAGTAATCAAAACCCGCGCTCTGCCCCTGGGCATTACCGTGGTGATGAGCGATCAGCCTGACTTTAGTGAGCCCCTATTTGGTCTGCTGTTGCAGTATCCCGCCAGTACCGGTGCTATCCGTGACTACACCGAGGTGATAGCGGCTGCCCACGAGGCTGGCGCGCTGGTGACCGTAGCCGCTGACCTGCTGAGCCTGACCCTACTCAAGACTCCTGGAGAAATGGGCGCTGACATTGCCGTGGGTAACACCCAGCGATTTGGGGTACCCCTGGGCTATGGCGGTCCCCATGCGGCCTACTTTGCCACTAAGACGGTCTATGCCCGCAAGCTACCGGGGCGTTTGGTGGGGGTTTCCAAAGACAGTAAGGGCCGGCCGGCCCTGAGGCTCACCCTGCAAACCCGTGAGCAGCACATTCGCCGGGATTCGGCCACCAGCAATATTTGTACCGCCCAGGTGCTGCTGGCGGTGATGGCCAGCATGTATGCGGTGTATCACGGTCCGGCGGGGCTAAAGGCCATGGCTGAGCGGGTGCATCGGCTGACGGTGGTCCTGGCGGAAGGGCTGAGTAAGCTTGGGTTTGGGGTGCCAGAAACACCGTTCTTTGACACCCTGGCGGTGGATGTGGGGCAGCAGGCGGATGGGATTTGCGATCGCGCCCTTACCCACCACATCAACCTCCGTCGCATCGACACCACCACCCTGGGTATTTCCCTCGATGAAACCACCACCCCTGAGGCCGTAGTCCAGCTGCTCCAGGTGTTTGCTGGCAACTTACCCATGCCCGCCGTAGAACGCCTCAAATCTGAGGCCGCTATCCCCCCAGCCCTAGCCCGCACCAGCGACTACCTCACCCATCCCGTATTCAACAGCTACCATTCCGAAACCGAGATGCTGCGCTACATGTACGCGCTGCAAATGAAGGATCTGTCCCTGGCCTCCGCCATGATTCCCCTCGGGTCCTGCACCATGAAGCTCAACGCCACCGCTGAGATGATGCCCGTCACCTGGCCTGAGTTTGGCCAGATCCATCCCTTTGCCCCCTTAGACCAGACCAAGGGCTATCAGGTTCTATTTGATCAGTTAGAAACCTGGCTTTCAGACATCACAGGGTTTGCCGGTATTTCTCTGCAGCCCAACGCCGGGTCCCAGGGGGAATATGCCGGACTGCTGGTGATTCGGCAGTATCACCAGTCGCGGGGTGACGACCACCGTACCGTGTGTCTGATTCCCCAATCGGCCCATGGCACCAACCCGGCCAGTGCCGTCATGGCCGGGATGAAAGTGGTGGGAGTTAAGTGCGACGATGACGGTAATATCGATGTGGCCGACCTCACCGCCAAGGCAGAAAAACACAGCGACCGTCTGGCGGCCCTGATGATCACCTACCCATCGACCCACGGGGTGTTTGAAGCCACCATTCGGACCGTGTGTGACCTGATTCATCAGCACGGTGGCCAGGTCTACATGGATGGTGCCAATATGAATGCCCAGGTGGGGCTGTGCAGCCCAGGGGATATTGGTGCAGATGTGTGTCACCTGAACCTGCACAAAACCTTCTGCATTCCCCACGGTGGCGGCGGTCCAGGGGTGGGTCCCATCGGGGTTCAGCGCCACTTAGTACCCTTTTTACCCGGCCATAGTCTAACCCCCGATTTGGGCACCAAACAATCTGTCGGCGCTGTGTCTGCCGCACCCTGGGGTAGCGCCAGCATTCTGCCGATTTCCTGGATGTACATTCAGATGATGGGAGCTGCCGGACTAACCCACGCCACCGAAACCGCTATTCTCAGTGCCAACTACATCGCCAAGCGTTTAGAAGGCCACTACGACATTCTTTATAAGGGCAACGCGGGTCTAGTCGCCCACGAGTGCATTGTGGACCTGCGCAACTTTAAGAAATCGGCCAATGTCAATGTGGATGACATTGCCAAGCGCATGATCGACTACGGCTTCCATCCACCCACCATGTCCTGGCCCGTGGCGGGCACCATCATGGTAGAACCTACCGAGAGCGAAGCCCTGAGCGAGCTAGACCGCTTCTGCGATGCCATGATTGCCATCCGCCATGAGATTCGCCAGATTGAAGCGGGTGAACTGCCCCAGGACAATAACCCCCTGGTGAATGCACCCCATACCACCAGCGACCTGACAGCGGAGTGGAATCGGCCTTATAGCCGGGAGCAGGCAGTACATCCTACAAAATGGACTCAAGAGCGGAAATTCTGGCCCACGGTAAATCGGATTGACCAGGCATTTGGCGATCGCAACTTAGTTTGCTCCTGCTTACCAATGGATGCTTACGAGGATTCATAAATAAGGCATTTACAGAGAGGCACTGCTTATTTTTAAGAAATGCGTCTGACTAAAATACAATCTTCATGCCAGTTCTTTTTCGCTATAACGGAATTGAATATCGATTGTGGACTAACGATCACGTTCCTCCCCATATTCATGTTCGTCCTGCACAAGCTCGTCCTGAATGGGAAGTGATTGTTTATCTGGGTGATGAAGCCAACGGTGACACTGATGAATTTGGTAAAAGCTTTGGTGATACTGAAATTGTACGTGGACCGATTAAGACATCGACTATCAATGATTTAGTGGCATATCTAAAGCCCCGTCGGAGCAATGCTTGGGCGAAATGGAAGGAAATTCACGGTTAATATCCATGACTACCCAGCCTGTAATCGAAACGAATATTGTTGAGCGTGCTTACTATCATTGGGAGATTGTAAACGCGCGCTATGAAGATGGTTCGTTTCATATTGAGTTTAAGGATGGCACTCAAGGCAAACTGGCTGTGACGAAGTTTTCGGCTCTAGCTCATGCCACTGAAGCTGATTTTGAAGACTTACAAGTCAGTCCATGTGGCTTGATTTTAGAAAATGATTCCATCGAGTGGGACTATGCCGAAGCTGGACTGTACCAGCTGATTGTTGAGAGTGATGCAAACAGTGATTCTGAGATAGATGTCAAAAAATCTGGCGGTGTGTAGGGTGGGCACTGCCCACCAGCGGAGACATTGCAAAAAAGAAAAAATCTCTTTCTTTTAGAAGATAGAGTCGTCTGACTGCTAATTTGTAAGAAATTTGGGGTACACAGGTTGTAGAGCACATTGCCGTACAGCACTTGGGTTTGCTCAATAAGGAGAGTCTTCAGATTTTTGTGTAAGCTTGTTACCTGTCGAGTGGAAAGCGCTCTGGGAATAGGATAGCAAAATGTGAGGTTGCTGCCTTCCAATTCTTAATGGGACGTGTCCATCGTTTTGAAATGTTTCTCATCGCCAGATACATGAGTTTGATAACAGCCATCTCATTGGGAAAGACCGCTTTAGTCTTAATCACCTTACGCAGAGAGCGATTGAGCGACTCAATGGCATTGGTGGTGTAAATCACCCGTCGAATCTCCATGGGATAATCGAAGAGGGGAACGACATTCTCCCAATGACGAATCCAGATTTGACTAATAGCGGGGTATTTGTCATCCCACTTGGCCGCAAAGGCATCTAAGGCAGATTCAGCCTCCTCTAGTGTGGCAGCTCGATAGATCGGCTTGAGGTCAGCCGCCACGTCTCGACTATCTTTCCACGGAACATAGCGTAGACAGTTGCGAATCAGATGAACAATGCACAACTGCACCTGGGTGTGTGGATAGACGGCCTCAATCGCCTTAGGAAAGCCGTTAAGCCCATCACAACAGGCAATCAGAATATCATTCAGTCCTCGATTTTTGAGGTCAGTGAGGACCTTGAGCCAGAATTTAGCCCCTTCGGTTTCGGCCTCACCAATCCATAGACCCAGAAGGACTTTTGTCCCGTCTCGGTCGATAGCCAACGCTACATAGACAGCGCGTTTGCTCACACGTCCCGA
>JBCAWO010000137.1:0-6472 GCA_038534515.1 Cyanobacteria bacterium J06554_1
TCAACGTCGTTGTGGGCCTTTATGAAGGCAGCCGTTCTACGGCCAAAGCAGAAGCCGAAGGCTTAACCGTCAAGTCTGTTTCAGACGCAGCAGCAGCAGCAGACATGATCATGATTTTGCTGCCCGACGAAGTTCAAAAGAGCGTCTATAAAGAAAGCATTGCCCCCAACCTCAGCGCTGGCAACGTACTAGCCTTTGCCCACGGCTTTAACATTAACTTCGCCCAGATCGTACCCCCAGACAATGTGGATGTGGTCATGATTGCTCCCAAGGGACCAGGTCATCTGGTGCGTCGTACCTATGAGCAAGGTCAGGGCGTACCCGCACTGTTTGCTGTTTATCAGAATGCATCCGGCAAAGCTCGCGATATGGCCATGGCCTATGCCAAGGGCATTGGCGGTACCCGGGCCGGTATTCTAGAAACCACATTTCGTGAAGAGACAGAAACTGACCTATTTGGCGAGCAGGTTGTGCTGTGTGGCGGCCTGAGCGAACTGATCAAAGCCGGGTTTGAAACTTTAATCGAAGCGGGATATCAGCCCGAGCTAGCCTATTTTGAATGTCTCCATGAAGTCAAGCTAATTGTTGACCTGGTGGTGGAAGGTGGTTTGGCCAACATGCGCTACAGCATCTCCAATACCGCCGAGTACGGTGACTACACCCGCGGGCCACGCATCATTACTGAGGACACTAAAAAGGAAATGAAGCAGATCCTCAAGGAGATTCAAACCGGTCAATTTGCCCGTGAATTTGTCCTTGAAAGTCAAGCTGGAAATCCAGGTTTTAATGCCATTCGTCGCCGTGAAGCTGAGCACCCCATCGAAGAAGTTGGCAAGGACTTGCGAGCAATGTTCAGCTGGCTGAAGAAGGTTTAAGACTGCATTTTCAAAATAAAAAATCTGGGTGGATTAGTTAAGAGTGAGCGCTCACTACCCAGTTTTTATAAGCGGGAGGGGGATTTAAATTCTCCTCCCGCTTATGCTATTTATTATTTATTAATAATGAGCTTTTTTCATTCATTGATTTTTTTAGGTCTATTGATATATTTCTGATCTTGTTTGGGAAGTTTAGTGGCAATAAGTCTAATTTAGCTATTTTATTTAGTAGCTACTGTCGTGTTTTAGGGCTGATTAAAGCTCAGTAAATAAGTTAGCTAGGGAAGTAAACCTGTGATTAAGCCCTCTGATAAAGTCCTAATTGGTTGGATAACCCTACTCGCTACATTTGCCTCAGCCAACTTAGGGCAGGTTAGTGCCAATGAGCTAACCAACCTGGAGCCGTCGGCTAGTACCGCTGATTGGGAGTCTGCTCAAGGGGCTAACATTGTCGCCGCGGCTAATACCGCTGTCGCTAACAATCTAGAAAGTATTGACCCACAAGGCAGCCAGCAGCTCGAGGTTAGTTCTCAACCCGCGCTGCCCGCACCGCAGAAAACCGAAGCGGTGGCAGCCTTTGTGACATCACCGGAGCCACCAGCCCAGGCCAATGATAGTGCAGCTAAGCTTGAGCATTTGGTGGTGACAGCCACTCAGCCATTACCGGTGGCTTCACCCCAGGTAAGTAGTGAAGCTGAGCAGCCTGCCCAGTCGCCAGATGGGCTGACAGATGGGCTGACAGATGGGCTGACAGTGGACAGTTCTCCAGCACAGTCCGATAGCAGTGCTGCAAAGTTGAACCATTTAGTGGGCACTGCCACCCGTGAAATTCCGGCTACCAGTTCTCTGCGGTCAGCGTCACTGACATCCCAGCGGTCGCCACTACAAACATCCCAGGTGAGTCTGTCCGAGAGCTTACCTGATAGAGCTTCGAATAGTGCCATAGCGGCTCCGGCGGCAGCCTCTCCCAGTGGTATTGAACAGCCTTCTAACAATGACGTTTACACCAGCGCAGCGCCCATTGAAAGTCGCCCATCACCCAGCCCTGCTGCCGATGTGCCGGAGGGAGCCTTACCAACAGCGCGGGTGATTTTGCCAGGGGCCTCAGCGGTCGTTGCTGAGCGCGAGCTTGCGAGCAATGGGAGACGTAATGCTGAGGTCGGTGTAGTCGCCCTCAGACGTCAACGACCTTCTGTTAGCCCTGACCCGCAGGTAAAACCACAGGCAAGCCCACAGATCAACAACTCACGAGTAACCCTACAGGCAAGCCCACAGGCCAACAACTCACAAGTAACTCCACAGCCTAGACCTCAGGTAACCCCGCAGGCAAAATTTCCTGCGGTGGGAACAGTTGCGGCGATTCCAGAGGGTGCTATACCTAGCAGCATTGTCCTCACGCCTAACGCCGGCAACTCAGGCATTGCAGTCTCAGAAACTGAAGGTGGTGAAACAGCCCAACTGCCCCTTGAACCCCCGTTGCAAAATCCGGATGCACCCACTCAAGCAGAAATTGATGAGTTGCTACTCGAAATTGAGCAGCCCACGGTAACAACCCCTCGGCCTTATCAGAATTCTCCAGCCATCACCATCTCTAATCCATCGGGTTTTGGTGCCGACAACTTTACGGCGTTTGTGGGGGTGGGCTATCAAGAACGGACGCGCTTTGGCAACCTGGATGATGGCGGTGTCGTATTTGGTGTGGGCCTGGGGGATGCTCGCGAAAATGTGGGGGTTCAACTTTCCTACACGCTGGCCAGCTTTGGTGGCAGTCGAGACTTTGGGACGGGGGGCTTTAATGCCAAGGTCCACAGACGTTTGACCGATGAATGGTCAGTGGCGTTGGGATGGGAAGGATTTGCGACAACTGGTTTTGTGGACTTTAAAGATTCAATTTATGGGTCTGTTTCTCACCTGGTTCGTACCCGGGAAAGTATTACCGAACCGTTTAGTCGCGTGGCGCTGACGGCAGGGGTGGGCAACGGTCGTTTTCGTACTGAAGATGATGTTTTTGACGATCGAGATAATATCAACGTCTTTGGCAGTGCGGCTGTACGAGTGGTGGAACCGGTCAGTGCCATTGTGGAATGGACCGGTCAGGATTTGGCGGCAGGGTTATCGATTACGCCATTTAGGGATTTACCGCTTGTGCTTCTACCCGCTGTTCGAGATATTACGGGAGCAGGGGACGGTGGGCGTTTTGTGCTCGGTGCCGGTGTTTCGTTTCAACTTTAAAAGTCGAGGTTTAAAGTAAGAATGGTATTACCAAACTCGTTAACACTAATGGCCATGCCTTGGAGAATGCTGGCGGTCGGGGTGGTTGCGATCGCACCCCTACTCCTACCGTCCATTGGACTGGCTCAAAACCAGTCTGATGTCACCGGTCCTAATCTCTCGGATATTACCGGCCCCAATCTCTCGGACGTGACGGGGCCAAACCTGTCAGACAATACGGGCACCAACCAATCAGACAATACGGGCCTCTTAGGAGAACCTCTTGTCGGCAGCCCTGGAGAAGAGGTGGCCCTATCTGAGCTATTTCAAGACTTTTTTGATGAATTTGGTGAAGAACTCGGCATTGATCCGGACGCCAGTCTGGCTGAGCAATTGAGACAGGCCAAACAAGCTTGCTCAGAGGGTGCTGCACTGCGGCGATTTGCCCGTGACCCAGGCCCTGATTTCCAAGCAACACCAGCCTGCATTGAATTAGACCGTCTAATCCGGTTAGCTCAAGAAGCGTTAGAAGAATATAGTCAGTCCAGACGTCAACCTTCCAGCGGAAACCAGCGAATCTGGTAAATAACGTTATCTGAAAATACACTAAAAATGAGCGGATATTTTGATTTTTTATGCCATACAGGCCTGGGACTAGCAACTACAGCGGTTACCTTGGGAATGTTATCCACGGCTACCCAAGCCCAAGAACTCTTTGGTAATCAAGGTATCCGCTTAGCCGTTGATACGATTGTCGAGTTTGAATTTTTAGAATCCAACGGTGGCTATCGTTCAGTATTTGGCATTATCAACATGGAAACTGGCGAGAAGTTTCCACTTTATGGCGAGGTAAGAGAGTCTGACAACCCGCAGCCGATCAACAGACCCTCAAGCTATCGAGACGATACCGGTCCCCAAAACCGCAGCGACTTTTATGGGTCTCCAGGTGTTACCGTACCCCAACCCCTGGGAGAGTTTCGATTTGCTGCCAATACGGAGTATAGCTTCTATCTAGAGTCGTCTTTTGACAACCAGGCCGCAGGCACACTGTATTCGACCAGCAGCCAGAACACTGACAACCGTGACTATGCTCGGTTTGATGGCCCCTTAGAAGATGTTATCAACGGTGGTTTGTTGCTGCGCTGGGAAGATACGGGCTCTGTGCTGGTGGGCGATCTTAATACGGACTATGACTATGATGATTTTATTATCCGTATTGGTGGGTATTTGCAGTGGGATGATTTGTGTGAGTTAGACGGTATTTGTCCACCAGAGGTTCAATAGGGTTTAAGCGCCAGCTTAGCTGTAGTTTGAGGAACATGAGGTTCCCATAAACAAAAACGGTTCTTTTTAAAACGCAGATGTAGGAGAGATCGACGTCTCCTACATCTGCGTTTATCTATGAAATATTTTCGTTTAGAGCTTGTTACACCAAATCCGAATTTATTAAAGTGGTGTCTCACGTACGTAAAGCTACATATAAGCTTCGTTTTATTCATCAATGATTATTGAGAACTATCCCGACTTTCACTGATTCTGTCTGAACATTTCAAGGAAGATTAGCCAGACGATTGGGTGTCTACTGTCATGTTTTGAATATTACTACTATATTTGCTAGAGAAACTAAACTGTGTCCAAGCCTCCAAATAAAACCCTGCTCGGCTGTGTAACGCTTCTTTCTGCCTATTCCTCAGCGAATTTAGGACAGATTAGGGCTAGTGAGATCAGTGTCTCCCCCGAGGGGTCATCCAATAATAAGGCCTCTGATGTGAGCGCCACTGAACAATTAGATATTACAGAAATTGCCAGTGCGACTGTGGCGACTAACGCCCAGGGAATTGCACCGGACAGCGGCGTGCAGCCAGGGTTTGTTGCCGCACCTGAGAGTGGAGACGAACCCACTTTGTTGAGCGAGAGAACAACGCTAAATAACAATTCAAGTCGGCTTGAAAGCCTCTCCGCTAGTGCTCTCCAGAAGTTGCCTGCGGATAGCGCCCTATTGACCCAGGAGTCATCAGTAGCATCCGTTGAAGGCAATAATGGCACAGAGACGACAGCCGCAATCCTTACAGACTCAGCTGAGCCAGCGCAAACACTTCAACAGCTATCTAGAGGGTTAGACGATAGGGAGCGCTTAGAAGATTTAGTGGCAACAGCTCCAACCAATATTACCGACAACAGCGACAATACCCAGGCTGTCGCGCTCTTAGATGAGAGTATAGATGATGAGCGTATGGGCTCTGCGGAGAACTCCGTCGAAATCGCCCAGGTCCCCATTGAACCACCGGTATTAAACCCAAGCACCCAAGACCAACAAATCATTGAGGATTTGCTGCTTGAGGATAGCTCTAGTGAAGCTCCTAGACCCTATCGCGCCTCTCCAGCCATTACCATTTCTAACCCATCTGGCTTTGGCGCTGACAACTTTACGGGGTTTGTGGGTGTTGGCTATCAGGAAAGAACACGCTTTGGTAACGAGGATGATGGCGGTATCGTTGTTGGTTTAGGATTAGGGGATGCCCGGGAAAATGTGGGGGTTCAACTTTCCTATACGGTGGCCAGTTTTGGCGGCAGCCGAGAGTTTGGAACGGGGGGCTTTAATGCCAAGATCCATAAGCGCTTGGCCGATGAATGGTCGGTGGCGTTAGGATGGGAAGGATTTGCCACCACTGGCTTTGTGGACTTTGAAGATTCGATCTATGGGTCTGTTTCCCACTTGGTGCGCACCCGCGAAAGCATTAACAAACCCTTTAGTCGGATTGCGTTAACCGCCGGGGTGGGCAGCGGTCGTTTTCGTACCGAAGACGATGTCTTTGATGATCGCGACACTGTTGGGGTATTTGGTAGCGCGGCCGTGCGTGTAGCGGAACCCGTTAGTGCCATTGTAGAATGGACAGGACAAGACTTAGCGGTCGGTTTATCGATTGTTCCGTTTAAGGATATACCGATTGTGCTTCTACCCGCGGTGCGAGACATTACCGGTGCAGGTGATGGCTCTCGCTTTGTGATGGGTGCTGGTGTTTCGTTTGAGCTCTAGGCTGCAAACGTGAGACATAGAGAATGCCGTTGCTGATTTGGGGTATGAACCGATCTGTGAGACATGGGATGTGCCAATGTTTACCAGATAAAGTCATACCGGGGATCAGCAACGCCTAGAGAAGTATAGAGGTACAAAAATGCTATTGCTGTCTAAATCAACAGGTACTCTTCGGACAATTATATTAGGAAGCGTGGTTGCGATCGCACCCCTGCTGATCCCATCCGTCGGATTGGCCCAAAATCAGTCGGATGTTACGGGACCAAACCTATCCGATGTTACGGGACCAAACCTATCCGATGTTACGGGACCAAACTTATCCGATAATACAGGTACCAATCAATCGGAT
>JBCAWO010000138.1:0-6386 GCA_038534515.1 Cyanobacteria bacterium J06554_1
TTGTCATCGTCGTCGACCACGACATCAACATTCGCGACCCGCGTCAGGTGATCTGGGCCCTCACCTCCAAGGTGGACCCCAGCCGCGATGTGTTTATCCTGCCGGATAATCCCTTTGACTCTTTGGACTTTGCCAACGAAAAGCTAGGGTTGGGCGGTCGTATGGGGATTGACGCCACCACCAAAATCCCCCCCGAAACCGACCATAAGTGGGGTGACGAACTTAAATCTGACCCTGATGTGGCGGCTATGGTGGAACGTCGCTGGGCCGAATACGGTCTGGGGGATCTAGACATGGGTGAAGCCGACCCCAATTTGTTTGGCTATGATATTCGTTGATTTTGCCGGAGGGTGGGCAGTGCCCGCCTTCCCAAACAACGTTTTTCACTTGTTAAAGTTAGCTAAGATAAAAAGCATCTTAGTTGAGGTAGCGATGAGCGATCGAACAGCCTTACTAGAGCGCATTACACAAACACCGGGTAAATGTGGTGGACGCCCCTGTATTCGTGGAATGCGCATTCGGGTTGTGGATATTCTGGAAACATTAGCCGACGGCGTAGCGGCTGATGAGATTTTGGAGGACTTTCCAGATTTAGAACCTGCCGATATCCGAGCCTGCCTATTATTTGCGGCTATACGTATTGATTTTCCCAGGCTAGTTGCATGATCTTCTGGCTCAATGCCCAGCTACCACCTCGTATGGCTCGCTGGTTAACGACAACGTTCTCAGTAAATGCGGTGACACTTTATGACTTGAACTTACGAGATGCTCAAGATATCGAGATTTTTGAAGCTGCTCGTAATAATGGACCTGGCACAGTTGTGGTGACAAAAGATCGAGATTTTGTTGATCTCGTTGTACGTCTAAGCACCCCACCTCAAATTTTGTGGTTAACCTGTGGCAATGTTTCAAACCGCAGATTGCAGGAGCTTTTTACCCAAACATTTCCAGATGCACTAGCCTTACTAAAAGATGGCGAAGCGGTTGTAGAAATTGGTAGTCAGTGAGAGGATCAGCAACGCCAACTATTTTAGTAGCGCTTACATATCTTTCTATTCTGACAACTCTACTTAAAGGTTTAGCTATTTGTAATGGCAGAAGATCGGCGTCCTTGGTTTAAAACCCTGTTTTGTGTGCGCGGTTCCGTCATCCAGGCGGTGTTACCAAGGGTGGGTATGTGTACCGGGTTTTCCCTATTGATCACCCTGTTACACAATGCGGGTATCCCGGTCTCTTGGCCGGTGCTGGGTAGCGTAGTCCCCAGTCTGGTGCTGGGTTTGCTGCTGGTGTTTCGTACCAATGCGTCCTACGAGCGCTTTTGGGAAGGTCGCAAGCTGTGGGGCACCATGATCAACACTGCCCGCAACCTGGCCCGTCAGATCTGGGTGTCGGTGGATACTAGCCGTGGGTCGAAGGAACAGGCATTAAAGCTGCTGGTGGCGTTTGCGATCGCAACCAAACAGCATCTGCGGCAGCAACCCTGCCAACACGAACTGCGCCATCTCGTATCCCCCGCCCAGCTCGACAAACTCCTAACCATGAACAGTCCACCGTTAGAAATAGCCTTTTGGCTAGGTGACTATCTTCAGGTGCAGCAAGTTAAAGGACGCATCAATCCTTACCAGCTCCAGGCCATGACCCAGCAAGTTAATACCCTGGTCGATGTTTTAGGCGGCTGTGAACGCATCCTTAAAACACCGTTGCCTCTGTCCTACTCTATTCACCTCAAACAGCTGCTAGTCATGTACTGTGTGGCACTGCCGTTGCAAGTGGTGAATGAACTCAACGCCTGGACTATTCCAGTCGTTGCCCTGGTGGCCTTTGCCGTCTTTGGTGTCGAAGAGATTGGCCTAGAAATTGAAAACCCCTTTGGCTGCGACCTTAACGATCTGCCCCTAAATGCCATCTGTCAGACCATGGAGCGCAATATTCAAGACCTGGTTACCCTGACACCCAGTATCGAAAAGAACGAACAACAACCCTGGTAGATTACAGCCCTACATTAATCAGCTTTTCGCCCCTAGCCCACAGCACAGACAATCGCTGAACGTAGAGAGATTGCATAAAGCTCTTCACAAGAAAAACATATCCATAGCCAACTTATATTGGCTACCAGGGCCGCACTCTCTCAGAAAATATTTTCTCAACATCAAAAACCCAGAGCTTCCCGTCTGTCCTAACACCTTCGCTTACCCAGGACAGAATCAGAATAATTTAGGGAATGCCTATATGTATGTAAATTGTTGGTTCTACAGTTAAGCCACCCTTATTTACTAACGATGTCTTAACACATAATCGACCCATAGAGTATCCAAACATTGACCTAACTTTTCCAAGGGTGAGTCGCACACTATGAGGTCTAAACGCCGTCTTTCTAGTCTAGGTAATCAATTTACCAAAATGCTGACGATTATTTTCGTCGTCGGCATTCTTACCAGTGGGTTGATTCTCTCAGCTGCTATCCGTCAGAAAGTTGAGGGACAAACAATACAGCAGGCAGAGATACTAATCCAGACCATGAATGCTGTTAGAACCTATACCAGTAGTAAGGTAAATCCCCAGCTAGCAGACGAGCTAGCCGCATCCTCAACGTTTATTCCTGAAACCGTACCCGCCTATTCGGCCCGAGAAGTCTTCGAAGAGTTTCGCTCCGAAAATACTTATAAAGACTTTCTTTACAAAGAAGCGACGCTCAACCCTACTAACCCCAAGGATCAAGCCGATGAGTTTGAAACCCAAATCATCAATCGGTTTCGTGAAAATGTCGAACTAAATAGGCTCAAAGGATACCGCACGTTTGATGGTCAAAAGCGCCTGTACATTAGCCGCCCCCTTACCGTCACTGAAGAAAGCTGTCTAGAATGCCACGGCAGCCCCTCAGCCGCCCCCGACAGCATGGTAGCCACCTATGGCAGCGAAAACGGGTTTGGCTGGAAGTTAGGAGAAACCATCGCTGCTCAGACTGTATACCTACCCTCAAGTCAAGTATCCTCCGAAGGCAATCGTCATCTTCTACTGGTGGTCGCTATTTTTAGCGGTGTCTTTGCCGTCGTCATTAGCGTTATCAGTCGCCTACTAAAAACAACGGTAATTCATCCCTTAGGGCAGCTCAATAAACTCATCCGTGACATTAGCCTGGGTCAACGCGTAACCCTGTCAGACCCAGCGAATGAATCATCCGCATTGAGCAGTCTAATCACGCGTACCGATGAACCTGGCCAGCTAGCCCGAGCATTTGAGCACATGGCCAATGAAGTCGTGCTTCGAGAACAGTCCTTAAGCCATGCCAAAGAGAGCGCTGAGGCAGCCACCCAAGCAAAAAGTGACTTTTTAGCCAACATGAGTCACGAGCTACGCACCCCCCTCAACGCCATCATTGGCTACAGCGAGATGCTAGCCGAAGACGCCGATGACCTGTCTGAGGAAGATGCCCAGACCGATCTGTACCGTATTCAAGAAGCCGGTAAACAGCTACTCACACTGATTAACTCCGTCCTCGACCTATCCAAAATCGAATCAGGTCGAATGGAGATGTTTATAGAAGAATTCTCAATTTCCTTCTTGGTTGAACAGGTGGTTGATGTGCTCAATCCGTTAGTCCAGAAAAACGGCAACAAGCTAATCGTCCATCATGAAACAGATATCGACACGATTGTGGCGGATCGTCCCAAAGTGCACCAAAGCTTGTTAAACCTGCTAAGCAATGCCAACAAGTTTACCCAAGACGGAACCATTGCCCTGACCGTTTCATCAACCATCCACAGGGACCGGCCATGGATTGACTTTATTGTCACAGACACGGGTATTGGCATGACACCCGACCAACAAAAAACGGTATTCGAAGCCTTCGCCCAAGCCGACAACTCAACCACCCGACAGTTTGGCGGCACCGGTCTCGGTCTGACTATTACCAAACAGTTTGCCGCCATGATGGGGGGAGACATCATGGTAGAAAGTCAGTTCGAAAAAGGATCTCAGTTCACCCTGCGATTACCCCAGACAGTTGAAGGTGGCGGTGAGTTAAGACCTGAAAAGCTTCCCTGGATTTTGGTACTGCAGGCAAAAGAAAAGAACGAAGAAATCGTTACACGCATGCTGCGGCAAGAAAACTGGGTAGTCAAATGTGTAGACAATAATGCCGATGCCTTAACCCTATCCCAAACAGATCTTCCTGCTTTAGTATTAATCGACCTCAGCTTAGAACCCGATGCCATTCAGTGCATCAAATCCTTACGAAAAGCACCACAGTTTGAAGAAATCCCCATTATTGCCATGGCTAACTCAGCCATCGAAACAGACGTCAGTATCCAAATTGCAAACGATATTCAAAGTATCTACTATCGCAATGATTTGAACTTGCAAGACTTTCTAGAAGAACTACAGGTGTGTGCGGCAACTTAACTTGCGGTATGTGCTGCAATTTTCATATATGGGAAAACAGCAGAAACACAGCGGCCCATCTGTCCTATCCAGACTATTTTCAGACATCACTGAGTGTTTAAAATCTATCAATAATTATTCACTATGACTAAGATTTTATTAGTAGAAGACAATGTGTTAAATCGCAGGATGCTAAAACGACGCCTGCGACACTGTGGGTACGATGTTTTAGTGGCAACCGATGGCAATCAGGGCGTAGCGTTAGCCATTGAGCAACAGCCAGATTTGATCATCATGGATACGGATTTACCTGTTATAGATGGGTGGCAGGCAATCAAAATTCTTAAAGCCTCCGTTGCCACAGCAAATATTCCCGTGCTGGCGCTAACACCCGAAACCAAATCAGGTAACTGGAAAATCGCCTTAGAAGTGGGCTGCAACGACTACGATACAAAGCCCCTTGTTCTCAAACGTCTTCTCAATAAGGTCGAGACGTTATTAGGGGTGGCCTCAACCAAAACACAACCCCAACAGACTTCGCTAGCAGACTCCTTAAACTCAGCTTTTTCAAGCCTACAGGATCGTAACTCGCCCCAAAGCCCTGGCCAAATTCCCACCATTAGTGAGTCAACCAATGGGCTTTTAAACGACCGCTATGAAATCAGCCAGGTGCTAAACAACAGTTCTTTTGGGCAATGTATGTTGGCAAAAGATCTAAAGGCAGCAGCACCTGAGTTGGTCATTATCAACACCTTTAACTTGCCTGTCGACCATCCTGCCCTTCTGACCCTTGTCCGTAAGTCTCTAGTGTCAGAGATGAGTTTTTTAAGGGCGCTCAGCCAACAGGATGATATTGCCACCTGTCTCGATTATTTTGAGCAAGATGATATTTTTTACTGGGTACAAGCCTACGTAGTCGGCACCTCTTTGGCCGATGAGCTGGGTGGGGCCCAATCGATGGGAGCTGTTCTAAAGCTGACCCACGGTCTGTTAAGTACAGTACAGCCGTTTCACCAGAGTCAGATAGTCCATTGCGAATGTCACCCCCACAGTTTTATTCGCCGTCAGTCTGATGGTCGCATCGTTTTAGTAGAGTACGGTCTGTTAAAGCGAATGTTTGTTAACCTGCGCTCCCATTCATTGCCCTATCGTCAGGCGCTGTTGAAGCAAGGACAGTATCAACCTGCTGAACAACGGGCGGGTAACCCTCAATGCAATAGCGATATTTATGCCATTGGCATGATCGTACTACAGGCGCTAACGGGGCAGTCTCCGGAGTGGTTAGTAAGCGTTAGCGGTCAGCAAAGTTTGACCGCTTTAGTCAAAGCAGATGCCAAAATTGTCAAACTGTTTGAGCGTATGGTGAGCCCTAATCACCATCTTCGATTTGAGTCTGCCAGTGAGGCATTGGCAGCTTTACCCCTGGGTTTAACACCCAAGGAACCCACCTATCAGCAAGCGCTTTCGTCTTAAACCTGTCGAAATATTGCAGATAGCTTAGTTTGGCAACGCTAGGAAGGCTATAACAGGGAAAGTTGATGATGGTTGTTTATGGCCTTTCCTACCCAGACGGTTCCTGTTGAGCTAGAAGACGGTTCGACGATGTATGTGAAAGTAGATGCACCCATGGGGCGGCGAGATGTGTCCGGTGGCAGCACCGGGCCAGCCAAGTCGTTTGATCGGGTAACGTCGTCGATTGAGGGGATTGTGAAGGCCATTGCTAAGCCGATTAATGCGGCACAGCCGACCAAGGCAAGTGTCACGTTTGGGGTGGAAGTGGAAATACAGGAGGGGGTACTGATTGCGGCGTTGGCAAAGGGGTCAGCAACGACAAGCTTGGAGATTACCCTAGAGTGGGAAAAGTCTTAAGTGGAATGTGCGAAGGCCGGCCTTGTGCTTGCCCGAGGATATGTATGGCCTAATAGGGATATAAGTAGATGAGCACAATTAATTTCAAAATCCTGGAGGCCCCCTAAATCCCCCAATTCTGGGGGACTTTGATTTCC
>JBCAWO010000139.1:0-6326 GCA_038534515.1 Cyanobacteria bacterium J06554_1
AATTGGGGGTTGGGGGCCTTTTCAAGAGTGTCATCTTTGAAAAGTTCTTGTGTAATTTATTTTGCCTACCTACTTAGCTCAATAAGTTCTTCTAAGGCAAATGATGCGCTCAGTCGTTTGCTGCGTCTGTAGCGTTGTTATCTAAAGCTTTTAGGGAGCATGTATGGCCTGAACTATAGCTGGTGTAATTTAAGGCTTTCAGATCCATAGTTAAGCTAGAGTAATACATAAGTGCTAATGACGGCCCATGCAAGAAATCTGGTGGATTTTGATGTTTCGGCTCAGGGCGCAGCTAGCCCTAATCCAGCTAGCAGCCGTTGAACCCTACGGCAGTATTGCCTATGAGTATGAAAAAAACTCATACCCCCTGGCAATGGCAGATGTGCTGTGGGGGCAACAGTCTGCGGCACTTGATTTTTTGCAACAACTTGATTCTCAGGCTACCGAGACCGAGGGAATTGACCTGCTATCTGGGTTTACCCTAAAAGGGCAGATGCGCAAATATTTTTACTTTGGGGACCGGCTTGACCCAGCATATCGACAGCGTATGTGGGAGGCCATGCATGGGTTTACCTTGACTGACCCGCTGACGCGTACGGCTGACCCACCCCGAAAGTTTTGGGCCCGTTCCACCGATGATTGTGACACGCCGGTGGATTGTCGTAACACCGACAATCTGAGGGCTATGCGTGACACCTCGGTGTACCTGATGGCTGAGGAGACTGGCAATGAAGCGACCCGATTGATTTATAAACAACACTTGGAACGCTATGTTTCCACTTTGTTAGATATTGGTATGGGGGAATGGGATAGCCCGGTCTACCACGGTCATACCACCGCCGCTTATCTCAACCTGTATGACTTTGCTGAGGATTCTGAGGTCAAGCAGCTGGCGAAGGATGCTCTGGATTGGCTCTATCGGTCAGCGGCAATTAAGTACTGGCGCGGTCGCTGGACTGGGCCGTCTAAGCGGACCTATGGTGACAATGCCGCCCGTTTTTTCTGGCTATATTTTGGCAATGCCCCTGCGCCAGATATGTTTGAGCGCGATTGGATTTATGCCCTGACTAGCGATTATTTGCCGCCTGAGGACGTGGTTGCGATCGCACAGCGTCGATTTACTAAACCCGTTGAACTGCAACGCACCCACCCCCACTACGAAAACTGGAAACCCGACCGATATGGGCCTGCCTTTTACGAAACGTTGTACATTGGCCATGGCTATCAGCTCGGTAGTTTAGCTAAAGGTAGCGGCGGCGATTGGAATGGATTTAGTTTGCATGTGGCGGACGACAGTGGTGTTGATGAGCTCAGGGTCAACGCTGACCAACCCCATGTAATTGCTCAATATGAAAATCTACTGATCTGGTATGGGGCAGCGTCTCCTGAGATTGACACCCCAGACAGTTGCCTTGGACAACAGGTCGATACCGCTACGCTTTTGAGCTGTGACCAAGTCTGGATGGCCCTATATCCATTTGATCAGGGTTTTGCATTGGAGATTGGTGAAGCTCGAACCCATGGTAGTTTTACCACCTTTCAACAAAACATCACCGCGCGATCGCAACTTCTAGTAAATACGTCTCAAATCGAGTATCGCGGTAGTCAGGGTAAAACTATTACCCTAGAGCCTCAAGAGGCAGGGTTACCCCACGTTTGGCGAGATGGTACCGCCCACGACTGGAAAACCCATGACAGAGACCTGTCGTTTATGTTCCAACAGATAAAGCTATAAATTACCCTGAGGAGCAGCAACGCTAGTAGATGAGATCAATTTGCCCGCTGCCACTGACGCACAACTTCTTCGACAACAGCTCGGTCCGGGGGAGAACTAACACGTCCGCTCGGGTCGGTCATGGCACCAGGAATATTTTTACTCCAGGGACTATTGGGAACCGAGGTGAGATCAACCTGGGCATTCATAGGACGGAAGCCATGTTGGACAAATACGGCCTGCTGGTCTGGCGCTGTTAAAAAGTTGATAAACTCACGGGCGGCTTTAGCTTCACCACCGCTGATATCACGTCGTACGATAGCCGCTGTAGAAACCGTCTCAATGGTGGGATTAAGATACAAAACTTGATAGGGCTTTCCTTGAGTTGTACTGGACTGCTCCCAGCGATGTAGTGCAATACTCTCATAGACCATGGCAATGTCAGCATCGTTAGGGCCACGGGCAATGAACTCTTGCAACAAAATGTCAGTAGACCGGGGAGGCTGATAGACCGAGCGTTTGACTAATCCAAACAGTGTCTGAACATTGTCTTTGCTAAAGTCGCTAGAATTAAGGTTGTTACTGTTGGCTTCGGACTGAGACCATAAACTCATGGTGAGCTGACCGCTGTTGGATCGAGTTGGGTCGGTGGTGACAAAGTCAAAACTGCCCCAGGCAGCATTACCACCAATTTTGCTCCAGTTGCCATCTGCCATGGCATCTTCTAATCGCTGCCACTGGAACTCGCCTCCCGGAAACAGAGCCTGGGCCCGCTCAGGCCAGGAGACTGCTACCAGCATAGTCTTAGCAATGGGCTGGGGTGTTTCGTAGAAGGGCTCATCGCCATACTGGGCCTGCCAACGCTGGCTGAGTTCGTCTAGCAGCTGACCATTGGCCGGAATCAGAACCGTGGGTTCAAAATCATTATTGTCGTCGATATATTTGTTGACAATGTCTTGAGAACCCTGGAATTCAAGGTTTATTTGGATTGATGGATTCTGTTGTTCAAAACGGGTCTCGAGCAGCCTGAGGGGCTCCTGGAGTTCGCTGCCGCTGACAATGGTGATGGACTGATTGATGCCGGGGAGAGGGGCATAGGCAAGACCGGCAGCGGCGGCAATGATGGTGAGGGAAGTGAGGGTTTTGGTGGCCATGGTGGAAAAATGGTGGGGAGGAATGGGGGAGACGTTCCATGGAACGTCTGTACATTTAGGGGAAGGAGGGGGAATGGGGGTAGTTGGTAGGGGTGTTCCATGGAATGCCCCTACCAATCGGAATGTAGGAGAATTAGGCGATTAAGACATCGACGTTTTCTTGGAAACCCTTAAACTCATCGCTGAGGTCCCTCAGCTCATCGGCGGCTACTGAGCTGGTGAGATCGGCGGTGCGAAGCTTGTTTTGGAGCTGCTGTAGAACCCCACCGGACTCGGCAATTAGTGTGGATAGGTTAGCTAACTGGGCCTGGCGGGCGTCTTCGCCTTGTTTGGCTAGGGCGATGTTGCGTTTAAGGCTGTTGGCCAGCTTACCCCACTGTTCTTGGGCGATGCCTTTGCTGTTGCGAACTTTGGTTTCGGCCTGCTTGAGCTGTTTTTCCAGGTCATCGACCGAGAGTAGGGCGTCGTTGCCTTCCAGGCGAAGGGCCAGCTGATCGATTTTTGTGGGCAGTTCTTGGGTGCGATCGCACGCATACTGCACCACGCCCAAAAGCTCGATCTGATCGCTAGCGGTCAATAACTTGGTTGCTTCCTCATTTAGCTCATCGGCCCGTGTCCCCAGGGTCACCGCTTGCTGCCGCACCTGCTGAAACTCACGGTTAATAGCCTTATTGGTCAGCTCAACGGTATCGGGCTCGCGGGATTTGAGCACCGCTGCCCCTCCGATAGCAATGGCCACCGCAGCCGGTATGGCTACAACATTGGGCAATCGTGCCAGTCGCACCCCGCCAACTAGAAAAATCCCCCCTGCCAGTACCGCCAGTGGATACTGCAATGGATTGGCTAGCTTCATCGGCGCTCCTAAAACTCTACTTGCAGATCGGCCATTAGCTGGGCAATGGTTGCCGGATCACCCTTACGATAGTACCCCCCATTGAGCTGGGCAATTTGTTCCAGGGCCTGGGGGTTAAATTCCCCCTCTTTGCCGTAGCCCACCGTAAAGAAAGCAATGCGCTGGTCCGACGAAAATCCGCTATTAGAGAGTTCTTGCCCCAGCTGATCTAAGGTAATGCTGGACTCGGAATCTTCGCCATCGGTCAGAATCAGCACCGCATTGATGGCCTCGGCCCGGAGGTTAGATGAAAGCCAATTACGCGCTGCTAGGGCTGAATCATATAGCCGAGTGCCTCCGTCTGCCCGCAGACCGGCGATAAACTGCAGCCCCCGTGATTTGCCCTCGGGGGTGCCATCCACCAGTACAGGTTGGCGAATATTACTGTCAAAGTCAATCAGCGCCACCTGATCCTTGGGGCCAAGGGCTTCCACATAGGTTTTGAGGGTGTTTTGTACCGACGGTAGCTTGTTACCCTCCATGGAGCCAGAGGTATCGACGACGACGACCACTAGAGAAGACTTTTTTGCGACCTGGCTCCAGGCTGTTAGCATGGCTTCCGCCACTTCGGGGGCGGGGGGACGGTAAGAGTCGTAGCTGGCCTGGGGATCTACACCAAAGTTAGCCGAAAACTTTGGCCCCAACGCCACACCGGGGGCTCCGGGACGCAGCCCCAAATTGGTGGCAATCTGCTGGGCGGGTGGAGATGTGAGATATGCCAAAATCAGGTCGGCGGCTTCTTTTTCTTGATCGCTAACCCAGGGAGCATTGGGGACAATGCCGCGCATATTTGAGGTAAAGGTGGATTTGGGATATACCGCCTCATAGCGAGTGCCGCCGGGGGGCAGATCGCTATTGGCTGCAATCACTGATGACTCGTATACCGAACCAATGGAGGCCCAAAATGGACCGTTTTCTACCATGGCCTTGGCCAGGGTGGAGGTAGATTTGCCGTAGCGGGTGATTTTGCTTTGAATTTTTTGCACCGCTGCCTGCTGCTGTTGTACATCGGCTACGGTCAGTTCTTCGGGGCGTTTGCCAGACACGGAGGCAAACTGAGAGACCAACGTTTGTAGACCGGAGTTTGATCGCGTGGGGGCCGTATGCACGTAGTAGACCGGCTGATCTGGGCTGCTGGCATCGAGATCTTGGTGCGTCTCAGCGGTCACCAGTTTTGCAAATAGATCGTCCACGTTGCGCAGACCCGGCGCTAAATCTGCTGGCACCATGAACACCATGGGGCTATTGGCCAACAGCGGTGCATCGGTGATTGAAGGGATATAGTTTTGGCCAGGGTAGAGCTGATCCATGCGATAGATCAGCTGGTTCTGATAGATTTCGCCATCCACCGACAGAATAGTTGGAAACTCGGGGGCCTCGGCGGTTAGGGTGCCCTGTTGAAGCTGCTGAGCCAGGGTAACGGTGCGTTCAACCACATCCCCACTGCCCGCTGCTTCACAGGTCATGTGGAAGCTATCGCCGCTGGCTAGTGTAGGGTTGGTTTGATTAAACTGCACCGCTGCTTCGTCGCAAAAATGGTGTAAAGCGCTACCCACTAGTAGCTTTACTTCAAAGCCGCGACCGGCGCTAGAGCCGCTGCTGTTACAGCTAGCTAGCAACAGCGCTCCTAGTAGGGAACTGGAGATAGCGCGTACCAAGTTTTTCAATCGATTCACCATAGCTGCCAATATGACATTAACAATAGCTACACAACGGACGGTATCAATTCGGATTTATCTTGCCCATCTGTAGAGTACGGACAAATCAATGATAGGTATAGTTTCCTAACCGTGTTTACATGCAAACCACTGAAAACCGCAGATTTTAATCTACATGCCGGACGATGCTTTATAGTTCTGAGCTTTCCTAGGTTATTAACGATCTTCGCAATCGGTTTGAATATCTATATCTAGGGTCTCTTCATCAATGGTGATGTAGAGAATATTGGGACGGCAGCAGACCTGACAGTCTTCGACATATTGCTGGGTAAAGCCGGCGCTAAGGTCAATAAAGGTGGTGCTGGGTTCGCCGCAGTAGGCGCAGTAATAGTCGGCAGTGGTTTGCATAGAAAAATAGTGAGGGGGTAAGGGGCAATAATTTCGTAGGGGCGTTCCATGGAACGCCCCTACAAAAATTAATTATGGGATTTTGTGGGGCTGTTTGCGATTGCGCTCTAACTGGAGGCGAATGCGGTGGTGGGCTCTGCGGGTGAGGGGATAGCGATAGACGCAGTAGACGCCGCCAAAGATTAAAAGGCTGGGCAGGGCGCTGGCCAATAGCCGGATCACAAGCAGTCGAGCGTCTGGACCGATTTGATTGGCCCAGTCGAGCATCCAGCCCGATAGAAATATTGCGATCGCAACCCCAACTTTTTGCAAAAACACCATCAAGCTAATAAACATGCCTTCCTGGCGTTCACCCGTGCGCAGTTCTTCATCGTCAATGACGTCGGGCAGCATGGCAAAGGGCACCAGATAAAAGGTGGACACCCCCACGCCAATGGTGGCCCCCACGATATACATCGACACCCAAACCGCCCTATCTCCACTGATTCAGCTCGCGGATC
>JBCAWO010000140.1:0-6322 GCA_038534515.1 Cyanobacteria bacterium J06554_1
TAGATGACGTTGCCCACGACCATGACGACTCTGTCTACTCTGTTGCCATTACAGAAACAGGCTCAGTAGATAGTGATAAGCTCAACCGCTGGCTTTATCAGCTGGTGCAGGCCAGAGGGGCCGACATTTTTCGGATGAAGGGCATTGTAGATGTGGACAATGCCCATCGACGGTTTGTGTTTCAAGGGGTGCACATGACCCTGGATGGTCGGCCTGGAAAACCTTGGCAATCGGATGAACCCCGACGTAGTGAATTGGTCTTTATTGGTCGAAATTTAGATGAAGCGGAACTACTCGAAGGATTTCGAGACTGTTTTGCAAAAACATATGCCTATGCTTTGTAAAAAGCCAAGAATTTACTAAGCGCATATCATTAAATCCCCTCTCAGGAGGGAGGCCGTTCATCCTATAAACCACTAGATAAGCCCATGAAACTACAGCATACCCTCGGCGGGTTAGAAGGTCTCGACCCCATTAACTTTGAAACCGAAGTTTTTGTAGAACCCTGGGAGCAGCGGATCTTTGGAATCCACACCGCCATGATGGCCCTTAGCAACCATCTCAACACATCGGTCCCAAACTACGAGATTGACCAGGTACCAACTACATTTAAGAGTTTTTGGACATGGGGCCATTTGCGTATGGGTGCAGAAGGAATGCACCCCTTTGAATACTTTCAACTACGCTACTATGAGAAATGGCTGGGGGGTATTTCCGGGTTCTTTGTAGAAGAAGGCTACATTACCCAAGCAGAATTGGATGAGCGAACGGCTTTGTTTTTAGCAGATAGCGAAAAAGCAGAGATGTCTCCAGCCGACGGGGGAGAGGCCGCTATTGACGCTCAGGTATTAAAGTATTTAACAGAGGGAGATTCTCCCCTCCGCCCCTCGTCGGCAACACCCAAGTTCTCAGTGGGCGATCGGGTCAGGGTAAAAACAGTCTCTTCAGGGGACCATACTCGACTACCGGGTCACATCAGGGGCCGCGTGGCCGAAGTAGTCAAGGTATATGAGGGAGCATTTACATACTTCTTTCCCACCTCAGATGGTTTGGGCACACCGATGCCCGTTTATAGTTTGGCCTTTAAGCCAGCAGATATTTGGGACGAATCCCTAATCGATCCCAAATCAGTCTACTACAACGACATTTTTGAAGTGTACATAGAGGCCCTCTAAGGGGAAACAGACTAACGGCGAACAGAAAAGGAGTGTACGATGCCAAGTAACTATCCAGGATTTGGGTATCCCCCCGACCGAGAAGCCGCCAGTGCCGCCAAGGTAAAAGCGCTGGAGTCTCTCTTGATTGAAAAAGGAATTATCACTAGCAATACGGTTGATACCATTTTGGGCCATTTTGAAACCAAGATGGGACCCTTTAACGGAGCCAAACTGGTGGCTCGGGCATGGGTCGATCCTGCATTTAAAGAACTATTAGTGTCTGACTGTAATGCGGCCTGTCAGACAATGGATTTCCCAGAGGGCATGTCTGGAGCAGAGGGTGAACACATGCGCATTGCAGAGAACACGCCAGAGGTGCACAACGTGATTGTCTGTACCCTGTGTTCGTGCTATCCCTGGCCCACCTTAGGACTGCCCCCTTATTGGTTCAAAGATCCCACATTTCGGGCACGGGTCACCCGTGAACCCCGTGTAGTCTTGTCTGAATTTGGGGTGGAGCTGGACGACTCGGTTGAGATCCGTATTTGGGATACCAGTGCTCAGATTCGCTGGTGGGTATTGCCCATGCGTCCGGCAGGTACCGAGGGCATGAGTGAAGCAGAACTGGCCGACCTGCTCACTCCGGAAGCCATGATGGGTGTTGCCACAGTAAAGGTCTAGGGTATGTTTACAAAGTTTGAGCATTTTGCCGCCACTAGTCTGATGGGGTCTCCCGAGGAGGCTCCCCCCAGAAAGGATGGCCATTTACAGTTTGATCGAGACTGGGAAAAGCTGGCCTTTGGTGTAGCCATTGCCCTCTCAAAGCAGGGGTATTACGAATGGGAAGAGTTTCGTCAAACATTAATTGAGACTATTGGTGAATGGGAAGCTACCCATGAATTGAATGATCCTGAGTGGGATTATTACCAATGTTGGCTGACGGCGCTGGAGAAGCTGGTGGTGGCATCAGGGGTCATTAAGGCTGGTGAATTAGAGACGCAATTGGCTCAGCTGCTGAACTGTAAGGCAATATCTGATATTCCAACGTAACAAGTTCGAACCTTCTAAGCTGCCACAATGGCTACGCTGTGGAGGGCTAGTGCCGGTGATGCCGGTGCCACATTTCTCTCTTCGGTAGTTCTAGGCTAGTTCTCAATACAGTTCTCCATCCGTGTCGTGCTTCACATACCCTGGTAAGACCGGGGTATTTTTTTGCTATGAAATTTACTATAAAACAGGCTGCTCAAGTTGTCGTTCCAGCTCAACCGTATTCGTTAACCCTAGATTTAGAATATACGGCATTGCTGGTAATCGATATGCAGAATGACTTTTGTACGCTCGGTGGCTGGGCAGATTGCAAAGGGTTTGATGTCAGTCAGACTCAGCAGCCAATTCAGCCATTACAAATCTTGTTGGCAGCCTTGCGACAAACTCCGATAACGATTATCCATACCCGCGAGGGCCATCGTCCGGACCTCAGTGATTGTCCACCCCATAAGCTAGCACGGTCCCAAAAACAAAATGCGGCAATTGGTAGTGAGGGCATCATGGGGCGGTTGTTAACCCGAGGCTCCAAGAGTCATGATTTTGTGGATGAGCTACAGCCTGTGTCGGGTGAAATTATATTAGATAAGCCAGGGAAAGGGGCGTTTGTAGCAACGGATTTGGATTTAATTTTACGACAGCGAGGGATTCGGCAGCTATTGTTAACAGGGGTAACGACAGAATGTTGTGTACACACGACCCTGCGAACAGCAAATGATTTGGGCTATGAGTGCTTGCTATTGGAGGACTGCTGCGCGTCTTTGAAACCGGAGTTTCATCGGGCGGCGGTGGAAATGACCCAGGTAATTTTTGGGTGGGTAACGAGTTCAACAGAGCTATTGAAAGCAATCAAGCTATAGCGGATAGAGATTGTACGATTTAAGGAAATGCTTGAAAAAGCGTTCCATAAAACGCCTGTACACCCAAAGATAGAATCTTATTAAATTCTTATTTCACAAGAAAAGCACCCCTGCGGGTACTGTCTGAGCTTTGCCAGGGTATTTCATACTCTAATTGGCATCAACTGATTAAATATGCGACTCACTGAATCCCCCGATCATCTGGATACACATATTTTACGTAGCTATTCTGTACTGCGCTGGTGTATGAGTATCCTTGGCTTTATTTTGCCATTGTTGCTGGTGTTTGGAGGACTGAACAGCTGGTGGTGGCTGGCTGAACCCCTGCCAGTACAGAATTCTCTCAGCGCTTACTACCATGCTGGTTCCAGCTGTACATCGTTAGACGGTGTCTACCGAGATTTATTCGTTGGTTGTTTGGCGATGATCGGTGTCTGTTCGGTTATTTACAGTGGCTTTGGCAAGCTGGAGAACTGGCTGCTTAACATCGCGGGTATTTGCCTGATTGGCGTTGCTTTTTTTCCGATGGGTTGGCCCGAGCCTCAGGTATTGACATCATGTCGGGCAATATCTGGCTTTCAGGAATTTGAGGCGAGCAAAATGCTGGGACTGCCTCTAGCAATTCACTTTATTGCAGCAATTATTTTTTTCATTGCCATCATGGTGGTCAACATCTACACGGCGATGAATACGGTCAAACTGATTGAGGATGATGGCAAGAGGGCTTTCTGGACAGCCATTTTTAGTGTGGCCAGGTTTCTGATGCCGATTTCCATTGGCCTGGTGTTATTGCTGTGGTTGGCAACAGGTACAAGCATCATCGGTGATCGGCTGATTTTATGGATTGAGTGGGCGGGGATATGGGCGTTTTCTCTTTACTGGTTACTCAAGAGTATCGAGATTCTCAGCAGCAAAGTCGATATCGATATTGCCACCGGGAAAGTGGTGTGGACAGATCTTTCCGACGGCAGGCAACTTGAGCGATGCACAATCTCTGAATAGTGATTCCTAAAATCTTAAAAACGTCAGTAACGCCAACACCCTTGTGAGGTATTAACCGTGTTTGAGCTTAGTGTTGACCAGCTAAAGTCCATTTGGGCTGCCAATCAGTTTGCCATCCCCGACGAGCAATGGATATTTTTTGGTCTTCGGGGGTGTTTGCCCGCCAGCGAAGCCAGTCAATCCTTTGCCAATAAACATGTTTTAGTTTCCGCCAATGTCGATTATCACCATCCTCGTTGCACCATTGGACAGCTAAAGCCTGATGGTACCTTTGCCCTATTTCCTGGCAGCACGGTGCCCCACATCAATAACATTAGCAAAGCCCGTAAAAACGATGGAGCTGGGGCCAACCAGCTGATGACGGGGTATCACCCTGAGTATCGCAAAGGTCAGCATAAAGCTGGTCAGGCGACGGGTCACAGGGCATTTCGTCAGGAAAACAAAATTCCCATCCTCCGGTCTGCTGACGATCTCGATTACGATACGGACGATCGGGTGGAGTATGCCACACCCTACGACAACATCCATGCCGCCTGGTGCATGAGCACTGACAGTGACTATTTTGCCAGTGCAGGCTGTCAGGTGATTGTAGGTTTTCCTAGCGCTCCCAGTCGGAATAATAAGCCCAATGTCGGACCCTGGCGCGGTTTTGTTGAAAATGCCTATGGTATTGATTAAAAGAGATTTGGCTATATTCTGTTGAATGGGCGGGATACGATTTCAGTGGCTGCGGGTAAGCGACCATCGGTGCGACTGCGGTTTGGTTCCCAGGGTCCCCTGGTGGGCGACCTGCAAAGGGCACTGGCGACAAAGGGCTTCTACGAAGACGCCATTGATGAGGATTTTGGGCGATATACCTTATTTGCTGTTTTAGACTTTCAAAAAGCTGTTTTTGGACCCCAGGCTGACGATGGTATTGTTGGCCCAATTACGGCTGCAGAGCTAGGCATTCATCTGCCTGAACATGTTAAAGAGAAAAGCTCCCCATCGGTTCCTGTCGCTGCGAACAATATAACAATATCGCCTAAAAAGGTTCCCAAGAAGAATCCCCTGGGTCTTTGGATGCCGTCGCCTGATGCGGATGCGTTTACATTACCCGTCAATCACTATGCACAGATTGATAATTCAGGCGGAGAGGGACCCCGGGAGTGTTTTATGACCAGCTGTACGATGCTGGCGGATTATATCACCAATGGCAGGCTGAGTAGAGAGCGCAAGGAAAAGAGGTTTGATGAACCTGAGGATGCTTATTTTCAATATATGGATGGTGACACCACCATCAGTAGCGTGCATGAGCGGGCGTTAAAAAAGATGGGCATTGATGCCTATTTTTCTGATAGGGCATCGATCCAGGATGTGGAAAGTGCGTTATATTGTGGCATTCCGGTGCCTATTGGTACGCAATATAAAGCAAGTGGGCATTGGGTGGTGGTCAATGGTCGCGGTCCTAAGGGGTGGGATATTCTGTGCCCCAATGGGATTCGCGATGGTAAGTCGAGTAATTGGATTCAGCGATTTCAAAATGAATCACAGGCAAAGCAGGATTCATTTTCTTGGCGGTTGCTGGAGGCGGTGTTTACGGATCTGGGGCCGGAGAAGGGCTATGCGATTTTTGTGACTGCGGTGAATGGGGTGCCCACTGGTGTGAAGAAAGGAATGTGAGATACTGACCGTGCCTATTGTGGGTAGGTTAAGGGTTCTGGGATAGTTCCTGTATTGGAAGGCTCAGTCGTCAGATGTTTCAGGAGTTCGTGGTATGGCGGGAGAACCGAGGGTGCAGCGTATTGCTCTAGAGGAGCTACCTGAACTATTAACACAACTCGGTGACGAGCAAACGACTAAGCTGGCGCTGATTGGGCCTAATGTTCGGCTTACCGCAGACAATTTCCCCCAGGAATTTCAAGGGCATTTTATATATCAACTATCCAGCAGGCTATCTGAACCGCCACAAGAATTACTACAACTGGAACAGCTCACCTCCCTTGATCTGCGCTCCAACCAAGTGGGTGATGAGGGAGCCCAGGCGATTGCTCAACACCTCTCTCAGCTCACCTCCCTTAATCTGCGCTCCAACCAAGTGGGTGATGAGGGAGCCCAGGCCATTGCCCAACACCTCTCTCAGCTCACCTCGCTAAATCTGTGGAACAACCAAGTGGGTGATGAGGGAGCCCAGGCCATTGCCCAACACCTCTCTCAGCTCACCTCCCTTAATCTGCGCTCCAACCAAGTGGGTGATGAGGGAGCCCAGGCCATTGCCCA
>JBCAWO010000141.1:0-6278 GCA_038534515.1 Cyanobacteria bacterium J06554_1
CTTGTTGCAAAAGGCGCAATCTCTTACTAGCCATCATAGCTAAGTACTCGAATCAATGAGCATAAATAGAAGAGTGAGCATAAATAGAAGAGTGAGCATAAATAAAAGCTTCTTTCTAATACTTACACTCCCTCAAATGCCTTGATCGCTCATTGATTCGAGTACTTAGCTATGATGGCTAGTAAGAGATTGCGCCTTTTGCAACAAGTATTGACTCATGTCCAAAATGTTAGGATATTCCCAGAACAGTGTCGGTTCTAGATCACAGCCAAGCCAGTCAGCAAGTTCTCCTGTCAGACTCATAGAGACGGAAGAATCCAAACCATATACAGAAAATGGCTCTTCAATATCTATTTCATTTGGGTCAACCTGTAAAACAGTTGCGATTCGTTTAACCAGCCAATCTTGAATTGAGTCTTCGGTAGCTTTCTGCCCTACTTCTTCTAAGGTTTGTTCAACATTTTCTGGATAATGAACTTGTTCTTCTAGTTTTGCCAAATCTTTCTTGATTTCCCCTAATTCAAGCTGGGATGTGTGAGGACTAAGAATCCATTTTCCGACGACATTAAGTTCATCTGCAATAAAGCTATTGCGACAGACATAGCGCTGAATTTTGCCACTGGAAGTTTTGGGAATACTTGCTGTTCTTAACAACACCACACCGTAGACTTGTAAATCATGTTGTTGAGAAACAGCCTGACGAATCGCTTTAGTTACTTCATCAACGTCAAGACGTCGTAGGTGACTCCGTTCTACTTCTTGAACAATAACTAATCGATCTACGTTATCTATTTCCACAGAGAACGCTGCCCCACACTCAGCCCTGAGAGCTTCATGGCTCTGATAAACTGTCAACTCAATATCTTGAGGATAATGGTTGCGACCCCAAAGAATAATAACATCTTTAAGGCGACCTGTAATAAATAACTCTCCATCCTGTAAAAAGCCTAAATCACCGGTACGTAGGAATGGTCCTTGCTGGCCATTGGCCAAGTAAGCTTGAAACGTTTCTTGAGTTTGCTCAGGTCGATTCCAATACCCTTGAGCTACACTGGAGCCCGATACCCAAATTTCTCCTACTTGATCCGACGGACAAGGTTTTAGAGTATCCGGATTAACAATCACTATCTCAGTGTCTAACCAGGGATAACCACAACCGACAAGATGGGTTGTATTCAAGTCGTCATCAGCTTCAGCAATACGATTTTTCCCTAGCTCTAATGTATCTACAGAGCAGTACACAGGTGCTGCTTGTAAATTAATACCCGAGATCATTAGAGTGGCCTCAGCCATGCCATAGCAGGGATAGAAAAACCGAGGCTCAAATCCACAGGCTGCAAACTTAGTTATAAATTTTTCTAGAGTCTGTTGTCGAACGGGTTCAGCACCAGTGTAAGCGCTGCACCAACTACTTAAATCAAGTTCTTGTACCTGCTCAGGTGTAATCTTTTGGGCACAGAGTTCATATCCTAAGTTAGGTCCACCACAGTGGGTTGCTTTATAACGAGAAATTGCCTGCAGCCAGCGGATTGGCTTTTGCATAAATGCTGCGGGCGGCATCAGTACACCAAGAAAACCGGTATACATGGGTTGGATAACACCATCAATTAACCCCATGTCATGGAAGCTCGGTAGCCAAGTTACCGAGACACTCTCTGAGGACAGCTCAAATGCCTGTTTAATGTATTCAGAGTTATGTAAGACATTACCATGGGTGACCATGACACCTTTTGGGTTACCCGTCGACCCTGAAGTGTATTGTAAGAATGCTAGATTTGAGGTTTGGATTGATGGTGATTGCCAGTTAACGGCAAGCGAGTTGGCAATGCTATCTGTTGATAGCCACTTGAGCCTTCCTAAATCAGATGATTCCTGAAAGCGTTGCTCTAGTGTTTCTAAAAGATCTGTGGTGGTGAGAGCGATTGTTGCGTCAGAATCCTTAACAATGGACTGCAACCTGGACATTTTTTGATTGCGTCGGGGAGGATAAGCAGGTACCGCGATAATGCCTGCATATAGACAACCGAAAAATGCAATAATAAACCCTAATCCTTGAGGATAGAGAAGTAAAGCTCGCTCGCCAGGGGAAATGACTGTTTGCAAATGGGCGGCAACAGCCCGCGCTTGGCGATCTAGCTCTGCATAGGTAATATTGACTTCTTCTGTTTCGCCATCAATCAAAAAGGTGTATGCCCTTTGATTCGGTTGATGGTTTGCTCTCTGTTCCAAAAGCTCGATCAAACTAGATAACTTACTGTGAGACCGCAAAGATGTTTGATAAATCATATTTTTGAATACAGAAAGAAACGCAAAACACAATGGAGCAGTTACCCGTTGTTATGACCTTGCTAATTTAAATAGACCTCACAGATGGCTACGTTCAGGATTAAGAAAGGCTAACTTATGGCTAACTTATGGCTAACTTATGGCTAACTTATGGCTGAGTTAAGGATATATTTTTGAACGTGGTTGAATTTTAGGCGAGCTATGGTAACATTCGCAGCCCAAATCAGACAATCCATAACACTGCATGCGATCGCACCATAAAATCTCTTGCATGACATCCACTACAGACTGTTCAGCCTCATGTAGAACTAGATAGGGTTTGCTGAAAAACTCAATAAAAATCTCAGCGGTTATCCGGTAGCCCAAACGCGATCAGTATTGCCTTGCTGATATTCGACTTTATACTCTATTACGGATTTGTCGAACTCCTTAGGCGAGTTAGCGAGGGTATTGATGTAGTCTTCACAGGCCCGAATGATTTCTTCAGCAGTTGCAACTCTCTGGTCAAAAAGTTATTGGGCCGTTTGAGTGACTTTTGAAACCCATGCTTCATAGGATTTCTGAGTCTTTTCAAGATATTTGAGCGCTTGCTTTTTCGCTTTGTGATTAAACATGTCGGAAAATGCTGAGCGTGATTAAGGATGGCAAACTTTATTTACCAGGGGCAGTCCTTTGGCATCACTAATAATGTCGTAGAGCAACTTATAAGCTTCCTCTAAAGGCATCTGACCTGACTCGATAGATTCAATAAGTTGTTGGGCTATTTCAGCCGTCACTAGATTGTGCTCCAAGAGAGGCTTCAGGAAAATAATGAAGGTGTTCTTATCTTCTGGAGTAATTGCTGAATGACGCTCTTTTGCTTCAAGATTACGGAGTCTTTCCTCTAATCGCTTTTTCATTTCTTACCGCTTAGCTTCTTGAGTTGCTCCATTCTTAATTAATTTGGCCACTCCATAGGTTGCTAAACCGCCTGCGACCGCTGCGCCTGCAACCAGTGTGACTGGAGCCGCAGCTGTTAAGACTGCTCCAGTCAGAGCTGTATAAATCGGGATGGCCGTTGAACTAGCGCCGACAACAGCAGAAACTGCGCCCGCGCCAGCAGCGCTAATACCTGCCACACCGATTTCGCCTAAAATTCTGGGTAGTCCTTAAAGAGTAAGGATACCGGTCGAGATGGCTATAAGCTAAGGCATATCTACTCGATGGAACTACCAAATAATGTACCTGTTGAAACACACCATTTAAGGTGAGACTGAAACCGATCAAGTTCTTCTAGATCTTCTGTGTTCAAAGTTTGAATGTTAGTCTGAGAAATGACTATACGTCCCCCTAAAATCTATTCGATAGAGCCATAAATCAAAAGCAGAGACATTTATGAGGATGTTTCCTCCAAGGAGTGATTTTCGGGATGAGAGTAATACAGACGGCGTCGCTTAAGTTGCCAACAGCGCGATAGCAACCAAACGGGATCCTCTTCAAGCGGGATGCGATCGCAAAAATCGTGATAGCGGCTGACAAAATCGGGATAGTTCACCTGCCAGCACTGTTCTAGGAAAACGTTATGAAAACAACGATCGAGGTGCTTGCTTTTATAGTTCAACCAATATCTGTGAGGATTTAAGACCAGCGGACAGGCCTTGTCCCAAAGCGGTTGGTTAAGATATTGCCAAAGAGGAAAACATGCCGCAGTTGTTCTAAGAGAAAATAAGCCCATAAGTCATAGCTCCCTGTTACTGGTGAGTTAAAGCTAGATATTGAATTTGAAAAAATCACTCAGAGCTTTTTAAAAATCAAGCTCATTGTTCTAGCGATAAGTATTCTCGGTAGACAAGAGTCAGATAACTTGTCTTTTTAGAATTTTGTTGCAGCGCGCAAAATTCTAAACCACCTAACCGGCCACCTGTTATGCAGGTATCATAAGTTGTTCAAGATCCGCCGCCGGGTTGTAGGGCAGTGGAACGCCCTGCCCAGGGGAAACCCTAGTGTGCCTGATTGGGATAATCCTATTCAGGATATGAATACAAGCCTGAATAGGCACAGCTAATGAATCTTCTTTTTTAATCCATATTGACAAGTGTCTGAGGTGATACAGGAAGAATGAGCCCTTCAAACCGGGTAGACGGAACCGATATAAAGTCTTCTGCTGTCAGCTGGTTAGCTTGAATGTTGCTCACCATACCTAGTGTTTGATCATCTACGAGAATGAGAGCGTCATCTCCCTGTTGAACAATATTTAGATTTTCAAATAGTAAGCCATCAGCAAGACCGACATAATCAACACCATCTTGAAAATCAAGAATGTTATCGGTGCCATGCTCTGGACGTAAGACAAAGGTATCACTACCTAAGCCACCTGTGTAATCATCATTACCTTGTTTTCCATCAAGAATATCATCACCGTTGCCACCAACCAGCACATCATCACGGGACGTGCCGAGTATGATGTCATCGTTAGCGTCATATTCTAGATGAATAACTTTCTGATTGGCAGTCCGGGTGTGATTAAGGTTGATACTTGACATTAATTGACTCCTTGTATAGTCTTCCAGAAATAAGTAAGTCGATATGAATCTTGTTTGAACAAAAACTTGGTGATTTTCTTGTTAAGAAAACTCCAGTTCGGTATCACCAAAACGTTGGTTCGGTATGTTAGGTGGTGCGAGCGCCCAACATACCGAACCAATAGTTGGTGCCAATCCCCCCTTGGGTGCGAGGTCATTGGATTGCTGAATAGACACAATTGATGAAACTATTGCTGTGGTGAGTTCATGAATACTGACTCGGGGGCATTTCCCACGGCGAAGTTAGCCATGCTGTTGAATGTGGTCATGGTTGTTGTCCTCTCTATAATCGGTGATCGCTTCAGGGTTTCACCCTGTCAACTTCCATTAGACTCTCTCAATGGCTACGTTCAGGGCTGAGAAAGGCTAACTTAGGGCTAACTTAGGGCTAACTTAGGGCTAACGTGAACTCGATGGGACAAAACTAGTCAAAGAAAGGGCTAGAGCGTAGATTTTGAGTATCCAAACACCAGAACCTTGCCAGCCATGCTGCCCAGTGTATCTCGCCTTGATCTGACTACCGTAGTTTATGATGTTGATGAATTCTATGCGGTCTTTGAACCGTACTGTAACGCTTCTGTAGCTTTACGAGTTCTGTGGCTATCACTCTCGATTGAGTGTGAGTGAAGTGATGACGATTGTGATTGCCTTCCATAGCGGCGATAAAGGTTATGTGTCTCACTCAAAACACAAGGTGTTTAGCTCGTTATCATACTGATGTAATCAGGAAATGAGAATTTTCTAACACACTGCTAATCTCTTCAGCCTTGAAGAAGGAGAGCAAGAATATATCTCTCGTTGAAATAACCTAACTACTTCTAGAAAGGTTAGTTCTATGAGAGTAAGGATGAATACGGACAACCCGCTTAGCCAACAACGGATTCATCCCAGATGCTACAAGCGATGTAACAAAGGTACGTCTCATCCAGTGGGGATGAATATCTTCTAACTGGGGTGCTGCAAGCGTAGCTGTCACGAAGTACAATAAGGGCAAGTGTACAGCCTGAAACGAGGGAAATTCGTTAAGCGTTAGGAACAGAATTGAATTTCCGTCAGTATTTTCGTATAAAGCTTGACTTCTAGAAGCTGTTTCTAACAAAGCTCTCAAGCTTATTGCACTTACTCATAGCTTCGCTTCAATTACCCTTGTAGTATCGCCTAAACAGGTTTAGAACTGCCTCAAATTCCGGTATAAGCTTGTTTCGTTCGAGGTCGCAGTTCGCGATCAGCTAACAACTCATCAATCCAATCCGGCTGGGCGGTAAATGTCTGGCTAGGTGATGTGTATTTCACAACGGCTGGCCGTTGTGAAATACCAGAAATATCGGTGTGAGATCTGCTTTCGCCATAGCGCAATCCTAGTTCCACCTCATTTTGTGTGAGAGGATTTAGGCAAAGCCCTCCTGCCATTGAGAGACGAGGCAATTAACC
>JBCAWO010000142.1:0-6267 GCA_038534515.1 Cyanobacteria bacterium J06554_1
GCTTTCTTATTAATCAGGAGACCATGGTCATGAAATATACTGTTTCGAACTCTCTGTTTCTATTAATGGCGACGATAGGGCTAGTTACTGGTCTTGACGGTGCGGCTGTCGCTTATTCTCAAGCACCGGTATCTCGCCTTAGTTCCGAACATTTAGCGCAGTTTCCTAATTTTCCCAACCGTCGTGATCTGGATGATGATGACCTGGACGATGTCCGGGATGAAATAGAAGACCGGCGGGATGACTGGGATGATGATGACTTTGATGATGTCCGGGATGAAATAGAAGACCGGCGGGATGACTGGGATGATGACGACTTTGATGATATCCGGGATGAAATAGAAGACCGGCGGGATGACTGGGATGATGACGACTTTGATGATGTCCGGGATGAAATAGAAGATCGGCGGGATGATGATCGCTGGCGAACGGAGCGCTCTCGACGAGGTCGGCCTCAGCCGGGATGGCGTCGTTAATTTTCTCTTGTGTAGTCGCGCTACCGTGACAAATATGCTGATTTGTCAAAAAAAGAGGCAAGGTATTACTACCTTGCCTCGGTCACAAACTGCATTAGACGATCTGAAACTTGGGCCTGTCGGACGTTTTGTCAGACCTACTTAATAAACAGCATCTCCTGGTAAGTGGGCAGGGGCCAGCAATCGTCAGCGAGTTCGCCTTCTAGGGCATCGGCATACTCGCGCACGGCTTCCATCAACGGACGCAGTGTGGAAGCACAGTAGGTCATGTGCTCACCTGTGGTGCCAAAGTCATGCTTTTCTAGGGCCTCACTTAGCTTAGTCACAGCCCCCACCATCGAGCTAGTGAGATCGGCCACTTTTTGCGCGCTGACTTTTTCAAAGGTGACACCCAGACTCTCTAGGCTAGCGATTGTGGATGACAGCTTAGAGAGATACTCAACGGCTGCTGGGTAAATCTTGGTTTTGGCAATGTCGATCACCAGCTTACATTCCACTTCAATGGATAGGATGTATTGCTCGGCGTACACTTCAAAGCGACTTTCTAGCTCAACCGGTGTCAGGACACCCGTCTTTTGGAACAGATCGCCAATATACTCTTCTTGAAGCACTGGCAGGGCATCGGCCGTGGTGGGTAAATTAGCTAGCCCACGCTCTTCAACCGCCATTTTGTGCCACTCCTCAGAGTAGCCGTTGCCGCCAAAGACAACCGCGCCGTGATGCTCCATGACTTCTTTGAGTACGGTGAGGATAGCGGTGTTGAGTTCTCCCCCACCAGAGAGTTCAGATTCTAGACGATTGCCCACCCACTCTAGGGAATCGGCCAGCATGGTGTTGAGTACAATTAAGGGCCCTGAGACTGATTGGTTTGAACCCACTGCGCGAAATTCAAACCGGTTGCCGGTGAAGGCAAAGGGAGAGGTGCGGTTGCGATCGCCCGCATCCTTAGTTAAGTACGGCAGGACATCCACTCCCAGGTCCATCACTCCTTTCTTTTTGGAGTCGCTAACGGAACCGGTTTTGATTTGGTCAAATACTTCTTCTAGCTGGGTGCCCAGGTATACCGACATAATGGCGGGAGGGGCTTCGTTTGCTCCCAGGCGGTGGTCGTTGCTGGCGGTTGCGATCGCAGCCCGCATCAACGGCCCATACTTATGGACACCGCGAATTACCGCACCGCAAAATACCAGAAACTGAGCGTTCTCATGGGGAGAATCACCAGGGTCAAGCAGATTACCCTGGGTGGCGTTGCCCACCGACCAGTTAACGTGCTTACCCGAACCATTAATGCCCGCAAAGGGTTTCTCATGGAGAAGGCACAAAAAGCCATGCTTTTTAGCCGTATGGCGCAACACCGTCATGATCATTTGCTGATGGTCACTGGCCACGTTAGCCGCTTCAAAAACCGGAGCAATTTCAAACTGTCCCGGTGCCACCTCGTTATGGCGAGTTTTTGCCGGAATCCCCAGCTTATAGAGAGTTTCCTCTACATCCTGCATAAACACCTGCACCCGCTCTGGAATCGCCCCAAAGTAGTGGTCGTCAAACTCCTGACCCTTGGCCGGGGGTTTACCAAATAACGTCCGCCCAGCCAACAAAAGATCGGGGCGCTGACTAGCAAAATTAGTATCCACCAAGAAATACTCTTGCTCGGCACCACAGCTGGAGTTTACATGGGCAACATTCGTATTCCCCAACAGTTTTAGAACCTTGCTAGCGGCTTTGTCCATGGCTGCGATGGAGCGCAAAAGCGGCACTTTTTTATCTAGGGCTTCTCCAGTCCAAGAGACAAAGACCGTCGGAATACATAGGGTAGACCCATTGTCCGTATCCATTATGTAAGCCGGACTGGTCACATCCCAAGCAGTGTAACCTCGGGCCTCAAAGGTGCCACGGATGCCACCGTTGGGAAACGAAGATCCGTCAGGCTCACCCTGGACCAACAGCTTACCGGAAAATTCTGAAATCACCGTGCCGTCGCCCTGGGGAGAAATAAAACCATCGTGCTTTTCCGCAGTCAGGTTGGTCATGGGGTAAAACACGTGGGCATAGTAGAGTGCCCCCTTAGCCATCGCCCAGTCTCTCATGGCATTGGCAACCGCATCGGCAATGGAGGGATCTAGCTTTTCTCCGGTGACAATTGTCTTTTTAATCGACTTAAACACTGCCTTGGGGAGAGTGGCCTTCATTTTAGGCAAGTTAAAAACATTCTCTGCCCAAATCTCATCGAGACTTGCCGGTGCCTTGGGCGGCATTGGTTTTCGGTTGACAATTTGACTAACTGCCTGAATCCGACCTGCATTTCCACTCATGATTTCTTCCTTGGGGACTGACTGACTGATCCTACTGAACGCCCTAGTCTTAAATAGATAGCAGATATACCAAACGTGCATTATTTGGGATGAAAAACCGGCAATTCCTTTTAATTTGCGAGAAATATTAAACTGCACTCGTTATTACGGGGGCACTGCACTTTTCGTGATAATAGTCAAAAAAAGCGTTGCTGCTCCTCGAGATGATTTTATCTGCAAGATGCTGATGGCACTGTTAACAGATCAGCCCCTCAATCAGCAACGGCAAAAAAAAGGCGTTACTAACCTTAGAAACCGCTGTCGCTGTCAGACTAAAGATCTTAATAAAGTATCTCTAGCCATTGAACAAGGGAATCTATCCGTTAATAACGCCTCAAGCATAGGAGTAATCAAATCTTGCATAATGCTTGATTGCAAGAGCTTATGGGTAAATCCAAGCCGCTGCTGTACCGCAAACTACAGTTAGCAAGAAACGGGTGGCTTTAAGCCCTAATCTGCACGTACCGTAGAAAGAGCGGCACAGGACGACCCTATGAACTCAGTAGTAAACGCCACAGCCTATGATGAAGACGCCTATGGGCGCATGGCCAAAGCGATTGTTTTTCTGCGTCAAAACCACCTGGACCATCCTGATTTAGCCACGGTTGCCCACCATGTAAATCTTAGTGAGTATCACTTTCAGCGACTGTTTACCCAGTGGGCCGGCATTAGTCCAAAGCGGTTTTCCCAATATCTCACCCTGGAATATGCCAAGTCGAAAATTGCCGAGACAAAGAGCCTGTTGGAGCTAACGGCCGAGTCAGGATTATCCAGCCCAGGCCGGTTGCACGATCTGTTCGTGACCATAGAAGCCATGTCACCGGGCGAATTTAAGACCGGGGGTCGGGGGTTAACCATTGACTATGGCCTCCATAAAACGCCCTTTGGGAACTGTCTAATTGCCCTGACTGGGCGAGGTATCTGTAGCCTACAGTTTTTAAATAGCGCCGATCAGAAATCGGCTCTGCATCTGCTGCGCTCAGACTGGGCCAATGCTGACATTACTCGTAATCAGCAAAGAACGGCAGAGATTTGCGATCGCATCTTTTACCCCTCACCCCAGCCGCCACTAACGCTTCATATCAAAGGAACAAACTTTCAAGTTCAGGTGTGGCGAGCCCTGTTGCAGATCCCCTTTGGCGGTCTCACCACCTATCAAGGATTAGCCACATCCATCGGTCGACCCACGGCTGCGCGCGCCATTGGCAATGCGGTCGGGCGTAACCCAGTGGGGTATCTGATCCCCTGTCATCGCGTGATTCGCGGTACGGGTGAGAGCGGCGGCTATCGCTGGGGAGTAGAGCGTAAGGCCGTTCTCTTGGGTTGGGAAGCAAGCCGAAGTGGTGAGGGAGCATGAAAGTTTCAGATATTGCCGAACTGTTATTGCTGGCTGCCCTGTGGGGCGGATCGTTTCTATTTATGCGGATTGCGGCCCCGGTTTTAGGACCTGTATGGCTGATTGAATTTCGAGTTTTATTGGCGGGGTTAGTGCTGCTGCCGGTGCTGGCCAGGTTGGGCCTGTTGGGTGAGCTGCGACGGCATCTTGCCCCTTTATTTGTAGTAGGCTGTCTCAACTCAGCCACTCCATTTTTACTGCTGGCCTTTGCCTCGGTATCTCTACCCGCCGGGTTTACGTCTATTTTAAACGGCACCGCTCCCCTGTTTGGCACGGTGGTGGCCTCGATTTGGCTCCATGAGAAACTAACGCCAGCCCGAATAGCTGGCCTTGTGTTGGGGTTTGTTGGCGTTGTTATTGTGGTGGGTTGGAAAACAATTGACACCACTCCCGGTAGTTTGATAGCCATTGTAGCGGCCCTATTGGCGGCCCTGATGTATGCGATCGCAGCTCCCTACATTAAGCAAACCCTGGCGGATGTACCGTCACTGGTGGCAACAACAGGGAGCCAGCTGGGGGCGGCCCTTATAATCATACCGGCCCTACCCTTTACGGTCCCCCAGCAGACACCTTCCGCCAGGGTTGTTATCTCTGTTCTTGCCCTAGCTGTCCTGTCCACAGTCTTCGCCTATATTCTCTTTTTTAGACTCATTCAGAATATTGGCTCCACTAAGGCCCTAACCGTAACCTATCTGATTCCCATATTTGCCATGCTGTGGGGGGCAATGGTCTTACAAGAAACGGTAACATCGTCGATGATTTTGGGCTGTGGGCTGGTACTGTTAGGAACTGCAATTGCCAACGATGTGTTGCCCCTCAGCAGACGATAGAAATTGTTAAGCTGTTGTCCGATTTAAGGAAGCACGCTCGGCCCATAGGACAGCCGCTTTCAGAGCCAGCCATCTAGTGGTACCGTCCCACACCGTGGGTAAACTGCGACCGTTTGCCGAGAAAATAACCATGCTGTCGCAGCTGTTCTCCATAGACCAGCTGTCCGGGTTCCCAAGCATCAAGGGCCGGGGATACTTCATGGCTATGGACACGGAGGGCATTGACAAGTGCGATCGCATTGGCCGCCGCCTTAGAGGTACCCGCCGCCGTATGGGGCCGAGGAATAAAAGCCGCATCCCCCACCAGCGCCACTCGACCAAACCTCATCTGGGGCACATCAAGGTCTAAAATCGACTGCACAAAGGGCTCTTGGGTGGCCGCCACCAGTGACCGCATTGGCGGCGGCAGCATGGCATCTCCATAGGCTCGCATTTCCTGTTCCACCCCGGGGGCCAACAACCCTGGGGGAATGGAATAATCTCGACGTTGGCCATTTTTATCCGTCAAAATGCGTGGTAGCTCTGTTATCTCATCGTAATTGACATACCAAACCCAGTTAAACCGACGCTCTCCCGGCGTCAGGGATTCATCCTCTCCCGGAATCACATATTGCAATATGTGGGAGTTGGGAAACTGAAAAAACACAAACCGTTCGGTTAGAAGAGCCGCCGTCTCAGGGGCAAGGACCCGTTCCTCCACCAGACCTCGATAGGCCACATAGCCCGCGTAACGATAGGTATGCCCTGGCAAAAACAAAGACCTCACCGTAGAGCTAGGTCCATCAGCACCAATAAGCAAATCCCCCGTCACCGAGGTACCGTCGGTAAACTGGGCTGTAACCGCCTCGGGGGTTTGTTGAATATCCGTCAGACATTTGCCCCTGTGGTAGTGCTCCCCTGGAAAGTGTCGCTGCATTAAGCCATATAGCCGGTTCCAGGACGTTAGGGTCTGACGCATATTCATACGCTGAGTCACTTTTCCCTGACGGTCTAGATAGTAACGCTCGTGGGCCACTACCCCTAAGTCTTTCTGAGAAATACCGGCCTGTCGAAATGCTTCTAACACCTCTGGCTGCATCACCAGGCCACCGCCGCGGCTGTTGAGCATATGGGGAGAACGCTCATAGATATCAACATTCCAGCCAATGGAACGTAACAGAATGCCCGCAAAGAGTCCCCCGAGGGAGCCCCCGATAACAATGGCCTGTCCCTGA
>JBCAWO010000143.1:0-5979 GCA_038534515.1 Cyanobacteria bacterium J06554_1
CAACGAGATTGATTTCCCGACCACGGATAGTGACGGCAATGAGGTTATTGCATTAGATTATGAAATTCGTTATACCGAGACAATTTTTTTTGTATCAGTATCTAGAGTTCGTCGTAGATCCCTCACTGGCCAAAATCAAATCCGTGAAAATGCTCCGAGTGGGGCTAGTAATGTGCGTTATAGGATAACCGCCTTTCGCAAGAAGCTAACATTGTTCCCTCAAAAGGCCTTCAACGAATTAGATGGTGGCACTATAAATAAGCAAACCTCTGTTGTCAGTGATAAACATGGCGTCATTCAACAGGTCAATCGTCCAGTAAAACAACCGGTTATTAAATACACTTACTACAACTTTAGCCGCACGTGGGTACAGCCCCAGACCTACCTAGAGCTAGATGTCAGGCTAGACGAGTGGCGACAGCGACAGCCCAAATGGCAGCGCGTTTATGCCCAACGCTGGCGAGATGCCCTGGGCGGCAGCCAGCAGCGCCTTCCTGAACCGATTGATGATCTGCTGATCTCCCAGCTTGGTCCCAATAGCTTTCTGGATCGTTTGGTGCCAGATAGTTTTGGTACTGACAACCTGACTATCTCTTTCTGGCTCAGGGCAAATCTGTTTCCACCCGATACGAGCCCTACCCCCATAGCCCCTCAACCTCCTGAGCCAGTTGAGTTGTTTAGCTATGCAGATAATCAACTGCGGGCGTTTCTGACACGGGCGGTGCAAGCCATTGGTGAAGAACCACAGATTTATCAGGCGGTGGACCGGGGACGGCAAGGATTGTTGGATGTTAGAGGTGCGATCGCAGCTCTAGGAACCTATCTTGACTCACGCGGCAACAATTCCTTTCTCCTGGAAGCTGCCAATACTGCCATCAATGCAGCCACCAATACCACTGCCGTCGGCGCTGCCAACCAGGCAGCCAGCCAAATTACATCTGCCAGCGAACCCGGTCGTAGCCTAGCAACATCAGTGGTTAGCAGTGCTAATGCCGCCCGACTTGCCACTGTGCCTATACTTTGGGATGATGACGATATTGAAGTTGTACTCACTATGGTGTCCCAGCTGGTGTTAGTTACCCAGGGGGCTATAAATGCCGCTACAGCAGCTAATCTTATTGTTGGCGGCAATACCCTGCCACCCGCTGCCACCACTGCACAGTCTGCGGTCATAGCGCTTAACGAAAGAGTCCAGGCCTATGCCAACAGTATCCCCACAGACGACAGTCCCCCTACAGCTACCATCGCCCTGTTGCGCGAAGATGAGCAGATAGAAGACGATGAAACTCCCACTGCAAGCCAGGTGAGAATTCTGGTGAAAACGGCAGTAATTGGATTAACAGGCACGGCTAGTGACAATACCCTGACAGTGCTAGATCAGGTGCAACCCATACTCAATAATGCCGAACAAAACAAATTAGCAGTCCCCAAATGGTCCGTAACGGCTCCCGACCTGCAGCTGACGATCCGTGGCAACACCCAAACAGCGTTAACAATTTCTGATGCTAGTGCCTGGCTCCACGTTGCGCTAGTGTTGGAATATCAACAAACTGACGCCTATCAGGTCACACCCATTAGCCGTATCGCTACGGCTGATAACGATACTAGCCATCCATCCATTCAATTTTCAGCTGCCAGACTAAGCAGGAATCAAACGATACGGGTGGGAGACCCTGGCAATCCTGATAGCGAACTAATTTCAGATGACGATCAGCCCCCAGTTAACTTTGCGCCGTTACAGGTGTGGATGAGCGAATTCCGCTTGTGGCAAGGGGCTAGAACTTCAGAAGCTATTCAACAAGATCGCGCTGATCAACAAAATGGAGACACGGCTAACCTGATTCACATGCCCCTAGACCGGCAGGAATCCAACACGTCTCAGCTACAGCTGGTGACAGATTTTGAGCCAGAGCTGTCGCTTCAGCGTACCTTCCCCGTCATCGACTTCTCTGCCCCCCGCGAGCGCTTGTTGTTGATATATGGTGATATTCCCACCGAAGCTCAAATGGGTGCAGATGGATTTATTCAAACCTTCCGAAATAGCTCAGCCGATCGCCGCTTCAGCCTTTATCTGAGAAACAATACCAGCAGCCAGTATCGCGATCTCAGCCTGACTGAAAACGACCAGCCCTATATCGGTATTGAGCGTCGTTCAGGGGTAATGCCTGAAAACTATTCTAGGGGACGGGCATATCCGTTAGAGCGCTATAACCCCGACGATCGTCAGCGCATTCAACGCACGGCGGGTCTTTTACCCTTACCTGGCACTATCCAAGACGAGCGCAGCGCGTTTACGGCGAATAATAGAAACCCAATTCTGTTGCAAGATAGTGATAATAACGATCGCCTAATTGATTCTGTTGAGACCTCCATTTTAGATGTTCACAATCAGCCAGGCTGGTACATCCTTGACATCGGCGACGGACAGTTTTTAACAATGGTAGAAGGTAATAGCCGTCAACTTCCCCGTACGGCTGAACAACGTCTGGTCTACGCTGATCCTAACCAAATTCAAAATACGGCGGCGGTCGATGTAGCTCTGCGTTATAACCCAGACGGATTGTTAAATAACAATGTGCTAACGGTAAACTTTGTCCGGTTAAATACCTTTGCAGTCCAAAGCCTGAGCGACCAATTGTTTGCCGAAGGGATTGATGGGCTGCTTAGCCTAGCGTCCCAGGAGACGAAAGAACCCAAATTTGAGAATCTGGCCGAACGTAAATCAGCATCGTTGGCTCAGTTGAGGCTGCAAGGCCCTAACGACAACAACATTATTGATTTCAATGGCTCCTATGGCATTTACTACTGGGAAATCTTCTTCCACATTCCTTTCCTAATTGCCAATCAGCTCAATGCCAACCAAAAGTTTGAAGAAGCCCAAAAGTGGTATCACTACATTTTTGACCCCACGGCACAAGAGGAAGAAACTCTCGACAACCCGAACAATCGCTACTGGCGTTTCCGCCCCTTCCGTGACCTGTCCGTAGAGTCCTTGTCGGCCATTCTCACCAACGGCGATGCCCTCAAGACCTATCGCGAAGATCCCTTTGAACCCCACGCCATTGCCCGGTTACGCATTAATGCCTATCAAAAGACCGTGGTGATGAAATACATCGATAACCTGCTTGACTGGGGCGACAACCTCTTCCGACAGGACAGCCGCGAGTCAATTAATGAAGCCGTTTTACTCTATGTGCTGGCCTTTAATCTGCTCGGACCCCGGCCTAAGGCAACCCGCACCCGCCCCTTTGAAGCTGTGGGTGACTACCGGGCCGTCGTGGATGATTTGGAACGCTCCAACATTGAGGAACTGCCCGATTTTCTGGCCAATGCCACTGCCCCCAGCAATCCCCCCAATCTACAGATTCCGTTTAACCCCCATCGGACCGTTGCTACTCGATTCTGCACCCCCGAGAACGCCCAGTTTGTCGGTTATTGGGACCGGGTAGAAGATCGTCTCTATAAGATTCGCCACAGCTTGAATATTGACGGTGTCTTTAGGAGTTTGGCCCTGTTCCAACCGCCCATTGACCCGGCGGCCCTGGTGAATGCGGTGGCCGGTGGAGGTCTGGCCGGTGCCCTGGCCAGCGGCATTGCCTCAGGAAGTCAGCCGGTGCCCCACTACCGCTATGGCTTTATGATCGAAAAGGCCAAGGAGATGACCAACACCGTCATTGGCCTGGGCAGTGCCCTGCTCGACACCTTAGAGAAAAAAGACGCGGAAGCCCTGACGCTACTGCTACACAGCCATGAGCAAACCCTGCTCGACTTAAATACTGATATCAAACGCATGCAAATCAGCGCGGCGGAAGCCTCCCTGCGGGCCTTAGAACAGGGTCTGGCCAGTGCCCAGGACCTTTATGATCGCTATGAGGCGCGCATTCAGGAATATCTATCGCCCTTAGAAATCACCCAAATTGGTCTGACGGGAACCTCCCTGATTGTTAAGGCCGTGGGCTCTGTTCTGCAATTTATTGCAGCCGGTACGGGGGCCATTCCCCAAATTACAGTGGGTGGTTCGGGTGCCTTTGGCAGTCCGGTGGCCACCGTAGAGGCGGGGGGTAACCAAGCGTCTAAGGTGTCTGAACGGGTCGCAGCTGCCGTGGTAAATACCGCTGACATTATCGCTGGAGCTGCCAACATCATTGGTATGTTTGCCGATTATGAACGGCGACGCAGTGATTGGGAACAGCAGCGCGATCAGGCTGATTTTGATATGAAGCAAATTCGAGAACAGATTGCCGAAGCTTCGTTGCAAATCAGTATTGCTAAACGAGATCTGGCTATCCATCAGCGCACCATCGAACAACAAAAAGAAGTGGGCGCATTCTATCGGCAAAAGTTTACCAACCAGGATCTGTACAACTGGATGTGTGGTCGTCTATCGGGGCTGTACTTCCAAACCTATAAACTGGCCTATGACCTGGCCAAACAGGCCGAGCGGGCCTATCAGTTTGATTTTGGTACCACCGATACCTACATTAGCTTTGGCCATTGGGACAGCCGTCGTCGTGGTCTGCTGGCGGGTGAAGCCCTGATGTTAGATTTGAGCCGTCTCGAAAAATCGGCCCTGGATCAAGACAGCCGCTACCTGGAAATCACTAAACCGATTTCACTGTTGCGGTTAGACCCCGAGGCGTTCTTAGATCTCAAAACCACCGGGCGCTGTCAGTTTAGACTCAACGAACTGTTGTTTGATCGTGACTTTCCCGGTCACTATTTCCGCATTATTAAGTCGATATCGATATCGATTCCGGCGGTGGTGGGACCTTACCAAACAGTTAAAGCCACCCTTACCCAAACCGGGCACCAAACCCTGCTGGCTCCAGATATTGGCGCTGTGGAATTTCTGTTGGGGAACAACGATGGCACTATCCCCGAGAGTATTCGGGCCGACTGGCGAGCCAATCAGCAAATTGCCCTGTCCACGGGGGTGGATGATAGCGGCGTCTTTGAACTGAACTTTAATGACGATCGCTATTTGCCCTTTGAGGGCACAGGGGCTGTTTCTAACTGGCTCCTGGAAATGCCCTTAGAGACCAATGCCATTGATTTTGACACCGTTAGCGATGTGGTGATTAACCTGCGCTACATGTGCAAGACTGACGGTGGGCAGTTTAAGCAACAGGTGATGGAGCTGGATGCGGTTAAAGCGGTTACGGGTACTCGCTTGTTTAGTGTGGCCCATGAGTTTGCTGCCCAGTGGCATGCCTTTATCAATGACGATCTGTCGGTTAATACGCTTGACCTGCGGCTACCTGCCAATGCGTTTCCACCCAATATTGTTGTAGATCGAGAGACGGTGGTGGTGGAACAGCTGTTTGCTCAAACTGTAGACGGTGTGCTGGAGCCGGTTACGGAACAGTTTGAGAATCTGCCTCTGCCGTTGGACACTGAGACACAGTCTACGTTTAACCTAACGGCAAATACCTTTGATAAAGGGACGGCTGAAAATCTGTGGGTATTGGTTACCTATGGGGGGGAACTGAGATCGGGGACGGCTGGTTAGGGCAGATACAACACTCACATCCATGCAAAGACGACAGTTTATTTATGCGGCGGCGGGGAGTCTGGCGGCGGCGCAATCTCACCGATTAGTTTATCCGGCCTACGCGTCTGAGTCTTTTCAGTGTCGGGCTTACCTGCCCAATGGTGAGCCCTTGCCAGAGACATCGTTGGCTAGGCTTTACTTTTTGACGCTCGAGGATGAACCGCTGCCCAACCCTGAACGGACGGTTGAAGATGGTTTGCTGGTGTTTCAAGCGCCCCCACAGTGGCCCGTTGCCATTGCCTTACAGCTGCCGGTAGATGGGTTTGGCGATGTCACGGTTTATGCTGACAACAGGGGGCAGGGCTTTATGCCGGGGGACTTTCCGCTGGTGTTGAATCGGGTGTTTGCTTGCGATCGCATCGCCCGCATCACCCGCACATTATCCTACTGGCAAACCCAGGGCTATCGCTTTGCCGCAACAATTGCTC
>JBCAWO010000144.1:0-5912 GCA_038534515.1 Cyanobacteria bacterium J06554_1
GGTCCTAACAATTTGGACAGTTGCGTAGCTGTTCAAGTTTGGTGGGGTCTTTGAGCACCAGTGTCCGTCCTTTAACCGTGTATGCTTCACCCACATAGCCCGTGCGGTCAAACAGGATCTGGTGAATGTGCTGGTCTAGTTTGACCGGGTCCTTGATGCGATCGCGATAGTACTCTTTAATGTCGTATTCAATACCCAGCTCGCCCATGAGGTCATGCAGTTTGGTCTCCTCTCCGCTTAAAAGAGCCGCACGAGCCGTCGGGTCTTGCCACACTTTCATCAGCACCGAATAGGGCACCCCGCCCAGGGTAATTGCGCCAGTTGTAAAGAGCACCACCCCAGCTCCAATTGCCATAATTGTGCCGACCACGCCAACAATCACCGCGTTACCCATGGTTTTCTTAGACTTTTGGCGAGCCTGAATGGAGCGGAGTGAGTACATGGTGGCTTCTTGATAGGCGGACGAGTTGCATCCAACTTAGCGACTAGTGAGAAAAATCACTAAGTGGTCATCGGTGAATTTATATAAGCTTTATAAAGTGGCGGCATTTTAGTCCGAGCGTTTTCGGAGGTTGTCCCGTGGGTGAACTTCGCATCACTTCGTGTATCTACGGTCTAAGGCGATCCGTGGGTGATAAGTTCATCTAGCTCATTGCGTGTTCTTAAATAGATGGGGCTAAATGCAATTAGGCCTGGCTGCCGAGAAGCTGGCTGGTGCCGTTGGCGTTGTGATTTGAGGTGTGTGATGCAGTCTCAACTGGTGTCCCTTCCAGACTTAACGAACGACGATCGCGAGGCGATGTATCGTCTCCTGGCCCATCATTTTAGGGGGGTAACTCCGGCCACTTTTGCCGCCGATCTAGCGACCAAAAACTGGGTGCTCCTGATCCATGACGGTGTTAATCAATTACAAGGATTTTCCACCTTGCGCCTTTATGATGTCACCGTAAATGGGCAGACCCTGAGTGTTGTCTACTCTGGTGACACCATTGTTGCCCCTGCGGCGTGGAGTAGTGCTACCCTACCCCGTGCTTGGATCCAGGCCATTAACCAGCTGCGTCGCCCGAATCAGCGGCTATTTTGGCTATTGATCTCATCAGGGTTTCGCACCTACCGACTGCTGCCCACATTCTGGCAGACATTCTACCCTCGTTACGATCAGGTCACACCGGAGCCCATGCAAGCACTCATGAATTATTTGGCGCAACAACAGTTTGGTGATGCCTACGATGTGGGTTCCGGCATTGTGCGCTTCGCTCACCCCCAGCAGCTATCGACCGTGCTGGGCACGATACCCCCCGAGCGATATTCGGACCCCCACATTCACTTTTTTGAGCAGGTTAATCCAGACCATGGCCAGGGCGATGAGCTAGTATGCCTGACGGAAATTTGTGCCGAGAACCTGACGGCCGCCGGTCGACGGATGTGGTTTGGTCGCAGTTGTAAAGCAGCATGAAACAAGAGCAGCATTCTGTCTTTAACCGTCTCGACCGGTTTGTTGAAGGATGGTACTGGGCGATGCCCTGCCATGAGCTAAAAGTATTGCAGGCAAAGCCCCTTACCCTGATGGGAAGAGAATTAGTGCTCTATCGCACTGCCCAAAAAAAAGTTGTCGCATTAGATGGTCACTGCCCCCACATGGGCGCACCATTAGCCCAGGGCAAGGTACAGGGTACTCATCTTCGTTGCCCGCTCCACCACTGGCAGTTTGACCACAGGGGGCAATGTGTTGATATCCCTGCCTGTGGTCAACACGATCAGGTGATGGCGGCGGCTAAGATTTGTTCATGGCCGACGGCAGAACACTACGGCATGATTTGGATTTGGACGGGCAAAGAGCCTAAATATCCGCCCCCCTATGTGCCTGAGCTCGCTGCTGTGGACTGTGATGTTGCCCTGAGCTATTGCTTTGAGCGCAATTGTCACCCGAATGTGTTGATGATCAACGCTATTGATGCACACCACTTTAACTCAGTGCATAATCTCCCGTTAGAGGTGAAGTTTAAAGCGGCAGCCCTCAATGACCATGCCCTCTGTTTAGACAATGTTACCCGTGGCGGAGAGGCCTCTCGGTTTGTCAAGCTCATTCGGCCCCTGTATCGCAACGAAGTTACCTATAAAATGTGTTACTGGTATGGCAGCACTGGCACGGTTACCCTTGGGCCAGACTTTTTTCATTTTCATATTATGTTTGCTCTGCGGCCAACGCCAGGGGGACGCACTGAGGGATGGACGATGTTAATCACACCAAAACGGGTGGGTAGGAGACTGGTTAACCCCTTGGTGCTATGGATTACGCGGCAGGTTGCCGCGTACTTTGCCACCGGTGACATTCAAGTATTTGAGGGGATTCGATTTGACTTTAAGACTCCCCTACGGGCGGATCGGTCGATCTTACAGTTTGTTCGCCATGTTAATCGACAGACTGCTCTGAACTGGGGCGATTGGAGTAGCGCGGTATGATGATGGAAAAATCTTCTCTGGTATCTGGCTTTGAGCTGCCAGATCTAGCGGCAGACAACAAAATAAACCGAGTGCTGGCAGCGGCTTTGAAATCTCGCGATGTCCTGACTCCCTCAATCTTAGAAAAATCTCCCAATTACTGGGAGGCGGCCTATTTTGACTTAGATCGGGTGTCGATTTTTCAAGAAGCCAGTGAGCTGGAACAACAAGAGATTTTATGTCAGTTAAACCAGGAGTTGTTGCATGAGTCCCTAGCCATTGAGCAGGCGGGGGTGGGCTATATGGCTAAGATGGTGCTCATGGCCGACAGCAGCCAGGAACGAATGCTCTATAGCGTGTTTGGCGCAGATGAGACCATGCATCTTGCTCAGCTTCAGCCCTATGCTAAATCCAATACGAAGAGGATAGCCGCCGATCCTTTTTTACAGCTGCTGTCTGAAATTGTAGAAAGTGCTGATAAAGTAGTGCTCCTATTTGTATTGCAGGTGGTGTTAGAGGGATGGGGGCTAACCCACTATCGCAGTTTGGCCAAGGGTTGCCGTGACCAAGGATTAAGGCGTCTGTTTCAGAGTTTTTTGCAGGCCGAGTCACGGCACCACGGCACCGGGGTGATGTTGTTTAATCAGGCTCAGGTGTCGTCTAGTAGCCGAGCTGCCATTGTGGAATGCTTAGCTATGTTTTTGCAAATGGTGCGGGTGGGGCCCCAGCGGGTCATGGGTGCGATCGCAACCCAACTAGGCCACCTCTCTCGCCCCCAGCGGATAAAAATTCTTCAGCAGCTAGACACGGTAACCCACAGCCATCAGCGGCTACAGTTGCTGAAATCCTTAATGGCCAACACCGGTGGCACCATCGTTGACACATTGGAGGCCCAGGGATTATTTACGCCCCTAAGCCCAGAGGAGGCCGCCAGCTATGGTTAAGCTAGACTCGTTGCCACAGCTCAACTCCGGCCCCCTCCAGCGCAGGCTGGAGATTAACTATCGGCGCAATCAAAAGCAAGATCATACCCAGCTGCTAGACCAAGCCGGACAAGACTTTGACTATGGTGAGTGTCGCGACAGCTATTGGAATCCTGAACCCTACTCTTTGCTATACGGTACGCCCCTCTGGGAACAGGCTAGCGACTACCAGAGAACCGTGCTGAACCAGCTTTATTGGGTGGCCTATTACTCACAGATTATCTCTGCGGAGATTGCGACTATTTTCTTTAATCAGACCAGTGCAGCGGCGCTCTATGCCCACGATGGATTTCGTACTATCTGTGACATGCTGGACTTAGAATCTTCCCAGGAACGGGCGCATATTGCTGCTTTTCGTGCTGTGGCAGAACGGACGGAGCAGGCGCTGCTGGGGAAACGGCTATTTAGCTACCCCATGCGGGGACCGTTTACGGAAACCATGATTTTTGCCGACACCAACCGGTTAAAACGCTGGTGGAAACAGATACAGCTGCAGGCATTTGGTCTAATCTCTTCGAGCAACAGCTTTTTAGCCTGTCAATATTTTACCGTGCGGGGGCTGCGTACCCTGAATGGCAAACTGGTGCAGCATCAGCTCAGTCGCTATTACCAAACCGCTGATCATCAGGAGAGTGCGCCTATTCCATCCAAAATCTCCTTTTATCATTTTATGGATGAGAGTTTTCACTTTAATAGTTCGACGCTGTTGTCCCATGAGGTGATTGGCTGTTTGCCAACGCCCACCCGGTTTGAAACCCTGGTAGCGAATTTAGGGATTCGCGGCTGTCAGCAGGATCATCGTCAGTTTTCGGTGGTGGTAAACGGCATTTTTTGGCACGATCCGGCGCTGTATTCCAGGGTGTATGAACTGTTGCGATCGCACATCTTTGCCATGGATGACACCGAGGCCCGCACCATGATGCAGGCCTGCTTTACCCAAGAATCTGCCGGGCTACACCGCAGCTATCTTACCCATCAAGAAGCGATGGCATCCTATCGAGTATATCTAGAGCCCTTGGACTATGTGTGGTCTGGCAATCGCACCATGGCCATCATGGAGCAGGCCTCAATTGAGGGGTATCTACATACCCAGCGCCAAGCCTTATCAAGATTTTTTCAAGGTTTGGAATGATGTTGTTGGAAATGATGTTGTACTTACGGGAAATAAATGGCCATGACCACCCTCTTTAACAACTGGGATATTGTGGCAAAAGGTTGGTACCTGGTCACAGCATCTACAACAATTTCGCAGGCAACCGTGCAGTCTTTTACCATCTGTGGGCAGCGAATTGCCGTATTCCGCGGTAGCGACGGCCAGGTGCGTGCCCTGGATGCCTACTGCCCCCACATGGGAACTGACTTAGGCATTGGCAGCGTTGACGGCAACCGGGTGCGCTGCTTTTTCCACCACTGGGCCTTTGATGGCAATGGCCAATGTCAGGATATTCCCTGCCAGGACCATATCCCCCCGGGAGCGACGGTCCAATCCTATGCCACAGAAGAAAAGTACGGCTTTATCTGGGTTTATCCCGACCAGGTTGCCCCGCGACCCGTGGCTGAGTTTGATGAACTCAAAGGTGAGGCCCTAGCCGTGGTGGCTGATACCCCCCTGACCCGCCGGTGCCATCATCACATCTGTATGATCAACGGCATTGATGTGCAGCATCTGCAAACGGTACACCATCTGCCGGTAGACCTAACGTTGTCGCTACAGCAAGACGGAGAACAGATTGACTTTACCCTTAGCGGTGAGTTTTTAGATACCAACTGGCGAGAACGGTTGGGGCGCATCATTTTGGGACCGCGCTATGCCTATTCTATGCGCTACGCCCACGGCTGCCTGGGGCTACTCACCATGATGAAAGAGGTGCGCTGGATACCAACGTTGCACATGCTCTATGCCTATCGACCCACAGACTCTGGAGAAACCTTTATCCAGCCGATTTATGTGACAAAAAAACGACCGGGGCTGTGGGGAGGGGTGATCGCGTACCTGCTGCTGTGGCTAACGAGGCTGAGCTACTATGCCCTGCGGGGAGAAGATGGCAAAATCTACGACAATATTCGCTTTAGCACCGAGCGGCTGCTGCCAGTAGATCAGCCCATTGCCCGATATGTAAGATACGTAAATGGTCTAGTGCCCTCTCGATGGTCGAAGAGTTTTCCTGCTGCACCCCTCTCTTCAGAGGCCCTCTCTTTAGAAAAAGAAGCGTTGAACGCAGAGCATAAACACGTGGGAACAACCGATGTTGACCTGTGCGTCTCGTCTGCTCAGAAAGAAGAGTCCGAGCAGTCATCTAAGACTAGTCAAAGGAGATAAAATCTATGGTCTGTAAAATCTCTTTCCCCGACAGCGAATACGCTCCCCTTACCCTCGACGCCCACACCCCCCTGGCCGACACATTCACCGTACAAAACTCTCCTATCCTCTTTGGCTGTCGTACGGGCATCTGCGGCACCTGTTTAGTCACCGTCATTGGCGACGTT
>JBCAWO010000145.1:0-5862 GCA_038534515.1 Cyanobacteria bacterium J06554_1
GCCGGTCTTCTCATTGCTTCTCAGCCTGTCAGTGCTCAAACCTCTACTCCTATTGAGGATATGGCTACTGAAGTTGCCTTGGTTACAGGTATTGCAGATGCTGTGATTCCTTTGGCCATCGGAACTACTGTTTTTGCTGTTGGTGCGCTTATCGTCAAGCGTTTCGCCTTTGCATAAGTCCACTTTCACTGTTTGAAGTTTCGCCCCTGAAAAAGCCATGTATAGAAAGCGCTTCAAGTATGTCAGTATTCTGGTCGCGTCTCTGTACATGGCTTTCCTGTTTATTGGGATTCGACCGGCCTATGCGTTTACAAGTCTTCAAAGCTGCTACGCTAACCCCGTTTGTGCAAAGATGCTTATTGATGCAGGGATGGTCGGTGCCGCTTCTGCTCCTGCCGGTGTTGCAACTACTGCTGCTCCAGCTGCATCCGTTATTGTGCCTAATTTTGGTAATGCACTCGGTCTTGGTGTTGGCGTTGCTGCCCTGAAATATGCCTGGGATGCTAATAAGGCTCAAGAGCTAGCCGACTTTTACATTGCTCCTTTTCAAGGTGGTCAGAGTCCTGGTGTTCTTTATGGTGTTGTCGTTGGTTTTCGCAATGGTGACACCGTTGTACCTGAGTGGGCCACTTACTTTACTTATGGGCCTGTTGGTGGCATTTCTAACCTCGTTAACCCTAATGAGACTAAGAACTGGTGGATAGATGGAAAAACTCAGCAAGGTGAGGATGACCAGATATCTTTTATTTCAAATGCCAATCCTAATTGGGAGTTCTATATCACTAGAACATTCCGCCAGGATGGTGAGGAAGATACAGGTCCTGACCTTGCTCCCCCACTGGCCCCTGGTCAGATTCCTTCCCCTACTCAACTTGACGAATTATTTGGTCCTGCTGAAACTGTCCCATGGCCAGCTCTTGACCCGGGCCCTGATGGTCAAAGTGGAACCGATGATGATTTTTACCCGCCCCTTTCTATTCCAGGTCCCCACATCTCTGTTGACTCTAACCGTGCGCCTTATGTCCCTGGCGACTTTGAAGCTAACAATGAACTCGACGTCAATGTTGAGATTAACGAGGCTCCTAACTTTGACCCTACCGATTTCGATGGCGATGGCCAGCCAAATGACGTAGACGTAAATCTGGACCTTAACCCAGCTCCAGGCCAATCCTCTGGTTGTGATGGCTGGGGGTATGCCATCTGTCAGCTGAGTGGGCGTTTTCCTTTTGATGTAGTAGGTGATATTCCTGAAGTTTTAGAGCCGGGTTGCCCAGAGTTTGAATTTTTTGGTCAGTCGGCGGAGTTCTGTTTTGTTAACAATTTGCTTGGATATCTTAAGTGGATTGTTGGTATTTCAATGGTTGTTTATGGAGTGATGACTTTATAGTTGTCGTTGTTTTTAATGGCTGATGTTACTGTTAGTTTTCCTGCTGATTCCGGCATTAAAGGTGTTCACTGTGAGAAGCTCACTGTAGGTTGGAATGTTTATTGTGGGACAGATAGACTTAATCAATTCCCCATTCTTAATCTTGAAAGTGTTGTCGACTATTTGATTGCTTACTACGAAATTCCTTTACTTAGTATTGATATCGATGGAACAGCTTCTTGAATTTTTAAGTGACTTGTTTCTTGGCATATACAAAGCGTTTGTTGATGCTCTCCTCTTGATTTGGCCGAGTACACCTGACGGTTACACTATCGGTGAACTGCTATCTAATTTGCCCACAGATAGTTTTACTTATTACTTCGTGCTTGAATCTGCTGAAGTCGTTGCCGTAGTTGTTAGTTTGGTTGCTCTTTATAAGTTCATTAAAATACTACCCTTCACATGAATCCTGACTCATGCTCCAACACAACGTTATTGGAATTACAGGCCGCTTTGGAGGTGGCAAATCTCTTAGAGCAGTGGAACTCGCAATACGCTTCGCTAATAGAACTCGAAAACCTTTGGTCTTCAATTTCCCCGTTAACGACTTTGCAATTAGGCGTTATGCAAAGTCTATGGGCTACTTTTGGGTTGCAAATTGTGCGCGTATATTCACGGTCGATTTGTTCGACGACATCAATAAATTGTGGGCGTATCGAGACACTGTGTTTGTGTTGGATGAAGCGGGTATTTTCGCAAACGCTCGCCTATGGAAATCGTTGTCAAAAGACTTTCTAAAAAACCTTGTACAGGTTCGAAAGTTGAACGTCCATTTGATAATTGTTTTCCAGTATATTGACCAAGTTGATAAACAGATTCGGCAAAATATCCAGCATTGGGTTTGGTGTCGTAGCTGGTCTGTTTATTCCAACAAATTAAAAGCTCCCAGAATGTTTGCCCGCTTTTCCTATCATTATGATGTAGAAAAGTTTTTGCGACTCCAGGAGGATACCCGTGCTAGGGGCAATATGATAATGCCTTGGTTTTGGGCTGAGTTTGTTGACTGGCGTTACCTCTTTGTATTTGAGCTAATCGCTGCAGCTAAAAATCTTGTATCTGAGTTAGTTTATGCTTCTGTATTTACCTTTTCTGTTGGTAAGAGAAAATATCAATTTCGTCGTCAAGTTGCTAAGGAACAGTTACTGTTTGGTTGTTTTCGGTCTAAGGAACTACTCGGTCATCGTGCCACTATTAGGCGGCGTTCTGACCTGAAACCTTTTCTGGGTTCCGATGTAGACATGTCTTCGGTCCCTTTCTGATAACTACAAAACCAAAAACAAACGCACACCTATGCCCATAGGTGTGCGTTTGTGATACTATCCTTTGCATCTCTGACAATGCTAGGTAAGCCAAGCCTAGCACAAGTAAAATCATAGTGCTAGACAATGTCTCTAAATTCAAATGTCCACCCCCCGGCTTGTAATACGGGGGGTGATTGTCCAAATCGAATAGTTGAGTGTGGGATTGACTATCTTCGTGGAACAGTTCCTGTCAAGTATTCGGCTGACATTAAAGCTCTTATTTCTAAAACTTTTTCACTTGACCTCAACTTGGTCCTTGACCGTAATGGTCAGCCACTTGGTACCGGATTTTATAAGTTGCGTCATACCTCCGAGCATGGTATTAGCGTGATGTCACTTAACCGCTCTATGGATGATTCCTCTGTGGACCAGCATTGTCTGATTGATATTCCTGGTAAATCACTTGCTCGTATTAGTACTCAAGCCCAGGCCGACTTCTTTCTGGAGCTGGTATATCTCGAGTTTAATTGCACTCGTATTGATATCAAAGCTGATGACTATTCGAAGACTATTACCCCGTTTCTCGCTATGCGAGCTAGTCAGGCGGGTAATAAGACTGGATTTCGTAGGTTTTCATATCATCAAGATGACCGTGGTGCTGGTACTTTCTATGCTGGTCTTCGTGGCCGCAATGGTGGGGGAAAGTTTATCCGCATATACGATAAGCATATTGAAAGTGATGGAGAGATAGATGCTGTCCGCATTGAACTCGAAGCATCATCTACAAAAGCTGTTGATATATTCTGCGATTTAACAACAGTTTCCATCTCTCATTGGCCTAATCTTATTAGAGGTATATTTAAGGCTGCTCTCTCTTTTAAGGATAGACAACAACAGAAAAAAGCTTGTCGTGCTCCAATGCTCTCTTGGTGGGGTTGGTTTGTCGATGGTTCTGTTGTCTTCTCATTCTCTTCTGTTGTTAAAGAGTGTGTTTTTGAGAAGACAAAAAGATGGATGAGAAATCAAGTTGTTGCAAGTCTTGCAATGTTAGTTTGTGGAGAAACAGGAGATTTTTTTCTGAGAGATTCTACCCAGATGTGGGCTACTATCTATCCTCTTATCATAGAAGGCCTTGACCATATGGGTGAACGTCATCGCAACAGTGTTAAACAATACTGGCGTGACAATAATAGAAACCACATGGGCGACTTGCTCTCCCCCTGCTAGTCTTGATTCCTGAGCCAGAGCACACCCAATACTCAGTAGAGAATGCGTAGCATTTTATACGCGCCACTGTCCCGCCCTTATTTCCTTTTTTGGGGTGTGCTAAACTGTCGCTTGCTTCGACGGTGGCTTTGCTGCTAGTCCGTCATCCTTCACCGTCGCACAGCTAGAGTGGAGCACGCTCCAAAAAAGGAAATAAGAAATGATGTTTTCATATAAAAAAAAAGACATCCACCCAATGTGAGCGAATGCGAACCAATAGACAGGCGTCTATCGTTAACAAATAAAACATAAACGAGATAGCCTGACAGTACGCCAGTTGGCTGATGGGACGGGGTTCCCCCGTTCTTAAACCACTGTGTGCTCGTCATTTATGTCACTTTACTAAATCCTTACAATTACGGGTTTTAAATTTCTGTTATCTGTGGCATTATTGTTAATAACAACGCCACCGGGAAGAGAGCTTGCACCTCCCTCCCCTGTATAGGCGCTGATTCAGTGATTGGACCACTGAACACAGCAATATTAACCTCCTACGGACATAGGGGTCAAATCGCTGGATATGTGGTCTTTTCGCTGCATATAACCTGTATCTGAGCGAAATTGACATGATTCCTAGTTGTAAGCTGTATGGGAGGTTATCCAATGTCTCCGATAAGACCATCACGAACGACTCGACGGGCGAAGTCTCCCGTTTTAAAGTATTTGAGTTCTTTTTTAGTTGCTACATACCGGAAATTGGTATGTCAGTCAATCACGATAAGGTCAAGCGGCCTAATCATCAGCAGTACGTGCCTGCTGACGATAGTGATATGGTGGCTCTCTACCATTCTATTCCTCCCGCTAAGCCCTGCGAATTTAGTTTCGGTGTGGCTCCTAAGCTTTCTTCTGGTAGGGCTAAACTGCGACTAATCTTAGAAACCTTCAAACCACTTGGCTAATGTCTAAGCTGTCCTCATTAATTGTGGCGGTCTGGATGATTTTTGCTTCGTTTCTTATCTTCCCTTCCGCTGCTTTTGCTAATCCTGTCCCTGACCAACCAAGTTCCCCATGGTCAAGCGTTCAGAGCATTTCATTGAACTGTGATGAAACTTGGCTAACTGTCAATCAAAGTCGTCTGAGGTATCGTTTTGCAAATCTCCCAGCAGAAGAATTCTATGAAACAGAAGTCGATACCGACTACCCCGAGGGTAGCTATTGTGGCTGGTTTATCGCTCAAATGGGGGGACAAAACACTGATTCGGGTTCCGATACCGGGAGTCAAATAGAGATTTCCCAAGAGACTCTTGACTGGTGGCAAGCCACTATCGACGTTTTTAAGGCTGGGATTTCTATAGGTGCCAAGGTCTATCCTGTGATTCTTGGTATCCGTGTTGTCTCCATGATTATGTACTCATGATGTGCGCTGTCTCCCATCCTCTTTTTGCTGAGCTTCTCGCTAATGCCGCTTACTTCATAATTTTCAACGCTTTCATTGGGGGTTTGATATATGCAATCCGTCGCTATTGACCTGTTAATTCAGCTTCCCCCTGAAATGCTCCCTCCAGACGTTCAGACATCTATTGACGAATTGAATTCGACATTTATGGCTGAGGTCTGGACATTTTTTGCGCTGGCCGTTCCCATTGTTGTTGCTGCAATACTTCTAAAGTCATGGATAAGAAGTTTCTGATTGCCCAAACCTCATATGGTGAGCAAATCTCTACAGACCTGGTCAGTGGTTATCAGAGTTGGACCGGCTGGAGTCTCGGTTTAATAACCGCGGCCCTCGGTCTGATGATGCTAGCGTTGCTAGCCCGTTTTACGTTAAACCGATTCTAAGGAAAGACAAATGCTAAACACTCTCACTCGTGAAGAAAAAGCAAAGTTCGGTCTGGTTGCAACTGGTACTGGTGCCGGTCTTCTCATTGCTTCTCAGCCTGTCAGTGCTCAAACCTCTACTCCTATTGAGGATATGGCTACTGAAGTTGC
>JBCAWO010000146.1:0-5662 GCA_038534515.1 Cyanobacteria bacterium J06554_1
ACAGCAGGTCTAAATCAGTGGCAAAAAATGCACCTTTACCAGGCTTGTCAATGATGGTTTCACCAGGAAGCGGGGCCAGTTCTGGAATGATGTCCCAGCCTGCCTCACCCCGGACCAAAATGCGACCACAGGGACCAGGGTCACCAATACCGGCACCAATCTGTCGGGAACGCCACTGCTTATTTTCAGGTAAATCTGACAGGTCGGGACGATGCCCCTCGCGGGTGTGCAAGATGGTGTAGCCCAGGTCTCGCATAACGCTCAGCAAGGCTTGCAACGGTTCAATGGGGGCCCGGGTCAGGGACAGATCGTAGCCCATTTTGTCCACGTAGCCCCCCTGACCGCAAAAGTCCGTTTGCATGTCAATGATGATCAGCGCCGTATTATCAGGGCGCAAATCGCCATTGTAGGGATAGGGATAGGGATCTGAGGTTACGTAACGACCCATGGGTACTGCACCAATTACACAGCAGGCATACCATTTCTATCTCTAACCAAAATGTCCACCGTGAACCAAGCCGCAAGTTTGCCGATAGCGCTGAGCTATTTCTTAAGCAGCTGCTGTTTTAGTCGTTCAATGCGCTCCAGTAAACTCTCGTTAGACATCCGGGCACTGAGGCGTTCTACCAAGAGGGGAAAGGCCAAAGGAGAGGGTCGTTTTGTTGTTTGCCAGACAATATTAAACGGTTGTAACCGTTCTAGGGCAAGACTAAGACGCTTAAGCTCAAGCTGCTGGTTTAATACTTCTTGTTCTGCCTGTTGTAGCAACAGATTATCAGCCTCATACTTTGAAAACACGTCATAGATTAAGGAAGCACTGACCTGAAGCTGACTACCGGTTTTACGCGATGACGGATAGCCTTGGAACACCAGGTTAGCGACCTGGGCAATGCTGCGAAACCGACGCTGGGTAAGTTCTGAAATATTGAGACTGGCTCGGATATCATCAATAACGTTATCTAGCTGAAAGAAATGGGAGCGATGCTCTTGAAAAACTGTTTCAAAGGGATAGTCCTTGGGGGCTAAAATCTCAAATCCATAGTCATTGACTGAGACTGTAAAGGTTGCTTTTTTGTACTGGGCAAACCGATAGGTCCAGAGAAAGCCGAGTCCTTCATGGACAAATCGGCCCTCAAAAGGAAACACGTAGAGATGTTGTCCCTCACGACTTTTCCAGGTTTCAATTAAAAGTTCGCCCGCCTCAGGTAAATGGGAGATGCGATCTTGGGCCGCCAAAATTGGCATAACGCACTCAATCTCAGGACTAAGGCTGTCTCCTGATTTGACCTGGGTAATCTGCTGACGCAAATGATGGCTCAAACAGTCAGAGATGGCTAGGTTTCCGCCGGTCCAGGCGGGCACCGTCGTGGATTTCTTGCGGGTGTTTTTCACATAGAGCACCATGTCCTTCATTTGGAAAAACTCTAGCTGACGACCGGCAAAGAAAAACACATCGCCTTTTTTTAGACGCGATACAAAATTTTCATCTACGGTGCCCAATTTACGCCGGTTCGTATAGACAACCCTTATCTGCTGATTACCCGTAATGGTGCCAATGCTAAGCCGATGCATGCGAGAGATTTGTGCGGTCGAGACTTGATAGCAACCGTCATCGAGCACGAGCTTTTGATAGCGTGGATAGGCGTTGAGACAGCGCCCGCCTTTTTCTAGAAAGTCCAGCATCCAAGCAAAGGCGGCATCGCTAATATCTTGAAATGCCACTGTTTGGCGGATAGCGGCCAGGGTGGCTACCGGTTCAAAGCCATCGCCACAGGCTAGGGTGACGAGATGCTGGGTGAGGACGTCGTAGGGTAAGCGGAGGGCATGGCGTGATTCGATATCTCCGGCCGCCAGCCCCTGGCGAAAGGCGGCGATCTCGACCAGTTCTAGGGCATTGGTGGGTAGAAAAAACACGTCTGAGGTGCCGCCGGGCTGATGGGCGGAGCGTCCGGCGCGCTGTAGCAGTCGGGCCAAATTTTTGGCGCTGCCGATCTGCACGATGCGCTCCACCGGATGAAAGTCTACGCCTAGATCTAGGGACGATGTGCAGACCACCCATTTGAGGTCACCGCTTTTGATACCGGCTTCAATGGCCTGGCGCTCGGTCATGGCAATGGACCCGTGGTGTAGGGCCATGGCACAGTCGGGTTCAGCAAAACTGAGGGCCTGGAACCAGCGTTCGGCTTGCGATCGCGTATTGGTAAAAATCAAGGTTGATTTCTGAGGGTCCAGGCTATCCACCAGCTCCTGAAACAGGTGTAGCCCCAAATGCCCGGCCCAGGGAAAGCTATCCACCGAGTCTGGCAAAATGCTCTGAATATGGGTATCGCGTTTAATATTAGACTGGATAATCACTGGCTTGGTCTCTAAGCCCACGGCTGTTTGGGCCGCTTCCTCGAGATTGCCGAGGGTGGCAGAGATTGCCCAGGTCTTGAGCTGTGGCTGTAGTAACCGCAGCTGAGCCAAACATAGCTCCGTCTGGGTCCCCCGCTTCGAACTCATCAGCTCATGCCATTCATCTAAAATTACTGCTCGCAAGTTACCAAAGCGCTGCCTTGCCCCCTTATAGGACAGCAGCACCGAAAGAGACTCCGGTGTGGTGATCAAAATATCCGGCAGTTTCTTTTTTTGACGAGCCCGTTGAGAGGCCTTAGTATCGCCTGTACGGGACTCGACTTGAAGCGGCCAGTCCATCTCTGTGATGGGCTTTTGGATAGATTTTTCGATGTCGCGAGACAGTGCCCGCAGCGGCGTAATGTACAGCAGCTGTAACCCTTTGCCAGGATTTGCCAGCATATCGGCCATGGGACCCATGACAGCGGCGTAGGTTTTACCAGAGCCAGTGGGTACCTGGATCAGACCACTATGACCAGCCAGGTAAGCATCCCAGGTTTGTTGTTGAAACGGGAGGGGCTGCCATTTTTGGCGTTTAAACCATGTGAGAATGGGCGATAGGAGATTGGCCATTGCGATTTATCCCGGACGGTGGGCACTGCCCACCCTAAAGTTCCACCACGATTTCAGAAATGGGTTCGCTGCAATAGATTGAGAGCTTGCAGGCGACTTCGACAGCTTCACGGGGGGTGTGGCCCAAGTGTAGGGCGGCTTTAGCAAAGTCTTCACCAGCCCCCACGGCTTCAAACTCGGGGACTTCGTAGATATCTAAGCCACCGTAGGTCCGGAACAGTTTTTTGTCGTAGGCAATTAGATAGTCATTTTCTGGGGCATGTCCGGTGTCGCGTTTCTGGACCCATTCACGAAATTCGACAAAGAAGTCGATGATGGCCAGACGGCTACCGTCCACGGGGCGATGGTTGCGGCTAAATAACTCCATCATCGTGCCTTCATAGCCTGTGCCCGTACTACCAATCACCATGTCATTTTGCTGAAATAGCTTATTGTAGATAACTTCTTTGTCGGTGGCTTTGAGGTAGCCAGCCACCAAAATGGAATCAGACGCAAAAATGATGGTGTCTTTAGTTTTACGGGCGGCAATGACGGTCATGGAAGAGTCAAACGTTACGAGGGCCACTTTAGCAGGTAGTCTGGGGCAATAATCCAGCACAATTGGCACAATGACTGTCATATACGCCTATTGTTAGTTGGACAAAGCGGTTTAGTATTTTGAAAGTGGGCGTTGCTGAGCCCCAGGATGGACGTTATCTGCAAGATGATTTCCATAGCATCCCTAAGCGAGCGGTTTATCCTCTACATCAGTAACGGCTGAATGCGCAGCTGTAGCAACCAGAATGACACCTGAGATCCTGGATCAGTTTTTTTCAAAACCACAGCAGCAACAGTATGTGCAACGGCTGTTGGGTCGTGTGGGGTTAACCCGACGACGGGCGGACTGTTTTGTGCGGCTGTGGGCCTATCTACAGCTGAAGCAAACCGACTCACCGGAGGCGTTACAGCAGCTAAAGCCAGTTGATGCCTGGGTAGATTGCACCTGTCGTGAGGCGGCAGCATTGTTTTATGCTGAGTCTGAACGGGGCAGCGAGCGCTCTGCGGGAATGATGTTGGATAAGCTAACGGCGCTGGGGCTGATTCAAAAGCAGTTTGATGGCAATACGATTGCGATCGCAATTCCCCAACCGCCCGAACTCCGGCAAACTAAGCCCAAACCCGCAAACGTCTTTGCCGACCAGTTTGACCCCCGCTGCGATGCGATTCCCGTGGCTAACCTGCTGGCCAGCCGCTACAACTGGATGAACAATAATACCGCAGCCGTGCCCTATCGCATTACTGAACTGCTACGGCAGTGGGCGGAGGGGTATAGCCGTGGTATGCGTGTGCTACGTCGTAGCGACAACCTGAATCCGGTGGGTTTTTGTTTGCTTTACCCCACCACCCGCGATTCTGAAATTCACTTTTTTGGCCCACCCAATAAGGGATTACATCTGAGCGGTATTGCCACTGATGACCCGTTTACCTTGGCGACACCGGGGGATGATACCTGCCGCGCTGTCTTTATTCGTAGTTGGAATATTCTGCCTGAGTATGAGGCTCAGTCTTTACTGCTGTTGCAGGATACTCAGATCACACTACGGGCTATACAGAAAGACTTTCCTAACCTGTGTGATTTGCATACGTTGATTATTCATCGTCATTATGAACCATTGGCAACTGCGCTTGGTTTTCAGAAAACGGGACTGGATAGTCAGGCGGCGGTTTATTGGATGTATTTGGCGTTGGATCGTTTTTTGGCAATTGATATGGAGGATTTACCCCATCGGGCTTTGAATTTGTCGTAGGTTTGGTGGGGTTAGTAGGAGAAGGGTTGGTGGAGAAGTAGCGTGTGTTGCTTGGGGTTCCTCCGAGCACCCTTTCCGGAAGTAGTCAAGTTATCTCAAATCGCATACGGGGCTTCCCCATGGGCAGGGCGGGATGCCGCCCTACAACCCTCATACTGAGGTATCCCTAATAGCACTAAGCTGGGGGGGACGGCGGGGTCGATTATACCTATTCTTGAGCTTCCTTGGAGAGAATTTAGAATCTGGAAAAGATTAGTTTTGGTAGTAGTCTGTTCCTTTGTTAACGAAGTCTAGGGTAAAGGCTTGGGTATAGTTGGTGTCTGGTTTGAAGACGCCGGCGGCGGACATGTCGTTGAAGAATGTCTGCCAGCGTTCGTTGGTCATGGCTCCAATGCCTTGGGATTCTGCATCGCCTGAGATGGCGATGCCGTATTCTTTCATTTTTTCTAGACTGTAGGCTAGCTGTTCGTCGGTCATTTCGGGGTTGTCTTGTTTGATGAGTTCGTTGCCTAATGTGGGATCGTCGAAGTAGCTATACCAGCCTTTGATTGAGGCGTCGACAAATCGCTGTACTAGGTCGGGGTCGCTGTCTACAATTTCTTGACGGGTTTCGATGGTGGTGGCGTAGGGTGTGTAGCCGCTGTCGGCGAGGAGAAAGACAACGGGGGCAAAGCCGCCTTCTTTTGCGATCGCTAATGGCTCAGAACTTAAATACCCCTGCTGAGCGGATGTTTTGTCAGCTAAAAAGGGGCCAGGGTTGAAGTTGTAATTGCGCTTCATGTCGTCGGTAAAACCATATTTAGCCGCTAAAAAGGGCCAGTAGGTAACATTGGCTGCCTTTGAGATAAAGATGGGTTTGCCTTTTAAGTCTGCTAGTTCCTCAATCCCCTGGTCAGGATGGGCCGTGA
>JBCAWO010000147.1:0-5468 GCA_038534515.1 Cyanobacteria bacterium J06554_1
CTCCGAGTTCCCTTTTGGAAATATGCAAGATCTCCCAATGAGGCAAACGGGGCTTCCCATGGTTAGGGCCGGAACGCCGCCCTAAAACCCACCGTACTGAGTTTTCCCTAATGGCGTTAAGTTGGGGTTACGGCGGGGGTGATTACAGATATTCGGGATCGATTTCTGCAGAAGATTTAGAATGTGAAACTCAAATCATGAGGTTATTGCTTTATGAATCCTTAGAGAGCTAGCTTGCGGGTGTTGGGTGCAAGCATGGCTAATAGAAAAATAGCGAGTTGAACGGTAACAATACTGGGGCCTGAGGGTAAATCGAAAAAGGCGGAGACCATCATGCCAATGGCGGCTCCTAACGCACCTAAGCCTGCCGAAATTAAGATGTACTGAACAAAGTTACGGCTAAGAAGACGGGCCGCGCAGGCGGGAATTACGACAAATGCACTAATCAACAAGACACCGATGGCCTTAATGGAAACGCCTACCACCAGGGATAACAACACGATAAACGCTGTCCGCTGGGCAGACACCGATACGCCCCGAGCAATGGCCATGGGCTCATGGAGCGTCAGGAGAATTTGCGATCGCAACGTTAGCGCTATAAATATGGCACATACCACCAGCAGCACTCCGCTAAAGATTAAGTCAGTGGTCCGCATTGCCAGAATATCACCAAATAACAGATGGGTGATACCGCCCTTGTAGTCGTCACGAAAGCTCAGCAAGATAATGCCAATGGCCAGGGACGATGAGTAAACAATATTCAGTAGAGCATCGGTCCAGAGACGGGTGCGTTCTAGAAAGTAGGTCACACCCAGCGCAAACAGAACCGCAAAGGGCAACAACACCCAGCCAGGATCTAAACCCAGCAAGAATCCAATGCTAATACCCAACAGGGCAGAGTGCCCCAGGGTATCACTAAAAAAAGAAAGCTGTCGGAGAACGGTAAAGCTACCCATTAAGCCGCCCATGAATCCAGTGAGAATACTACCCATGAGTGCCCGATGCATAAAGGGCAGTTGAAACAGTTCAATTACACGGGTAAATTCAGATTGGAGCGTCATGGCAAACACCTAACAAGAATGATGATAGCGAACAAACTCAGAGCCATAGGCCAGGGATAAATTCTCCGGAGTAAGCGAATGATCGGGTGTTCCCTGACAGAGCAGGGTGCGATTTAGACAGAGGACGCGATCGCAACTTCGGCGCACCATATCCAGATCGTGGGAGATCTGCAAAATTGCCCAGCCCTGTTCTTTCTTGAGCTGGTACAGTAGCTGGTAGAATTCCGATTCGTTACGCACATCCAATCCGGCTGGAGCCTCATCGAGAATCAATAACCGACGAGGACGCACCAAACAGTAGGCCAGCAGTACCCGCTTGAGCTCTCCTCCCGACAGCGCACTCACAAGCTTGTGACGCAAATGCCAGGCATCCACCTGGGTCAATGCCTGCTGCACAGCGTGGCGGCGTGCCCGCCAGCCGGTCCAAGGCAGCTGTATGCCCAACCGGTCCCAGCCCAGCCCTACCAGTTCCTTCACCGTAATTGGAATGCGACGATCAAACAGAAAACTCTGAGGCAGATAAGCAATCTGTTGTCGTATCTCCGCTGACAGATTGCCTTTGGGAGAGAATGCCTGCCCCAGGACAAACACCTCTCCCGAATGGCGTGGCAAGATCCCTAATATAGCCTGGACCAGCGTGCTTTTTCCGGCTCCGTTAGGGCCCACAATCGCGGTATCCATACCAGCGGGTACCGTAAACGATACATTCTGGACTGCCGCATAGGTCTCTCGGTAAACCGTCAAATCCTTGACGACTAAAACTGGATCGCTCAACTGTTCTCTCCTAGGCCCATAGAATCATGCTCCATGTTAAAGCCAATCGATGGCTGCTACTGGTTGAGGTGCCCAGAATGGATACCAGGATTGTGTGGATGCCCCAAAGCCATTTGCCAGATTCTCAGCATTCTGACGCATGATGGTCAGATAGTAGTCCGGCTGAATCGCCTCTGGAGGACCGACTTCAAGAGGATCAAACTCACTGACGCCAATGGAGAGATCCTGTGCGATCGCCTTAAACGAAGATTCTCCAGCTTGAGGCTCGGTCATAATAGCTTTCAGCCCCTCTGCCTGTACTGTGTCCACCACACGCTTCACATCATCTGGAGACGGATTCTCTTCAGGCAGACCCACCAGAACCTCGGCTTCTAGTCCATAGCTGCTGGCAAAGTAGGCGGCGAAATCGTGAAACACCACAAATGTTTGTCCAGCAAAGGGAGACAACATTTCTGTAATGTCAGCATCTAATGTCTGCAGTTCAGTAATAAATGCAGCCGCATTAGCCGTGTATTCAGTCTCGCCTTCTGGATCGGCGGCAATCAAACCATCACGAATATTTTCGACCTGTTCAATGGCTCGCTTGGGGTCCAGCCAGACATGAGGATCAAATTCACCATGAGCGTGTCCATGGTCGTCTGCATGGGCTTCTTCCCCATGGTCATCGTGGCCCGCTTCAGCATGGTCGTCATGGCCTTCTTCACCATGATCATCATGGACTGCCTTCTCTCCAGCATGATCGTCATGACCTTCTTCACCATGGGCATGGCCATGATCGTCTGCATGGGCTTCCTCGCCATGATCATCATGGCCTTTCTCTCCGCCATGGTCGTCATGACCTTCTTCACCACTGGCAAACGCAGCAATCTCTTCGCTAGAGTCGATGGTAACCAGATCGGAATTTTCTGCATTCTCGATCATGTCATCCAAAAAGAACTCCATTTCCAGACCGTTTTTGACCAATATATCTGCACTGGCAACCGCCTGAATATCACTCGGTTTGGCCTGAAAATCATGAGGACCCACATTGGTGGGTAGCAGCTGCACCACCTCAGCGCGATCACCCGCCACTGCCTTAGTAAATTGGGTAATTGGCAAAAATGTTGTCACCACCTGTAATGGGTCGGCCGCTGCCGCTTCGGAAGGCTCGGCCTCACTGCTTGTGGTCGTAGGGGCGGTTGTACAGCCACCCAAGGTGATGATTGCACCCAGGGCCATGATGGACAACTGTTGTACCTGTCGTTGAAAACTCAGTTTAGACATTACTATTCTCTCTTCAAAAACAACATTAATTTTTTGAGGCTTTATCCTTCTATTCGGCTAAAGCCAGGGCAGCATCTTTTGCAAAATAGGTCAAAATCAAGTCAGCTCCCGCCCGTTTCATACTGGTCAGGGTTTCTAGCATGACGGCTTTTTCATCAATCCAGCCCTGCTGAGCTGCAGCCTTTACCATGGCATATTCACCACTGACGTTGTAAGCAGCAACGGGTAGGTTCGTGTGTTGTTTAATGCGACAAATCACATCTAAATAGGCCAGGGCTGGTTTCACCATAACGATGTCCGCCCCTTCTTTGATATCAAGCTCTACCTCTTTCAGGGCTTCTCTGGCATTGGCCGCATCCATCTGATACGTCTTTTTATCCCCAAACTTAGGGGCAGAATCCAGGGCGTCGCGAAATGGACCGTAATAGGCTGAGGCATATTTGGCGGAATAGGCCAGAATGCCGACATTAATCCAGCCTTCTGCATCCAACGCCTTACGAATCTCCCGCACACGGCCATCCATCATATCGGATGGGGCCACAAAATCTGCCCCTGCCTCAGCCTGAACCAGGGCCTGCTTGGCAAGGACTGTTACGGTTTCATCGTTGAGAATTTGACCATTTTGCACAATGCCATCGTGCCCCTCACTGCTGTAAGGATCGAGCGCCACATCGGTAATCACCAGCAGCTCGGGGAGAGCCTGCTTGAGGGCACGTACTGCCCGAGGAATTAAACCATCTGGGTTGTAGCTCTCGGTACCAGCGTTATCCTTTAAATGATGAGGAACTAGCGGAAACAGGGCAATAGCCCCAATCCCTAACTCCCACACAGCTTTTGCCTCTTCTAGCAACAGATCTAGGGAGTAGCGAAAACAGTTGGGCATCGACGGTACCGCCTCTTTCTGCCCCTCCCCTTCCATAACAAATAAGGGATAAATCAGATCAGCAGCGGTCAGGATCGTTTCTCGCACCATCCGACGCAGTGTCCCAGTACGCCGCAGCCGCCGAGGACGATGCATTTGACCAGTATTATTGTCAGCCGGGGCAGCTTCCACTATCGTTTCAACAGCATCTTTAGTGGCCTGGAGGGGCACTGGCGTGGGTGATATAGATGTGGATGACATAAGATGAAAACCCGTTATGATAATGATTATCATTCCTGGCTATATTACATCAGTTTTTCGAAATTGACGAGATCACAATCCTTAAATTTCCATGACTCAGGTTAACTGTACTCGAGCTCAAACAGCGGTCCTTAAGGCACTACGGCAACAGCCGGAGCCGATCTCGGCTCAGACGCTTTATACGCTTATAAAAGAACACCAGCGGATTGGTCTGGCCACGGTGTATCGGGCCCTGGATGTGCTGAAGCGTATGGGACGGGTACAGCATCGGGTCACACTAGCAGGAGAGACACTCTACAGTGCAGTGGAGCATGACCGTCACTACATGACCTGTTTGGACTGTGGACAATCGTTTCCTCTAGATACGTGTCCTTTGCAGGGGCTAGCATTTTCGCTCCAGCACTCCAACTCATTCACGGTCTACTATCACACCCTCGAATTCTTTGGCCTTTGTGAACCCTGTTCAGTACAAGGCTGATAAAGAAACTGGTAAATTGTTATCCATCCTCGTCACAACAGCTATGAAGCAGCCCAAAATTAATCGTGTCATTCACTCCCGCTTAAACCGTCGCGCTTTTCTGGCGATGGCGGGGGCGATGTTCGGCACCGTCACCAGCGGTAGCCTTTGGGCTCCTGCCGCCCATGCTTACGATGTCGCCTTCTCGCCAACAAACCCAAGGCTGGGCGATACCATCTCGGTGGTGATCTCCGGTGCTTCAGCTGCTAGCACCGCCCCGGTTGTTTCGGTCAACGGCACCGACTATCCCAGCTTTTTGGTATCCGGCAATCGCTACCGAGCGTTGATTCCCACCAGCCCGCTGGATACTCCCGGACGCCTGACGTTGAATGTCTCTGCCGCAGGCTCGTCGCGCAGTCTAGCCGTAAACCTGGCGGGCCGTTCCTTTGCTACCCAGCGTATTTGGCTTCCTGCGGGTAGCACCGATCTGGGTACCGATCACGAGTTTGACCGCGTCGCTGAATTTAAGCGCATCGTCACGCCAGAGCGTCACTGGCAAGGTGCTCTAGTCCGACCCAGTCAGGGCTACGTCAGTACTGTGTTTGGTGTCCGGCGATATTACAATGGCGAGTTTGCCGAAAACTATTACCACCGAGGTGTGGACTATGCTGCCGCCACCGGATCGCCGGTTGTTTCTCCAGCGGCGGGGTATATCCGACTGACAGGGAGAGTGGCTGACGGCTTCGAGCTACATGGCAACACTATCGGTATTGACCATGGTCAGGGTGTG
>JBCAWO010000148.1:0-5431 GCA_038534515.1 Cyanobacteria bacterium J06554_1
ATTGTGCAGGTATTGGTCATCAGCATACCTGCACAATTGTCACCGGATTAGGTGGCAGATGCAACGAAGCTGCTGTACAGGCATTTCTCGACTAAACGGTAGTCCATTTTGGTCTTGTTGAGTTTAGTGCGATGGCCGTTAGCGTAGCCGCCCCAAAGGGGCTAGGCCTGTCTCTGATCATCGCACTAAACTCAACCGCCTATGGATTAGTGCCCATAGGCGGTTTTAGTTTGGGTCTAGCTAGCCTGGGGCTAGGCGTAGTTTATGGATAACAGTGGCTTTAAAAATCTCCCTTGGGAGCTGGGGTCATACAGCGGTTGTCAGTGGTCAGCGCTCTGGGAACAGTCTGCATTGGCCTCGGTCTGACAACGGGGACGTTGATGGGATAAGGAGCATTCTCCCTGCTCCATCTTCGATTCAGATTCACTCCACTCCGGCCCAGACACTGCATTGCAAAGAACGAGAATAGTAGCATACGTTTAGAACGGCTCAATTGTTGCGATGACTTCAGGTTCATTTTGTTCATTAACCTGCATCACGACGATCTCTCCAGATGCGACACTACTGCCTGCGATCGCACCAACATTAACAAAGTGGGTAATTAGTACCGTGACGCCCGGTTCATCTCGATTATTAATCATAAATTCTCGTACTGCCGCAGTCTGTTTGGGTTCTCGAGAACGGTCTGAAAAGAATGAATTTAGTGCTGGGAATGGTTCAATAGGAGCAACATCCATTGCCGTTCCTGTGTCCAGGCAGCGACACCACTCGCTAGAGAGTATCTGCTGAACAGCGACCATGTTCTCTTTAAAGGCGTCTCCCGTGCGTTGTGCTTGAGCAATTCCCTCCTGTGATAGGTTACGTTGCGTTGAGCAATCGCTGAGCTGAAAATTAGGTGGATCGCCTGTTCCAGGTGCGATCTCATGGCGCATCAGCACATAGTAGTGGGTGTCGGCCTGTCGGAGTCGTGACCAGATATCGCCTTCAGAAACAGCAATTGTTTCTGGAGCCTCTGATTGAGTTTCCGACTTAGGTGTAGTTTGAGCAGGGGTACTTTCGGCAACAGGTAGAGTGGTGGTAGGAGCATCGGATGGCTGAGAAACATTTCCGCAGCTTGCCAAGGCAAATAGAAAGATTCCTACACTGCCAATGAGTTTGTCCCTTGTGAGAATCATAGTGACTCGATTTTGACCTGTTGATTAGTTCAGAGTTTATCCTTCAAGAACTGTAGACCAACAGCTATGGACTAGTCTTATCGATTCTTGCTTTTTCGATCCATTAAAATAGCGTCAAGAGAAAATTGATTATCGCCTGAACCAGCTAGCAAAATACGTACAACAATATTAATAAGCTGATTAGACTCGACATTCCAGTTTTGCAAAAACTTGACACCTTTTGCGCCCTGGCCAGAGAGGGCTGACACCATTGGGCTGCCCGCCTAACCGTAACCCAAAGGCTCCTAGACAAAAATATTGATAATGATTATCATTTTCGTATCTTTATTATTCAGGTAAACCAGCGTGAGCCACCCCCAAGCAAGTATGTCCTATGACGTTGTGATTGTCGGCGCGGGAGCAGCTGGCATAGGTTGTGGTGTCGTGCTCAAGGAGCTGGGTCTGGAGCGCTTTGCCATTTTAGATCGACACCAGGTGGGAGCCTCCTTTAGCCGCTGGCCTAAGGAGATGCACCTGATCACACCGTCATTTCCCAGCCATGGCTTTGGCCTGCTTGATCTAAATGCAGTCACATTGAAGACCTCGCCTGCGATCGCATTTCGTCAAGAGCACATCAGTGGACAGCAGTACGCCATTTATCTGCAAACGGTTGCCGACTACTTTGAGTTGCCGATTCAAACCGAGGTAGATGTGCAGAGTGTTACACATTTGCCCCAGGGAGGTTTTACACTGCACACCAGCAGCGGCGAAATATCCACCCAGTTTGTGATCTGGGCCGCCGGAGAATATCAATATCCCAAGCTCAATCCTTTCCCAGGAGCAGAGCACTGCCTTCACAACAGTCAGATTCGGACATGGACTGATTTAGAGGGAGATGAATTTATCATTATCGGCGGCTACGAAAGCGGTATGGATGCGGCGGCCAATTTAACAGCGCTGGGCAAGAAAGTTAGCGTGCTTGATCGCAGTAACGCCTGGGTGAATCCCGACCCCGATCCCAGCATCTCCCTATCGCCCTACACTCTGCAGCGTTTGAAATTTGTCTACAATACTGGTCGCCTGAACCTGGTGGGGAACGCGCCCATTGAAGAGGTTGAACCTATCTCCGGTGGCTACGCGGTCTACAGCGAATACCAGAAGTGGGTGACGGCCCACCCCCCGATTCTTTGCATCGGTTTTGACACTAGTTTGAGACAGATTTCCCCCCTGTTTGACTGGTCCAAAGGCTATGCGGTACTCACAGAAAATGACGAATCCACACTTACCCCAGGTCTGTTTGTGAGCGGACCCTCCGTGCGTCATGGTGACCTAATTTTTTGCTTTATTTATAAATTTCGCCAGCGGTTTGCCGTCATTGCTAATGAGATCGCCCAGCGTCTCGGCATCCACACTGCACCCCTCGATGCCTACCGTCAGGCCGGGCTCTTTCTCGACGATCTCTCCTGCTGCGGCAACGATTGTATTTGCTAGTCAGCTTTGACGTTTGAATTCTTCTCAGCTGCCCGGTCAAACCCAAGAACTTACTCCCTTTTCTTCCCCCACCCGTGCCCTATGTCCCATGCTCAGACTGCTCAACGCATCACTCTCATTGTCGGGAAAGAAAGTACTGGCAAATCTGAACTGGTAGCCGCGCTGACGAAGTCTTCTCCTATTAGCAACAACATTCAGGGATCGACGATCGCCTGCGAGACCTATCAGACCCGAGGCGACACTTTTATCGACACCCCAGGCATTCTCTTTCGGTCTGACACCGCCACCACTCGAACCACGTTAGCGCAACTCCAGGCCCATGACAGAATTCTGTTAGTCGTTAAAGCGACCCACATTGATGATGATTTGGTGGATTTATTACCGCTAGTGGCTGGCAAACAAGGGCTGGTGGTCGTCACCTTCTGGGATAAAGTGTCCCATTCTGACTTCGCTCAACAGGTCGCGGGCCGCTGGGAGCAAACCTCCCAGGTGAGATTCATTCCTGTGGATGCCCGTCATTTAAGCCAAGAACAACGCCTGCAGATTTTAGAGGGATTACAGACGCCAGCCCCCTTTCCCTATCAATGGCAACCGCTGCCGGCAGGCTGGCGGATTGAGCCTGCGTCCACTTTGTTGGAACATCCCCATTGGGGTGGTTTGTTGGCCATCCTATTGTTGTTGTTGCCTGCGGTGATGGCTGTTTGGGTCGCCAATGGCTTTGCGGGCATGCTCGACCCGCTGATTGAAACCGGATTAGATCCCCTGATCGATGTCCTATCCCAAGTCCCCTCGCTACTAGCGGCAATTCTGATTGGCCCCTATGGTCTAGTGACAATGGGGCCGTTGTTATTGGTCTGGGCAGTGCCGACAGTGATTCTATATGCCCTGTTTTTGGGTGCATACAAGGCCAGCGGGTTAGTGGAACGCATTACCATAGCACTCTATCCACTCCTGAGACCTTTCGGCCTGTCCGGGCGAGATTTGGTACGCGTGATTATGGGTTTTGGTTGCAATGTACCCGCCGTAATTAGCACCCGTGCCTGTTCCAGTTGTTCCCGGCAGACTTGTATGAGCACGATCGCCTTTGGTTCGGTCTGTGCCGACCAGTTCGCGGCGACTTTGGGGGTCTTGAGCGCCGCCAAGTTGCCGGGGCTAGTGGTACCTTATCTGGGCTACCTAACTCTAACCACTCTGATTTACACCCGCCTGATTGCGCCGAAAGCCGCCCGTTCACCCCAGAATGCCCTGATGATTGAACGGCGCACATTTCTAGAAGTGCCACGCTGGTCGGCTATTTGGCGCGAAACCCAAGGAACCCTCAGTCAGTTTTTTACCAATGCGATTCCAATCTTTTTGGGAATTACGATCATCGCCTCAGTCTTCGACTGGCTCGGCCTAATTACCCGTCTGAGCAACTGGATTAATCCCCTAATGGGGCTATTTGGTCTGCCCCCAGAGGCGGCTTTACCTGTTATTTTGGCTTCCATTCGCAAAGACGGCCTGCTGCTTTTTGCTGAACCGGACACCCTCGCTCTACTCACCCCACTGCAAATCTTGACGGGCGTGTATCTCGCCGGGGTGTTGCTGCCTTGCCTGGTCACCGCACTGACCATTGCCCGCGAACAGTCCCTGCGGTTTGCATTGAAGCTGATGGCCAGACAGGCGCTTGCGGCGGTAGCATTTTCAATGCTGTTGGCCTGGGGAGGGCTCTGGTTATAACAGTTTCTGCTGTCCTAGCAGGATGGACTCAGACGGTAGAGTATCGATATCTGCCATGGAAAAAACGGCTGCTCTGTATGCGACAATGATTATCATTTTCATTTTTTTGTCCATCGTATGTCGTCTCCATTTGCTGCCCGCACATCGGTTGAAGCCGTTGAAGAAGGTATGCTCCTGGCTCCTAAGTTTGATGCCCATGGGCTTATCCCCGTTATCACCACGGATGCTGACACCGGCGAGGTACTGATGCACGGCTACATGAACGAAGCTGCATTGCTAAAAACCCTGGGAACTAATGAAGCCCACTATTACAGCCGCAGCCGTCAGCAGCTCTGGCACAAGGGAGCCACCAGTGGGTTGGTGCAAACCGTGCAGCAATTGTTGATTGACGATGATCAAGATTGTCTATGGATGAAGGTCAAGGTGGCCGGAACAGGGGCCAGTTGCCATGTAGGCTATCGCTCTTGCTTTTACCGCCAGATTTCTCTTGGCAAGAGCGATGGTACCGTTGCCCTCACCTTTACAGAAACTGCCAAGACATTTAACCCCGTCGCCGTTTATGGGGATGCACCGAACCCCACTCAACTTTAAACCGAGGACAACATCATGCCGCTGCGTCATCAACCTGCCCCGCCCACTCCCTGGGATAGCGATCTAGATCAGCCCAACATTGCCGCATCTGCCTATGTCCATCCCCAGTGCAGCCTAATTGGAGATGTGCAACTGGGTGAAAATGTCATCGTCGCTCCCAATACCTCCATTCGTGCGGATGAAGGGGCTCCCTTTTACATTGGTGAGAATACCAATATTCAGGATGGGGTGGTTATCCATGGGTTAGAGCAGGGACGTATCTTAGGGGATGACCAGAAGGCCTACTCGGTGTGGATTGGCCATGATACCTGCATTACCCATATGGCATTAATCCACGGTCCCGCTTACGTTGGGAATGAGTGTTTTATTGGCTTTCGCTCGACGGTATTTAATGCCCAGGTGGGCCATGGCTGCATTGTGATGATGCATGCTCTGATCCAGGATGTGGAGATTCCTGCGGGTAAGTATGTACCGTC
>JBCAWO010000149.1:0-5278 GCA_038534515.1 Cyanobacteria bacterium J06554_1
AGAACAGGTGGCTACGGTGGGTGCCATGAAGCTATCGCCCAATGTGGCCAATACGATCCCTGGTCGTGTGGAGATGACCCTGGATATTCGGGACCTGTCAAACCAGCGGTTGGATGCCATGGTTAGCGAGCTGGAGGCGGTGATGGATGCGATCGCAACCCAAACCCACACGCAGGTCGCCCTTAAACCTCAGCTTCGCAACGAGCCTGTCCCTGTCAATTCCCATATCTACAACGCCATTGCCCAAGTCTGCGATCAGCTACAGCTGCCGGTTCAGCCACTCCCCAGCCGTGCCAGCCACGATGCCCAAATTATCGCCAGCATCACCGACATGGGAATGATTTTTGTCCCTAGCCAGGACGGCATCAGCCACTCGGAAACCGAATACACCACCCCTGAGCACTGCATTCAGGGCGCAAACATTTTGCTCCACACCCTGCTCAAACTAGACCAGCACTATCGCTGTCCCGAGGAGGTTACAGCCCTAAAGAAAGAATCTAAAGTTTAATGGAACTTTCCCAGCTGAGCAGACAGCCATTGGTACGGTTTACCCAGTTGTTTTCTAGGTCACATTGGCTTTTCATGTTCACTGGTAACAGATATTACTAGTCGACACCGCCCATAGTTAGACCACGTCCAAGTAGTCCCCACAGGAGACATCCCCATGGCGGTTAGTGCTGAGCGGTCTTACCCATTAGCCTCTCAAAAGCAGCCTTCTCCATCATCCAATTCGGTGGAAGCCGCCGCGGCAGGCGTGGCCCTCCGGTCCGTAACCAAAAAATACGGCACCGTCACCGCCATTGAGAACATGACCCTGGATATTCCAGCGGGTATCTACTGCTGTTTGCTTGGCCCCAGCGGCTGCGGTAAGACCACAGCATTGCGGATGATTTCTGGTCATGAAGCCGTCACCAGTGGTCAGGTGCTGATTGGCGATCGCTGTGTCAATGATTTGCCAGCGGCCAAACGGAACACCGCCATGATGTTTCAAAACTACGCGTTGTTTCCCCATAAAACTATCTGGCAGAATGTCGAATTTGGTTTAAAAATGCAGCGGGTGGCCAAAGGGGAACGTCGTGATCGGGTAGCTGAAATTCTTGAGCTAGTGGGCCTTAGCCATACAGCCGAGCGTAAGCCTCATCAGCTCAGCGGCGGGCAGCAGCAGCGTGTTGCCCTGGCCAGGGCATTGGTCACACGGCCCCAGGTGCTGATGTTAGATGAACCCCTCAGCGCCCTAGACGAAAATCTGCGGGTGCGCATGCGTGGGGAGCTACGCAAAATTCAAAAACAGTTTGGTCTCACCTTTATCCAGGTCACCCACCATGTGGAAGAAGCCTTTTCCCTATCGGACCAAATTGTGGTGATGAACCACGGGCACATTGATCAGGTCGCTACACCCAATGAGCTCTTTAGTCAGCCCGCCTCCCAGTTTGTTGCCAAATTTATCGGCGACAACAACATCTTCTCTGGTAAGGTGCTTAGCTCCACCCCCCATGGTGACGGCAACGATCTCATTCGCCTGGACGTAGAGGGCATCGGCTCGCTCTACGCCGTTGGCAACAGTACCCAGCCTGGAACAGATGCGGCCTGCTGCATTCGCCCCGATCTCCTCACGTTAGAAAAGTCTTCCCCTGCCACTAGTCTTCCTGCTTCTGCCGCCAACACTCTCACCGCCCGCATCACCCAGGTGGAGCTAACCGGCTTTGTCACCCGCGTGGCCCTAATCACAACCGCCACCGGACAGCCCCTACTGCACACGCTACGAACAGTAGATTGGAACAAGCTTGCCCTGCAAGAGGGTCAGACCGTTTCACTGAAATGGTCGACCAACGACTGTGTTTTCCTGGCCCATTAGACAATGGCAATGCTCATTGTCTAATCAGATCACACAGATTACCTGATCGTGCTTCTAGGAATTACCTATGCCCAAAATTACTCGTCGTAAGCTACTCTACACTGGTCTGGCTGCCGGGGCTGCCGTCGCCACAACCCGCTGTGCCTCACCCGAGGGTACCCCCAACAATCCAGCTCCGGGGCCTGAGGTCAACACCAACCAGACTAAGGACATCACCCTGCGCCTGATCGGTACGGGCGTCTCCCAAATCAATGAAATCCGTGATAAGGCCCAAGAAGATCTCGGCTTTAACCTGGAAATGCGGGCCTTGAGTACCGAAGAGAACAACCAGATCGCCATTACCCAACCTGACCAGTACGACATCTTTGACGGTGAGTACTTTAGCCTGCCGCTGGTGGTTCCTTCAGGTAATTTGCAGCCCCTGGATGTATCTAAAATCAAAGATTGGGACAAAATTGTTCCGTTCTTTACCACCGGCAAATTTGAAGGACTGCCTGTGGAAACGTCCCAGGGAACGGCTCCCTATAAAGTGATGTATCTCAAAGGAGCTGACTCCACCGAGTTTTCCGACACTCCCACGGACTTTGCCACCCTGATCCCCTTCCAGTACAACGCCGATACCCTGGGCTATCGTCCCGACCTGGTCGGGCGTAACATTGAAAGCTGGGGTGAGCTGTTTAACGAAGAGTTTAAGGGCAAAACCTCTATTCTCGATATTCCCCAAATCGGGATTATGGACGCTGCTATGGTGGCCGAATCTCTAGGGCTTATGACCTTTGGCGACAAAGGCAACATGACCAAGGCAGAAATTGACCAAATTACCGACATCCTCAAAGAACAAAAGGCCAAGGGGCAGTTCCGTGCCTTTTGGAAAACATTTGATGAGTCGGTAAACCTGATGACGTCTGGTGAGGTTGTTCTGCAGTCCATGTGGTCTCCGGCGGTAACCGCTGTTCAATCAAAGGGAATTGAGTGCATCTATGCCCCCCTCAAAGAAGGTTACCGCGGCTGGGGCGGCGGTGTGGGCCTCTCCAAAAATCTCAAGGGCATTGAGCTAGATGCCGCCTATGAGTATCTCAACTGGATGTTAGAGGGCTGGGTGGGTGCCTTCCTGGGTCGCCAGGGCTACTACAGTGCGGCGCCAGAAAACTCTAAGAAGTATATGAGCACCGAAGAGTGGGACTTCTGGTACGAAGGCAAGCCCGCGGCCACCGACATTGTCGATCCCTTTGAAAAGACCCTGGCCAAAGCGGGGGCTGTGCGCGATGGGGGTGCCTTTAAGGATCGTTTTGGCAACATTGTTTGCTGGAACTCCACCATGGCTGAGAACACCTATCTCGTTCAAAAGTGGAACGAGTTTATTGCGTCGTAGGCAAGAGATTACGAGCAAAGGCTTTTGTAATTCACTAAAGCTTCTGCAAGCCCCCTAAATCCCCCAATTCTGGGGGACTTTGATTTTTTATTTATCGACAGTTCTCAGATAAGAAATTTCTGAAGCCCCCAGAATTGGGGGTGGGGGGCTTAGATAGTTTTTGTCTCACAAAAAGTGCTTTCAGATACTGGTATTTCTAGGCCTAGATAAACATCACTTTTTCTCATGGCTAAAGCCTGGACTCATCTAAAACCTTATCTTCTGGCAACGCCCCAAGCGATCGCCCTGGGGCTGTTTCTGATTTTCCCCATCATCCTCATCGGTGTAGTCAGCTTTTGGGAATTTAATGGCTACTCCATGACTCCCGCCTTTACCCTGGACAACTACATTGGCGTTTTCACCTCCGACGTTACCCTTAAAACCTATCTCAACACGTTTAAGTTTGTTGGGCTGACCTGGCTGTTTACCCTGCTTATTGGTTACCCAGTCGCCTATTTCCTGTCATTTCACATACCCAAACTGCGCTGGCAGATACTGTTGTTTTTGGTGTGTACCATCCCGTTTTGGACCTCTAACATCATTCGGATGATTTCCTGGCTGCCATTATTGGGCAGAGAGGGGTTGGTGAATCAATTGCTGATGGGAGCAGGCTTGGTGCAGCAGCCGCTGGAGTTTTTCCTTTATTCCGACTTTGCGGTGGTGCTGGGCATGGTGCACCTCTATATAATTTTTATGATTGCGCCCATATTTAATAGCCTCATGCGTATTGACCGCACGTTAATTACCGCAGCAGAGGATATGGGAGCCTCCGGCTTTGGCGTATTTAAAGAAGTCATTTTTCCGCTATCGGCCCCTGGCATTGCCATTGGCTCTATTTTTATTGTCACGTTGGTGATGGGTGAGTTTGTCACTGTTCGACTGATGGGCGGCGGTCAGGCTGCTTCTATCGGCAAGCTCATTCAAACCCAGATCGGTAGTTTGCAATATCCTTTGGCGGCGGCCAATGCCATGGTGTTGTTAACCGTGACGCTGCTGGTGGTTATTTCAATTTTGCGGTTAGTGGATATTCGGAAAGAACTATGAAAAAGCGCTCCCTTTCCTTTTATCTCCTCGCCGCATTTTTTGGGCTGTTTGTCATTTTCCTCTATGGCCCAATGATCACTATTTTTATTCTGTCCCTCCAGGGGCCTGAGGGCACCCTGACGTTTCCGGTGCGGGGCTTTGGTGTGTACTGGCTGGGGCAGGTATTTCAGGAACAGCGGGTGGGGAACTTTGTGGAACCATTTTTGCGATCGCTACTTCTGGGGGGCATCGTCACCGTCTTAGTGGCCACCATGTCAGTCTCCGCCGCCATGGCATTTCGTCAGCGCTTTAAGGGATCAACGGTGCTGTTTTATCTGAGCATTGCCAGCCTGATCGTACCGAGTATTCTGATTTCCCTCGGGTTAGGGGTGATGTTCCAGGTAATGAAATGGCCCACCAGGTGGTACAGCTCTGGGTTAGGGGCCCATCTTACCTGGACGTTACCCATTGCATTTCTGATTATGCTGGGTATCTTTAATCGGTTTAATCCGTCCTATGAGGAAGCTGCCAGGGATTTAGGGGCCAGTGACACCAAAACATTTTGGGAGATTGTGCTACCGCTGATTGCACCAAGTTTGGTGGGTGTGAGTCTGCTGACATTTACCCTGTCCTACGATGAATTTACTCGGACATCGCTGGTTTCAGGACAGTACAACACCTTACCCCTAGAGATCTTTGGCATGACGACCAATGTGACATCGCCTGCACTCTATGCCTTGGGGACGTTGACTACTCTGTTTTCCTTTAGCTTAATTATTGTTGCCTATAGTCTCTATCGACGTTTATCAAAGCAGCGTTAAAACGTCATACATAAGACCTGGTTATGAGATAGGTCTGCAAATCTGAGCCCGTCTTTCGATAAAAACACCGCCCGTATACAAAATGTTTGCATAAACTAAACCATATGGTTTTAGCTATGGCCTGGTTTTAGCCAACTTAAAGCTGTAGCCCTGAATAACCCTGCCCCG
>JBCAWO010000150.1:0-5213 GCA_038534515.1 Cyanobacteria bacterium J06554_1
CTAGCCGAAACGGTGTATTTCCGAGTCGAGAAAGTTGTTGTGTTAACTTGTCGGATGTTAGGGGTTTGTTATTGGCCACCTCCAACACCTTCTCAGACGTTGCCTTGGCAATGTGCCCTTGGGGGTCGGTTGCGATCGCAACCACCGGCTCTCCCTCACGGCCATGTACCTCAATATCGATGGGCTGCTGCACCTGGGGCTGCTCGCCACTATAGGTTTGACGGAGGGTTTTCTCCAGCTCCGGATCAGACGTTTTCCACACCTTATATCCGGGCTTTACCCGTCGCAGGTCAATGCCATGCTTGCTAAAGCTGAGACCGACGCTATGGCCGTTGGCTTCCACGGCATAAATGCGCCCACCTTGGTCCGTATCAGGATGTCCAGAGTCAAATACGATGCCGTCTCCGGCCTTCACCGGCACCTGAGGCCGAATCTGCACCTGTTGTTTGGTAACACTTACCACATCGCCCAGATAAACACCGCGCTTTTTAGCAAAGCGGGCATGGACCAGTTCCTGATTGTTGATGCCCCGAAACCAGCCGGTATAAAGACCCCGAGAAAACGCCATTTCCAAGTTGTAGCGCTCGTCCTCTGTGGGCTGATACGATGCCGGCCGATTTCTCAAGGTTAGGAACGAACTTTTTAGAGACGAATTTTCTGTTGTCTCTGCTGTCACCAACGATAGGTCTTGCCAGGCTCGATCTAGGGCTTGACGATATACTCGGGTTACATTGGCCACATATTCCGGTGCTTTTAGCCGTCCTTCAATTTTGAGACAGCTCACGCCAGACTTGATCAAATCTGGCAGAACTGGCAGTCCAGAGAGATCCTGCGGGCTCAGAAGATATTGTTTATCACCCAGATCTACAGACTCTCCATCTACCTTCATATCGTAGGTCATACGGCAGGCCTGGGCACACTCACCTCTGTTGGCAGAGCGTCCGCCGAGAGACTCACTGGTGAGACATTGCCCTGAATAAGCAACACATAGCGCACCGTGTACAAACACTTCTAGCGGCAGGGAAATGTCTTTTGTCTGCTGCTGTATTTTCTCAATATCTTTGAGGGAACATTCTCTTGCTAACACCACCAGCTGCGCACCAAGGTTGTTGGCAAACTCTACCCCGGCTGCTGATGTTACCGTCATCTGGGTCGACCCATGGATCGGAAAGTCGGGTGAGAGATGGCGAATCAGACGACACATGCCGATATCTTGCACAATGGCCGCATCCACCCCGGCGGCGATCATGGTACGCAGGTAGTGTGCCGCCGCCGCCAGCTCCTTGGGAAAAATCAGGGTATTGAAAGTGACGTAGCCCTTCACCCCCCGGCTGTGGAGAAATGCCATCAGCGCCGGTAGGTCAGACTCAGTGAAATTTTGCGATCGCATCCGCGCATTAAACCGATCCAGCCCAAAGTAAATGGCATCGGCACCATTCTCGACGGCGGCCTTTGCACAGTCCCAGGTCCCCGCAGGCGCTAATAATTCAGGGCGGTGTGTCATAACCCTCACAATCCCGTCGCAGTAATTGTCCTCATATTATGTCGCACTGCGAATAGTAAGACTTATCCGTTCCCCCACAGCCCCACAATCCTAAGAAAATTTTCCACAATAGGTGTATCGGCTATCGAAGGACAAGGATTATGAAAACCCGTTACTTGGCCATGGCATTAGGGGCGTCTCTAACCATAGGAGCCCTCGCCAACAGTCTGCTCCCCCCCACAGCCCGAGCTATTGAATTGGCCAATGGCACCACGGCGTTTGTGCGACCCCCTCAATTTCTCAGCGCGTTCACCACCAATGACTCGGTGATGCGTCGTAATGCTACCTATTTCTTTACCCTAGACTCTGCCTGCCGATGCCGATGCTCCACTCCAAAGTGTGGTGATTGCCCCGCAAAACTTAACCCGCTACCTGCAGCCCTATCGACTAGAGAAGACCGTAGCCTTTTCAGGTACCCCTGGAGATTCAGAAAACGCTCTCGGTGTAGGCAGTGTATCCATCGATGAAGACACTAAGGCCATCACGGTAGACTTTGAGCCGCCTGTGGCTCCTGGTCAACTAGTCACGGTTGGCCTGCGACCACAGCGCAATCCCCGCCTAGATGGCACCTATGTATTTCGCGTGATCGCTGTCCCTGAGGGCGATCAACCCCAAACTCATATTGCTGGCCATGGACGACTAAACTTCATCGACAACGATCGCGATCGCGTTTACCCCTAAATTTTCCGAATGTAGAGACGTTCCATGGAACGTCTCTACATTCGGAAAATGGTCCATGGAACGTCTCTACAATATTATTCTTACCCTATCGCCTACTTACCCAAGGCCGCATCTAGCACCTTACGGGCTTCCTCGGCATTAGCGCGGGCATCACGGTAGCGTAGATTGCTTTGGGCAAAGGTTTTGAGCACCTTAAAGCCATTCTTTAAATCGTCTAGCTGCTCTTCCTCAATCACGTCATCGGTGAAGAGTAGGTCCACTAACTCCCTAACTTTTAGCGCTTCACTCCGTGATCCCTGCACCTTGACCTTTAAATTTGCCAAGTTACTGAGCACTTGGACGGCTTCAACAATTGCATTTTCCTCTGCCGTGGGCTCTGTCTTGTGTTCTTTCACTTCAATAAAATCCTTTGGGGTAAAGCCATCATTCAAATCAGCCGTTAGCTCACCATTACCCATCATCTCCAGAAGCTGATCCATCGCCTTTTCACGGGCTTTAGCCGAGTCGCGTCCGGAAACGGTGATCAAGACGTCTTCAGGACTTTGAGGAATCGTGTACTGGACCATGGGATAGTATATTTGTACCCATCAACAATATCAACAATATTACCGGATAGCAGGCTCCACAGCAAAAAGCTCTTGGTCTAATGACCAAGAGCTTTTCAAATCTTAAAAGTTTCACCGCAGCGCCGTCTTACCTCAGTTTTTGACCTGGAAAATCCAGGTGGGCCCGTGGTCGCGATTTATAGTTTCCGGGTACAAGCCCGGTATACTGCCACCGCAATCCTGTTCGATGCCCTTAAGTGAAAAGCATAGATCAAGAAACATTGTTGGCAGTCACCAACGCCGTAGTGAAACTAACGTAATGATAACCAACTGTCCTGGTAAATCGACAGGGGGTGATCGATAGGGATGATTGAGCGGTTTTCCCCACCTTAATCACTATTTCAAATCAAACCCGTTGGGATACCACAGGTTCTCTATCTGTTGAATGAGTTGGTTTAACTGGTTGGGGGAATATATGCGATCGCATGTCAATGTCACATGACCTAGTTTGCGCCCCGGACGAGACTCCCCCTTGCCGTACCAGTAGAGATGGGCGTTGGGCAGTGCCGATAGGGCAGCGCGCTGTTGGGCATAGTCGGAGGCAGATGTTTCAAATCCAAGCAGGTTGACCATGACTGCTTGCGGACAAGTCATGTCAGCTGCTCCCAGGGGGAGCCCACTCACTGCCCGTAGCTGCTGTTCAAATTGTGAAGTCAAGCAGGCATCTAGGGTGTAATGACCTGAATTGTGGGTGCGGGGAGCAATTTCATTCATTAAAACCCGGTCGTCAGCGGTCAAAAATAGCTCAAGTCCAAAGATGCCGACCACATCTAGCTGAGTCATGAGGGTGGTGGCAATATCAGCCACCTGCTGTTGCACTGTCTGGCTGACGGTAGCCGGTGCAATCACACGGCGACAAACCTGATCAATTTGTTGCGACTCGACCACAGGATATAGGGCAATCTCGCCGGTTGAAGAACGGGCAACCATAATGGCCAGCTCCCGTTCAAACGGGACAAAAGCTTCTAACAAAATGGGCTGGTAACCCAGGTGGGCCCAAGTTTCCCTGACGGTGTCGAGATCGTGCACGATAAAGGTGCCCTGGCCATCATATCCATGACGGCGGGTTTTGAGGGCCAGGGGGAATCCCACTGAGGCAACACAGGTTTCTAGATTAGACAGATCGGCTTCAGAATTGAGGGTGACAAATTGAGGCGATGGCAGCCCGATTTGTTGGCAGTACAAACGCTGTTCATATTTATCTAATAGGGGAGCCAAACAGCTAAGCTGAGGATAAAACTGGGTGCCCTGACCTTCGAGAGTCTGCAATCCGGGTAGATCAATAAACTCATTTTCAAAGCTAATGACATCACATTGGCTGGCTAAGCGAGCTGTGGTTTTTGCATCGTCCACCGCTCCTAAGACCACATGATCAGCAAGGGCAACGGCTGGGTCGGACGGGTGTGGCGTTTGTACGCTCAGACTTAACCCCATGCTTTTTGCCTCGGTAGCCATCATCCAGGCCAGTTGACCACCCCCAATGATGCCGATTTTTTTTGCTGTCTGTGCCATGTTCAGTGCGAAGAATACAGAGGGTGCTTGTCTTGCTGGGTTGAGCCTCCGAGCTGTTATGGAGGCCCCATTGTCGCATCTTGTTGCATCGTTCAGAGGGAATCATCATGTGGCTCAGCAACGCCACCTTTTTAACTGTCCCCTGTAACGGGACAGGCGGTGTCTTTTTTGAGCATGCTTGTCATAATATATCTTTACGTTTTATGGCTTAAGTTACGACGGCTGCTCTGTCCCAATTGCCCACCCAATGGTATCGCTCTATCTGAGCGATTTTATATATATGTCTCAAATGACGGTTAATCCTAAAACGTCTTCGTTAGAACTCTTTTCGTGTCTTGTAGATCGCTTAGCCCAGGGACCCGTTGTTTTAGCTATTGTGACGGCTACCCAAGGTAATGTCGCCTCCCGCGTTGGAGAGAAGCTGCTGGTGTGGGGCGATGCCCAAAGTGCCGGTAGCCTAACCGAGAATACGGTCAAGGCAATGGTTATTACCCAGTCGTTTGAGGTGCTTAAAACCGGCCTTTCTCAACGGATGGTGATTGATCCCGGTGATAATATGTTTGCGGTCTCTTCGGTGCCCAATGCCGATAAATCCATAGATCAGGTTCATCTTTGGTTAACTCGGTGGCAAGGAGAAGATGCGATCGCATCTGCACAGGCCACCCTAGCTACCCTCAAGGCAGCCCAGCCCAGCCGCTTAATTGTTCCCCTAGTAACCGGCCAGTTTCCGTACATCATCACTAGAGATTTACCCTCTCTCCGCAATCTACAGGGTCAAGATGCTTACATAGAGGAACTGTAAGATCAACTCCAAATTCAGTAAGCTCGATTAAAAATGAGCAATTCTGTAGAGGCAACCCCTTGTGGTTGCC
>JBCAWO010000151.1:0-5047 GCA_038534515.1 Cyanobacteria bacterium J06554_1
TATTTGGGATACCAGTGCTCAGATTCGCTGGTGGGTATTGCCCATGCGTCCGGCAGGTACCGAGGGCATGAGTGAAGTAGAACTGGCTAACCTTTCTCTACTTTGAAAAAGTCAAGCAGAAACAATGCATAGATCTTGGTTGCTGCTACCACTTTGTCCATATCGATAAACTCATTCACCGGGGGCCAACCATCCTCACCCGGCCCAAATGTAATTGAGGGAATACCGCTGTGGGAGAACCGTAAGGTATCGCAGTAAGCATTTTTGCGGTAGAGCACCGGATCCTTGCCTAAAATCTGCTGGTACGCCCTCGATAATGCCTGAACATGCTCTGCATCGTCCGATACCTCTATGGACGCAGGTACAAACGTCTCTCCATCTACTTTAGTAATTGTTGCCTGGAAGGTAGGATCCTCATCTTTTAGCTGAGTGATCACCTTCTCCATATCTTGCACAATCGACTCATAGGTCATCCCAGGTACCAGACCAATTACCCATATCCTGGCTTTACAGGAAGGCGGTGTAAATTGTCCCTCTCCAATTTGACCCGCTTCTATCTTGACGGGGCAAATGCTGGGTTGGGTGGGGCCATAGATTTGTGGGGCTTCGTGGGTAAAGGTGGTGTTGCGTAGCGCTTCGATCAGTTGAGCCATGTGCAAGACCGGATTTACACCCTCGTCGGGTCGCCAGATGTGAGACCTCACCCCTGTTGTTTCGATATCCACTAAACACAGGCCAGAATGGGCTAGAGCGATGCCAATGCCCCAATCATCTCCCTCAGTCCAGGAGGTAGGCTCGGCAGTAATCTCATAGTCGGCGGTGAGACCATAGTCATTGAGCAAATGCAGCGCCCCGGCCTTGCCATGGCGTTCTTCATCTACGGTATAGGCGCAAATTAGTTCGCCATTAATCTTTACCCCGGCCTGCCGCAACATCTCAATGGCAATTAGCTGACAGGTCATATTACCCCGCGTGTCGGATGTGCCTCGACCATAGAGATACTTTCCACGTAGGGTAGCGTTGTAGGGGTTATGACCCGACATGTGCCACTCTTTTGGATCGCAGGATGGGTAGGTATCCAGGTGATCGTTAAAGATGAGAGTAGGTCCGGGTAGTCCGTCGTTCCAGCGACCTACAACATTTGGACGTCCTTCGATAGCGGCTACCCACTCCACGTCTAACCCCAAGGACTGTAGGTGTTGTCCTACCTGGCGAGAGATGTCTTCTTCATGGGCCATGGGTGCTTCCGGGTCAATGGAATTGCCACAGCCTGGCTGTCCGGTAGGTACCAGGTCTTTGATTAGCTGCACGCATTTCTCTTGGGTGATGCCTGCTAGAATCTGCTGCTGTAGGTCGGTTAGCTCTGATGGGGTAGAGAGAGTTTCTAACATTGAATGCACTCCGATAGGTAGTTATTTGAATAATCAGTGAAATACTGAGTCTGCTTCTTATGTAGAGAATGATTTCATGATGGAGGCAGCAGCACTCCGAAGGCCCCCTTAAATCCCCCAAATTTTCGAGATTTAAGTTCTCACATAGTCAATATCTCTAAAGATTCAACCAAGAAATCTACCCTTGCCAGTGCACCACTTTTGATGAAATTACCCTGAGCAAAAAGTCCGACAGCACTCCAAAAAAGCCAATCATTAAAATGCCGACAAACAGCGCTTCTACATTAAAGAAAACGCTAGCGTCTTGGATGATGTAGCCAATGCCGATATCCCCTGCTAACAGCTCAGCGGCGACTAAAATACCAAAGTCCACAGAGAGAGCTACCCGCATACCGGTAAAGATGTTGGGTAGGGCCGCAGGCAAAATCACATGGAGAAAAATGGCTAGGTCGTTAGCCCCCAGGGTGCGGGCGGCTAAAATCTTGTCCTTGGGGCAAGACTGTACCCCCGCCATCGTATTAAGCATGACGATCAGGGCTCCGGCGTAGAGGATGATTAAAATCTTGGAGACTTCACCAATGCCAAACCAGAGAATAAATAGGGTGATGAACGCTAGGGGGGGAATCGGTCGTAGCAGCTCGGTGACGACATAAAAGGCAGCCCGAACGTACTTGTAGTAACCCATAAGTAGGCCTAGAAGTAGGCCGACGACGGTACCAATGCCAAAGGCGGTAAATACTCGCCGTAGACTGCCAAGAACATGTGTCAAGACAGGGGTACCGGCATAGCCTTTGCGGGTCATGGCCAAAAACTCGGTGACAATGCCGGACAAACTGGGCAGGAAGAGTTCGTCGATCCAACCCATGCGGGTAGTGGTTTCCCAGAGGATCAAGATCAGGGCGGGGATTGCGATCGCAACACAAAACAATACCGCCTTCTCCCGCAACGCCTGGGTTTGCAGGTCTTGTACCTTAAAAACAGGCACCCCGTCTTGTTTAGATACCTTCAACTGCATAGACTAACTCCCCTCTGACATACAGACGTTGCCTTCCTGACGTACAGACGTTCCATGGAACGTCTCTTCGCCGTACAGACGTTCCATGGAACGTCTGTTTGCCCTTACCCAATTGCCTTCATCTTCAAATACAGATCCGTCCGATATTGATTAAACGCATCCGACACCCGATTCATCGCTGTGTAGCGAGGCTCCGGCAGATGAATTTTAATATCATGGGCAATACCGCCCAGGTTGCGATCTAAAATTACGATGCGATCGCTCAAGAAAACGGCTTCCTCAATACTGTGGGTCACAAACAAAATGGCCCCAGCCACCTGCTCATGCAGCTTTAACAATTCTTCCTGCAACCCTTCTCGAGTCTGCACATCTACGGCTGCAAAGGGTTCATCCATCAGCAAAATCTCTGGCTGCACCACCATTGACCGGGCCACCGCTACCCGTTGCCGCATTCCCCCTGACAGCTGATAGGGATACTTACGCTCGTTGCCCCCTAATCCCACCAGCCCAATAATGGTGTCCACCCGCTGCCGTTTCTCATACTTTGACAACGATTGAAACCGAAACCCAAAGCCAATGTTCTGTTCAACCGTCATCCAATCAAACAGAGCATTGCTTTGAAAGACCACCCCTCGCCGTGCAGAAGGGCCTTTGATCTCTTCGCCACCGTGGGTAACAAGACCGGCCAACGGTTTATAAAATCCCGCAATCAGGTTTAGGATAGTGGATTTTCCACAGCCCGATGGCCCCAACAATGTTAGAAACTCTCCTTGTTGGATACTCAAGCTCAAGTCTTGAAGCACCAAGCGCTTATGGCTGTAGCCAAAGGAGATCGCATCTAAAGAAACAATCTCTTGGGCTATCTCAGCCTGGCCGTACGGGTCAAGGGAGCTAACTGATGCCGGGGCAGAAGATTGGGACATACGGACAACCACTGAATTAGAGCATGGATGTACAGAACAGGTCGATTACTTTGACTCCAGGTATTCCGCCACATAGGAAGAATTAATCAGCGGAGTCAGATCCTCCGGCGCACTATCCAATCGTCCTTGATCTACAAGGAACACGGCATATTCCTCATAGGCCTTATACAGGTTGGTAGATTGGGGTTGTCCCGGGGTGCCCAACCACTCATCAGTTAGCTGATCTTCCATCATCACCACCGTCGAGCCCTGACGGTCAACCATGGCCCCAAACTCCTCCGGTGTGAGATTTAGGCGTTCGGCCTCCCATTTCTGCCCAGATTTTAGATCAGCCAGATAGTCCTGCTGGGCCATGTCCCAGGCTTCCATAAACTTGGTCATCACTTCAGGATTTTCCTCGGCAAACTCTGTCCGAGCCGCCCATAGGGCCACCGCGTAGGCCCCCACCGATTTTGCTGTGGCAATGTCCTTACCCCCCAGCTCATTGAGTTTGCCAGCCGCCGGTTCCCAGGTCCAAGCTGCGTCAATCTTCTTAGCTGAGAAGGCCGCCGCCATTTCAGACGGCTTGAGATTCACCATGTTGATGTCGTCCTGGGACAGCCCTGCTTGATCCAGCGCGGCCAACAAAGAATGGTGCCCTGAGGTACCAATGGTCACCCCGACATTTTTACCCTTAAGACTGGGCACATCGGCTGCCGATTCACCCGCAATCAGCCGTTCTGCCGTTAGGGGAGCATGGTCTAAAAGCACCACCTCAATATCAATGCCGGTGGCAAATGCTGTTAGAGACGGAAACGGAAAGAACCAGGTAATGTCGACTTCGCCCGCTGCCAGGGCCGGTACCATCGCCCCACCGGATGAGTATGGACTCATTTCCACATCTAGACCCACTTTCTCAAAGTAACCTTCGTTGTAGGCCACCATGGTGATGTTGTTGATATCTCCGGTCTGAAACCCTACCCGCACCTTGGGTAAATCCGACGCAGGAGTTGCAGCAACCTCAGTAACTGTTTCTGCGGTCTCTTCAACAGTGTTAGCAACATCTGTCGTTGGGGCACAGGCAATGGCCAGAGCCCAAGAACAGGTGACCACGCTGCTAAGTGCAAAAAACTTACGTCGGCTAAAAAAACGTGTAACCAATCGCTGCATGGTTGCCTCCAGTCCCTACAATTATTCGGGGTTTACATCAACGCTTACTTGCAAAGAGCAATCCAAATCCTAGAAAGCCCAAGAACTACGATTCAGATCAGAGAACTACGCTGTTGCTGATCTTTGGGGGGTATACCAATCGCCGACCATGTGCCAACAGCTTGCGGATAAAATCATCCCGAGGCTCAGCAATGCCAAAATTATGACTCTGACAGAAAAACAACATTGAACCAGCGGCACCACACTTATCTGTGGAAACTGTGACTCAAACGGCTCACTAAAACTCTGTGACCACCTAGCTATTTACGTTGTAAATTACTTTGACAGCTGTAGAGATTTGGATTGTACTTTTAATCACAAATCTTCCAGCATGGCTAGTTCTGCTGATTCAAAATAATTATGGATGCATAAATTTTCTTTTTTAGAGTTCCATGGGGGTGGGGGTACTCAGTTAGAAAATTAGTTTTGTGTCTGTAGTTTATGTGCGATCGCAACCCAATACCGAGTATTTTAGTGGCATTTTAGACGCCGTACTCAGCAGATTTTGGCCAACATTTTGTTACCCAAAA
>JBCAWO010000152.1:0-4815 GCA_038534515.1 Cyanobacteria bacterium J06554_1
TATTTAACTGTTTAGGTTCCGCGCCAATTGAGGTCGGTGTTAACCGCTCCCCTCTCGAGCGCTTTACTAATATAGCGACCTGTTAGGACGAAGTCAACACCTCTGGCCAATTTATTTTTGGCTCTCCAATTCGTTACGGGTAAAGGGTTTCAGGTAACAAGTCGGTTTCTGCCTGGTTTTTCACCCTGCATTTTTTTGTCTTCTTTTATACAAAGCCTCATTGCCACCGCGTTGGGATCATGGGTTCTCGGGCAACAGGGGTCGATATGTTTTTTTCTGCTATGAGTCCTTAGATATTTGCTATGACTTAAGGGATTCTGCCAAGGTACTAGCGCTTTTTCCTCACTTCGGAGGAGAATGTGACGGTCATACATATATATGTAGAGGAAAGCGCAGTGAATTTTCAGTCTGTCATTGCCACGCTGCACGGATTTTGGTCGGCAGAAGGATGTTTGGTTGTTCAGCCCTATGACACTGAAAAGGGGGCGGGTACTAAAAGTCCCCATACATTTTTGAGGGCAATCGGGCCAGAACCTTGGTCAGTTGCCTATGTTGAGCCTTGCCGTCGACCGGCAGATGGTCGATATGGGGAAAATCCCAACCGCTATCAGCACTACTATCAGTATCAGGTGCTGATTAAGCCCTCTCCTAGCAATATTCAAGACCTGTATTTAGAGTCCTTAAGGGCATTGGGGATCAAACCGGAAGATCATGACATCCGGTTTGTGGAGGATAATTGGGAGGACGCTGCCGTGGGCGCTTGGGGCGTTGGCTGGGAGGTGTGGTTGGATGGCATGGAGGTGACTCAGTTCACTTATTTTCAGCAGTGTGGTGGGTTAGATTGTAAGCCGGTGTCCATTGAGATTACCTACGGACTAGAGCGATTAACCATGTATTTACAGGAGGTGGATGCGATCGCAAAAATCCAGTGGAACGATCGCGTTACCTATGGCGATGTCCATATGCAGGGTGAAATTGAATGCTCTACCTATAACTTTGAAGCCTCTAACCCAGACCTCCTCTTTAATCTATTCACGCTGTATCAGAACGAAGCACAACAGCTATTAGATAAAGAATTGGTATTGCCCGCCTACGATTTTGTCCTTAAGTGCTCCCATACTTTTAACCTGTTAGACGCGAGGGGAGTTATTTCTGTAACTGAGCGGACCCGGTATATTCGCCAGGTCAGAAACCTAGCTCGCAAAGTGGCACAGGTTTATCTAGAGCAAAGAGAACGCCTAGGTTTTCCACTCCTACAGCCACAGTAACGGCATCTAAAGGGTTCTACGCTATGGATAAATACTTACTAGTCAAGGGGACCGCAGGCTTAGGCAATCGGATTTTTGCCTTGGTGACCGCCATACTCTATGCCCGTATCAGTGGTCGAGTTTTGGCGGTTGATTGGCGAGACCGTTACTACTCAAGCAATGGTGAGAACGTCTTTTTTGATCTATTTGAGATTAAAAATACGCCTTTTATAGAAACCATTCCTGAGTCTGCATCAATCTATCCAAATCTTTGGCAAGGACGGATGGATGAATCCATTAGCCAGGTGATCGCTAAAGATGTGGGCTTACTCAACACCATGGGACAAGCGGTCCTCAGAAAATATGCCTACGACGTTAGAAACTTAGGCTACTCTGAGGAAATTGTCATTGGTACCGGTTATACCGAAGAAATTGATCGCCTTCGCTCAGTTTTTTCAGATGAATATAGACACTTCAAAAACACGCCAAAAGGAATCATCTTTAGGGAGACCTTTCATCAGCACCTACGCTTAACACCAGCTATTCAGGAGCGTATAGAATCTTTTAGACGTCAAAATTTTGCTGATCGGCCCACAATTGGCATTCATATCAGACAGTCAGATAAAGCCATCAGTTACTCATGGTACAAACGGGCACTGGCTCATCATGTAGAACGTTATCCAAATGCCCAAATCTTTCTGGCTACTGATAACCGTGATGTAGAAACTGAAATTAGTGGTCTCTACCCAAACGTTTCAATGGTAGATAAATGGCTACCCACCCCAGGGGTTAAAGCCCATGGAAATAAAACCTGCCCTGATTTAAAGGAACATGCCATTGAAGCGTTGTTGGATCTATTTTTACTCACCAGCTGCGACCACCTAATTTATTCCAGAACAACATCCTTTGGTCTGTTGGCCAGCTACATTTCTCTAGCCCCAGTTGAAAATCATTTTGATATCCAACTCTATAATGATCAGCGAAAAAAGGGCCTCAAAGAAAAGGTGGAAACGATTCAACGTAAGATCGAGCACACATACAAATATTGCATGGGTCTAATTAAGTTAGGTGACTCGTAGGGGAACATCTATTGCTACACCTGAACGTCCCTGCATAGAATGAAGGCAACGATATACGCGTTAGGGATATTTATTCGTTGTGGCTTCTAGTTTAAGAGCATATTTAGAACCGATTGCCAGCTGGTTTGCCCAGTTTGGTTTACCCGAGCCCATCACCCACTGGGGACATCCAGCCATGATGGGCATTGTTATTTTTGCCATGGGTAGCAGTGCCGCCATCGCTGGTTGGAAGATTCGAACAGGTAACGATCCAGAAGCAACCATGGGCTCTATGCCCGTACGTAAATTTCATAAGAAAGTTGCTCTGTGGATGACCACGTTTATTGCCATGGGTTACTCAGGTGGTCTTTTGTCCTTGGTAATGCAGGGTCAGCCCATTCTAGAAAGCCCCCACTTTTGGACTGGTTCAGCCGTGCTGGGACTGTTGGGTCTTAACGGCGCTATTTCCATGAGTAAGTTTGGGGGTGGCCAAGACTCACTGAGAAGTGCCCATGCCTATATTGGCACAGCAGCTTTGGCTCTGATGGTGGTACATGCCGCCCTGGGTCTAAAGTTGGGACTGTCAATTTAAAAGCCAATCTCCCTAACCAGGAACCACTCGGGAACGATAACTAAAGACGCTGCTTCTTAACTGGGGCAGCGTCTTTGGTGTCTACCTTAACTAATGCTCATGACGTCTTGGGGCCCGCTTGTTATCTGTCTTGGTTATATTCTAGGCCTGTTGTCCACAGGCATTGGTATCGGTGATTTAAACCCGCCAATTGCCAGCTACGGTCTTTTAGTCGTTGGACTGGGCTGTAGTATTTGCATACCCAGGCGCTGGCGGTTGGGACCGACGGGGCGTCAATGGCTATTGGGTGGAATTATTGGCCTAGTAGGTGCAGTCTATTGTCTATGGCGCATACCTCAACCTGCAATTGATGACGTCAGTCGGTATACTCCTGGCAGCTATAGCGCTTACGGAGAAGTAATCTCGTTGCCTCAGGTAAATCGCAGTGGCAAGGGAAAGTTTTGGCTCGATACCCATGGACTCCAAAATCGCGCTAAGGGTGCAGACTTTGTTAGCCGACAACCGGTTAGCGGCAAGCTGTACGTAACAGCTCCATTAGAAAAAACAAAAAACTTATATCCAGGGCAGGTAGTCGGTGTAACCGGGCGACTCTATGAGCCTAGTACTGCGAATGCTCCAGGGGAATTTGACTTTAAGGCATATTTAGCAAAACAAGGTAGCTTTGCTGGACTGAGCGCAAAATATATAGATAAGCTGCCCAATACTGAGACGTCTCAGCCGGGGCTATGGCAGGTGCGGCAGCGCATTGTTGCGGCTCAGGGTCGTTGGCTTGGTGACAACGGGGCATTGATGAGTGCCATGGTGTTGGGACGGCGAGCGGTAGATTTGCCCTACGAGCTGCGCGATGCGTTTATTGAAGCAGGGTTAGCCCATACGCTGGCAGCGTCTGGCTTCCATGTTGCCTTGGTGCTGGGGTTAGTATTATCGGCACTCAATTGGCAACCGGCTCGTACCCAAGCCATTGGTGGCAGTATCGCTCTGCTTGTATATGTAGGATTGACTGGATTACAGCCCAGCGTGATGCGGGCAGCGGTCATGGGCTTTGGAGCCATGCTGGCGCTGGCGCTGGATCGTAAGGTAAAACCGTTATCTTGTTTGGGTTTAGCAGCGTTTTTATTATTGATTTGGAACCCGCGCTGGATTTGGGATATTGGCTTTCAGCTAAGTGTGGCCGCCACGCTGGGGCTTATGGTAACAGCCACAGCTTTGGCAAAACGATTGGATTGGATGCCAAGTGCGATCGCAACTCTACTATCTGTCCCTATTGCTGCTTATCTTTGGACGCTGCCGCTCCAGCTTTACCACTTTGGCAGCATCCCCTCCTACAGCATTGTTTTAAATACTATTGCTACACCTCTGGTCACCGTGGTGAGTCTAGGTGGTTTTATTAGTGCCATCGCGAGTTTGATTTGGCCGTTGGCCGGAAGTGCGATCGCATGGCTATTGGCAATTCCAGTGCAGCTATTAATCACACTGGTCAACCTATTTAACCAACTGCCAGGTCATCAGCTAGAGTTCCAAACCATCTCAGCCTGGCTTGTCGTGGCACTCTACGGTTTTTATGGCATCACCACCATTTGGTTAATCCGCCGAAGTCGAGCAAGATAAGCCTGAAATGTGCGGCTCAGTGTAGAATAAACAAGCCTAAAAATTTAGGTAGCGGCTTAACTGGATAAGCCCGTGGAGAGGTGGCAGAGTGGTTGAATGCGGTAGACTCGAAATCTATTATGGGCTTAGGTTCATCGGGGGTTCGAATCCCCCCCTCTCCGTTTAGAAACAAGCGTTATAGCAATACTTACAGCGGTCAGGCTGCTTGCAGAGAAAGCAGTTTTAGACAGCAAAATTGCCATATTCGACGTCAAAATTAGTCCAAAATTAGTCCAAGGCTAGTCCTCGAATGGTGTAGATTTAGATATCC
>JBCAWO010000153.1:0-4725 GCA_038534515.1 Cyanobacteria bacterium J06554_1
GGAATGAGGATTGAATAACATTCACAATTTACTTGAGATAAAAGCTATATCATTTCTCTTCCCGGGAGAGGCAGTGGGGTGAGTTGACCTTTAGCGCTGACGGTCACCCACCCCGCCTATGGCACCCCTCCCGAGAGGGGAAAATCGATACATTATCGGTGCATTATTAAATTCTCGATCCTAAGCTCATTGTTGATTTGATATATGGTTAAAGTACCCACTAAATCAAAAGACAAACATAGAAAAGAGGCAATGGTTACCGCACTGTTACCGTTACTGATTTAAAGGATGCGCCGATCGAGTCATGATGCGGTAGATCAGAATTTCTTAGATAACATCATTCCGAAGATCAGCAGCGCCCGGTAGCTTGTACCAGCCATCGTTATATTTTTGTAAATGATTCTATTGAGTGATGTGGTCAATCCTTGGGATTCGTTCTACAGAATATAAAGGCTTACAATATGACGGGGTGACTAGACAGGGTGGCAATGGGCAGATTTAGATGGATGCGGCATGAAAATCTTTTACTATCGACGTCAAGATGGCCAACCCAACTTTGGTGATGAGCTTAACACCTGGCTGTGGCCCCGGCTGCTACCAGATTTCTTTGACAATGATGGCTCTACCCAGTTTATCGGCACTGGCACCCTGCTCAATCACCGTCTACCCGAACGCACTACCGATGCCCACCGTCTGATCATCTTTAGTAGCGGTGCTGGCTATGAACAACCGCTATCACAGATTCCCCCCCACTGGCACATCGCATGTGTAAGGGGGCCTCTGTCAGCAAACCGGTTAAAGCTACCGGCTAAAAAAGCAATCACCGATGGTGGCATCTTAGTCCGTCGCTGTTTTACTGCCAATAGCAAGAAAACAGTCTCCCATGCCTTTATGCCCCATATCCACCATGCCAATTTTGCCGATGTCGCCTGGAAAACACTGTGTGAGACCATGGGAATTGGCTACATCGACCCGCGTTGGCCCATAGAACAAATTTTGCAGGCCATTAGCACTACCGAGGTCTTGCTAGCCGAAGCAATGCACGGAGCAATTGTGGCTGATGCCTTGAGAACGGCTTGGATTCCGGTTGTTACCAGCCCTAGAATTCTTAGCTTTAAGTGGCAGGACTGGTGTGCTTCTATTGGGGTACCGTATCAACCATGGCAGTTGTTGCCATTACCAAGCTATCCAAAATATGCCCGGGGACTGCGATCTTCACTCCGGGCAGCGAGGCTATGGACCCAATGGGGGCAACAAACATTGACACATCAGCCAACGAACCTGCTGAACTGGTCTACCGCAGACAGCATGGCTAGCTTAATTAAACGGGGGCGGCCCACATTAAGTTCGGACAGCACCCTAGAACGATTAACCACCCAGTTAGAAGACGCATTAAGTTCTTTAAGGCAGTCGGGGAGTTATTAAGTCGTTATGGAGTGGTTTAGGGAACTTTAAGAGTTTATGACTTCGAAAAAAATCACCATGATTTGATTTTGCTTGGCTAGACTGGGAGCAAATCAGATTGTTTTTATCCCATGGCGCTCGTCGATTTTTCTCAATTTGTTCGAGGTAAGCGATCGCTGCCTGTGGCCTTGTTAGTAACGGTAGGACTCTGGAATACTCCGGCTAAAGCAGCTACCTTGAGCTTAGAGAACCTGACGTTTAGTGAAGCTGCAGGTGACTTTACCATTACGGGGGCTGAAAGAACGTCCGATGCCCTGCGAGTTTTTCAAGATGTTACTGGCCCCAATATAGACTTATTTATGTCGGTTCAAGGTCTGTTCAGCGCAGGCCTCATTGGGTTTAGGTTTGAGTCGGTGCTTACTAATCGGACAAGCACCCCCTGGGTGTTCTTTGACCATGAGCTGCAGGAACAGCTTGGAGTGCCAAGTCCTGAGGAAGATGGTCTATCCTTTGCCCAGGGGTTTCAGTCTGAAAGGCCTGTTTCCAATAGATTTTCGAACGTCGATGAGGTCACCGATGTTCGAGACTTCGCCAATTTTTCTGGCGGTGTGGTAAACCCAAATGAGACGGTTACTTTTCGCTATTTTATTCTGGATAATGCGCCCAATGACTTATTTTTCCTCAGACAGCGACCTAACTTTGCTTCAGGTGGTGTGGGTTTAGTCAATGTACCGCCAACTCCCCCACCGGCCCCTGTGGTCGTGGCTCCTCCCGCACCGGCTCCTGTGGCTCCGCCTGCACCAGCTCCTGTGGTGGCTGCTCCTGAGCCGGTTCCACCTGAGCCTGAACCAGTCGTGGCACCAATTCCAGAGCCAGCCCCTGTGGCTACTGTCCCAGAGCCAGGCTTAGCTGTTGGCTTATTGGGTTTGCTTGGGTTAGGGCTATGGCGACAACAGGTGCGCTAATTTGTAGCGTTGTTGGTGTGAAGGCTCGTCGTTAAAAACCGGGTTGAACATTTTTTGAACATTTTTTGTAAAGTTCCATAGGGTTTTGTTTATCCGATCAGCTCAGCATCATTTTGATGGTGAATAGTGTTGGCATAGTGCGTTAAGCCAGAGCTTTTCCATAGCCAAGAGGTAAATAATGCTGACAGTTGGACGTGAACTTTGTGGCGATTTGGCGACGGCTGAAGCTCGAGAATGGTTGGTGACCAATGGCATTGGGGGCTACGCGGCGGGGACAATAGCGGGAGTATTATCCAGGCGCTACCACGGTTTGTTAGTGGCGGCCCTACAGCCTCCCTTGGGGCGCACATTGCTGGTAACCAAGTTAGATGAGACGGTCTATGCTGACGGTCAGCGCTATGGTTTGGCCACGAATCGCTGGGGAGATGGCAGTGTCGAACCCCAGGGGTATCGATTTATTGAGGGCTTTCGGCTGGAGGGAACCACACCAGTTTGGACCTTTGCCCTGGGGGATGGCCTTTTAGAAAAGCGCATTTGGATGCAGCCGGGGGAAAATACCACCTATGTGCGGTACTGCCGGCAGCGGGGTAACGCCCCAATTGAGCTGTCGTTGCGGGTGTTGGTTAACTATCGGGACTACCATGGCAATACCCAGGGACAAAACTGGCAGATGGAAACGGGCCGAGTGCCCGACGGTGTTTATGTACAGGCATTTGCTGAGGCTGTTCCGTATTATATTTTGTGCGATCGCAACGCCTTTCAACTGCACCACGACTGGTACCACGGCTTTGACCTGGCCATGGAACGGTATCGAGGGCTGAGCGATCGCGACGACCATCTGTGTGTCGCCAGTTTAGCCGTCACCCTAGAACCGGGAGAGTCAATTTTGTTGGCGGCCAGTACGGTGCATAGGCCATCGTTGGATGGGGACACGGCCTGGGCAGCTCGAGTCGCCTATGAGCGCCAATGTTTGAAACAGGCCAAAATCACTGCACAGTCGGACAATCAAGGGCTCACCCAAGGGCAGTTTCAACAGTTAGTGCTAGCGGCCGACCAGTTTATTGTGGACCGGCCCCTGGTGGATGAGCCGGGAGGAAAAACTGTCATTGCCGGCTATCCCTGGTTTGGCGACTGGGGGCGAGACACCATGATCAGCCTACCGGGGCTGACCCTGGCGACCGGTCGTTTTCAGGTTGCCCGCACCATCATTTGCACGTTTGCGCGCTATCTGGATCGGGGTATGCTGCCTAATCTGTTTCCCGATGCCGGGGAAACCCCTGAGTACAATACGGTGGATGCCATTCTCTGGTACTTTGAGGCGATTCGAGCCTACTATGGGGCAACGGGGGATGAGGCCCTGTTGCGAGAGATCTGGCCGCAGCTAACGGCGGTGATTGACTGGCATCAGCGGGGCACGCGTTACCACATTCACCTGGACAGCGATGGATTGATCTATGCCGGAGAACCTGGGATACAGCTGACCTGGATGGATGCCAAGGTGGGGGACTGGGTAGTAACACCGCGAATTGGTAAACCGATTGAAATCAGCGCCCTTTGGTACAATGCGCTGCGCTGTATGGAGCAGTTTGCTGGAGTTTTGGGTAAACCCGTCCAAGATTATAAAACCCTGGCGCAGCATACGCTAACGGGGTTTCAACGGTTCTGGCAGGGGGCTTACTGCTATGACGTACTCGATGGGCCCGAGGGGGACGATGGGGCGCTGCGGCCAAATCAGATTTTTGCGGTCTCGCTACCGTTCGTTGGCGGCGAAATTGGCAGTTCGCTGTTGACCCTGGACCAGCAGCGGGCAGTGGTTGAGGTGTGTGGTCGGGAACTGCTAACGTCCCACGGGTTGCGATCGCTAGCGCCCTCCCACCCCCAATATATTGGCACCTATGGCGGTACTCCTCTCCAGCGCGATGGGTCCTATCACCAGGGCACCACCTGGGGCTGGTTGCTGGGCCCCTATGTTGAAGCCCACTATCGGGTGTATAAAAATGCAGCCCAGGCAACGGCGCTACTCAAGCCGCTGATACAGCATCTTAACGGCGGCTGTCTGGGTAGTCTGAGTGAGATTTTTGATGGGGATGCGCCAATGACGCCGCGGGGTTGCTTTGCCCAGGCATGGACGGTGGCGGAGGTGCTGCGGGTGTGGCGATTGTTAGAACTATCGCCGGTAGTCCTAAACGTGTAAGGATTCATTGTAATGGTGGATAAAATACCAGATGGCCCCAATATGATTCTCCAGCTTTTTGGAAAAGGACAATGTCTTCCTGACGAACCGAGACACCCGTTGCCGCAAGGTGCAATTGAAACGCTCGATATGGTTTGTTTGACCGGTCTCTTTACCTACAGC
>JBCAWO010000154.1:0-4453 GCA_038534515.1 Cyanobacteria bacterium J06554_1
CATGACATCGGCTTCAACGCATAGTCAGGGCTGATGACGGATAGGGCTGATTCATCGTCTGTATCTGCCTCTACGCTGCCGACAACAAACATCCCCTGGCGAAATTTTTCCCAGTGCCCTGAGCGCTCCCATAGCGATCGGCTAAGGGCAATGGGCGATCGCACTTCTTCAAATCCATGCCCTTGATAAACTTTTCGCATCAAGTCTTCAATGCTGCGAAAAAGCCGCAGTCCCTGTGGGTGCCAAAACACCATTCCTGGACTATGCTCCTCAAAGTGAAACAAGTCCATATCCCTTGCAAGTTTACGGTGATCCGCCATTTTAGTTTCTCCTGTTGTCTGAGTAATAAGGCAATAAAAAACCCTCCAAACTAAGCTTGGAGGGACAGATGAGTTGCATGTGCAATCAACTGTCACGTCCCTCCAGGCGTGATAGTAGTGGTGGTGGTAGTAGTGTTCATTGCAAGAGACATTGTCAGCAACATGGGCAGTCCTTTTGACCTTTTGGATACAGGTTTTGAAAAAAAATTGCCCCCCAGAGTGCGTCTGGAGGGCAACTAAAGTAGTAAGACTAATTTCGACGCAGCGCCTTACAACCCTCCTATGTGGGTAGTTGTTGTGGTCGTTATAGTAAGGACAAGCGCCATCTTCATTGTGAGAAAAAATTTGTTCTAATATGTCTTCAATATAGCAATTCTTTAACAGGTGTCAAGTACCCGAGAAAAGCCAATAACGTCTTTATTAGGCTAACTTTCCGGTTCACTCGCTACCGATATTTCTATTACTACAGAACATGGCACTTACAGTCTGGGTGTAACTGGCTAGAATGATTATCATTATCATTACCGTGTAAACTCTGTAAAGTTGTTTGGGTCTAGGATTTTTCCTTGCCTTGCATTTATAGAGGAGTCAGGCATTGACATGGTTTCCATTCTAAATTCCATCGTTTCTTCAGCAGGGACTGTTTCAGAGCCGCTTTCAATCAGCGCTCTCTTAACAGGCGCTGATGTTGTTTCCCTAGAAAAACTACCACCAATCTGGCAGCGCATCGCCAACCGCGAGGTAGCGGTAGGTCATCCTGAACCGGATTTTCTAGTTGTGCTAGCGCGTTTGTTTCTAACTAAGGCAACGGACCGAAGTCCTGAGGTCTTTCAGGAGGGGTTTGACTTCCAATCCTTCTACCAGCAAGGGGCTATGTCAACCCTGGAGTTTTTCGGTCAGGACTTTAGAACTACAGCTTATCCTAACTTTAAGCAGATTTTGCAGACAGCCACAGCCACTGACGGGGCCGAAAGAGTCGTAGCTTTTGTGCAGGAAGTTTTCTCTCAGTTAGGCTATGCTATGCCAGCCTGTTTCTATTGGATGCTACTGTGCCCAATTGAGCGTCCATCCATCCACGAGGCGCGTCCAATGTTTTTTGACCCTCAGATGCAAGGGGTAAAACGAGCCTATGATGCCTGCCTGCATAGTTTGAATGTGACGGCAATTCAAATGCTGGCGCAATCGTGTGCTAGTCGTCAGGGGCTATTGATTCAGCATGGCTGTGGCTGCGACCATTCGCTGGCTCAGCTAATTCCAGGCTCAGCAGAAGTTACGTTTGCTTTTGAAAGTGAGCTGGGGCGTCGCAAGGCTATAACGGCTTATCTCTGGCGCTGTTGGAATGAATACTTATTATTTCCGCTAGGGGTTCACGCTAAAAGTTTGGCTTTGTAAACACGTTTGACGTCAGAGTGGCTACGGCAAAGATTTACAGAAACTTAGTTTCTCCCCCCCCGACCTGTTTGGGCTACCGTGTATACCTAAAAGTCAGGAGCTATCGCTGAAGCCTTTGACTGTAAAAGGTTTTGAATATTTACTAAAGCCTCTAATAAATTCTCAATCATCAATCACTATTGAGAGGTGATTAAGAGGTATCAAGCTATTCAGGCTCATAACTCTGGGTTGACTTCAATAGTCTCCTAGATATGTATACACAGTAGTAGTGGGAGGGGACTGTTGTTTCCTGCAATATCCACCGACAAAGACAACTGCATTACTGGTTGGACTGAGCCTTGGCAAATTGCGATCGCAGGTGCAGGGGTCAGCGGGTTTGCCATTCTCGGTCACTTAGTAACCCAACTACGCGACAAAACAGAGAAACCTATACAGATATTTCTCTTTCAGCCAAAGCGTACCTACCAAGAGGCTAATCTGACAAAGGCTCAGAAAACTCGGTTGGCTTATTTCAAGGCACTGGATAAGCCAACATTGATCGGTGGCGGCCAAGTGTATGACCCGATGCAGCCCGCCTTGTTCACCTTCAACGGCGGCAATGCTGTCCGCGGGTTTGACTTTGCCCAACAGCACTTCGACACAGCGAACTACTTCGACTGGATGCAGGCTAATCGTAACCTGCTAGCAACGCTATATCCCGATTTTGCTCCAGAGCAAGGGCAACAGCGCCATCCTGATCATAATCTGGACGATCTTCACGGGACCAGTCCCCGAGGGGCGTACGGTCTCTATCTAGACGAGCAGTTTCGGAGACTGCTGGCGCACCTGCCTAGACACATCAGTGTACAGACGATTCCCCAAGCGATACAAAGCTTTATACCCTCCGAACAGATGGTCCAGATGCAAACGGTAGCCGCCTCTTATCAGGTCAATCAGCTTGTGTGTACCATCGGCCATCGGTTTGCCCCAATTCGCCCCGAGTGGCAGGGGCAGGTATTTGCGGCGTATCCATGTGATCACTACGGGGCGGAGTTGCCTGCCCATTTGACCATAGTAGGTGCAGGACCATCGGGCATAGAAGTAGCCTTGCATGCACTGAACAACCTGGGAGTAGAGCGAGTCAGTCTGGTGAGCCGTCGAGGCTATGCCCGACTGCCTCAGATAGAACCTGCTGTACCGTACACCTGCCCTTGGCTGACGCGTCAACAGATGCAGCGCAATCCTACAGCTCAGTGGGCGCAATGCTTGCTGAAACAGTCACTGCTCACGGCCTATCAAGTGAGTAATCTCGCTTATCCGGGCTGGGAGGCAATGCTACACATCGAGAATTATGGTCGTTTTCTTGCTGACTACATGCAGCAGGCAACCCCAGCCCACCCGCTAGCCCGTTTAGTTCGTCCAGTCATGTCTTTCTTTTCCCAGTCGCAAGATCTGCTGTCAAGCGACGAGCGGGTAAAATTGCAGCAACTGTTAAGTAGTGTGAAACATCTGTTTGCAACCCAATCGTGGGCCTGCGCTGAGATGATGCTAGCGGCGATGCAGACTGGGCGTTTGTCTTTGCAAGCTGGCACATTCTTGCCCCATTGCAAAACGCCAACGATTGTAGGGCCTGACAGCAAGCCGTGGCAGCCAAACTCCGTGATTTTAGCAACCGGATTCGATAGCCAGATTGCACCGATCTATAGTTTGGCTATTGCCCAGGGTGCAGTGGTCATCGACGACAGTGGTGAGCTAGCGGTCAACCCGACTACGGGGGCTCTGATGGGCACCTATGGGACGAATATAAACTGTTATCAAGTCGCAGGAACCTCTCTTAGTTCTGTCGATCGACAAGCGGCTCAGACTGCCAAAGCTCTGGTTCAGCAGATGGCCCTGTACAGATAAAGAATGGGAAATCCTAGAGCCGCTGTTGCCAGATATCGCGCCGAAGAAAAAGCAGACTCGACCATCCTATGGGGCTAATTAGATAGACGGGTTCAGCCTAATCAGCTCTCAATTGTACATCTGAAGTTGATTAGAGTTTGTTTATCGCCCTTCTGCGACACCGTTCATCAGTTTTTCTTCCATTCCCTTTGTATTCAGTTTGTGACCAATGCAAACCATTTGCCCAATGGTCATAGCATTGCCAACCTTCGAATTAAACCCACATCCCCGTGACCCAGAAAAAGTGGCCGACAGTACCTTCTTTGACCAGAAGAGCCCCTTCATATAGGACTTTATAGTATAAATTTCATCATGCCCTGATTGGAGAAAAGCGCCATGGTCGCCGCCACCTTCATCCCTGTTCCCATCGCTGTTCTCACTGTCTCTGACAGCCGCACAGAAGCCACGGATAAATCGGGTCAGCTGTTGGTGGAGCACCTGCAAACTGCAGGCCACACCCTGGCCGAAAAAATGATCGTGCCTGACAACATTTACCAAATTCGGGCGGTAGTCTCCCGCTGGATTGCCGATGCTGGGGTGCAGGCCATCATCACTACTGGGGGCACGGGGGTGACTGGGCGGGACGGCACCCCTGAAGCTATTACCCCCCTGCTGGATAAACAACTTCCCGGCTTTGGAGAAATCTTTCGCATGGTGTCTTATCAGGAGATTAAAACGTCCACGGTGCAGTCTCGCGCCCTGGCGGGGGTGGCCAACGGCACCTATATTTTTTGCTTGCCAGGGTCATCGGGCGCTTGCCGCACTGGCTGGAATGCCCTGATCAACGATCAGCTGGATGCCCGGGCATCCAGCTGATC
>JBCAWO010000155.1:0-4421 GCA_038534515.1 Cyanobacteria bacterium J06554_1
CGCGTCCCCTGTCCTCACTGTCACTGTGGATGCAACGGCACCCACCGATCCAGCGGCGGCTCCGGATCTTGATGATGCGTCGGATACGGGTACCTCCAACACTGACGACATCACCAACGACACTACCCCGACTGTCAGTGGCACAGGCGCTACCCCCGATGACACTGTCACGCTCTACGCCGATGGCGTCCCTGTGGGTACTGGCACCGTGGCGACCGATGGCAGCTACAGTGTGACGCCCGATTCGCCGTTGACTGACGGTACCCCAGCCCTGACTGTTAGCTTTACTGACCCGAGTGGCAATGAGTCAGCGCAATCGCCTGCATTGTCTGTGACCATTGATGGGACTGCGCCTATTGCTCCGGCTGTTCCGGATTTAGTGCCATCCTCAGACACAGGTGAATCTGACAGCGACAACATTACCAGTGACACCAGGCCTACACTGACGGGGACTGGAACACCGGGTGAAACCGTCACTTTATATGCGGATGGCAACCCAGTGGGTACGGCGACTGTTCAGGTGGATGGCACTTACAGCATTACACCGGCTGTAGATTCGCCACTACCTGACGGTACTACTGACCTGACCGTGACCTTAACTGATGCCAGTGGCAATGAGTCAGCCCCATCACTGGGTCTGAGCATTACTGTTGATACAACTCCACCAAGTGCACCTGGAGCTGCACCGGACCTGGATGATGCGTCGGATACGGGCAGTTCAAATGCCGATGATATCACTAGCGACACCACGCCAACTGTCAGCGGTACAGGCGGTACGGCGGGTGATACGGTGACCCTGTATATCGACGGTGCTCCGGTGGGTACGAGCACTGTGGCGACCGATGGTAGCTACAGCGTCACGCCAGACTCACCGCTGTCAGACGGCACCCCTGTTTTGACCACGACCTTTACCGATCCTAGTGGCAATGAATCTGCCCCATCGCCTGGTTTGAACGTCGTCATTGATGCCACCGCTCCTGCAATTCCAATTGTGGTTAGTCCGATTGCCGGTGACGGTGTTATCGATACCGATGAGCAAACGGCTGTCTCTCTTTCCGGTATTGCGGAGCCCAACAGTGCTGTCAGTGTCAACTTTACCGATGGTGCAGGCAATATTGTTGGCACTCAGGTTACAGCCGATGGGAATGGCAACTGGAGTCTGACTGGCAATGAGGTGGATGTTACTGGTCTTCAAGATGGTCAGATTACGGTTGCAACAACGGTGACTGATGCCGCTGGCAATGTCTCTCCCATCAATAGTATTACCGCACTTAAAAATACCTCTGGTTCTGTCGTCGGAACACCAGGCCCCGATGTTATTGTCGGCACTGACGGTGACGACATTATCAATGGTCTGAGTGAAGATGACACCCTGGATGGTGGCGCTGGTAACGATATTGTCAATGGGGGAAGCGATGAGGACACCCTCACGGGGGGACCAGGCGATGACATCCTCAATGGGGGCAGTCAAGACGACTATGTCGAGGGCGGCGTTGGCAATGACATTGCTAATGGAGGTACCGGTAATGATTCTATTTATGGCCAGGGTGGCATTGATGTCCTCAATGGCGGGGAGGGTGATGATTTAATTGATGGCGGTGATGGCGATGATCTGCTCACGGGGGGGCTGGGTAATGACAGCCTCTATGGTCGAGCCGGTCAGGATCGCCTGCGGGGCTCTAGTGGCAACGACGTCTTGGTGGGCGGTGTTGGCGATGATTTGCTGTGGGGTGGCCAAGGAAGTGATACCTTCACCTACAACCAGGTGAATGAGTTCGGAGATACAATATTCGACTTTGAAATTGTTCGCGATCGCATCGACCTGAGTGCCATCTTTAATGGCAATGCCTCCCTCGGTAGCAATGTTATTGTCCAACAGGTCGATAACAACACGGCTATTCTGGCCAATACTGGCTCTGGGATGGAACAGGTCGCAATGCTAATGAATGTCACTGCTGATAGGCTTGATAGCAGCAACTTCACGTTCTAACAGGCAATTAGCGGTCATGGCAGCTATTGTCTGGTCAAACTGCCTTGTAGTGGTGACTGGAACTATTTAAGGGACACTTCGGCGCATTCTGGCGCATTCTAAGTAGCGATACCAGCGGGCTGGTGCAAAAATACCATCACAGTAGAAGGTTTGCTGTATCTGCATCCATGGACTAGTGATTGGCAACAGCACGTAATATAGCGTTATATCGCCGTTGCTGGTCCCAATAAATAGTATTCCAGTCGTTGCCTAACCCTGGTGCATCCCAATATCCGGTATCCGGATCTAGAAATGCTTTGGTGCGTGCCCAAACAATCTGGGTTCGACTATCCATTGGCTGCTGTTTTGCCACAAAGAGCCAGTCGATGTAACCCCGGTCTAGGGCTGCTAACGGAGCTTGATTTGCCAAATCGATGCCATTAAGTTCTTCCAATAGAGATAGACTGAACTCCTTTTTCTGGGACTGTCGTCGTAGTTCTAGCGTTTGCTGTTGCAGACGTCGTAGTTGTTTTCTGTCAGCATCTTCTGGTGAAACTGCTCCATGCTGGTAAGAGAAACTGCCCAGGTTCCATACTCCATTGCCAGGGTCTACATGCCCATGGTAAGCACTGGTATAGTCTCCCGTGGGTGTACGTGTTCCCTCTGCGCTACCGACTGCCTTAGAGACCAGAGAGTGAGACCCTCCCATAAATAAATTACTGATGGGATAAGCCTGCGCTTGACCTAGTGCCGATGGTTGGTTAGGGTTTGAAGATGTCTTTGGCAAAAATGTTAGTGCAACAGGTTTGGATGTATGTGTTGTTGCATGAGCGGTGGGCTGAGCTGATGCGGAAACATCGAACTCGAGAGCGACCCTTGTTGCTTGGGCTGTGGTAGCTAAGCCCAGACTAAGGGTCAGACTGCTGGATACTGTGAAGAGGGTGTTGAAAAGGGCGTTGTTGATTTCCGGTATGAACTTATCTGATAAATATTGGTACATGGTGTACCTCCCCACAGATCGGTTCATACCCTGAATCAGCAATGTCGTGAAAATTGTCTTGAGAATAGATGGCTGCATTGATATCTGAGAGGCATGGGTGAAAAATCAAACGGCACATCCCCGTGCGGGTGGTGACTATTTTATTTAGGACTTCTCTGGACAAGTGCCTTGGGTTGTGCGAGCTATGTGAATAGCTTAAGAAGACTGCAGCAGCTGTTCAATAAACCGGGCTGAGGGCTCTACCATGGCCCAGGTACCATCGGGTTCTCGACGTAGCATGGCAAAAATTAAATGATTTGCCCGTCCAATAGCTTGTCCCTGCAGTCTCGGTCCAAACTTAGTTCGACTGAGACCGCATAGCCGAAACAGATAAGCAGGAACATCGTCACTGGAGACCAGAACACAGTCCATTTCAGTCGGTTCGACCGTGCCATTAAACGGCATTCGTACGGTATCGCCATTGAGGGCAAGACTAATGTCGCCCAGGCTGCTGCTGACTGGGTAACCTGCGATCTCAGTGCCAATGGGTAAGGACCAACTCTGATGTAAGTTAAGCAGGCGTGGTGCTGGTGTAGACCTGCGACAGCTTCCCATAAGACTAATGGAAAGACCCAGCGTCAGACCCAGGATAACCCGTCTAAAACGAAAAGATTTCATAGGTCAAAATGAGAAATTTACTTTATGGGCATCCTTTGTGGGTGCCCTGCGCTATGGGAAAAGACATGACGACAACAAACCTGCGATGTCTCTCCCCGTGAATGGCTGAAATCTATTGGAAACTAAAGGAGAACCCGGCGTACTCATCTCCTTCATAGAGCATGACTAGCCAGGTAGAGGGCGAAAACGCTAGTGGATAGGCTTCTCGATCAGCCATAATTCCGTCCCGAATTTCTAGACTAGGCAGTTGGCAATAGGGCTCTGCCACAATGTTACGAACGGCCTGTTGATTAGACCGTTCTGGTACGGTAAGAATTTTACCAAGCTGTTCCCTAGAGAGGACCGCAGATGACTGCACAACTTTTTGGCAGTTATCTTTTTGGGTAGATGTGGTGTCTGCCTTTAGATAAGTGTCTGCATTAAACAGTAAACCCATAGCGGCAATTCCCCAACCGGCAGCCGAGAAATAACGACTGCGCCACCAGGGAGTGCTCGTGCGCTGGTGCTTGGAACTAAACGCGTTGAGAAGCGAAAATGGTGTTCGTTGTCTGGCTTTGCGGGGAGTAGGGCGGGGATAACGACGGCGAACTGTGGGACGAGGAGAAAGTTGTTGTGTCATGGTGTGCTTAGAGGGGCTATGTGATGATGGAATGAGTGTGTAAAAACCGTGGTGTTCGGTAGTCCCCTTTAGGAAAGGATAAGAAAAATAGACCAGAGGTATCCTCTGGAGACCGATAAAGCATCCTTAGAGCATCGCCTCTACCCTTAGTCACAAGATGTCCCAGTCTCCCCCTG
>JBCAWO010000156.1:0-4417 GCA_038534515.1 Cyanobacteria bacterium J06554_1
AAACCTACTGGCCCAAGACCACCGAGCTGGTCAGCCTCGAGTTTGTCCTAAAACCCGTGGCCAATACCGACCTCTATGCCCAGTACACCATTGGTCTCCACGCGTGGCTTTTGCACCAGATACAAGATATCGACCCAGAGCTATCCGCCTACATGCACAATGGCGAGTCAGAGAAACCCTTCAGCCTGACGGGTCTAGATGGAAAGTTTATCCCCCAGAGTCAGTCATTGCAGCTGCAACGCAATAAACACTATCGCTGGCGAGTAAACAGTCTATGCAAGCCAGTCACCCAGGGCTTAGCCACCTGGCTACGACAGCTACCCAAAGAGATTGTCTTAAAAAACTCTCCCCTAACCATTGAGTCAGTCAATTTTGCGCACCCGCCTACCACCTACGCTAAACTGCTGGCCCGAGGCCAAGAAGGAGAAAGCAGCGTTAGCCTGAGCTTTCACAGCCCCACCAGCTTTCGCCGCAAGGGTCATCATCTCCCCCTACCCTGGCCCACCAATGTGTTTCATAGCTATCTACGCCGCTGGAATCACTTTTCTAATAAACCCGTTAATCAAGAAGACTTTCTCGACTGGGTCGATACCTATGTGATTATCACCCAGCATCACATGTCCACAGATAAAGTGGCCGTCGGCAAACGGGGGTCTGTTACTGGCTTTACCGGTGCCGTCACCTATGCCATTGATCGACGTGGCATCACCGAGAAACTCTTTGTGGACATGTTCTATGCGCTGACCCAGCTAGCCCCCTACTGTGGCACCGGGCACAAGACCACCTTTGGCCTGGGCGAAACCCAATTGGGCTGGCATACTTCCCAAGCAGCGCCCCAGGTGCCGACCCAACAGCGGCTACTCGCCGAGCGGATGGACGAACTCACCGAAATATTTCTCTCTACTAAAAAGCGTCAGGGCGGACGTCGCGCCATCGACACCGCAGAAACCTGGGCCACGATTTTGGCCCGGCGAGAGATGGGAGATCCGCTGCAGGAAATCGCCGATGATATGGAGCTAGCCTATGAGACAACAAAAACATATTCGAAGCTGGCCCGCCGAGCAATGCGAGAATTAGCTGACGCTGAGGTTTAGATGCGTGAGAAAGAGGGCGATGAGGGAGGGAACGAAACTAAGAAAATTTGGGATATTTCAATCCCCATGAGGGGAAGTGGTTGATTGTGACCTGCCAGCACAACTTTCTTCCAGGCTTGGGGGGTGTTTCAATCCCCGTGAATTGATTCTTAATAGAGGGGTTCACAGATTTAATGGACATCGCCATAAAATCTTCTGCCCATTCGCGCAGCCTACGATAAGCAGCAACCCATTTTCTAATACTTGCATAAATGTTGCGATCTCACCTGTATTCATAGACTAACGATTGGATGGAGGGTGCGATCTCAACACTTCCCATCAACACTTGTTTTACGCCCCATAATGGCTTAACTCAGCCCTAGCCTCCGCCTGCATCCGCTGACGCAGTTCCAGAGGCGCAATCACTTCCCCTTTTGGTCGCCAGTCTCGCAACCGCATCACAATGTTAATATCCCCAAGACGTATCCATGCCCGATAATAAGCATCCTGCGGATTACACCAAGCCAGAATATCTAACACCACCGCCTGCTCATCAGCATTATCCAGTTCCTGCTGAACCACGCCTGACAATGCGCTATAGTCAATTGCCTCAAACGTAGTATGCCGCTCAGTCTGATCCACATACCGCCGAGTAAACTCCGGCGGAAATCGCATAATCAACAACCGTCGCGGCAAGTAAAAATTAAACCCCCAAGCCTCCTTTAAAGCCGCATCAACATCCTCCGACGTAGGTAGTTGCCCTGTACGCCACAGCTCCCGCAAAGATTCTGGCACCTGTGGATCACCCCAAACAAGCAACACCAATCGAGACGACGTAATCCGATCCAAACGGTAATTATGCCAACCAAATTTACCCGTTGGATCATTGCCATAGGCACTAAGGAAACAAAATTAATTAGGCTCCACTATTGGACGTACAGACGTTCCATAGAACATCTCTCCAGCATTAACTTTTGGACCTTATAAAATCCTTATTCCTTACAGGGCTTTTATCAGTTGGTTAACCTGACCATACACAAGCCGGAGAATCATTAGATCATAGGAAGGGCCATAGCGCCAGAAATGCTTAAAATGAGGACATTCTTTGCACTTACTCAACTGTGGTTGACCAGCGATTTATTGACTATTGGCAACAGCGACAGCAGCAGCAGTCAGCTCAGCTTGAGGTGCTAAAACGCCAGGCCTGGCAGGATGTGCAGCGCATAGCAAAGGTGCTCAGACAACAGTTTGGTGTGACAGGTGTATTCGTTTACGGTTCCTTAATGAAGGAGCGGTTCTCAGCGGAGTCTGACATTGATATTGCTGTAACTGGGCTTGCCAAAGATCGCTTTTTTGAGGCGGTAGCAGTGGTCAATGACGGATGCGATCGCTGGGTAGACCTAAAACCGATAGAATCATTGGAGCCTTACTTTTGGCAACGGATTCAATCCCAGGGAATTTGGATAGATGAGGCCACTGAGTTCGATCAACTTGCGAGAGCTAGCGGCGGACATTGAGTTCGAGCTAGATCGTCTACGGCAGTTGGAGCAGTCAATCCAATATGTGCAGCAGGAGATTGAGCGGGACCCAGTCCATGCAGAACTGTATTATGAAAACCTAGCCCTGAAGCTACACAGCTTTTATACCGGTTGCGAACGCATTTTTAGTTTGGTGGCTACCGAACTAAACGGCGGACTCCCATCGGGCTCAGATTGGCATAAGCGGCTGTTAGATCGCATGAGTACCGAGCGCGAGGGGCGGATAGCTGTAATCCAACCAAGAACAGCCAAGCTGTTGCAAGAAGTATTGGGCTTTCGTCATGTGGTTAGAAGCTTATATGGGTTTGAACTAGACCCAGAAAGAATTCGGCGACTGATTGAAAATTATCCTGCTGTCTGGGCAAAATTTGAAGCAGATGTTGTTGAATTTGTTGCTTGGCTGCGGGATTTAGCGACAACAGTCGAAAGTCAGTTATCGTAATGATGGTGAGTACACACTGATAAATCAGCGCTCACGCTGTTTCATCTAGCCATCAATAATCATATAGAATGTTAGCTGGTTCAGATGGGTTAGGGAGACACTGCGGATGAGGTTGTGCTGTTTGAGCAGCTGGGCACCTTCGGTCATTTCTTCCACCAGGTAGCGATCGCATAATATATCCAGCGCGGCTATCGCTCTTTATTGACTTTCGCTGAAGGATAAATGCATCGACCATTTTTCGTACTTTCAGGATGTGTCTCTCAGAGAGACTGTGAACGGAAAATCGACGTTTCAAATTTCCCATTACTAGAGTCATTAAAGAGCGATAGATGCGATCGCACATCCATTTTCCCAATCCTCCCACCTGACTCAGGTGATAAAACGCCTCTAAGTAGCCCCTTACCCGCGCCAGGTTGCTCTCATCACGAGGACGGTAGCGTCTGAGCCAGTTTCTTACTGCCTTATATTCAGCCAGCTGTGACGCGTTTAGCTCAGACCGACGTGCCCCGATCTTCGCCTCAACCCGTTCATAGATAGAGACATCTGCGGCACCACCCATCTACACTTCCCTCAGGTTTGGCAGCTATTTTCTGCCATGGCTAGAAACATCCATTCCCAGATGATTGAATTTTAACGCTGGCCAGAAGCTGTGGGCTCAAATCAAAGCACAACCAGGTCTATCGCCAGCAAGATTTGGCTAACATAATAGGTGGCATGGTTGGAGCTCTGGCAACCTATGCCCATTCACGACTGACAGATGATTAAAAGTTTCGAATAAGGGGCTAGGATCCAGGTACACGGATGCTAGTCTGAGGGGTCAGCCGAACCTTGAAAACTTGATTATTCCGTTGCCCCCCTTAGATTAATTGGCTGTGAACGGCGTTCAGACGTTATCCACAGGCTGCTGCTGGGAGTTATTCTCAATTATGCGGGATCATTTTTGACCCCCTCAGATTTAGGTATCTACAAGGCCCTGACCACAAGCATTTGAAATGGTGGGGGTTCAAATTCCACTACCCCGCGAGGGGACGGAAACGTAATCCTGTAGGTGAACGACTCAGTCTTTTCTCCATGTTCAAATTCCACTACCCCGCGAGGGGACGGAAACTAACACCTTTAGAGCAGTGCTATAGGTGGTGTTAGCAGAAGTTCAAATTCCACTACCCCGCGAGGGGACGGAAACACCAGCCATAACTAGAGTAACAAGAAACCTAAGAGTTCAAATTCCACTACCCTGCGAGGGGATGGAAACTCACAGAGGATGATGGTCTTGAAACCCAGCTAAAATCCGCCGATATTCATCTTGAGTAAATGGCTGGGGTCGCTGCTTGGGTGGAACTTTGACCCGCACATTTTCCCATGGG
>JBCAWO010000157.1:0-4185 GCA_038534515.1 Cyanobacteria bacterium J06554_1
TTAAGGTTTTTCAGACTACCTATTGCGCCTGTCAGATGTTTGATCGGGCCTGTGCCATACTTTTCCCAGGTGTTTGGCGGGTCCTGATGTCGTTAATGCATACTCTGGTGCTTTAGCTGGATATTGGTAACCGTGATTGTCCTGGCGTTGGCGTTGGTGATGAGTAGTCTGGATACCATGCTCAATGGTCTCGTCAGTGTGTTTACCCTCGATTTGATGCGATTATTGCCGGATCCATCCGCCAATAACGTGTTGAGGGTGTCACGGATTTTGACGGTCTTAGTGGGGGTACCTGCGATCGCAATTGCCTCTCAAGGCTATAGCGTTCTATACCTGTTTTTTGTTGCCGATTTGATCTGTGCTGCGGTGCTGTTTCCAATGCTATATGGCCTTTACAGCCGCTACCTAACCGGGGTTAATGCATTTGTCAGTTCCCTCATCGGCATGGTGGCCGGGCTGTTGTTTTTCCAGAAACCCGACTTCTCACCCCTGTTTCCAGCTGTACCTGGCAGTCCGGATCTCCTCCTCAGCTTTGCCGCTGCCCTGATTACCTCGGCAATCATCACCCTGGTATGGACTACCCTAGCCAAGCAACGGCAGACAGCTCAAGTCTTCAACTATGACCAGCTACGGTCTAAGGCGTATTGAGTTCAGCCTGATGTGAGCTGCCCCCACACATGGCCCACATCAGTAAATCGTCACATTTTTGTTAACCTATTCACTTCATTTTTAACCATGAGAACTAACTGGATTGCATCTCGTCGAGGACATGCCAATGTCAGCCAGATGCACTATGCGCGTCAGGGCATCATCACCGAAGAAATGGCCTACGTCGCCCAGCGAGAAAACCTACCAGCTGACCTGGTCAAAGAGGAGGTGGCTCGAGGCCGGATGATCATTCCAGCTAACATCAACCATCCCAATCTAGAGCCCATGGCCATCGGCATTGCCAGTAAATGTAAGGTCAATGCAAACATCGGTGCCTCGCCCAATTCGTCTGACATCAGTGAAGAGCTAGACAAGATGCTCCTGGCTGTGAAATACGGTGCCGATACCGTTATGGATCTCTCCACAGGGGGTGGTAACCTGGATGAAATCCGCACCGCCATTATTAACAAGTCTCCTGTTCCCATCGGGACGGTACCCATTTACCAAGCGTTAGAGAGCGTTCACGGCAGCATTGAAAATCTTTCCGAAGACGATTTTCTTCACATCATTGAGAAACATGCCCAGCAGGGTGTGGACTACATGACCATCCATGCCGGGCTGCTGATTGAGTATCTACCCCTGGTGAAAAATCGCATTACGGGCATTGTGTCTCGTGGCGGTGGTATTATTGCCCAGTGGATGTTGCATCACCACAAACAAAACCCTCTCTACACTCGCTTTGACGACATCATCGAGATTTTCAAAAAGTATGATGTCTCCTTTAGCTTAGGAGATTCCCTGCGCCCCGGCTGTCTGCACGATGCCTCTGACGAAGCTCAGCTATCGGAGCTAAAAACCCTGGGGCAGCTTACCCGACGTGCCTGGGAGCACGATGTGCAGGTGATGGTAGAAGGTCCGGGCCATGTTCCCATGGACCAAATTGAATTTAACGTACGCAAACAGATGGAAGAGTGTTCAGAGGCTCCTTTCTATGTGCTGGGGCCATTGGTTACCGATATTGCCCCTGGCTACGACCACATTACCTCTGCCATTGGGGCTGCTATGGCCGGTTGGTATGGCACCTCCATGCTCTGCTATGTCACTCCCAAAGAGCATCTGGGTCTACCCAATGCAGAGGATGTGCGTAATGGCCTGATTGCCTATAAGATTGCGGCCCATGCGGCTGATATTGCCCGCCATCGTCCCGGTGCCCGCGATCGCGACGATGAGCTTTCCCATGCTCGTTACAACTTCGACTGGAACAAACAGTTTGACCTGTCCCTAGATCCTGAGCGAGCCCGTGAGTATCATGACGAAACTCTCCCCGCCGATATCTATAAGACAGCTGAATTCTGTTCCATGTGTGGGCCTAAGTTCTGTCCTATGCAGACTAAAGTTGATGCTGATAAACTCACTGAGCTAGAGAAGTTCTTGGCTCAAGAAGCTGTGGTTAAAGCATAGCTTTAGCCAGGGCAAACGTTATTAGACATTTGCTTTTTCAGTCCAACAACCGTCATGTAGTATCTATTTTGTTGCTGCATGGCGGACTAAGAAACTGTTCTGATTTTCACATTGTATTCGTTTAGTCAAAGTGACCATAAACTCACTGGGGTGTCTGGCCGATATGGGGCTACTCCAGTTGTTGGGCTCAGCATTAATCTCTCATAGGAGCTTATCTGTCAAAGCTACTAGATAAGCTCCTTATTTCCCATATTTGACTATAAAAAGTGATGGATAATACTCTGATCTTCACGATTTGTGTGTAATATCTCACTATTAAGCTTCATAGATAGTAGTGTTGTGCACGATTGCTGAATAAGTTCTGAAGAGCTAGATCTTTCCCAACAGATTTGCTGCTGGATTACAAGTTGATCCATCTTTTGATTGAGGGTCCGTTTTTCATTGACTGAGAGATTACTGAGAGATTAAATATACCCCCCCTTATGTCTGGATATACTATTAGACTTTCCCCCAACCGCAGGTTAACCCCTAGTGAAATCATCTTCCACGGCAGTCTCAGAGTTACCGTTAAGACACGAAAATCTCAGCAGAGCAACCCTACTGAAAGCTCTTCTCCCCCAGTTGATGAAGCAATAGCAGAAATTATCGTCGATGACGATGACGGAGTAGAAGTCGTCACCGATGCTGGGGCACAGGTCACTTCTTCTGGCTCGGATTCCAATCCGAATATAAGTTCACGCATTGAGATCGCTCGTGAAAGCAGTTATAACCCTGCAATCACTTTAGACACCGAAAAAAAGGTCATCCCAGGACTGGAAGCAGTATACCGTGCTCTGGATGTTAACCCTAATGAACTCATTCGATTTGGCAAGTTTGATCAGCTAGGTATCTTAGAACTTAAAGATGTTCCGGGGGAGTTAGAAGCACCTGTCGATATACAGATCAAAGATCGACAAGGGCGCACTGTCTTCTCAGACATTGTTACTGCTCCCGAAGACACGGGTATGACGCTGCGTGTTGAATACACCCCGTTTACGCCAAACTATATTCGCCTTAGTCAAGTCAAAACGAGCGAACGGCTGAAAATGAAGGGGCGCTTTTCAGTGGTTGGGGAATCAATTTTTGACTTTAGTGATTATCAACTTGCCTATGCATTTCTTCGTGAGGAAGAAATTGAGCAACTTTCAGAGATCCTAGATATTTTTCGTGGGGGTAGTTTTGCCAATACTCCAGCATTACAGAGCGCGTTCGCCCGTGCTTCCAGTTCGCTGAGCCTACTAAGCGGGACACAAGCTTTTTCATCTCAGGGATTCTTTGATGTCTCTCAGAAGATGCCTCTGAACGATGATAATGAATTGCCCAATTATCAGTGGCTCTGGATTTTGTTCGGTAAGCGCATTGCAGGAGGGATATTAGAAGCTCGATTAGAGAGTCAGGAGGGGGATATATTGATCCCCCTTTTTATTGATTCGACCTCTTCCTCACTAGAGAAGAATGGTCTAGCTTCGAGTTATGACGGAAGTGTAGTTGATTTAAGCGAAGCTGATTTGCTGGCGTCTCCTGGACACTATGCCGATAATCCTGGTTCGGCCTGTCGCCCTTTTTCAAAGGCAAATCGCATCGTTGGGGAAAAGGTATTTCGTTCGTTGATTAGGGTGGATGAACCCAGCATTGGAGGTGTAAGTACATCGGATGGTCAAAGACTGATTTATCAGCGTGAGCGTCATACACTGGGAGAAGTTTATGAAAATACGGTGTTGGGTGAATCAGTTTACTGGGATCAGCCAGAACACCAACACTCTCAGCCTATATCTGTATCTGGGGGGCATGTCATTGAGTATCGAGTGCGTTGGCGATCTAATGGGTACTCCCTCGGTGATGTGAGCTACACCACAACTCTAGCTCCAAGACAGACCAAACATTTGACGAAAATTGACTGGCGGCGAAGGGAGGGTACAGTCTTCCGTGAGCAGACTCAATTTGGTGAAGAGTTACTGCAAGATCAATCCTTCAACTGCTGACCTTGACTCGCTGCCACAGAGCGCTCCCCCGCTTGCCCAGAGCCACTGGCCGCAA
>JBCAWO010000158.1:0-3933 GCA_038534515.1 Cyanobacteria bacterium J06554_1
TGTGACATTCAGGACAAAGCAGCTTTACTTTTTGCTGTTGACCAGATGTAATCACATTTGACTTACCCTGTTTCAATTTAGACAACTTACCTAACCGATTGGGGTGATGAACTACTAACGTTGGCGAAATTTCGCCACAATGCTCACAACGATTTTCTGAGCGATTGTTGACCTCTATTCGCTGCTCGTAACTCCGTCCTTTTGACCAATCGGTGATTGGTAATGGTTGAACATCTTTGGCTTTGACCACCGAATTGAACAATGATGCTCGCTGTGGTGGCTTATTCCAAAGATAAATACATTTTCCTGATTGGCTACTAGTATGCAAAGCACGTTTACCACTTTTGGGGTCTATCCCATAGTGATTACGCATCACCTTTTTGATGGAGCAACGATGTTTGCGCCCCAAGTAGTGCGCCCCAAGCCAGTACACCACTCCGGTAAGATGTCCAAAGCGTTGAGTGGCATTATGGGCATAGCGGAAATAATTTGTCCAACCACGCATTTTAGCGTTGACACTTGCAAATAAGTCGAGTTGTGGAATTTGGGTGTAGCCGCATAAACGTTTCACCTCTGAAAGGAGTTCGCGTTCCTTTTCTGGTGGAATACTCAAACGCAGCCAGCGCGTACCATTAAGATTACGTTGTCCGCGTAGGTCGTATCCAAGAAATCGGAATCGCTTATCCCAATGGGTAATATGAGTCTTCTCTGGATGCTGAGTCAAACCCAGATTTAACTGCAACCACACAGCCATATCCTCTTTCAGTTTTACCGCTTCAGCTTTGGAGTGCTGGCACAATACGATGACGTAATCATCAGCGTAGCGACAGTACGAGCGTATTCTTCGCGGTAAAACTGAAGGAATTAGCTTCCTTGCTGCGAGAGCTTGTTTTATTTTGACCCTCAGTCCTTCAGGTGTTTGCCTCCCCATTGGGATTCGCCCAGATAGTTGCCCTCTCCAACGTACAAGGTTACGTTTGTGACGGGCGTATTCTGGATTAGCTCTTGCTGCCTGCTGTTTGGCTGTTAGCCGTGGGGGGTTTGCGCCTAAGTGGTCTTCTAACCAACAATCAAATTCATGCAACACAATATTACACAAAATTGGCGAGCATAGCCCACCTTGTGGTGTTCCAGAATATGTAGGCATCAAATTCCCTTGTTCCATAACTCCAGCTTTAAGTATTTGACGAATGAGTTCAATAAACTTTTCGTCTTTTATACGTTTACGCAGGCAGTTAAGAATGACACCATGTGGAATCGAGTCAAAGCATTTAACTAAGTCTCCCTCTATAATCCAAGTAGCTCCCGCTTTGTAAGCTTGTGCCACATGACGAAGGGCTTGTATTGGATTACGTCCGGGACGGAAGCCCATCGAACAATCTCGGAGAATAGGTTCGTAGATTGTTTCTAGGACTTGAGCGACGGCAGCTTGGACAATTCTGTCTCGAATAGCCGGTATTCCGAGCGCCCGCTTTTTGGTTTTACCCTTGGGAATATACTTCCTGAGAACCGCTTGCGGTTGATAACGCCTATCGGCTAGTTCTGATGACAATTTTAAAAGCATATCTTCATCGATATGTTTTCTAGTTTGACCATCAATCCCAGCCGTGTTGCCGCCAGTGTTCTGACGTACTTTTTCTCCGGCTATAGTCAACAACTTGATATGCTTAACCAGGCGATAAAGTTTTCCAAACCGTTTAGAAGGATTGGCAATCGCAATTTTCCTGAGATGTTCAAGTTCATTTTGTGGGTCATTCATCAGGTCTAGTTCCTGTATACTCACTCGTGATTGAACTAAAATTACCTGTGGTCCTTTGCCCTGTGGACGGCGCTACCGCCTCCTCGGTGGGGCGTTACTCCCACGACTACTACGACCACTCTGCCCTAACTGCGTTTTCATCATCCAAGCTAATTATTCTATTTACGTAGAAGAGCGCAGTTAGTTCTCTGGTAGCTGCAAAAGTATAATATTTACCAGCGAGGGTAGACTTCCAAGCGCGTTCCCACTTAATGTGGGCTTTGAGAACCATTGTTGTAACGTGATTGGGTGTTTACTACAAAACCATATACTTCTGGTTAAACCTATACCATCGCACTCAGGTCAGGTTTTAGTTCTCCACATCGTTTGTCCACCGCTCCCGATGTGTTAGCCATTCGTCACGTCTCGTCTTCGCCAATTACCGGCTTACCCTTCTGGTATAGTGTCCAACATGCCCGCCTCTTGCAGGTCGGTGTCCCACTCACAGGTCACGCTGTCCTCTGAAGGCTGACCAACAGCAATGTGCTTGACCACTACTGATGCCAGAGTGAGGACGTGAACTCCCATCCGTTCACGGTAGTTTTTAAACTACAATACTTTTGCGCCCGAACAGACGCCCGGCGATGTTAGCTAATAATGGACTTACCACACCACCTTGACATGTTCCTTGTTCGGGGAATTCTGGATTAATCCCAGATTTTAAACATCGGAAGATTCCGATTTTTAGCCCGCAGGGGGCAATCAAGTTGTTCATGATGGTGGAGTGATTTATCCTATCGAAGCATTTCTCAATATCGAGTTCTATAACTCGCTTGAATATCCCGTTTGCTTTTGAGCGTAGGTTGTTGAATATCTGTTTCTGGGCATCTTGTGCCGAACGTCCGATTCTAAACCCGTAACTTTGGGCATGGAATATTGCTTCATGTGCTGGTTCTAACGCGAATTTTGCAAGGCATTGCCAAGCTCTATCTGCGATAGTAGGAATTTTCAAAAATCTGGTAGAGCCATCTTTTTTCTTAATTGGCATCAAACGTAATTGATTATGATGCCAATCTTTGACGTTGTTCTGAAGTAGCGACTCAAGAGCGAATCGTTCCTCAAATGAAAGGGATTTTTTCCCATCAACGCCAGCAGTTTTCTTCCCAGCATTTAGCTGTGTGACTTGTCTAATAGCCAGAAACCTAGCAGCCTGAGATTTCAAAATTAGCTTTTGTAATGACTTAGCTTTACGCATATCACTAACTTGAACAGCTTTAAACACTCTTTTTTGTAAGCGGAAAAGGTTCGCCCGAAATTTCTTCCAAGGTAATGATTTCCATGATTCACTAGTATTTATACTGTGCCTAATCATGCTCTACTCCAAATTGTGTTTTCTGAATGCCTCAGAGCAGTTACGCTCTGTCCTACCCTATATACAGGAATTCCGTAGCTCGTCTTACCTACTAAGGTTTTCGACCTTTCCCTTAGACCTGTGTATAGTTTTTACTCGTTCCGTTCCTTAGATTGTTTTGATGACTTAGGGTAGTTCAATTTGCCTATCCTCTTCTCGGAGATTGCAGCTATCATTTCAAAAATGCTGCGAGAATATAAAGGATGAAATTTACATTTGTTGTTCAGGTTGTAATTTTATAGTGAGACACTTTTTTAGAACTTGTTTGCCCATATCATCTCCCCATTAGCGCCAGTGTTGTTACCTGCTTTTTTTGCAACTGGTTGCGCCCTGTTACCAGCTTCACCCCTGGGAATTCCGAGTCCGTCGGGTGTGGTCAGATTGGGAGTCACTTATCTCTTAAAGGGCGGGATTTGGTATTTCTACCTCACCCACATCCAAAGAACAGTTATGTATTAAATTAGATTTTTAATACACTCTAAGCTATGAATTTACTTAGAAACGAGCCGCACTGAAATTCTATATGTAAAATTTGGTTGGAAGTTTGGAGCAATGTAACGGAATCAGCGCGAATTGGTTCGAGACTGAGTTCGGTTTTGAGTACTTTGATATTTGAGGTTTCGGTAGAGAGCAGCCATTTAGCGAACTTTTCGGGGTAGGTTTCCGCGAGGTATTTACAGGTGTTGTCGTAAGCCAAGAGTCAATTAACAATTATCAATGGACAATTATCAATATTTCATATCTTGTAGGGTGCTGTGACGGTTACGATAATTTATCATCTGTA
>JBCAWO010000159.1:0-3768 GCA_038534515.1 Cyanobacteria bacterium J06554_1
AAAAAAAATTCTAGGTAGCCCTGAGATCACTATTGAAACAGTAGCTCAACTGCTTGGATATGCAAATGCCCGAGCGTTTCGCCGAGCCTTCAATCGTTGGACCGGATTGTCTCCAAAAGAGTATCGAAATGAAACTTTTAAAGAGTGAAATGAACAGATAAGCAACTAACGTATTAGGTTGCACCAATCCAGGTCAGGCCATAGTCGTTTTTGCGATCGCGAACATGTTATGTGAATAATCAGTCAGGTCGCCGTCATTGTTCTGGGGTGCATAGTCAAGTCAGTTGCTCTAGAGCCTCCAATTGCTTAGGAGTGAGGGTGACCAGACATTCTTTCGGCATAGCATAGTCAGACATCACCCGCTCATGCGGGTGGTGTCTGACTTTTATTTGACCTTGAACTCGAGCAAATCGAATTGTGCCAGTAGTGGTAATCAAATTTTAATCCCCTTAAAGTAGGCGTAAAAACTCAATACCACTGCTGAGGCAGAGACAATTGTCATCACAGTTCCAGGTACAAAATTGTTGTAACCACCCAGGTCAATGAATATGAAATATCCGACATCGAGCAGGCCACCAACCAGGGCCGAGACAAATATGGCGGCAACACTCTTGCGCCATATAAATATGCCGCCAATGATTGTAACGACACCACCCCAAAGCAGATTAAAGCCGTGCTGATTAATGATGCCACCGACTGCATTGGGATAGTCCATCGCCAGTAGCGCAGGATCTACACCATCGGCAATGCCAGAGACTGCTGTCGCCGTGTCACCGGAGATGGTCATAATCCCAGCAAAAGCATGGACAAGTCCCCAAATCACCCAAAGGATGGCGGAAATTTTCAAAAGTGTGGATGTTGGTTGGCGATCAGGTTTCATAGTTATGAATAGTGCTGCACTTGGGTGTCAAGCAGCAATTTGATTTCGGTTTGGATATGCTTGTTCAAAGCGATTGAGGGGTGAGCTTTTCGTTTACCTTCAGAAATAAAGAGTCCTGACTTCCCATCACTAACCACTGTTTCAACAGCATCAACAAGTCTCTGAGCTTGAAATTTAGCCGACTTAAATATCAAGGGACGTAGCAAAAGCAAGAACCAAGGCATGCCATCACTTGAGCTAGTCATTGACGTTTTCGTTGGACCTGGATCTACCGTTTCGATCAGGATGCCATCGTCTAATAATTCTTCTTTCATAGAAACACTAACGGCAGTCAGAGCTGCCTTCGATTTTGCATAGGCTCCCATCAAGCCTCCAATACTTTCTGGGTTAGTCAGCGTTGCTACGTCTAGTTCTTTCACACCGTTCGTGGCGCTGGAAGAAAAGTTGACAACAACTGAATAACGGTCAGTTGTTACGCCTGCACTTAGTTCTTTTCGTAGCAGCTGGGTTAAATAGTAGGGCGCTAACGTATTGAGCGCAAAGTGGCCCTCAATGTTTTGAGGACTCATGACACGTTTTTCAGTTAGAAGTCCCGCAATGTTATATAGGGCAGATACTTCAGCGTATCTTGAACCAATTTCTGCAGCGACTCTCTTGATGTCTAATACATCCATCAAGTTTGCGCTAAATCCTACAAACTCCTGATTAGGATAGGATTTCCGAAGATCCTCCAGTTGAAAATTAGTCTTCTCTTGAGAGCGATTGACTAATCCAAGATCCCAGCCTTGCTCGGCCAAAATTCTTGCGATCTCTAGCCCAATGCCTCCAGTTGAACCGGTCAATATAGCAGTCTTCGTAGTTGCTTTCATAGTTTACTACTCGGTTTGATATGGACATCACCATAGATGTAGGGTTCATCTATAATTTGCCCGTAGCAATTAATTGACTTTGGGATAGTTCCTATGTGAGGTTGCTCCACGGTATATTGGCATGTCACAAAAATGTTGTAAATTCCATTAATATGCACATCATGTGTGCGTTTTTGCAGAGGTAGTGTGATGGACACGTAGCATAATGGACGCTTGGAATGAGATCAGAACAGCCTATCAGGTTGCTCGGTTAGGAACTGTTAGTGCTGCTGCCGAGTATTTGGGGGTGCATCGGGCCACAGTAATACGCCATATTGATGCATTGGAGTCCGTTTTGGGTGAGAAGGTTTTTCAGCGCCACTCGCGTGGATATACGCCGACAGAGGTGGGTTTAGATTTAATGCGTGTGGCCAAGACCACGGATGAACAATTTAGTCAACTAGTGGGGCGCACCAAAGGACGGGCAACAAAATTATCCGGTGATTTTGTGGTGACGTCTTTGCATGTTGTTGCACCAATGTTAATGCCGGTATTAAATGCTTTTCAGTCAGAACATCCAGACATTGTTGTGCGATATGTGGTTAGCGATCGCATCTTTCGATTGGAGTATGGAGAAGCCCATGTGGCCATACGTACAGGGCCTCAACCAGAACGATCCGACAATATTATTCAACCGTTTACCAACCTCAGGATGGGGCTATATGCTAGCCCAGCCTATGTCTCTCGCAACGGCATCCCGCAAACGCTGGATGATTTTTCAAGCCACTATTTTGTGAGTTCTGACAACCTAAATTCCAAGCCACCTTTTAATGCCTGGCTACGAAGTCATGTTCCTGAAAGTAATATTATTTTTCGGAGTAACAGTCCGGTGGTGTTAGAGCAGGCAATAGCATTAGGAACGGGTATCGGCTTCATCGCAACTCATAGAAGCCAACAATATGCTGACCTAGTAGAAATCTGGCCGCACAATAAGGAATGGGATCCCTCATTCTGGCTGGTAATCCATAATGATTTGCACCATACCGCTAAGGTACAGACTTTCCTTAAATTTTTGAAGAAAGGGTTGGGGTAACTAGGGTTGATGTCTCAAAATTTCTCTACTACCTTTAATTGGAGCATATCTGTCCGTCTAATGCTGAAACAGCCATGGCAATACTTGATGATATGGGTTCGACTGTTGTTACTAACAACGCTTTGCGCCATACAAGTATTCCTCTTACCAGCGTTCTCTGTGGAGCATCCCCTAGCGCCTCCAGATACATCCAGCCCCCAGGCCACTATCCGAAGCTTTATCGAGAATGTCAATGAGGCGCATTATATCGTAATGACAGCCAATGAGCAGTATCTCAAAGAGCCTGGCCTTTTTCCTTCAGCGTCTGTAAAAGAACAAGTTGCTCCAGGGATAATCCTCTTTGAACGAGCAATGGATTGTTTAGATACAAGTAAAGTACCCCCTAGACTAGAACAAGATGTAGCTATTGAAGGCACCATCCTATTAAAAGAGATATTTGATCGTATTGATATTCCTCCCTATGGACAGATTCCTGATGCTGCGGAGATGGATAAAGACCTCTCCCGATGGACAATTCCAAATACAGAGATTAGTTTAGTAAAAATTAGTGAAGGCTCCAGGGTAGGAGAATTTTTATTTTCATCCGAGACGGGTGCCCGGTTAGAAGAGTTTTACGAAAAAGTAAAAACACTTCCTTACAAGCCCAATTCCACCGAAGGGTTTTACCGATTTTATATTTCTAACCCTGGTCAAATTCTTTCCTCAAAATGGATTCAGCGTCTTCCAAGCTGGTTAAAAACAATCTATTGGGATCAGGCCCTCTGGCAGTGGCTCTGTCTGGGGCTATTACTGTTAATTGCCAGTTTTATCCCCTATAAAGTCTTAAACTGGAATCAACAGCGAGCGATCGCAATAGAACTACCTCAGCGTACATGGGAAACCGTCATACCCCCTATCGCCACTATCATTAGCTTAATCACAGTAGATTATATTGATAACTTCGTCTA
>JBCAWO010000160.1:0-3690 GCA_038534515.1 Cyanobacteria bacterium J06554_1
GGGTCAATTCCCCCCGAACCGCATGGTAGCTGGCTACTCCCAGAGCCCCCTTGCTCAGTCCATTAAACTCAACCGAAGGCTACGTTCAGGGCTGAGAAATGGCTGACTTAGGGCTAACTTAGGGCTGAGTTAAGGGGGCAATAGAGAGATTAAAAACCAATGAGTGATGCTATCGCTTGCCAAGCCATGTAGCGGTTGTTGTTGAGTGTGGTTCTTTTAAGGTAAAAAATATAACGATATTTAGGTGTTTTCAGGAAAAACTGCTAGCAATAAGAGAGTTGGCAATGCTACCTATTCGATTTTTCGAACGGTAAAACGACCAACGTAGATGTTGTAAGCAAATGTCCCGTAAGCCCAATGCCAATCGCCCTAGACACTCGCTATTTTGACCCAGCAATAGAGCAATTTAACGAACTGATGTCTGAGCTAAGCTCACAGGGGAGTCAAAGCTGGGAGCACGGAGCCTTAGAGCGCCATATTCATCAGTCAGGAACAGAACTGTTGAGACGCTTATTTCAAGGTCATTTAGACGTCCGCTACGCGAGTGAGGAGTATCAAAAAGACGTATATGGTAGTGAAATTATCCTGAGGATACTAAACCTCTAAAAGTCATCCAATAATAAGCTTTTGAGCGATTTTACATCTTATAGATAATCACGCCTACCTACTTATCGCTCATCAATGACTCTAGGCAGAGGAAATAGAAGGAGGAATCCTGAGAGGCGTTCCCTTAAACTGGTTCATCAGTTCGACAAGAATTTCAAAGCCGCGTTCTAGTGCAGGAATTGGGAATACCCGTTGCCAAGGTCTGAGTAGATTGGCGCTAACCCAGGGCAATAGAACCAATCGTAAGTTGTTCAACCAGCTCTTCCATCCTTCTCCTCGATTCCAATCACAGTGTTGAACAAACGCCGAAACAACTTCCGAATCATCTAGTTCAGGTGGGACTGTTCCCTCTGGGCGCAGTGGTGGAGTGTGTAACGCCACCATCAGATAAGCACTCATGATGACTTCCCACCACTTGTTAATAACAGCCTTGAGTGTTGCACTCTCTCCGTAGAAAAATAGGGTGTGGTGTCATTCGTGAGTTTAGGCAGGTACCTCCTTATTTTGTTTAGCAAACAATTTTCGAAACACATCAGGAGCCGTTTCCCCCTGCTGTAAGCAATCATGAGCAAACAGAATGAGCTTTTCTATTAACGCTTGTCCTTGTTGACGACAGACCTGCCCAATGGTTTTGATGGGCTGGGTAGGGCGTTTACCCATTGCATTCTTCGGGGATGGAGGCAGACAGGCTAACTGCAAGAGTGAATAGGCTACAAACACTAAACACCAATGGGTTTGAATGGCTTCAAATGTTCGTACTCGATACTCATCGAGCCCTAGATGTTGCTTTCCATCTCGATAAAATGTTTCTATTGGCCATCTGTTCAAATATTTTGCCAGTACTTGTTTCGCCGACCAGTCTTTCCGATTGGTCACTAAGACAGCATAGGTACCCCTTAGGTCTGCTGTTTCAAAACTAATCACTAGACGGATTTTACCCATCCCCGGAATGCGCGCACATAGGGTAAAACACCAATAGACATGAGCCCCGACCTGGCATGGCTTAAAGGCTGTTTTTGGAATCAATGGGATCAGGTCTTCAACCTTGATATGCGGTTTGTTGAAGACGATTCGTTGTCCCGTATCGTCCTTCAGGCGAATGCTGTAAGCCTCTAGATTCCGATTCGCTTTGAGCAAACTCACCCAATCTTTATGATGTCCCTCAAGATGTTCAACCACCTCACGTGATAGGTACCAACTATCCATCAAGACCGTTTTGAACGGTAACCCTCGCTCAATGGCTTGGTCGACCAACAGCATTCCAAGGTCGATTTTGGTGCAAAACAATTTATCGAGCTTGGCAAAGGCTGGATCTTGCAGAAGAGTTGGGTCCACCTGTTTGTGTAATTTTGTCCGTGCTTTGCGGGTCTTGGGAATCTCCTGGTCTGGAAAGTGCTTGGTCACAAACGTGTCCCACTCTGTCACCTCTTCATACCGACGATAGAGTTCAAAATCCACCGGAAACCGAACCGCTCCACTTAAATAGTGACTAGTGACTAGGTTATGAGCGAATGGATACGTGTGCTGACTATGGTTGTAATGGCGGTCCACATACTCAAACAAACTGCCCACATGTTCACACAGCGTATCGTCCAGAATGAGGTTCGAGCCGCCTTCACTCAGACGTAGCGATGTTGTTTGACTGAGCATGTACTGAATACGCGTCTCGTTGACGACCGGCGGGTGTCAGGGGGCCGAGGATAGGAAGCGAGATATATTGCTCTTATCCGAACTCTCTAACGTACACCGACTAATGTTTGCAAGGCTTTTATTCTCCAGCACCATCAACCCCGTCAAGTAATTCTGAAAATGCTGGTACTGACGTTCGTCACAGAACAAATGCCGAAATGCTTTAGCATGTTCACTCACAAGGGGGGCGGGGGCAACGATAGGCAATTGCATGAACCTGATGGGGCAGACCCTGAAACTGCCTACCGTTTTACCATAGACTCACTCTGACGATTTTTATCTCGGCAGAGTACAACACTTAAGTAATTTTCTCACCCTTACTATTTTAGTTTTTCTCTCGCTAAAGTCATTGAAGAGCGTTACAGAATCACTGAAGGCATGCAACGCAGGCCGTTCACCTAACTCAGGTGGTTGGCTGATAGGTCCTCAAAGTCCATGATTTTAAGTGCCAAGTATAAAGTTGTCTGCGCTGAGATTGTTGATATTGACCCCATTTAGGGTCAAGGTGCCTCCTATCTGATTTTCGATTACCGCATTGTCCCCCACCTGAAACAGATGGTTAGCCACCAGATCATCGAAGAAGCCTACGAACCCGAGAGAGATCAGCTCATTGGCAGCAAAGTCAGTGACAGTGGTGTTACCTTCTGCATTGTTGAATTCAAAGGTATCGCGTCCGGAACCACCAGTGAGCACATCGTCACCACCACCGTTGGTGAGGAAGTCGCGGCCGCCACCGCCAAGGAGCACATCGTTGCCACTACCACCGTCGAGGGTGTCGCGGCCGCTATTACCCAAAAGAGTATCATTGCCAGAGCTGCCACGGAGACTATCGTTACCACTACCACCGTCGAAGGAGTCGTTGCCAGCACCGCCATCGAGGGTGTCATTACCGGTGCCGCCGTCGAGGGTGTCATCGCCATTGCCGCCGAAGATATTATCGTCGCCAGCCTCGCCGTCGAGCTCGTCGCTGCCCTCGCCGCCGTCGAGGAAGTCATTGCCCGCGTTGCCGAAGAGGGTGTCGTTGCCGTTGATACCGAGGAGGGTGTCGTTGCCGTCGCCGCCATTGATGATGTCGTCGTTGCCCTGGCCGCTGAGGGTGTCATCGCCGGTGCCGCCGTTGAGGGTGTCATCGCCATTGCCGCCGAGGATATTGTCGTCGCCCGCATCGCCGAAGATCTCGTCGTTGCCGTTGATACCGAGGAGGCGGTCGTTGCCCTCGCCGCCATTGATGATGTCGTCGTTGCCCTGGCCGCTGAGGGTGTCATCGCCCGTGCCGCCGTTGAGGGTGTCATCGCCATTGCCGCCGAGGATATTGTCGTTGCCGGTGCCGCCGTCGAGGGTGTCATCGCCATCGCGACCTTCCAGGCGGTCGTTGCCCCCTTCCCCGAAGATCGC
>JBCAWO010000161.1:0-3648 GCA_038534515.1 Cyanobacteria bacterium J06554_1
ACTAATTAATCTTAAAAATAGACTGCATGAATGTTGTCTTTGACTGTTTCTATGTATAGTTATTCTCGTCGGGGTTTTAAGCTTTTCTGGTCTATCTGTCTCTGTGCTCAGCTGGTGGCATGTGGAGCCTTGGTTAAGACGGATGCTCAGATATCTCAACAGGTGCTAGTTGCCCAGATTGAGTCTGGAACAGCTCCGCTAATTTTGGATGTGCGTACGGCAGCAGAATATGAAGCGGGTCATATTCCAGGGGCGATCAACATTCATTTTCGAGAGATTGCTGAGCGGCTGGATGAGATTCCAAGCGGTCCTGTTGTGATTTACTGTGAGCGGGGAATACGGGCAACTATTGCGGAAAGAACATTGATGGCGGCGGGGATAGAGTCGGTGCTCCATTTGGAGGGGGACATGTTGCTATGGCGAAAAAACAAGTTACCGATTGAGCAGGATAGTTTCTTGTCTGAAACTAATTTGCCGCTGACCCCATCAGCCGTTGTGGAAACTGCTCAGACAGCAGACTTGTTGGAGCAGCGATGGATTGTTAGTGCAGCGGAGGCCAAGCGGCTCATTGATCAGGGGGCGACGCTGCTGGATACTCGTAAACTTGCCCTAAAGCGACTGCAGGACTCTGTTTATGTGGATTGGAGGCAGTTTTCTCCTGACGAGTTGACTGCTCGCGGCAGGCTGCTTGACCAGGATGAGGTTCTGACTCAAAAGCTACAGTCCTTGGGAATTTCGCAGCAAAAACCGGTTGTGGTTTTTGCTGACCCACCCGGTGGCTGGGGGGAGGATGGTCGAATTGTGTGGATGCTGCGTACCCTGGGGCATTCACAGGTGGTGATGGTGGATGGTGGGTTTGATGCTTTAGTGGCGGCTGGGGTGTCTGGGCAACAAGGGAAGCATGTGCCTACTCCTGGTGATTTTGTTGTGGATCGCAATGGTACTTGGGAGATTCAACGAGATGAGTTGAAGCAACAGCTGACCCAGGACAACCTTGTGGTGATTGATACCCGCGAAGCGCGGGAGTTTGCGGGCAAGACCCCCTATGGAGAACAGCGTGGTGGCCATGTGCCGGGGGCGATTCATCTTTATTTCAAAGAGTTTTTGGGGCAAGATGGAACGCTGTTGTCCGCTAGTGAAATACGCGAAACGCTCATTAGTGTCGGCATTACCCCTGAGACTCAAGTTGTTGTGTATTGCACGGGGGGAATTCGCTCTGGCTGGCTAGCGGCGGTTTTAGTGACCCTTGGCTATCAGGTGAAAAACTATGCTGGTTCGATGTGGGAGTGGTCGGCTGCTCCGGCAACCGGTTATCCTTTGGAAATGTTGTGACAGCTGATTAGCTATGTCGGATTGCCTTGCCTTGATTGCCCACGATACCAAGAAAAATGAAATGGTTACGTTGGCAACAAACTACCGGCATATTCTCTCTCGTTATCATCTGATTGCTACTGATAAGACGGGACAGCTAGTGGAAACGGTAACAGGGCTGACGGTGGAGCGCATGGCGTCTGGGTCCCGGGGTGGCGAGCTGCAAATTGCTGCCAGGGTTGTATCTGGTGGTGTTGCGGGTGTTATCTTTTTGATTGATCCGGTTAGTGTTAATCCGAATGAGCCGGATATTCGAGCTCTTTTGCGGGTCTGTACATTACACAATGTGCTGCTGGCCACTAATATGGCGACGGCTGAGTTAGCGATTCAGGGGGTGGCAAAACGGCGGGATGCCTATTTGATTTTTAACCCGGTGGCTGGGCAAGGTAACCCCGACAGAGACTTGGCGTTGATTCGGCAGATTTTGGCCCCACAGGTGAATCTGCATACGATTTTTACGCAGCCGACTGTGGACCCGGTGGACCAGGCTAAGGCTGCGATCGCAACTATCCAGGCTAACCAAACCGACGATAATGCAGGATTTATCATTGCCTCAGGTGGCGATGGGACCGTATCTGCAATCGCCGGTGCCACCATCCAAACCAATATTCCCCTGGGGGTAATTCCCCGAGGTACCGCCAATGCATTTTCTGTCGCCATGGGGTTGCCAACAGATTTGAGGCAAGCCTGTGAAGCCATTGCCGCTGGCAATACCCGCGTGGTTGATGCCGCTTACTGCAACAATATCCCGATGATCTTGCTAGCCGGGTTGGGGTTTGAAGCAGAGATGGTGGACAACGCCAATCGTGAGTTAAAAAATCAGTTGGGCACGTTGGCCTATGTGCTATCTGGGGCGCAGCAGCTATTTTCCCAGGAGCTGTTTAGGGCAAAAATTGAAATCGATGGTCAGACCATTGAATTTGATACGGTGGCTGTCACTGTAGCCAATGCCGCCCCGGCCACATCGGTGACCGCTCAGGGGTTTGGCGAGGTAATTCCAGACGATGGTCTGTTGGAGATCACCATTCCCATTCCCCAAACTCGGCTGCAGGGGGTAAATATGATGGCCACCCTATTTACCTCGGCTCTGGTTAAATCTCAGTTTGAACGGGACGATGTTGTTTGCCTACGTACTAATCAGCTCAAGGTAACAACCGACCCACCCCAGAAGCTAGTGGTGGATGGAGAACTGTGCGAGGCAAATCCAATTGAGTTTAAATGTGTACCCAGGGGCCTGACGATCTTTTCACCGCTGCTGACGGTCTAGGCTATGGGTGATTTGGCAGGCAGTCTCAATTCAATATCATCTGTATTTTAATGAGTCTGATAATGATACTCATTAATTTTATTTTAAGACAATGAGCTAGTCTCTTTTCAGCAGGTGGGATGAGGGAAGTATTGATTTGAGACTCAGTTACTTGATTTGAGTCTAGAGTTGGGATTATATAGTCTTATGTTGAGGCTTATCATTGACCGTTTTTATGTTTAGATAATGTCATCACTGAGCCTGGTGGATGGCTCTGTTTTTGGACATACTCAGCAGTTTCTAATAACTTTCAGCCTGTATTCAAGAAAGATTAATCCTGACTTCAAAAATGCCCTTTGCTTCCATGGGAGAGTTGCAAAGAGGGCCAGGTCGCTCAGCGACAGCAGCTGGACAAATGGTTGAAAAGGTTATCTGTAGGAGACTTATAGGATATGGCACGTCTTTCTAAACTGACTTCGAAATGGCTTAAAGGTGTTGGCATTGGCTTTGCTAGCTTGCTAATCGCACTGCCTGCAACGGCCCAAAGTGCCAATGATCAAAGCATTGCCCAGATTGCTGGCTCAAACGATTCCTTTGATGTGCTAACGTCTCTCTTAAAACATGCAGGCTTTTTAGGTGCGTTTGATGGCTCGAATGGCAAAGAATTTACCGTTTTTGCCCCAACAGATGATGCCTTTGGTCGTTTGCCTGCGGGAACCATTGAAAGTCTCTACAGACCTGAAAACAGAGAGACACTGTATGATGTTCTCGCGTATCACGTTATTGGTGGGAGTGTAACGTCTGATCAGCTTTCTTCGGGTGCTGTGGACAGTAAGAACGGGCTGCCTTTGCAAGTGGGTGTGGGGCAACAGGTAACTGTGAATGATGCTACCGTTAGGGCAGCGGATATCACAGCTACCAATGGCGTTATCCATGTGATTGATACGGTGCTGATTCCCCAGCGATAGGGGTGTTCTGGTTACTTAATACCAACTGATGAAAACCGCTGAATACATTCAGCGGTTTTCGTT
>JBCAWO010000162.1:0-3646 GCA_038534515.1 Cyanobacteria bacterium J06554_1
CGAAAAACGCACCTACTGTGCACCAGTGAAGTTGTGCCTATTGTCGATGGGAAACTCACGCTAGGAACTTATCAGTCCATCATCTTCATAGAATTAGACGGGCCACGAAAGCGAGAACTCTTTGTGCAAATTACTGGTGAACAGTAGGTGCGTTTTTCGGTAGTCCTAAACGAGTAAGGACGCATTGTAGTGATGAATAAAGTACCAGATAGCACCGATATGATTCTCTAACTTCTTAGAAAACGATAGTGACTTCCTCACGAGCCTCGAAACCCGCTGTCTCAAGGTGCAGTTGAATCGTTCGATGTGATTGGTTTGACCGCTATCCTTGCCAACTGCACGATGTCGCTTACTCGGTAAAACGGTTTCATAGGCTTCCCAAAAGTCGGTGTAGCAAACGGCGCACTGACGATATACAGAAGGTAAGGCGTCCCAAAGCGATCGCGCCCCTTGACGAGATCGATCACCAATATGCATGCCGACTATCTCTCTAGTGTCTCGGTTAATCGCTAACCAGATCCACTGTTTATTGCCTTTGTTGCCAACGAACGACCAAGCTTCGTCGCACTCCAATGTTAGCCGCCCTTTTTTTGAGTTCTTGTTTTTGCCTGACGTGGCACCTCGGCATATTTTTCGTTTACGTACTGCTGTAGCCAAGGCTCTGAAACCTTTGCTACTCTGGCAATTCCAGCCATCGACAGCCGCTCTAGCAGGAGGTCATCAATGAGGGCTTTAGTGGCATCACTAATCCGCTTTTGTTGAGGGTCTTCAACAAACTGGCGGCCACAAATTCTACATTTATGATTCTGTTTTCCGTTGTGAATTTTACCGTTTTTGACGACTTGCTTTGAGTCGCAAGCAGGACATGCCGGTACTTGGTCTACCATGAGTCAAAATGGATAGCATCGTGTCTTATTCTATCCTTACTGCTTTAGGACTACCGACAATACTTAGGAGTTGAACTATGGCTCAAGCAAGTCAATTTTGGGACAAGATTGCCGACAAATATTCTAAGCAGCCTATCGCTGATGAAGCTGCTTACCAGAAGAAGCTAGCAGTTACCCAGAGCTACTTTCGGCCTGATATGGAAGTACTGGAAATCGGCTGCGGTACGGGGTCAACAGCTATTATTCATGCGCCCTATGTGAAGCATATTCGCGCTATTGATTTCTCTGCCGAGATGATTGCGATCGCCCAGAGAAAAGCCGAAGCGGAGAACATCCAAAACGTAACCTTTGAACAGGCGACCATTGAAGACCTTGATATTCCTGATCAAAGCCTCGATGTGATATTAGGCCTCAGTATTTTGCATTTGCTAAGAGACAAAGAAGCTGCGATCGCACATGTATATCAAATGCTTAAACCCGGTGGCTTCTTCGTCACCAACACCGTTTGCCTGGGAGACACACAGAGCTGGTTTAAGCTGATCGCGCCCATTGGTCGATTCCTCGGATTTTTTCCCTTTGTCGCTGTCTTCACTGCAAAAGAATTGGCAGATAGCTTGACTCGGGCCGGATTTGAACTGGACTACCAATGGCAACCGGGCAAAGGCAAGGCGGTATTCATCGTAGCCAAAAAGCCTGAATAAACAACTAAAAGACTGAATCCAATCAACAAACTCTATAGCCCTCTGCAACAAGAGGGCCAGTTTAGTCATGCCATTAAATACAACAACTCCAACAGCCCTCCCAACAATAGACCGCACAATAGACCGATGGGAAGCCGCTCCTAGCATTGATACCCTCCGCTCGCTCTATGATGCCTCCGCCCCTCAATGGCAAGACAATTTAGCCCGTCTAGGACAGATCCACGGTTATCATCTGCTGTTCAAAAGTCAGGCCGTGCGCACTCACTTGAGCCATCTTGATCAGACATCAAAAATTCTCGACTGCGGGATAGGAACAGGAGCCTTCAGTCTGGCACTTTTAGAAAGTGTCGGTCAGCCAGCCCACATATCCGGTGTTGATATCTCCTATCCTATGTTGATTCAGGCCCAACAGAATTTGAAAAACCGCTGCGCATCTCTCGATTTGAGATGTGGGAATATAAGGCGTTTTCCCTTTGCCGATGAGACCTTTGACGCGGTCATTTTTGCCCATGTCTTAGAGCACATGGCTGAACCCGTAGAAACGTTACGTGAGATGAATCGAGTGTTGAAACCGGGCGCTCCGCTCATTGGGTCAGTCACTCGCAAGGGGCTAGGTCAAGCGCTCATGTCTTTTCATTGGCACCATCGAGGATATACCGCTGACCGGCTAGGTTTACTTCTACAAACAACAGGATTTGAGGTCGTCAGTGCCTTTAAATATGGGACTGGTTGGTCAAGACGAATGTGCTTAGCCGTGGCCGGGGTCAAGCCAGATACGAAGTCAGACAGATCTTAGCAAAAGCTAACTTGACCTGTAAGCTCTGGGTGTCATTCCAGTGAGTTGTTTAAACTGTTTGCTCAAATGACTATGGTTGTTAAAGCCGCAGGCTAAGGCAACGTCAGTGATTAAGCGATCTGTATTTTTTAACAATTGCTTGGCGCACTCTACTCGTTGCTGAAGCAGGTACTGATAGGGCGATATGCCCAGAGACTGTTTGAAAAGACGACTGAAATGATATTGGCTCATGTCCAACAGTTGAGTAAGGTCAGTAAGTTTAATCTCTTGATCTAAATGAGCGTCGATATAGTCTAATACTTGTCGTAGCTGGCGTGGTGGTAATCCGCCTTCGTAAACTGGCAGATGGGGTCTGGTTGTGGCATGTTGCCTAAGCAAGATCACGGCCAGAATATTGGAGAGAGAATCAACGTAAAGACGGTTGGACAATGACCCTTGTTGAAGTTCGTTTAGCAGCATTGTGCTAATGGATTCGAGCTGAGGATTGCGGCCTTGGAATTCGGGTTTTAGAGTGATGCGATCGCAATCCCCAACCACCGTCTCTCTCGCAACAGTCCGCATAAATTCCTCAGTCAGCCGAATTTGCAGACAGTGCTCATCCCCCTCCCACCGCACAAACAGCGGTGTATTTGCTGGGGTAATCAACATCTCTCCTCGTTGGTACAAGCCCGTGTGAGTTTTACCGTCCTGCGTTTGTAAATAATGCACTGGGCGAGCCGCCAGCGATATAAATAGCGAGTGCTCACCTTCAAAGAGGCAATGCGCCTCCCCAGACGGATCTTGCAGCAGATTGACTTGAACGTGTGCCTGCGCTTTAGTCGTTTTTATAGCCGTGTGATTCATGGCTTAGTCCAACGCTATTTGTATTCAAATATATTCGATATTTGCCGTTGTGATGGTATTCATAGGCACTTTCATCGCTCTTTCAAGCAAAATTCGTCAACCCATCGCAAGATTGTGATAGTTCCGCAAGAAGTTGACAGCTATGGGCTGGCAGGTTTCCTAAGCTAAAAGCGTCAAAACTTTGGAGACAACCGCAATGAAACTTGTAATTTTTGGTGCTACTGGAACTGTTGGAGAAAAGGTCGTAGAGCAAGCGTTAGAACAGGGCCATGCCGTCACGGCTTTTGCTCGCACGCCCGCTAAGCTCGATATCCAGCACCCTAATCTGACGCTATTTCAGGGAGATGTTATGAATCTCTCATCCGTAGAGCAAGCCATTCAAGGACAAGACGCTGTCGTTTGCGTCCTCGGTTCTGGGA
>JBCAWO010000163.1:0-3601 GCA_038534515.1 Cyanobacteria bacterium J06554_1
GGGTATCCCAATGAGCGGCTTCAGCTTCAGGGGTTTTCCATACTTCAATCGAGGTAAAAACTCTGGAATCTTCTGAAGATTGGTAGTAGCCATAATCCAAACACCCAGCTTCAGATTTTGTCTCGGCTGTAAGCTTCTGAAGCAGAGTGATCATGTCTGTCACCCGAGTCTCTTTGGCTGTGAATTTTGCTGTTACATAGAATTTTTTGTCCATAATTTGGAACAGAATTTAGATTACATGGGAGTCTAACGTGCCAGCAGCGGCAGCTTGATAGGATGTCGGCCCACCAATACCAGCACCTAAGCGATCGGAGATTTCCTTGAGATTCTCACTGATTGCTAGGTTCCATTCTTCTGGGTTGTTTCGCAGCTTTGCGTGATCGCTACGTAGTACTGCTATGAACGAACGTAGCTTGTAATAGGTTTCGTCATGAAAGGGGATACCCAAACTATTACAAACGGCTTGACCGTGAAAACGTTGGGCCAAACTTTCCATAACCTCCATGGGATCGGCATCGATTTGGAACTTATCTGCTGAAGCCTGGACAGTAATATCGTTGCTTGCCTTAGCCAGAAGGCCGCCGTCACTTGAGATATTGCCTTTGACCATGTCCTGCATTAAGAAGCTCTGCGTTGCCTGATTGTGGTTGGTGATGCCGACATAAAAACGGGGATCGATGCCGAGTAAATGTCCGAGATACCACCAAAATTTATAGATCTCCGCATTCTCGGATGGCGTCAGGCTAAACCCCATTTCCTCGGCGGCGATCAGGGACGTTATCGTAAAGCTAGACCAGGTATAGGCTAAATCGCATTGAGATACCGGCATCCCCAAAGCCACTGTGTCGTAGCCCTTTTTCAAGCTCCCTGAACGCATGTAAGCATGGATCATACGCACCTGAATCGTCTCAACATATCCTGGGCGACCCAAGAGGCAATTGCCGGGATACATGGCCGCATCAAGCCACTGCCCGGTTTCTGCAATTCGACGCCCCACACCCTCAACGAGCCGACCTGTTGCAGCCAGAATAGTTGCAATGGGAACAGATGAGTAAAGCTGCATAAGTGAGCCAGCAGTGAGTGCGAGGTCAGTGACAATTACCGGAAGGATGTACCACGACATAGGACCTTTTGTTACCAGCGTCTGAAGCTCTTCTTGGCTCAAGAAGGGGCTGAAGTCTGGCATGGTCTCGCACTGTGTTAGCAAAGCAGCAACAGCTGGATGCGGGTTTTCAACAGAGGCTAAGCCATTTTTCACACCTTGATTAAGCTGGGCTCGCACCTTGTTGTCCTCGTGGATGGCCGCAACGACTGCGTCAGCAAGCGGATCGCCGATATGCATCGCCTTCTGCATAAAATCGGCGTTTTCAGAACCGAATCGTTCCTCGAAAGCGGCGCGCGTGCTTCTGCCCGTCGGCCAGGGGTAGGTAGCTGTATCCATCATTTTTTCCTGTAAGGTTCTTCAGTCGGAAGTCGGCCTGGTTCAGTTGCGTGAGACAACATAGCTGTAAACCACGTCCAAGTTGAAACCTATCGTTTCTCCTGCCGGAAAAACTCCAGTTCTGGACGTGGCCAAGGTTTAACCCTCTCCCATAAGAGGTTTCAGCGTTTCTTATCCCAGACAACCCAAACTTAGGCTGCTTGGAGATTTCAATGATTCTTCTCAGCGACCTTTGGTCGGTTGGCCATGAGAAATCACCTTTAGTCATTTGGGACGCCCCTAGAGGCTTAATTCCAGAATTCGTAGCCATGGTCAAAACAGTAGCCATGGTCAAAACATGAGCTAATGCTCACGTTTGCTCTAAAGCTACAATAAGGAATCAGGATTTGTCAACAGATGCGGGATTAATTCCCGTAAGAATCCAAATGGAGTCAATTTGAGCATGCCGGAATCTGCCTCACAGCCCCCAAAAATGCGTCGTAAGCCCAGGCAGGCCCGCAGTCGAGAACGAGTTAATCGAATACTGGATGCTGCTGAGCAACTCCTGATTGAAGGCGGCTATACTGCCGCTACCACCAATGCCATTGCAGCTCGCGCGCAGGTTCCCATCGGTACGCTCTACCAATTTTTTCCAGACAAGGCCGCCATACTGTACGCACTTGCCGAGCGATATGGGGAGCTCCTACGCGAACATTTATTAACCTCAGCAACTGAGAGAGACTTACCCATTTCTTTGCCCGATTACGTGGAGGAGCTTGTGGATGCGATCGAACGCTTCTACGCAGAGCATCCAGGCTATCTCGCCATCTTTGCCCAAGCTCAAGGGGCTTTGCCAGAACTCGAACGGATGGAAGAGGCATTAGATGCCCAGCTTATTGAGGATTGGACTCGCGAGCATGCCCGATGGGATGCAAACTTAACAGAATCGGACTGCAATGCGATCGCCTTCGTTCTTGTCAAAACAATTGGGACGCTTCTGTGGCTTTCCCTAGGGCAAGAGACTAAGTTTCGACAACGCTTGGTGTCTGAAACCAAACGGTTCACATTAAGTTACTTGCAAACTTATTTCTCGCAAAGCTCGAAAAATCCCTGACAACTTATGAGAGAAATCTTTCCACCTGATACGAATTTATTTATTGATGGCAATCATCTATTAGAACAAATTCTTGCGGATGCAGCGCGTCAGTGACTGATGACGGCTGTGGGACTTGATAGTAGTGAGACGCAGAGATTGGTGCAGAACTTCTCCTATCGCGTCCCAACAGTCGTGAAGATGGATATGATGCAGACCAACGGGGCCTGAACATGATGGGTAATGCGGGTTATGCCCAATCGGCCATGCCAGACTTCATGCAGAAGCTAGGGGAGCAAGGCGGGTCACCCCCCGAGTTCCAAGTACTCACCTTGCTCCAGACAATCGATTTAAAGCCCTAGAAGACAGCATTGATCCGAATCAACGGGATGGTGATGGATTGAATTCAACTGCCTATTACAATTGCACTCTGGCCCTACGTTAGAGTTTTAAGGATAAGCCTTTATTGTTTTGGTCAACGCTGGATAACTTCAACGGTTGTGGCGGGATTTAAGTCGTTGTTTGGATCAGTGAAATAGCCTGCGGGAAATGAAACAGAAACGGGTGTATCAGTTGTGTCTAGACAAAGCTCATGGTTGTTATCATTATCTGTCAGGTCTCCCAGGGCAAACGGAGTCACATTAGTAGTTGAACCATCGGCATTTTGCACAGTAACGCTATATGCATTGCGCTCAAATTCTCCTGGTTCTTCATTGTTAGCAGTAGTCACACCCCCTGCCCAGACAACCCGCACAATTTGCTGAACTCCCTCGGTGGGACACCCCGTGCTAGAACCACCGCTGCCATCGGATTCACGACCCAAGCGCCATGTTGTCTTGGGTAACGTCTCAGCGAGGATCAGCGTCGGACCTGAATCTAATGGCGTGACTTCGGCTAAGGCTCCTTTAAAGTTGACTGTGTTGTCAATTGAATGAAGGTTGCCAATAATCTCAACGGTGACGGGTGGGTCGCTTTGAGCGGAACCATAGTCCCCAACCAGCAATACAGTCCGCAATTCACCGGGGTCAATTGCAGGCAACAGAGTAACACAGGCTAATTTACCTACATCGCCACTAGCCGTTGTAACG
>JBCAWO010000164.1:0-3506 GCA_038534515.1 Cyanobacteria bacterium J06554_1
GTTTCGTTTTCAGTTTCTCGTAGGTATGCCAGATGCTCATGGGGATAATGGATTAAAGTCCGCCACTGCCCTCGACGTAAGGCCTCGCTCTGTTTACGTACTCGCAACAGCTGACGATAAAAATTCAGAATAGAATCTGGTTTTTGTAAGGCGGTTTGTACATTTAACTCTGGATAGTTTTCATGCACAGGCAGCCAGGGCTCTGTATCCTTGCCAAAGCTAAACCCCGCCTGGGAAGAATCGTCCCACTGCATGGGGGTGCGGGCTCCGTCTCGTGAAGAAGGGGTTTCCTCAGCGTCGCTTTGGGCAACAGCACGGTCTTGCAGCTTATCCTCAGGAATATCTGTATTATCCACCATGCCTAATTCCTGACCATAGTAAAGCAGTGGCGTACCCCGCACCGTTAATAACAGTGTGGCCGCCGCTTTAGCAATGGCCTCAGAATCCACACACAGGCTGCACTCAATCCAGCGAGAGAGATGTCGAGGGATATCGTGATTGTCTAGAAAGTAGCAGGGCCAGGCACCAGGGCGTACGATAATTTCATTTTTCTCAATTTCCCGTTGCAAATAGCCTGGATACCAGGGGCTAAAGGGAAATTCGAACGTAATTGCCAGGTGCAGCTCATCATTGTTTATCCCGTGAAAGATGACAGAGTCGTAAATACGATTGTCGATAAAGGTTTCTCCAATTAAAAGCCGATTGTCATATTCATCTAGAACGGCTCGAATTTCCTGAATAATTCGATGGTTTTCAGGCAAATTTTTATCGTAGAGATGGTGATAGTTGTTGTAATTATTTTTATCTGTGGCTTCATACTTAAGCGGGTTGTCGCGAAAGTAGGGGTCTTTGCTGTAAACGCTGGACGCATCTAGACGGAAGCCGTCAACACCACGATCTAGCCAAAATCGCACAATGTCGTACACGGCAGCGCGCACATCGGGATTTTTCCAGTTGAGATCGGGCTGATTTTTATTAAAAGTATGGAAGTAAAACTGATCGCGGGCTTCGCAGTATTTCCAACCGGTGCCGCCAAAATAAGACTGCCAGTTGTTGGGTAGTTCCTGACCTTCAAACGGTGTTTGCCAAAGATACCAATCTGCTTTGGGATTATCTTGGCTAGAAGCGGACTCTAAAAACCAGGGATGCTGATTGGATGTATGGTTGACCACCAGGTCCAGGATTATTTTGATCCCGCGCTGGTGTGCTTTGGTAAGCAGTTCGTCAAAGTCGTCTAAGCTGCCAAATGTAGGGCAAATATCCTGGTAGTCAACAATATCATAGCCGTTGTCCACCATGGGTGACTTGTTGATGGGGGATAGCCAGATGGCATCGATACCCAGAGACGTGGCACTCTCTGGATCGCCGTCGTTCAAATAGTCGAGCCGTTGGATAATGCCTTGCAAATCACCGGTACCGTCCTGGTTGCCATCAGCATAGGTAAGCGGATAAATCTGGTAGATGACGCCCTCTTGCCACCATTTTGGGGACTGAACGGATTTAACCATGGGGTACTCCACGCTACAACTGATTGCTAAGGCAGTATAACGATTACGTATTCTGTTTTATAACGTTGGTCACATTGGTTAAATTCGTTCATATTCCTTAAAAGCATCAAGCTACAACGCCAATGTGACGCGCAAACGTCTTGGTGCATTAGGACGTTTGCGTTACATTTAGCGATTATTTCGCAATGCCTCTTGCTAGTCCTTGGTTTCTCTACAAGTTTGTTTACAAACCTTTTAGTACCGATGAGAATGGTAATAGACTCCGTGGAGTGATATTGATTTGCTAGATTGGCTGCCCCAACTCAGACGTGAAATATGGATTTTAGCGACCGGTCAACTGCTGTTGTACATCGGTCAAGGATTTACCCTGGTCTATGCGTCTATCTATTTTGTTAACGAGCTAGGGTTTTCGCCTACCCAGGTGGGGCTGGCCCTGAGTAGCAGCGGTCTGGCTGGCATTGTGGGGCGATTCTGGTCTGGCTATTCTATTGATTCTGAATTTTGGGGACGGCGGCGAACGCTGATGCTGTCGGCAACCATAACGGCGTTTGCCTGTTTTTGTTTGGCCTTTGCTAAGACCTTTCCCCTACTGGTTGCTGGCAATCTGTTGTTGGGCTTAGGTGTCAGCCTGTACTGGCCAGCAAATTTATCGGTTACAACGGACCTAACCACGAGCGAAAATCGGACAGAGGCGTTTGCCCTCACCCGGCTTGTCGATAATTTGGGGCTGGGGTTGGGGGCGCTGCTGGCGGGGCAGTATGTGGCTATGGCCGGTAGCTACAGCACCTTATTTATCCTTAAAGGTCTGACCTATCTTTTATTTGTCGGTGTAATTTATGTCGCCATTGAAGAAACGCGACAGCCCCAGGTTGATGTTCGTAATGTGTGGCAAGACTGGTGGCAGGCACTGTGCGATCGCAACCTGCTTATCTTCCTCAGCGCCAATCTTATCTTTACTATCTACGCTGCCCAGCATACTGCCACGTTACCCCTCTATCTGGCTAACTTTATCCCCCACGGCAACACCGAAACCGGCTTTTCAGAGCAATGGATTAGCTACTTTTTTGTCTGGCAAGTTTTTCTAAAAATTGTCTTACAGCTACCCATTACCCGTCTGGTCAAAGCCGTCAACCACGTTTCCGTTTTACTTTTCTCCCTGATCCTCTGGAGTGGAGGATTTTTCCTACTGTGGATTGTCGGTATCACTCCAGCCAAAGCGCTATTCTTTACCATCATTGCCTTTAGCCTCATCGCCTTAGCCGAGATTTTATACTCACCCGCCGGTATCTCCCTCATCGGTGAAATGTCTCCAGAAAACCTACGCGGTATCTACTTCTCCCTAGAATCTCAATGCTGGTCCATTGGATTCACCATTGGCCCTGCCATCGGGGGCTGGGCATTGGACCATCCAGAAACAGTCGGTATGAATCTGTGGCTGTACTTAATCACCGGAGGTCTGGTGGCAAGTGTTATTTTGATAGTGTTGAAGCAGCAAATAACATCTGCCAGTGAGACCGATCTGGCCGTTGATGGTCTTTGAGAAATTTAGATAGGCTATCTCCACGAATATTTCACCTAACAGAAAGTGAGATAACGTCTCCTTTTAGAATTTTGTCGCAGCGCGCAAAATTCTAAACCACCTCACCCACCACTCAAATACGCTGTTAGGGATATCATTGATATTTTTCCGAGGGTTCTAGGGCGGTGGTCCGCCCTAGCCATGGGGAAGCCCCGTATGCGATTTGAGATAACTTGACTACTTCCAGAAAGGGAACTCGGAGGGACCCCACGCAGCTGATTTTGCCTAATGATCAACCTCCCTAGATACTATTGGTCATTAGTATCTAAGTGGGTGAACTCAAGCTTTTATAAGACATAAAAAACGGTTTAACTTCGCAGATTTTGCCCCCAAACCCCCAACTCTGGGGGCTTTGAGTCTAGCCTCCCCCAGAATTGGGGGACGGGAGGGGGCTTCGATATCTAATAGCTAATTGGGTC
>JBCAWO010000165.1:0-3424 GCA_038534515.1 Cyanobacteria bacterium J06554_1
TTATCGGGGGCAGACATGGGGATTACTTAACGCGCAAAACCCCTTGATATTCCCATTCCGAGTATGCGTTTGCCCTACCCCAAGGATTCATGACTCTTTACATGCGTCTTGAACAGCTAGCTTATATACCTAAAAGTATGTTACCTGTAGGAATATTTCACCATTTAAAAAACCTGTTTAAGCTCTATTTATGACCGTTGCACCCTATCAGTCTGACCTATTCGAACGGTGTAAAGAAATCCATGGATTTTTGTCAGATTGCCAGCGACAGGCAACCTACCATCAGCATGCCAAACTCGCCAATCTGACATTACCCATTAGTTCCATCGAACCTTGGTTAGCGTTACAGGCCTTAGAAGGCACATACCCAATACATTTCTACTATTCAACAGCCAAATACACTTTTTTAGGTCTAGGGATAACTATTGCTCAGCGAGCTGCCGGCTCCGACCGATTTGAGCGCATGCAACAGTTTGTAGATGTCTGGAAACGTCGCATTCTAGTATCAAATCAGAGCGATATTATCATCAAACCGTATTTTCTGTGTGGATTTACCTTTTTTGACCAGGCCGCTGGTCTGTTCGATGCCGCTCAAGTGTTCGTTCCCCAGTTACAAATCCTTCAACGCGACGGCCAGACGACCGCTAGTCTGAACTATCTCATTGATGATGACGTTAATATCACCCGTCTTGTCGATGACATCAAACAACGGATTCAAGCCCTAGAAAATGTGGCGAAAACGTCTGCCCGCCGTCTATTATCCCCCACCACCATACAGACGCCCAAAGTCGTCAGGGAGGTGGGCAATTTTGAACAAATGGTCAGCAATGTACTCCCTACCCTAAAAGGAGCCGATCTGCGCAAAGTGGTTCTAGCAGATGCCCTTGACGTGCTGTCTGCAAATCCTTTTAACATCCCAGCATCTCTCAAAGCGCTTGGGACAGCCTATAGCGACTGTTACGTCTTTTCATTGAGCAATGGCAAAGGTCCCGTATTCATCGGAGCCAGTCCTGAAAGATTGTTAAGCATTACGACATCAGCTCACAACCGACAGCTCACAACCGATGCACTGGCGGGTTCTGCACCGCGAGGTAATACAGTCGAAACCGATCATCACATTGCTAAGCAACTCCTAAACAGCTCAAAGGAACGTTATGAACATAGAGTTGTTGTTGAGTTTATCGTAGAACAACTTATCCGGCTAGGCCTCACACCTAGATTTTCTGATTCACCGCAGTTATTGCGCTTAGCAAACATTCAACATTTACACACGCCAATTCAGGCATCGTTACCCCGTAGCCTCACTCCATTAGACTTAGTCAAGATTTTACATCCTACCCCTGCTGTTGCAGGATTACCAAGAGCGACAGCCAGTCAGCTGCTCAAAGTAACAGAATCCTTTGACCGAGAACTCTATGCTTCTCCCATCGGCTGGATTGATGCCAATGGTAATAGCGAATTTATCGTTGGTATTCGTTCTGCCCTAATTGATGGTCGTCAGGCGAGGCTATTTGCGGGTGCCGGAATTGTTGCCCAGTCAGACCCTCGCAGCGAGTTAGCAGAAGTCAAACTCAAGCTACAGGCATTGCTAGGGACTTTGGTGTGAATACATTAGACTATCGCAACACAAACACCCTCTGGGCATCAGTCATGGTTGAGACCCTCAGTCGACTAGGGCTCACCACAGCCATTATCTGTCCTGGCTCAAGATCTACACCAATCACCATAGCCCTGGTTCGTCATCCCAGTATTGAAACTATCCCTATTTTAGACGAGCGTTCAGCGGCCTTCTTTGCCCTAGGATGTGCTAAACGATTGCATCAACCGGTAGCAATTGTCTGCACCTCAGGTACCGCAGGTGCCAATTTTTTTCCTGCAGTCATTGAAGCAAAAGAAAGTCATATTCCCCTGATTGTATTGACCGCTGACCGACCACCAGAAATGCGGGCTTGTGCCTCAGGTCAAACGATCGATCAACAAAAGTTATTTAGTCATTTTGTAAACGGCTATGGTGAAATGGCTATACCTGACGTAGAACTCTTAGGCTATGCTCGACAAACCATGGTGAATACTTGGGTACAAACCCTATCACCAATACCGGGGCCGTTTCATCTCAACTGTCCCTTTAGGGATCCTTTAGCTCCACTGTCTGAGTCTGTAGAACAACAACCACTAGATGAAAACAGTTTTTTTGCAGCTGTTTTGCCACCTACACTAGGGCAAATTAGCCAACCAATTCCCAAAGAGCTTTTAGAACATTGGTCTCGTAGCCAACAAGGGCTTATTATTGCTGGACCAGCACAGCCCCAGAATCCAGAAAACTACTGTCGTGCCCTTGCCCAGTTATCTCGCACCTTAGGCTGGCCAGTGTTAGCAGAGAGCCTTTCTCCGTTACGTAACTACCAGTCTCTAACCCCCTATCTCATCAGCACCTACGATAGCTTGCTACGCCACAATGCTGATGCCCTCATTCCAGATTATGTGATTCAGTTAGGGCCACTGCCCACTAGTAAGGTATTACGCCAGTGGCTGTATCAGCATCAACCGTTGACCTATCAGGTGACTTCCCACTCACTAAATGTAGATCCTCTCCATGGCAGAACTCAACACTTGGAGGTATCTGTAGAACACTTAGGAAAATTAATTGCTTCAGAAAAGATGCTTAAAAAGCCAGATGAGCAAATAAGCCAGTATTGTCAGAATTGGATTGATTGCGATCGCACCCTTCAAAAAAAAATCACCCACACACTTCGATCCCTCGACGAGCCCTTCGAAGGAAAAATCTCCTGGCTACTGTCCCAGCATCTCCCCCAAGATACCCCCTTGATTATTGCCAACAGCATGCCCATCCGCGATATGGAATCCTTCTGGCAGCCCAACGACCGCCATATTCAGCCCTACTTTAGCCGAGGGGCTAACGGCATTGACGGCACCTTATCTACCGCTATGGGCATTGCCCACAACAACCGCAATAGTCTCTTACTCGCAGGCGATCTGGCCTTTCTCCACGACACCAATGGTCTGTTAAACGCCCGCTACTTAAACGGATCGCTCACCGTTATTCTGATCAACAATCAAGGTGGGGGCATTTTCGAAATGCTGCCCATTGCAAACTTTGAGCCCCCCTTTGAAAAGTACTTTGCCACTCCCCAAACAGTCAATATCGCAAGTCTGTGTCATGCCTATGGCGTCCAGCACATTCTCATCAAGACATGGGAGCAACTAACCAACCAAATTAAAGACTTGGCCCTACACAACCAACCATTTCTAAGAATCTTGGAATTTTGCACCGATCGCAAGGCCGATGTCCACTGGCGGAAAATTCAAATTAAATCTTTAGGCGCTTACAATTAACCCCTAACGTTGGTGGTGTAGGATTCAGAGATAGGATGACAGATACCGTATCAGGTACAACGTGAAAAGA
>JBCAWO010000166.1:0-3157 GCA_038534515.1 Cyanobacteria bacterium J06554_1
CATCTGCAGAATCTTTGAAGCAACCTGTGATTGTTTTTTTTCTAGCTTCCAAAGTAGACACAGATCTAGATATTTCCAATTTAATAATGGAGCACAGTGCTGAAGCAAAGATTCACGTACCCATGCATAGTCCCATTCCACAATTCGTCTACGATCAACTGTTAGTTTGGGTAAATGCCCTTGACGCAGATTGAATATAAATCCAGCTTGTAATTCAGCTGTCCACAGTCCATCAGATAAAACACATCCATTTCTCAGATACCAATACTCACTTTCTGGAACCCACCAAATATCTGTGTCCTCGATATCCAAACAATAGCTGTCAGGATAATAGGGATGTCTTAGACAATTAGGCTCCCAAACTTCGTATCTTCCGAACTGTTTAACTTCTGTCTTAAACTCAGCGACCCACAGTAGTTTTCGTAAGGTTTCAATGCAGGAAATTAGTTGACCTTTGTGATGCGTACGATTGAGATAAAGGCGTACTCGTGTGCCAGTATCATCCCCTAATCCGAGCTTTTGCACTCGAAATAGCCCACTGCTGCCCGGTACACGTATCTGTAATCGCTGACTAGGGTTTCCATCCCGATCTAACCGGCAGGTTTCTACTTCGATTTCATCCGCCAGCATGAAGTAGCTCAGGACTCCAACGCCAAACTGGCTATTAGGATAAAGCTTGATGGGGGGATCACATTTGAGCCATTCTGCCTGTTCTTCAATAAACTCTGGCAGGTCAGCAAAGCGACGTCCCGCCCGAGCAAAGCATTTCGACAGATGGGTCATCCCCATGCCAATGCCGTTATCTTCGCACTCAATATAGGCCCGCTCGTTTTCATCCTTACCCTGACGAAACAGGATGAGTCCTTCCCAGTCTTGCCCCGCTGGCAATGCTCCTGTTTGTTCTAAATATTGAAGCCGTGCTTGCCGATAGCGACAGGCATCTAGCGCATTTTGGTACAGCTCACGGATTGCCAGCATCGGGTCACCGTAGAGCTGCTCACCCATCAGCAACTCGCGCACTTCGTCATGGGCTAGCTGAAATTTGACATGGGGAATTTGATAAACCGGACTGCCATTAGCCCGTTTAGCAGCTGCAATACCGTCGGCTTGTAAATAGGCTGGCAGCCCCGTTAGTGCTGCCATGCCCCCATGATTATCAGCCACGCGCCGCAGCATATGGGAAAGCACATCGTCCAGACTTTTGACATAGTCAGTCAGGGCTAAATCAATGGCGGGATGCTGACAGGTAACCGTGAGAGTACGTCCCCGCCCCACCGGATTCCAACGGGCCTGATTGATCACCCGGAGCACTTGCTCAGGCGTTAAGGGATCCGCTAGACCGATGTGATCCACCAGCACCTCCGGTAGCTTGCGGATATCAATGGCCAGCAGCCCCGCTAGCTGCAGCAGGTAAGCCACTATCTTTTCGCGCACCACCTGCTCTTCTCGATAGGAACCGACAACTCGCCTGTTCTGCAAAGCAGTGGGACGCTCATCATTATCGATGCGCTCCAGGTCTGCATACATGCAATAGGCCAGTTCAAGCAGACGCTGCGGTCTGAGGGTTTCTTTGACTAACCGCGATTGCCCCTGGGCACTCCCAAGCGATGTGATCAGTTCATCAGCCAGATAGCCACCTTGGGAAACTGGTAGCCAAACCTCCAGGGTTTTGAATAGACACTGATGCAGTAGCCAGGTCATGACTGCATCTTTATTCTTCGGACGATTTTGGTCCTGTAGTCGTTTGGCTTTACGTTCAAATCGCTGTTGGGTCTGATGAATCTTTTCCAGCGCCTGCCGTAATGTGTGCTCTGAATTAACTCGCTCCAGAGACAACGGATCCACTGCTGCAGCCTGGACAATGCTGCTGGCCAAAACGGCCTCACGAACAAAGGGAACCGCCATAACCAGAGCAATTTCGGCAGCTGACAACTGGACAGCAGGATTCGACCTCAGCACCAGCATTTCTAGCGCTTCCAGCACTCGAATCGGTAATTTTTCATCCCGCCAAGCATCATCTGGAAAAGCTCTAATTGCCGTCTGCCACTGCTGCCAACAAACACCGACTACTTTGCTAACTTCATTTTTGAGAGCATTGACCGGACAATGTTGATGCACCTCTGTTTCAGGCCAGAGAGAAGACTGTAAAACAGCGTCTGTCCACGCAGCAATCGTTTCTTGTTTGGATGTAGCGGCACTGTCACAAATAACTCTGGCAGCGATGTCGTCTCCCACCACACTTTCATAGGCGCGGTAGATATCTTGAGGGTGTTTACCGTTTTCAGTAACTAGCTCAGCCAGTCTATGCTGAGTCATGTCTAAAACTTCGCCTAGCGTAGTCGCCGGATGGTCGACACCCATTACGTCTGCCAAGGCTGTAGAAAATAAGCTAGCGCCACGTTCACTGGCTACGTACTGGCTGACCTGACCTGGACCACAGGAAAATACCAAAACATAGCTGCGATGATGGGCTTTTCTAACCTCACCACGACTCCAATTGGTTAAACCAATTTCTTTGGTGCCTAGTTTGACGCCATGGCGACAGGCATCGATAAAGAACACAATGGTTTTAGCATCGCACTGGTCAATGGCATCGCTCAGGGCATCGGGCGTAATCAGATATTGAACAAAAGCCGGATCGTCAAAATCGGCATCTGACGGTAGCAGATAGTCGCTGCCCTCATAGTGGATGCCGTGGCCCGAAAAATAGAGCAGCAGAACATCCAGCCCTCTGGCATGGAGTAGTTCTCTGCGAAAGGCTCTCAAAAGCTTATTTTGGCCAGTTTGATCAATACCTTCTGTGCCCATGGTCCGCACGCTGTAGTCGGATTGTTCGACAGCAGCATGGAGAATTTCTAAATCACGGCGGACAACAGGTAAATCTTCGAGGGCACTGCTTTCATACTCAGGAACTCCAACCAGGAGCGCTCGGCGTTTTTTCATGTACTACTCCGAGAAGGTAAGGGTAATAGCACCGGTTCCACCTAACTTAGCTGTCCCCACCAGTTCAATGCCACCCTCGGCGGTGACTTCCACCTGAACTGTGACTTCTTTTAAGCGAAAACGCCCCAATTCCTGGACATCGCTGAGCATAGAGGCCATTCCCTGGCAGACAGAAGTTAAGTTTTTGCGCAGTAGCTCTGTGGGTAAATCAGGC
>JBCAWO010000167.1:0-3071 GCA_038534515.1 Cyanobacteria bacterium J06554_1
CTCTAGAGGTTCTAGCAATCACCTATATCGTGAACTATGTGCGCATAGCTATTGCTCTCGAGTGAAAATGATCTAAATCACATGAACGCCGTGATTTCCAATGAAATCACGGCGTTTTTGGGTAGAGTGCGTTCAACTTTGTACAAAAGTAGAATGCCCTTTGCATAGAAGAGGGCAATGACCTGAACAAAAGCGAACACAGGTCTACAGAAAAACAAATTGTATTGGTAAGAAGCCTTCGTTATTGTGTGATTGTTGATAAGAAACGCGTGATTTGGCTGAATTTCTTGCGTGGCTTAGCTGAGAATTAACTACCCCGCGATCTAGAAAAACATTCTGTCTATCACCTTTTACCACTCTCTCCTTGGAGCTTGTGCAATGCCATTCTTACCTTTCTTTCTAGTTTGCTTCATCTTTTTCCTGGTTTCAGAAGCTTCAACTACTAAGCCCAAGAAAAAGGAAAAGAAAGATAACGGTTCCACCATTGTGATTGAGTTACCCAAAAGCTAGCAGCGCTCCCAATGAGTTGAGCAATCACCTGAGCTAAGCACTACCCACCCTATTTCTGGAGGACTTCACTATGATCGTTCTATCGTCAATGAGAGCAATAAGAACGCAGCGTACGGCGCTACTTGCTCATCTGGTGTTGTCTTTGTGGACCAAGCTCAAATATTCTGCATCTGACTGCGGTGCTGATTGCTGTTAACCCGCTGCGTAGGGTGCAACGCCCGATTTTTAAGTTTTGCTGTGACAGTAAGGGGTAAAGAACGCTCTCAAGGCGTCTTTGCCCCTTTTTCTTATCTTGGTATACCTTGTGCTGTCTAGTTTTGTTCATCGCGGTTAAACCGTAGATTGTCGAGGGTTTGTCCGGGCGGTAGGTCGATAAATACCTGATCACCTGGTGTTACACCGTCTAAAATTTGAATTTGTTCCCCCACTTGGGGACCCAAGGTGACGGGACGGAAGCGGATATTTCGGTTGTTTTCACCGGGTACTAAGACACCGGTTTCTCCACCCTGGGTGACTACGGCGACAGCTGGCACGACCAGGGCATCACTAAGACGGTTGCCGAGGAACGCCACATCTACATTCATGTTTGAGCGAAGCTGCTCTAGACCGTTCTCCAGCTGTATTCTGACTTGGAAGATGGTGACGTTTTGGCGTTCAATGGCTTCTGGTGCAATTAGCCGCACTTTCCCTGCAAATACGCTTTCTGGATAGGCTGTTGATACAATTTCTGCTGCTTGACCCACTTGAATCTGGCTGAGGTCGGCTTCGGGGACTTCGGCGACAACTTCTAATCCATTGGCGATGGCGACAATGGCACTAGATGTGGCTGATGCTGCTTCAGAGGCTGAGGTTGTTGGGGTGACAAAGGCCCCCTCGGTGGCAAATTTTTGGGTGACAACACCGCTGAAGGGGGCGCGGATAATTGTGTTGTCAATCCGGGTTTCGATGGCTGAAATTTGACCTTGGGCGCGCTCTACACGGGCAATTGCCTGGGCAATATCTTCTGGATCTGGATCGTCTTCAAGGTCCCTGAGGCGCTGTTGGGCTTCGTCAATGCGAGCTCTGAGTTGGCTTATGTTGGCAAGGGCGCTGTCGACGGAGTTTTGGCTGTTGTCGAGTTCACGCTCGGAAATGGCACCTTGGCTGTAGAGGTTGCGATCGCGAACTAAATCCCCCTCCACCAACCTCAGTTGTGCCTCTGCCTCCACGAGCTGAGCTTTTATCGCCTCTAGATTGGCCTCTGCCTGAGCCAGCTGAGGACGATCCGCACCCTGCTGCAAATCCTTAAGCTGAGCCTGCGCCTCGGCCAAATTGGCTTGATTTTGGCGCAGCTGAGCATTGAGGTCATCAATGTCCATGCGAGCCACCACCTGACCTTGTTCTACCAAGTTACCCTGCTCTACTAAAAGTTCAGCCACAATGCCTGAGTTTTTGGGGCTTAGATTCACCGTGCGATACGCCTCCACCTCACCACTGGCATTGATCCGTACCGTAACTTCTGTTGCTTCAACTGGCACGGTCAGGGCCGCCACATCATAGCCGCTGCCTCGAGATCGATTGACGGCAACAACTGCACCAATGCCAACTAAACTCAGCACCACACCGCTAACAATCCAAGGCAAAGAACGCTGCTTAAAAAAATATTTCACTCGCTAATGACTCCGTGGTGATGCCCTAACGTAATTGAGCTTGAATACTATAGCGTTGGCCCAGTTAACAAACACATCAGCAATCGCGTAAAGCTTGTATAGTTCGCAACATAGATAATCGCCAGAAGCTTTAGATAGCGACAGCTGTAGGCGGCGCAATTTACTGAATGCATGTAGCAGACGGCCATGCTTTGCGGCCCAACAGACAGCTAAGTGTCTGCCGTTGCTGTTTTAGAGAATGAACCGAACGGTTAGAAATGCTATGAGACAGCATATTGTAGATAAAATCATCCCGAGGATCAGCAACGGCGAGCGTCTTAATGCATCAAGATATTTGCTGTGAGCTAAAAGCCAACATTGATACCCCTATGTAGCTTAGCGAATTTATTGGACTGTCAACATCAACACACCAAATGCATAAGTGATGAAAATGTCCACGGGGGAGAGGAGCACGCCACTAACCAGTAGGGTAATAAATAAAATTGACACAGATGAACAGGTGTTTTTGATTTACAAGTATCTTTAATTCAATTAAAAGGCTGTTGCTTTTATAATTTTAGTGATATTTCTAAAAGCACAGTCTTATAGTCATCCTAATTATAAGATTAGCAGCTTAGTCATACGCACCTATGGACTATTAGCGAAAAAGTCTAAAAGCCCGTTTAAAAACATTAGAAATTATACTATCTAATAATCTATCAAGTTTATTCAGAGAATACAGCAAAGTCAGCATTCAGTCATAGAAAAATATCCCATAAATCTCAAACAATGCGGGACTTTTATCAAAACATTCTAGTATTTTAATATTTAGAGAATTAGCTAGAATATTTGATACGTTCTCTTATCTAATATTCCTGTTAAATATAATATTAAATCCTGACTAGTAGTGCTCGATATCGAACGGCATCCATC
>JBCAWO010000168.1:0-3066 GCA_038534515.1 Cyanobacteria bacterium J06554_1
ACTGGTGATACTGCCCCAGGCACTCAAACGTTCCATTGCCCCCACCGTCGGGTTTCTAGCCCAGGTGATCAAAGGCACCTCCCTGGCCTCCGCCATCGGTTTTGTTGAGCTCGCTCGCTCGGCCACCAACATTACCAACGTCACGTTTGAACCGTTTTTTGTCTATTTTGTAACGGCCGTTGTCTACTTTGGCATTTGTTTTCCCATCTCTATTGCCAGTCGACAACTAGAGAAATCCTTAACCTACTGAGGTAAGCTTGTATCTTAAGATACACTTCTCCCCATTCAGCCTGCTACGGTGGGCGTATCGTACATTCCTTTGCCCAGCAAGGATTTGAGTGAGGATTTGACCATGGGTTTTTCTATCCCCAGACGGTGGTTGCAAACCATCTCCATTGCAATTGTCGCCTGTGTGTTTTCGTTGGTGGTTGTGGCCTGTACAGGTGGGGGAAGCTCCCCCAGTGTGACCGCCCAGGATGAAGCGGCTACGGTTTCGAGCCTGGACCAAATTATTGAATCAGGCACCATCAAAATCGCTGTACCCCAAGATTTTGCGCCATTTGGTTCGGTAGATTCTGGCGGCAACTTAGAAGGCTACGACATTGATGTCGCCAACTTAATTGCCGAAGACCTGGGTGTAAATCTGGAGCTGGTGCCAGTGACCAGTGACAACCGCATTCCCTTTTTACAAACCAATAAGGCGGATCTGGTCATCTCCAGTATGGGAGCCAATCCTGAGCGGGCCAAATCTATTTTCTTCTCCATTCCCTACGCTCCATTTTTCTCAGGTCTCTACGGCTCATCGGATATTTCTGATGTAGGCAGTTTTGGCGACTTAGGCAGTTATAAAGTGGGTGTAACCCAGGGCACCCTAGAAGATCTTGAGCTCACTGATGCTGTTGGTGAAGACGTACAGATAGAACGATTTGCCGACAATAGCCTCACGGCATCGTCGTTAATCTCAGGTCAGGTGGATCTAATTGCTACGGGTAATGTGGTGGCCGCAGAGCTATCAAAAAACAACCCCGACAAAAACATTGAGGGCAAGTTCATCATTAAAGAATCTCCGGCCCACATAGGTCTACGTCGGGGTGAGGTGGATTTACTCCAGTGGGTCAATACGTTTGTTTATCACAAGCGCCTGGGTGGTGAACTAGATGACTTCTCCCAAAAGTGGTTAGGGGAACCGTTGCCACCCCTACCTGCGTTTTAGACGCATCCCCACACCACACTATTTGGCACGGCTGACCTTACGCACGGGGGCAGGTATTGAGCGTTTTGCCTTGGGGGCGGTCGATGGTTTACGTCGGCCGCTGCGAGGGCTGCCCTGTCTGCGCGGCTGTGAGCGACCACGACCGTTCTGAATCGGTTCGGGTTTAATGCTGGGGTCGGGCTCATACCCGGGTAGCACCACCTTGGGTAGCTCTTTCTTTAACAGTCGCTCAATTCCCCTCAGCAGCCCATGCTCATCTACACAAACAAGGGAGACGGCTTCACCTTCATTACCTGCGCGGCCGGTGCGACCAATGCGGTGGACATAGTCCTCAGCTACGTTAGGCAGTTCGTAGTTGACTACATGGGGTAGCTGGGCAATGTCGAGACCGCGGGCGGCAATGTCGGTGGCGACTAATACGCGCACCTTACCACTCTTAAAGGCAGTCAGTGCGCGGGTTCTAGCTCCCTGGCTTTTATTTCCATGGATGGCTGCTGCCGTCAGACCATCTTTCTCTAGCTGCTGGGCCAATCGGTTGGCTCCATGTTTGGTGCGAGTAAAGACCAGCACCTGACGCCAGTTATGTGCGCCGATCATGTGGCTCAGCAGTTCCCGTTTGCGGCTTTTGTCCACTGGGTGGATGACCTGTTTAATGCCATCTGCCGTAGCGTTTTGGACGGCAACTTCGACCAGCACAGGGCGGTCAAGGAGGTTGCTAGCCAGCCGTTTGATTTCTTTAGAGAAAGTGGCTGAAAATAGCAGACTCTGGCGATATTGTTGCTCTGGTATCAGGGCCAGCACTTTACGAATATCGTGGATGAAGCCCATGTCGAGCATGCGGTCGGCTTCATCTAGGACTAAAATTTCTACCTGGGAGAGGTCTACGGTTTGCTGACTAGCATGGTCGAGCAGTCTGCCGGGGGTGGCAACTAGGATATCGACACCGTGGCGTAGCTGTCTGATTTGGGGGTTAATTTTGACGCCACCAAAGATAACGGCTGAGCGCAGGGGCAGGTGGCGACCATAGGTTTCTACGCTGTCGCCTACCTGGGCGGCTAATTCACGGGTGGGGGTGAGTACCAGTGCTCTGACGGGGCGTCGACCCTTAGGGATCGGCTTTTGGCTGAGCTGATGCAGCATGGGCAGGGTAAAGCCTGCGGTTTTGCCGGTGCCAGTTTGGGCTCCGGCCATGACATCGCGCCCGCTGAGGATAACTGGGATGGCCTGGCTTTGGATAGGGGTGGGTTCTGTGTAGCCCTGCTCGTTGACGGCACGCAGGAGTTCGGCGGAAAGGCCGAGGGTGTCAAATGGCATGTATATGATTGCTCCAATCTTGCCCCATCAGCTGTCGTATTGGCTGGCTCCGGTCCGGGCTGGATAAGTGTATGTCTTGAATGAAGTAGGAAATCCTAGTTCTGGGAGATGCAAACGGTTCAAGAGTTTTCTCGATGACCCTGGGGTCACTATGGGTTACCAACCGGCGGGTCCCCGAGAGGTTTATAGCATAGCAGTTATTGTATCGAAGTGGTTTGGGGGTGGATTTTTTTGTGGGGAGGGGAGGGGTGTTTGTGGAATGTGGCTGAGGGGTTGGGCTGGGTTTAAAGGTATTGCTTGGGGTCCCTCCGAGTTCCCTTTCCGGAAGTATGTAAGTGCTCCTAAATCGCATGCGGGGCTTCCCATGGTTAGGGCCGGGACGCCGCCCTAAAACCCAACGTACTAGGTTATCCCTGGGTGCATTAAATTGGGGGTACGGCGGGGTTGATTAGGGTTGTTTTGGATATCTCTTGTAGCAAGTTTGAGGATGTTAGCCCTATTTTATTTAAAGTGAAAACTCTGTAGGGTATGTGTCTTGT
>JBCAWO010000169.1:0-2907 GCA_038534515.1 Cyanobacteria bacterium J06554_1
CAGAGCAAATCCAAACAACAGAAACCATTCGTCAAGCAGTCTGAGATCGAAACGCATCCACAATAGACGGACGCACACCTAAATATCGCACCACCAAAACATACAGCCACACATTCCACAGGGCCATGGCAAACGCCGTCGCCATAGCCGCACCAACAATGCCAAAGAAATGAATACCTATCAAATTCAATATCACATTCACTAGGGCACTAATCCCCATCACTACCACCGACTGGTTTTGATGCCCGGTCATGGTGAGTAAATAGCCAACCGAACCAGCACCAACGTTAACCAGCTGCCCTAAGTTGAGAATGATCAATACGTCCCTCGCAGCGACAAACTCAGGTCCAAATAGCCGCAGAATCGGTATGGCAAAAACCATTAGCCCGACGGCGGTGATAAAGGCCGGATAGAACATCCATCGAGCCGTGGTCAAAACTAGCTGCTGTAGCTGCTGGTGCTCACCCTGGGCATAGAGAGAGGCAATTAGCGGCGCTGAAATTGCATTAACGGATGCCAAAATGAATGGCACCCACAGTGAGGTTTTATGGGCCGCACTGTAGATCCCCACCTGTTTCGCATCCAAAAAGACTCCTATCATTAGGGTATCTGTTTGGCTAAGCAGCACAAACGAGCCCCCAAATAACATTAATGGCACCGCCGTTTTCCACCAGCGAGCAACCTCATAGGCGGGACGGGCACGGCGAATTTTTGGGGGTAAGGTTTGCTGAAATAGCAGCCATTGAAATGCCAGTGTGAGCAATGCCGACAGTAGGGATAGGGAAATCGCAACTGTACTGGTCAACGGCCACCGCACCTGCCAGATTACCGCCATCCCGATGAGCAACAGCGGCTGTATAATCAGCGATGGCCCATAGGATAGGACAATTTTCTGAAAGGCTCGGATAATCTCTTTTTGTAGACTCATAAGGGCAACAGCCGGTATGGTCCAAATGCCAACCATCAACGGTGTGGCATAGGCCCCTAGTCCACGCGCACCATTAATCCAGAGTAAAATCCCGGTGCCGCCCAGGGAGGTGAGCAGGCCAATCACCAACGTCTGCCACCAGCTGCCCCAGATCATGCCCTGCAGGTGGGCCCAGTCTTCCTGTGCTTTATAGGCCGAGATAAAGCGTAGTACCGCCGTGGGTAAGCCAAATCCGGCGATGAAGGCCCAGAAAATGCCAGTTGCGATCGCATAGTCATAGATGCCATAGGCCGCTGTACCCATCCAGCGGGCAAGCAATACCTGGGCCCCATACAAAACACCCGCACTAACAACCTGTATCGTCAATGCTGCCCCTGCCCCTCGCACCAGCTTGGTAAATACACTTGATTGCTGCAAACCGCCCCCTGGATAATCACTAGGCACCATCATAGTCATCCACCCAGTGGTTATGGATTATTTTGAGTATCGGGGACTATTTGCCGACTATGGAAAAGATCCAAATAGTGTGTTTGTGAGAAAAAGCCTTACGAGAGCCAACAAGATGACAGAATTGTTTACAGACGTTAGTCCTTAGCGTTAACCCCTCATCTTACGTTTGCTAATCTCTGCTGTCGATACAATTCAAGATTTGGAGCTTCGCAGTACATAAACTCCACAAAGAAGTTGCGCTCAGCCCACATAATTTCAAGATCCCACAGACAAAAAGAATAGCGGTTAGAATCTTCTATCCATTGTGAGTCAACATAGACAGAAACAGAAGTAAACATTTCATTGTCGTTTCCCCACCAAGCAAGTACCAAATAATCAGCAGAAGCACCTGAATGAAAAATGGTAAACGATGGCGTTAAAGACCAATTGACCGTTCGTGCTTGTTTAACGTCTTTCAATCGTTCTCTATAGCTTGATTGGTCAACAGCATTCCCAGATGCTGACACCGTATAGATTTTGATATTGTCCTGATCTAGCCAGGTAGCAGCACTCTCAATACGTCTTGGTTCGAACATGGCAAACAGAATTAATGGGCAGATAACTGCCACAAGCGATGGCATTGAAAACTCAGAATCAAGGGCTATGAGGTGAAGTATTGCCAGAGTAAATAGCCCAGGGAAATTAGACCAATGGCGCGTATGGCAATGCTAAACCAAGAGAGTTTTAGCTTCATAGCCTGGCGTTCGACAGGAAAGGGAAGATCTTGTTTCCAGAAGCGATTATAGTTGAGGCCAAACTGGTAAATGATGCCTTGGGTTTTGATTCTAAGGACGTAACCGGGGATAAAGGTTTGACGAATACTAAAGAGAATAGCCTCATCAAAATCGCTATAGAAAAGATTCCAGGGACCAAGTTCTAAATGATCATCAAAGATTTTGAGAATACCACGACGGGCGGTAACCCAGTTAAGGGAGCGGCGGATGTCCTCACCCTCAGCAGTAGTCGCTTTAGTCATACAACGATGGAGAAGAGCCATACAAATTATTCGGCGTTACTAATCCTCAAGATTATTTTATCTGTAAGCTGCTGACGAAAGAGCATTACTAAGCCATAAAAAATGTATCCTTAAATAATATGTCTATCAAGCCTGCTTATAATGCATTGGCTGCCCAAAAAATCTAGAGTAATTGTCATTGGGTACCGAGTAATTATCTCGTTTGAAAGATACGTAGGGTTTGCTGAAAAACTCAATAAAAATCTCAGCGGTTATCCAGTAGCCCAGACGTGGTCAGTATTGCCTTGCTGATGGTCGAGGGTTTTCAGCCAATCATCGCTTAACCTTGGTCACGTTCAGCCACGTTGACCTAGAGAAATCGACAGATTTCGACTTAAACATGGTTGATGACACCCCATTATCCCATAACAATTTTTACGATATTGGTTGTTTTCATTAAAAAACAAGCCAGGAACTATCCCCAGCTTGTTGTTCAAGTATATTGACTCAACGAAGTGTAAATACCGTAGTCTGC
>JBCAWO010000170.1:0-2843 GCA_038534515.1 Cyanobacteria bacterium J06554_1
CCCCTGCTGTGCGGGCAGCAAAGCCAAAGGTTGTGCGCTGGATCAGGTAGTAGGCTAGAACGCACACGATTAGACCGTAGAACAGACCAAAGTGAATGCGCGTGCCAGGTATGGTGCCGAGCCAAATGTTGGGGGCGAGCTGGGCGGACGAGGGTTTGGTGACGAAGGTGGCGTCACGGAGAGGGCCTTCTACCAGGTGGTTCATAAGTGCGATCGCAATATAGTTCAACAACAAACTACTGATCGTTTCATTCACCCCCCGATAGTGGCGCAAAGCCCCCGCCAGCATAATCCACAAACCGCCAGCTACCATACCTGCCATGGCCATGGCCACCTGAGCCATCAGCGGCGGTAGGGATGTCCCCACGGTCAAACCGACAACAACCGCCGCCAGCCCTCCCATGACAAGAGCCCCTTCATTCCCAATAACCACCAGTCCTAGGCGGGCGGGCAATGCCGTACACAGGGCCGTCAGCATTAAGGGGGCGGCTCGAATCAGCGTATTTTGCCAGGCACTCCAGCGACCAAAGGCCGCCTTATAAATCGAGCCGTAAACGGCCAATGGGTTTGCCCCCGCCAGAGCACAAAAACACCCAAAAATAATCAGAGCGACAATCAGGGCTGCCACGGGCAACACAATGGCTTCTAAGGAGCGGCGGGCCCGGCCCGAGACCCGTTGAGAAAGACTGACCATCAGCCGTCAATGCTGCCCTTAACACCCTCAATCAGCCAGTCCATTTTCTCCAGCTCAATGTTTTGCTGCTCGTACTTTTCACCCGCTGCCAAAACGGCTTTGCCCGTATTGTCCTTGAGCTCTCCTTCGTAAATGACCAGCTCACCCTTGAGAATTTTCTCCTTAGCTGCATCCGCATCGGCGATGGCCTCATCACTGACCGCCGGCCCATAGGCCGAGAGCTTACAGAAGTTATCGGCTAAACCACCGCGTAAAATATGGTCAATGTCACCGGCCATCAGGGTTTTACCGGCAACAAACTGCTCTCCCAGGAAGGTGTAGATACTTACCCAGTCCCACTCAGCCCCGGTGAGATACCCATCGGGGGCCAGCGGACTTTGGTCGGCATGGTAACCAGAGCTAAAGATGCCTCGCTTCTCAGCAGTTTCCATGACCACCTTGGGGCTGTCCACATGACAGGTGACCACATCGATACCCTGATCCGCCATGCTGTTGGTGGCCTCAGCTTCTTTTACTGGTAATGCCCAGTCTCCGGTGAAAATCACCTGGGTGGTGGCGGCTGGATTTATCGACTTGGCCCCGAGGGTAAAGCTGTTGATGTTGCGCAGTACTTGGGGGATGGGTTTGGCGGCCACAAACCCCAGGTTGCCGCTCTTGGACGTATGACCGGCTACGACACCGGCCACGTATTGGGCTTCGTCAATATAGCCAAAGTAGCTGCCCACATTATTGGGGTGCACCCCATCCTGGTACAGACCGCCCGCGTGGAAAAACTGCACCTCGGGAAACTCCGCCGCTAGCTCTAGCATGTAGGGGTCAAAGTAACCAAACGAGGTTGGGAACAACACCGTAGCCCCGTCGATCTCGATCATGCTACGCATGGTTTCTAGTACCGCCGTTGTTTCGGGCACGCTGGCTTCTTCAATGATTTTGATGCCAGGCACAGCGGCCATGGCAGCCGCTCCTTCGGCATGGGCCTGGTTATAACCAAAGTCATCCTTGGGGCCAACATAGATAAAGCCCACCACCACGTCGCTCGGTGCCTCACTGGTGCCCTCAGCACCATCCGTTGATGCGGTGGGTGCTGGGGTACAGGCATTGAGTTTTGTGGCCGCACCAAAAGCGGTGGTCGCCAACAGTCCACGGATGATTTGACGACGGGAAAAACGAAAGGAGCTGCGAGGGGGCATGGAGATTCTCCTGGCGTAAGAGTGTGGAGCCATAGGTACCGACCAGGGGTAGTCGGACTGGACTATGGGCTATTCTTCAGCATTGAGAAAATCTTGCCTTTTTGTTGTATCTAATGCTGCAATTTGGTGAAGTTCAACTCACCTTCCCGTTCTCATCGTAGTTTTGCCGACGGGGAATGTAGAAGCTGGCAATAATGGCCATGCACATCCACCACAGGGTGCTGACCTGGGGACGATACCAAACGGTATCGACCAGACCGTGGACGAGCATGCCAAAGCAGGTTGCGATCGCACCAATCAACCAATACCCCTGTCCATCCATATCCATCCGCAAACGGCGTAGCTGCTGCATCCCCTGATAAAAGGTGGTCCCCAACATCCACAAAAACGCCGTAAAGCCAATAAAGCCAGCCTCAACCAGGGTTTCTAGAAAAACTGAATAAGCACTCAATGCGGTATACCGAGGCCGCTGGTAAAGCGGATAGATTTTATTAAATGCCTCATTCCCAGGGCCAATGCCAATGACGGGTCGGGCTCGGATCATGTCCATTGCCCCCTCCCACACGTTAATACGGAAGTTGTTGCTACTATCTTCGCGACCGGCAAACATGGTCATTACCCGCTCACGCACCGGTCCCACAAACAGCACCGCAAACAAAACCCCTGTCCATCCATATCCATCCGCAAACGGCGTAGCTGCTGTATCCCTTGATAAAAAGTAGTCCCCAACATCCACAAAAACGCCGTAAAGCCAATAAAACCGGCTTCAACCAGGGTTTCTAAAAAAACTGAATAGGCACTCAATGCGGTATATCGAGGCCGCTGGTAAAGCGGATAGATTTTATTAAACGCTTCATTCCCAGGGCCAATGCCAATGACGGGTCGGGCTCGGATCATGTCCATCGCCCCCTCCCACACATTAATACGGAAGTTGTTGCTACTATCTTCGCGCCCAGCAA
>JBCAWO010000171.1:0-2759 GCA_038534515.1 Cyanobacteria bacterium J06554_1
AGGCTAAAACTCCACTGAGTAACCTAAGGTTAAGGTTATGCCTGGTGCGGCTGCCCGCCGAGCTTCCACCCCCGACCCTGTCAGTACCTGACTAGCAACGGGTAAATATTGATTATTTAACAAGTTACTAATACCTACGGTCAGGGTGCCATCCTTGAGTTTGATGCTGCTAAGCAAATCAAGGGTGACATAGCCATCAATAGGCTCAAGCTCTATCAGTTCGTCAAAGGCGCGATCTCGATCGCCCACCCCCAAAAACTCCAACCGATTGGTCCAGCCAGGGGTGGTTTTGTTCTCAACGTATAAACCAACCTTAAACGGTTGAATATTGTTAAGGGAGGCTAACGGAAGAAAATCACCGTCATCATCGAGGTCATTGTCACCCTCATTCCAGCTAAATAAACCACCCAGCTGCCAGGTATCGCTGGGTTGCCAGTCGACGGTCGCTTCTACACCATAGTTACGCTGAGGTGCACGGACAATAGAAACAAGGCCATTTGCACCTGTGACAAAATTAGTCCCCAAATCGGACTCATTATAAAAACCGCTTAATGAAAGCTGCACTCGATCAAAATCAGCCCGAATACCAAGTTCATAGTTATCTACCTTTTGCGGCTCCAATAGCAGGTCATTGCTAATATCAAACGTAGAGGCTATTGACCCGAGAGGAGAGCTAATGTTCGGAATCGAAAACCCTTGGGCAAAGTTGGCAAACAAACCAATCTCTGGAATAGGTCGATAGATAAGACCGGCATTAAACGCAATATCATCAAAACTTGTGTCTCCGCCCTGACGTTCACGGGGAAGACCAGCCGTAGTCACAAATGCCAAACGGTAATCGTCTATTGAGACATCAAAATTCTCATAGCGCAAACCGCCGCTAATTTGCCATTGTTCACTAATGTCCCAGCTTCCTTGGGCAAACAAACCAACGCTTTCAATACTGTACTGACCGCCCTGAGAAAGAGTATCATCGACAATATTCAACTGTTGATTGTTATCAAAATCATCATTGTCTGAAATTAGTACGGGGCGATTGTTAGATTCATCTGAATAGTCTACACCCCACAACAGACTCGCCGAATTACCTAAGGCTGTATCCAACTGCAAACGTCCCCCAAACTCAGAAGAGTCCAACGTGGTTTGCCATACGTCTGGGAATGGGGCCAGGGCAGGCAGGGCACTCAGAGGGTTAAGGCGAAGATCGGTAAATCGTTGAACAAGCTCGCGATCGCGATAATAAAGTTGAGCATCTAAAGCAGAACCCAGAATATCGTCATGACGATAGGTGAGATTAATGACATGGTTAATCTGTTCGGGTTCCTGCTCATAATCCACATCCCCAAACTCAAATGCTCGCCCTGTCTGCAATCCAGGAATAGCCGTGATACTTTCGTCAGGGATAAAATCGGTATCTAGCGTATCGCGATAAAAGCTGTAGGTCAGTCCCAGACGCTGCTGCTCAGTAAAGTTATAGCCGCCACTTACCAAGAGGCCCAAACGATCTGTATCAGAGACATTGGTGGGAATAATCCGATTCCCATTGGCATCAAACTGACTCTGCAAAACATCATAGGAAAAATCAATACGACCATCTGCTTTTTCGTCAGACGCAGATACTCCAATACGACCTCTGTAGAAAAAGCTATCATCCTGCACCTGGCTCAAACTAGTGCCAGCCTGCAGATCAATTTCATAGGTTGTGGAACCCTCGGTTGGTCTGCGGGTAATAATATTAACGATACCGCCTGCACCGCCGTCACCATAAACAGCACTGGGACCCCGCAGCACCTCAATACGTTCAATTAATGCTGGGTCAATAATTCTCAAATCGGCAGAACTATTATTCGCGTTAGGCGTCTGGGGTACTCCATCAATAAAGATCGAAAGGGGACGTCCCCGCAGCTGTAGCTGAGAAGTACTACCGTTGAAAGATGGGGGAGCCAAACCTGGCACCAGCTTTCCTAAAATATCTGGCAAACTATTTGTAAAGGCCAACTGCTGATTAATGGCTTCTCGATCAATCACCGTGATCGAACGAGGTACATCTAAAACATTCTGTTCAGTACGCGTGGCTGTGACGACAATGCGCAATGTGTCAGAATCTTCGTCATTCTCGTCCTCTTCGTCCTCTTCGCTCTCATCCTCGTCCTCACTCTCTTGCTCAGGAGGCAGCTGAGATAGCAAATTCATTTCTTCTAGATCCGCCCACTCTTGGGAGACAAGATCCGAGGCTGAGACCGATCGGGCAGACACTGCTGAAAGCAGACTGATCAAGAGTATGTAAGCAATCCATTTAATTTGGATTTTCATGATTTCTCACACCTAAATTATGCTTAGTCCCTGGGAATCTGGATAAATGTAGAAGAACGCAGACAAGAGGAATGTCGCAGCATGACCCCACAGTCAAGAATCATTATCAATATTAGGCTATTGATGTACCGGCTTTAAATAAAATGTTTCTTAATTGGACTATTTTGTCACCACCAGATGGTTCAATCATAGGATGGTTGATCTTCTGGCCTTTTTCATGTAGGTCGCAGGAAATATTTGATTGGTGCCCAAACCTAATGACATGCACCTAAGGCTGGCATTAATACAAATACCCTAATCCTTAAAATCCCTGTATGCTTTAGTTTGAGTTCTTTAAACCAGATGCCGGATCATCATGGTGTATGACTATGGTGCCATAACGATCTAGTGCAAAGGGTGTTAAGCTATTAATATAGATTCTCAATAAATAATACTGGTTAAGGATA
>JBCAWO010000172.1:0-2755 GCA_038534515.1 Cyanobacteria bacterium J06554_1
CAACCTCTGAGCGATCAATTTTGAGCGTAACAATCGTGCCCGCTGGCCCACGCATACGAGCAGCTGCCTCATCCAGCGAAAATGCCTGAGTAGGCACACCGTTGATCGCAACAATTTCATCCTTAGGAGACACCCCAGCCCGTTCTGCCGGAGAACCAGCAATCGGAGCAATCACCCGCAGATGCTGATTATCATCATCCTTAGCAATTTGCAGACCTACCCCCAATAGCTCTCCAGAGGTATTGGTTTGCAAACTCTGATACTGCTCAGGAGGCAAAAATCGCGTGTAGGGATCATCTAGCTTTTGCAGAATTGTCTGGGCTTCTTGATAGGCATCTTCCCAAGTATTAAGACGCTGCTTGAGCGCCTTCTCACGGATAAACCACCAGTTTTGATGATTAAACGTTTCGTCCAAATAGGCCCGATTCACAATACGCCAAACTTCCATCACCAGCTTCTGCTGCTCTGAAAAAGCAAACGCCGGCGGACTTACAAGCCCCAAACTCAGAACCGTCGAGATGCATATCGCACAGATGCCCCTCAAAAGAACTACGCGTAGCAGCCCAGTTTTTCTCATTCTTCGTCACAGTTCCAACAACACCGCTGCTCAATCGAAAAGAATCCTCTCGTCAAGCCAATAAGACACCTAAATATCGTTCTTCTCTAGCCAGCATAGCGATTTCCTCAGAATACTGTGATCGCCACACCACCGTAACTAGAATTCAGAAGGCATATTAGCTGACAACCACAAGATAAAGTTTTGTAACTAAATATCAGCCGAAGATTAAACCGAAGATGAGACATTTGGCTTCTCTAAAGATAGACGCTACCCCATTTAGAATCTATACGCTACAGGCACTTAGCCTATCTAAAAGATCATCGATTCCATCAATAGAAGTTTCTAAGCGGGAAGTTTCTAAATGGCAGTTGTGTTACATTTTTTAGTAACGGCATAGATCTATTTTATATATCCGCGCTTCATGTTTACTAAGCAAGTCACAGACTCTAAGGCTTACCAGTGGTTCAACGAGCGTCTTGAGATTCAGGCTCTCGCCGATGATATCTCCAGTAAGTATGTACCGCCCCATGTCAATATCTTCTATTGCCTGGGCGGTATTACCCTTACCTGCTTCATTATCCAGTTTGCTACTGGTTTCGCTATGACCTTCTACTACAAGCCAACTGTGGTAGAAGCTTTCAATTCTGTGCAGTATCTAATGACCGACGTCAGCTTTGGTTGGCTGATTCGCTCTATCCATCGTTGGTCCGCCAGCATGATGGTACTGATGATGATCCTGCACGTCTTTCGGGTTTACCTCACAGGCGGATTCAAGAATCCTCGTGAATTGACCTGGGTTACCGGGGTGATCATGGCAGTCGTTACTGTGTCCTTTGGTGTAACTGGCTATTCCCTTCCTTGGGACCAGGTTGGCTATTGGGCAGTCAAGATTGTATCTGGTGTTCCCAGTGCTATTCCAGTTGTGGGCGGCTTAATGGTGGAATTTATTCGCGGTGGTGAGAGTGTTGGTCAAGCAACGCTAACTCGCTTCTACAGTCTGCACACATTTGTTCTGCCCTGGCTGATGGCTGTGTTTATGCTGACTCATTTCTTGATGATTCGTAAGCAGGGCATCTCTGGTCCTTTGTAAGGTCGGCACTGGCTTAGTTCAGGGCTAATTTTCTGCAAAACCTGGCGATTGTTCCAAAATGTTTTGGTTGGTTCCCAGAGGTGGCCTCAAATTAGTTTCGGAGTTAAGCTGACCTTACTAGCTCGTACATTTTGTTTGAAGGTAAATTAGGAGATAATTTGAGCTATGGCAACAATCAAAAAGCCTGATCTCAGCGATCCTCAACTTAGAGAGAAGCTGAAGCAGGGCATGGGTCACAACTACTACGGTGAGCCCGCATGGCCGAATGATTTGCTGTACATCTTTCCTGTTGTGATCTTGGGCAGCATTGCCTGCTGTGTATCGCTAGCAGTACTGGATCCTGCTCTTGTAGGCGAGCCAGCTAATCCATTTGCCACACCGCTTGAGATTCTTCCTGAGTGGTATTTGTACCCAGCATTCCAAATCCTTCGGATTGTACCCAATAAGCTTCTGGGGATTGCACTACAGACTGCTATTCCCCTTGGCTTGATGCTTGTTCCCTTCATCGAAAATGTGAACAAGTTTCAGAACCCTTTCCGCCGTCCAGTAGCCACAGCAGTATTTCTGTTTGGTACTCTGACTACTCTCTGGCTGGGTATTGGTGCAGCTCTTCCCATTGACAAGTCCTTAACCTTGGGTCTTTTCTAAGGATTAGTTGTTATTCAAGGACAGTCCTTATTGGCTTCTTGGAGGTTCGTATGATGTATGCGAACCTTCAAGAAGCTTTTTAATGTGTCAAGATACCACTAAGATATCCATCATCCCAAACCTATCTATCGATTTTTCAGTTAATTTCGGGCAAACTATTGGTGCGAACGTGCCGGTTAGTCGGACATGTTAAAGCAAGATCAGTTGATAGTTCAAAGCAAGCTAGAAGATCTAACTCAAGTGCAGCAGTGGTTTGATGTTTTTTGTTCCGCATCACAGCTACCATGGCTTGAGGCTGTTTTTGATCAGGTTAATTTAGCCCTAGCTGAAGGGTTTACCAACGCTGTTAGACATGCGCATTCCCATTTGCCAACAGACACTCCCATTGAAATAGATCTGCTGCTTTGGCAGGAGAAGTTGGAGGTGCAAATATGGGATATGGGAGAGCCGTTTGACCC
>JBCAWO010000173.1:0-2637 GCA_038534515.1 Cyanobacteria bacterium J06554_1
TCGAGTCTTTATTATCAGCCGGTTGGCCCCTCAGACGAGGAGTTAACCTTACTACGACTGATTGACGAACAATATCTGAAAACTCCATTCTATGGGAGTCGTCGCATGATGGTTCATCTACGAACACGGGGCTATACGGTCAATCGTAAGCGGGTTCAACGGTTAATGCGTCAGTTAGGGCTGCAGGCCATCTACCCCAAGCCCAATCTCAGTGCCCCGCATCCTGATCATCAGATCTATCCGTACTTGCTACGAGGCGTTGATATCGTTTCAGTCAATCAGGTCTGGAGTACTGATATCACCTATCTACCGGTTCTTCGGGGGCATTTCTATCTGGTGGCGATTATGGATTGGTTTAGCCGTAAAGTGCTCAGCTGGCGAGTGTCGAACACAATGGATGTGCATTTCTGCTTAGCCGCTTTGGAGGAAGCCTTAACCAGATATCCAACGCCAGAGACGTTCAATTCAGATCAAGGGGCTCAGTTTACGGCGAATGCCTTTACCGGGTGTCTCAAACAGGCCAGAGTCCATATCAGCATGGATGGTCGAGGCCGCTGTCACGACAACATTTTCATTGAGCGATTATGGCGCTCTGTGAAATGGGAATTGATTTACCTGAAAGCGTTTGATGATGGTCAACACTTATCTCAGGAGATTAAGAATTGGTTCCTTTGGTATAACCGAGAGAGACCGCATCAATCATTGAATTATCGAACACCCGATGAAATTTATTATGAACATGACTTGAGTGTGTAATGCTCGTTGAACGTGTAGAACATGTGTAATTTTTTCAGAGCTTAGTTGCCCTTCAAAACTGTCTAAGCTTTGGGGTCCACTTCATATAGCCGTTCGGCTTTTCGAGCAGTCCCCTCAAAGTAATCCTCAGTAACCTTGGCCATAAAGGCTCGTTTGCACGCTCCTGTGGGTTTCTGAGCCGCATCTCGAATGGTCTCTTTTACGGGGGCATCAAGCATCAGGGATCCTCAAAACAAACCGCATACATTGGCGTGTCCCTAAAACGGCAGGTAATCTATTTTTTGACAAGTCCCTTAGCTAAAATGTAGACAGTTCTGAGGATATACGCCGATGAATTGTCCAAATTGCTAAAGTCAGAAGGTGGTTAAACGAGAGTTTGACATCTTAAAAAAATGGTACGCAGTTGCAACGGTGTCGTTCCAAAGCCTGTGGGAAATATTCAATGAACGCAGTGAGATACCGATGAGCCGATTACGCACCTCCAGCAGTGTGGTTTCGTTTGCGTTCAATGTCCGCACAGAAGATATGGATGTTCGGGCGTGAGTCGGACTTTTGGTAAGTCTCATACGATGATCATGCCTTGGGAGCAGTGTTTATCTAGCAAAATCGATGAATGGTCGCCTTCTGTCCCTGAAGGATCTGATGTGACTATTGAAGGCGATGAAGTTTATACGCGCATAAGAGAGAACCTTCCCACTCAGTGAATCAGAATGTTGACAGTGAATTTTATTGAACGTGAGCGCGCCATTGGGTTGGAGCGCAAGCAGGTCTTAAGGATGAACAGCTCTTTGCTCCCAGTGTTGAAACAGCCTGGACTTGGATCAAAGGGTGTGAAGGTATACGTTGGTTTCTTGACCTACAATCTCAAACGATATGTCTTTTGGTAAAAATAAGACATAGCTGAAACAACTGCCTAAGTTATAGGATAACCAGCTCTAACCAGAATAAAGTAAACGATTGTTGTATTGTTTGGAATATTGGCAATCCAGAAAAGGGAACCAATGATAGTCTCATTTGAGACTCGGTGTTTCAAAAGTTCAATAAATAGAGGTACCCTTTAGCTTTCTCGAATAGCAACACCAAAGACATCGACGTTTGCAATCCGAAGTTGATCCATAGCCTGATCAAGGAGATTTTGCTTAAGCTGACCCGGACGGGCAATAATCAGCATACCATCCACTTGTTCAGCAATTAGGTAAGCGTCTGACTGACCAAGCAGTGATGGAGCATCAAACACAACTAGGTCAAATTTAGTTTTAAGCTGTTGAATTAGCCGCTGAACCCGTTTAGTAGTTAAAATGTGGCCTGCATCATTTCCCTGCGTTCCTGCGCAGAGAACCTTGAGGCCATCAATCGGTTCATGGAGAAATGTGCTTTTGGTGAGGGCACTGGCATCAGTCAGCGCTAGGTCTGTCAAACCTGCATCATTAGGCAACTTGAGATAGCTATGAATTTTAGGATCACGTAGATTAGTATCTACCAGCAGGACTCGCTGTCCAAGCAATGCAGCAGCCTCTGCCAAGTGAATGGCGGCCACTGATTTTCCCTCATTATCCATCACTGAGCTTACCACTAACGATTTGAGTGGTTGGTCTGAGCTACTCAGTCTCAAATTGGTATAGAGCGAGCGAAACGCTTCCATAAAGGGATCATCGATTACAGATCCATTGCTGGCAGTTGACCCATGGCCAGCAACATTCTCAATTTCTCCATTTGTTAGCTGTAATGCTCTGGCCGGGTCAAGTACTGTTGGGACAACCGTCTGGGGTGCTGGAATTTTACCTAAGATCGGCAGCTGCATAGCGCGTTGAATATCTTTCTCGGAGTAGAGTACACCAGTTGATTTATCAAGTAGCAACGCTAACACAGACCCTAATAACA
>JBCAWO010000174.1:0-2505 GCA_038534515.1 Cyanobacteria bacterium J06554_1
ACTTTTCTTTGGCAACCATCACCGAGCAGCGTTGTCAGCCGACAGCATTCAGTCTTCCCCTCAGGAACCTAGCTCAGAAGACCCTTGGGTTAAACGGTTTCAAGCTGCCATGGACGATGATTTGAATACATCGGGTGCTCTGGCAGTGCTGTTTGAGCTGGCCAAAGGGCTACAGCGAGAGGGGAATCGGCTGGTGCATGAAGGGCAGACTCAATCTAGTCCGGAGCTGCTCTGGCAACAGTGGCAAACGTTGTTGCATCTGGCCCAGGTATTAGGGTTAGAGGCTGAAACTGAAGCTGACGGGACAACTGGTGACTTGGATGAGGGTGAAATCTCCGATCTGATCCAACAGCGCCAAACGGCCCGACAACAGCGAGACTTTATAACAGCAGATGATATTCGCGATCAGCTAACGGCAGCGGGGGTTACGGTGGTTGATCAACCAGGTGGAGCCGTCCGCTGGCATCGGCAGTAAATCAGCGAGAAATGAATGATTTTAGATACGTTCAAATCTGATTTAGTATTTGATCAGCCGCTCTTTAAAGACATAGCCCCATGACTACCTGGATTAAGGAGACTGATCATGCTTTCTATCTGATGGAAGGCAATTTTTACCTTGAGAAAATTGTAAAAGAGTCCCGTCCAGAGGGAATTGGTGAGCCCGGCGAAAAATCTATTGCGCTGGCAACGCTCCAAAGGTGGTTGACGGATTCGGGCTTTGAAAAGCCTGGAGCTATGGTCATCGCTGTCGGCATTGAGGCCTCAGAACCAGACCCAATGTCGGTAGAAGAACCATCACCTGTCATAGAAATTATCGACAAGCCAACATCCGTGGAAGTAGGAGAAGCACTTACTATCAAAGCACAAACCTCTAAGCCGCTGGTGGGTAAATCAGCTGACCTATATGTGGAGGTCAATGGCAAGTTTTATCTCCAGACCACGAATCCAGCGAATAAGCCAATAGTTGCAGCCGATGGGACTTTCCAATTTGGCTTCCGATTTTCCAGTCCAGGCACCCGAAAGATCAAAATTACCTTAGAAGACCTCAATCACACATTTGAGATTGTGGTAAGGGCAGTCTTTAGCATCACAAATTTGCCATCTAAGGTAATTGCTGGCGAAGCCTTTATTATTTCAGGTACTGCTTCCCCTGATGATAGCGGGCGACCAGTTCAGCTTTTTATAAATAACAAACTTCAATCCTCAACAGCTAAGGTCCAGACTGATGGCTCCTGGCAATTTCGCTTTGGTTTATTTAGCTTAGGCAAACGAGTCTTAAAAGTTGCTCTCGGTGATCAATCATTGGAACGCCCACTCCAGGTAGTTCTTCGTTCTCTATTCAACGAAAACTTCAAGGTGCCTGAAGAGCAATTGTCGCGTGCAAACTACGTTTCTACCACTTCTTCTGTTTTAAAGAATATAACGGTAACAGGTGGCTTTATGGAGCCAAGAGGGCATAGTTGGAAACCAACATCCTATGCAATTTTTTCTAGCAATTCGGCCTCAATCAAAACGCTCAATCCTAGTCAGCGCAACTATGGGATTGACTATGTGGTAACTACATCTGGCGCTCCAATCCACAATTGGTATCCTGGCCGGGTCACCAAGGTCGGTCTGGAGGGGGGGTATGGTAATCGGTGCCATGTCGACTTTTTTATATTTTATGAACTCTCTGGCAAGTTCTACCAAATCAAAGGGGCTTATGCTCACGCTAAGAGTTTTTCTGTCCAAAAAGGAGATTACGTCAAGCAGGGGCAAGACATTGGCGTGATGGGTGGTACTGGTAATGGGGGAAGAATTACCTTTCCGGTTCATGTGGATTTTAGATTGTGGATCAACTATGGCAGCAGAATCGTTGATTTAAGCCCGAACGTTGTAGAGAAACAATTACGACAGCAGGAGAATCGATAACCGTCGTACCTGCATGCCGCTCTGCGGCCTCCTAACAAGTCGATTAGCCTACAAAGCTCCATGCGGAACAGCTCAAAAATGAAATTCTCTTTTCAAGATTCACTCTGGCTTCTGAATAACTTTCTCTAGCTGACGCTGTTTTGCCATAGGATCAATGCTCAACAATCTCACATACTCACCAGGATGACTGACTAAAAAATGTTCCACCTGGGTGAATACCTGGGCCTCATGGGTGCTGGTAATTGTGGGACCACTTTGCCAGGAACCCACATTGAATCGTCTCGCATCGGCAAATTCCAGGCCAATGTGGTAGCCCTGGCGAAGCTGTTGCTGGATGACGTCTCTGATTTCTGTTGGTAGAGGTGATACTTTGCCATTGCGGATTGAGCTATTGCCAGAATGCTGTAAAGCGGTAGCGCAGGCGATGCCGTCATTACAGCGATACCCGGCCCGTAAGGCCTGATTGACTTGGACCACATGGTGAGAGAAACTGCGATCGCTATCGTTAGCATCCGGCAACCGGTCGGGTATCGCTGTAATGACGGCATCGCCTGCGCTACCGCTTTACAGCATTCTGGCAATAGCTCAATCCGC
>JBCAWO010000175.1:0-2486 GCA_038534515.1 Cyanobacteria bacterium J06554_1
CCACCGCATCTATCCGGGCTTTTTTTCGTACTTCCTCATCCATAAAAAAGGTTTGGATGACGGGAGCCGGATCTGCTAATCCCGTTGTTTCAATTAACAGATGATCAAACTTGTCACGCCGCCTCATCAATTTGTCAACGACGCGAATTAGGTCGCCGCGCACATTGCAACAGATACAGCCATTGTGCATCTCAAAAATATCTTCCTCTGTCTCCACCACCAGCTGATTGTCGATGCTGACTGCCCCAAATTCGTTAACGATTACCGCTACTTTTTTGCCATGCTCATGGGTGAGAATACGATTTAGCAATGTGGTTTTTCCCGCCCCTAAGTATCCAGTTAAAACGGTCACGGGCACGGTGGTGTAAAGGTTGCCGGTTACCATGAAAAATCTCCTTAAAAAACAGTATTGCCTGAAAGTAGGCAAATGCACTCTCACATCGCTCGTTGGTCCGACCCCTGACTTAGAGAACTACAACAGACATAGTTTTTCATTTTGTTGCCCCAAACCCTTTTACCTTTCCATAATTCACGGTTCTAAAAGTGAGTTGACCGTTCCCAGGACTGAATAACGCGTAAGTAGACTTTCCAGGAATAAGGATTGCATAGAGTGTTAACAGTCTTTAAGGTCAAGCGTTTAGTTCAGAATTTTGATTGCGTAAAGTTACTTCAGATTATAGCTTGATAATGATTATCATTATCATATTTCATTTTTATTTATGCTTGATGCTGCTGCGCTGCCCAGAGCGATTGATTTGGCAATTATGGGGGCAAGTTCCCAGGCGTTGACGCTAATAACGCATCTGCTCTATCAGATAACCTACCGGGCTGGCACATCGTTGAGTGGTCCATGCCTGAGCCTGACAATAGCTTAGAAGATTTGCCTTTTTAACGATTTGCTTATGGCCAGCCGCCTCGCTTCAGTAGCTGGCCTTGCCAACCCTATAGAATTTAGAACGATGCAAGTAATCTTATATATCTTGTTTAGTTTCCTACAGAGAACACCTGTCAAAAAATCATGCAACTGCCAAATATTCCTGAAGTCCGAGTGGAAAGAGCAAGATCGCATTACCCTGTTGATTCTAGATATGCTCAAACCCCACCCTACCGCAAGGTTATTCTTACAGGTCCACAAACCGATCAACGTCAGATAGTTTTTCGGTATCGAGTGACAACCGTTGCCCGGTTTGAGCATCATAATCCACCGATATGGGCAACACCTCACCCGCATGATTTTACGTTTACAATCTGTTGCGAATCGCCAAAGTCAACCGCTGATATCTATGGGTGCGACATGGTGGAAACTGAAAATAACCTAATTCAGTGGTTAAAGACGTTACCGAAACTGGTAAATGATTGGCCTGATTGTCCGTTAGGGACAACAGAAGAAATGGCAGTCTTTGTTGCTGACAGATTTGAGGTTTTAGACCCCTTGGCAGTGATTCAGCAAGTTGAGATTTCAGAAACTCCAAACCGTACAACTATTTACGAGGTACCTAATATCAAAAATGTTAGCGATTCTCCATGGTGGTCAAGACTCGGCAACTTGTGCCGAGCTTGCACGACAGCAATTCGACGAAGTGCATCCCTTAGCATTTCACTATGGCCAACTTCACAGTGTCGAAATAGAAGGCGCGAAAGAAATTGCCTAATTGCTCAATCCAGGCAGTTACGAAATTTTAGAACTTGGCAGTGACATCCTGAAAGAAGATTGGCCGAGATATAGAATGACATATGGCATCAGGCAGCCAATAATTGATGCCTACGCCATAGTAGGATAGGTGCTGCATGGGCTTTTGAATAGTAGAACCGCTCAGAGTCCTTCCAATTCCATTTGCCGACCACGCCTCAGTTTATGCAGCCGAGTTTTCTATGCTGCCCGGTGACTAAGAATTTGCTTTACCATCTGATGTATCGCTCTTTAATGACTCTAGTAATAGGAAATTTGGAACGTCGATTTTCCGTTCACAGTTTCTCTGACAGACACATCTTGAAAGTACGCAAAATGGCCGATGTATTTATCCTTCAGCGAAAGTCAATAAAGAGCGATATATGGAGAGTCTTTCTTTCCAAATTCAGACTGCATTGAAAAATAGCCAGTAAGGATCGACAAAACTGTAAATTAATCTCTTGAGATGCAGAGTATTTCCATGATTTTTTTTGAAGGATCAGGTTTCTCCATTGCAGTTCCTACCGGTATCCCTCCTGTTGGAGTCTGGTTTCAAGCCAATTAGCATAGAAAAAGTGGTCTCCTGTCGCCGGTTCAACCAGGCCGTACAAGTAGGTGGCTTTGAACGTCCAATGGACTTGCCCACCAGCTTAACTCCACGGGCCGTGATGCGACGCCCGGTCAATGTTTTCAAGCTAAACCGACTCTCATCTTGGCAGAAGAATCGCACTGTCCCTGTCTGAAGTGGACCCAATTCTTTGGACAACTTTGTAGGGCACTTAAGCTCTGAAAATCCTACACAAGTTTTCTTGTCTTT
>JBCAWO010000176.1:0-2291 GCA_038534515.1 Cyanobacteria bacterium J06554_1
ATGGCTACAGACGGCTAGTCTACCCCAAGCTAAGACAATTGACACGGCCAGCCAATTTCTGGATCGCTGGCTGGCCAGTAAGGAGGTTGTTACTCACCAGCATGGGCCTGAGGGAGAACACTCCCACGAAGGAACTGCGTTTACCACATGGGTTGACCCTACTCTGGCGATTGAGCAGGCAGCGATGATTCGCGATCGTATGACCACCCAATTTCCTGAACAAGCCGATCTCTTTGCGACTAATTACAACGCCTTAGAGCAGGATTTAACTAATATTGACGAACAAATTGCCACATTAGTGGAAGGTTCTACCGAGCGAAACCAGCCCTTGTTGGCATCCCATCCTGTCTATGATTATCTGGCTGCCCGCTATGGCTTTAACTTCAAAAGTGTTCTATGGGAGCCCGAGACGTTTCCTGATCAAGAGCAGTGGGCTGAGCTAGAGTCAATGTTAGCCGAGCATCCTGCTAAATGGATGATCTGGGAAGGCGACCCTTTGCCTGAGAGTGTAGAGCGTTTGAGTCGGCTGGGTATTGAAAGCGTTGTCTTTGACCCGGCAGGCAATGTCCCTCAAGATGGAGATTTTCTGGCTGTGATGCAAAACAATGTAGAGAATCTCCGTTCTGTTTTTGCAGAGTAATATTTTGACTTATCTCTTAGTGGATGCGCTCTTTTACTGTCAGTAACATAGGCGGCTGTTAGTTCATGGGGGGGCGGGCGTTGCTGCAATAGAGGATGAAATGCATGCGTCATTAATATTCAATCCCCATTTGAGCTGGAATACCTGCACTGATGGGATGTTTGATGCGGGTCATTTCTGTTACTAGGTCAGCGATATCGATTAATTCTTGGGGAGCATAGCGTCCAGTACTGGCGACATGACAATTGATGGGACGGGACTGAATACCGGTAAGTACAGAAGTTAGGTCTAGACGCGCCTTTTTAAGAGCAATGTGCAATTCATCGAGAACAACTAGAGAAATGTTGGGGTCTGCAATCAGCTGGGTGGCCATTTGCCAGGCTTGTTCTGCCATTTTCTGGTCTTGATCTGGGTCCTGAGTTTCCCAGGTAAACCCTCCACCCAGGGTGTCGATACTCACTGGAAACCCTCGTTCCTTGAGTTTTTCTAACATGATGCGATCGCCATCGGGAAAGGCACTGTCATTTTTAATAAACTGCACCACCGCCACTCGCATATCATGGGCCAGGTGACGATATACCAGATTCATGGCGCTACTGGTTTTACCTTTACCGAGGCCAGTAAACAAAAGGTATAGGCCCTTTTCATTGCCTTCGCGGTCGGCGCGGGACTGATCTTTAGCTGCCTTTATTTTCTGAAGTCGGGCTTGTTCTGCTGGAGTGGGGCTGGTCATAGTGTTTCCTCGATGTGAGCTTCTGCGTCTAACACAGTTGCCCTCAGCTGGTCTAGCATTTCGGGCGAAACCTGCTGCCATAATCCTCGCTGATGGGCTTCTAGTAACCGTTCTGACATATCCCGTAACGCCCAGGGATTGTGGGTCTGGATAAAGCGTTGAACGTTGTCATCTAGAATGTACGCCTCGGCAACGCCAGCATACATAAAATCAGACACCGCATGGGTGGTTGCATCATAGGCAAAGAGATAATCCACCGTTGCGGCCAGCTCAAAGGCTCCTTTATAGCCATGGCGCATCACCCCCGCAATCCATTTAGGATTGACAACACGGGAACGATACACTCGGCTGATCTCCTCTGTTAAAGAACGAATGCGGGGCTGTTGGGGGCTGGAGTGATCGCCGAAATAGGCGGTGGGATTTTTGCCTTGGGTAGCGCGTACAGCCGCGACTAATCCCCCCTGAAACTGGTAGTAATCGTCAGAGTCTAGTAGGTCGTGTTCTCGATTATCTTGGTTGTGCAACACAATTTGTAACTGCCCTAACCGTTGTTGAAAGACATCGGGAACGGAAGCAGAGCGCAGATTGCCCGATTGCTCTGAGGGCGTGCGCCCATAGGCGTAGCAGCTCCAGTTGATATAGGCCTGGGCTAAGTCGCGATCGCTAGTCCAGTTTTGCGCCTCAATCAATCCCTGCAGACCCGCCCCATAGGCCCCTGGCTTAGAGCCAAACACCCGGTACTGGGCACGAATGTCTGCAGCCTCGGGGGTAAACCCAAGGGACTGCCAATGGTCTGATTCTTGTTTCACCTGGGCAGCTAGTGGATTCATATCGGCGGGTTCATCTAGGGCGGCCACCGCTTCCACCGCTGAGTTAAACAGATCGATCAGGTTGGGAAAGGCATCTCGAAAAAAGCCT
>JBCAWO010000177.1:0-2289 GCA_038534515.1 Cyanobacteria bacterium J06554_1
ATTGCCTGCTTGGCACGGGTGTATGACCTGGGAGATAGAAAAGATGGGCGGTTGAGGGATGCTGTTGCAAACGGTGTCCGTCTCGCCAGCCATTTTGTTCATCCCGACGGCTCCTACGGTGGCGAATATACCAGCCGCAACACCTACAACTACTTTCCCCACGGCTTTGAACTAGTAGGTCGCTGGATGCCCGAGGCCCTCAGCATTAACGACCGCTTTCTAAAAGGGCTGAAAAATGGCTGTGGCTCCTGCTACGCCGATGACCATATCGTTGGCCACCACACCTGGAACTACCTGCTCACCTGGAAAGATTTTGTCGACACCCGACCTCCCACCCAGCCACCCCACCTGGGTCGAGTATGGTTTCCCAATGCCCGTATTCTCATCGACCAGCGAGAAGACACCAAGCTATACCTGGCCCTCAATAAAGGTGGCGCATTTAAGTTCTTCCGCAACAACAAACTGGTCTTATCAGACACCCAGTTTTCACTTCAGGTAAAAGAAGGCAGCAAGATAAAAAATGCCGTCGGTCATTTGGTCGGTGATTATCAATACGACATCCAAGATAACCAAATCACCATCGATGGTCCCCTCGGCTGGGCCAAACAAAAGCAGATGACCCCCTTAAACCTGATGATTTTACGGGTGGTGATGTTAACCGTCGGGCGGTTCTTTCCCAACCTGATTCGTAAGCTATTACAAAAGATGCTGATCACCGGCAAAAATGACGCCCCCTTTAAATTTCAGCGCACGTTTCACTGGCAGAACGGTCACTGGACCCTCAAAGATAAACTTATAGCCACTAGCGGTTGGAACAATGTTCTGACCGCAGGCATCGGTAGTGACCAAACCTCTATCTATGTGGTCATGAGTCGTACATTTCAAGCAGGGCAGCTTCAGCCTTGGAAAGATTTAACTAGCGACGTGAATTCTCTCTCTTTAGATCAGTCTCTGGAGGTGGAACGACAGCTATAAAGTCTTTCAGGGTACCCGCAAGGGGACCCCCCCCTACAGCATTTGACAGCCCATTACCCTTGTCAGGCGTTCCACAGAACGTCTCTTCACATCTCTACATCTCTACCAGAACTCTTATATGAAACGCTTTATATCTATTTTTGTCAGCACCCTAATCCTGGTGATTCTCTATACCAAGATTGACTTTCCAGAACTGATTAAAGTTTTTCGAGACTGTGATCCCTTTTGGATGGTCGTAAGTCTGGGTATGGTCATTCCAATTACCTTCTTTACCGGCTGGCGACTCAAACAACTGATTCCAGTTCAGGCAAAACTCAGCATTTGGGAAGCCAACAAACTGATCCTGGCCGCCAGTGTGCTTAACATGGTGCTGCCCTCAAAAATGGGCGACATTGCCAAATCATATTTCATGAAAGAGAGAGGGAATCTCAGCGGCACCCTATCCCTTTCCATCGTGATTTTTGAAAAAGCCTGCGACATGCTGTCACTGTTGCTGTGGTGTGCCTTTGGACTACTGCTTTACCCAGAAAAAGACGCTTTCTTTTGGGCCATGACCGCTGGTATTCTCGGCGGTTTGATTTTTGGTTTACTAATGCTCGGTTCCAAAGGTTTCGCCCGGCTTGGCTTTACCACCATGCGTCGTATTGCCCCTGGAAAAATCAGTAAAAAGCTGGCTTCATTTCAAGATTCCTGGGACGAAATGCACGATTACTTTTGGGGAAACCCAGCCCAGCTGATTCGTATTGCAGGCATGTCGATTTTTGTGTGGTTTTTGCACCTGCTACAAATCTGGCTATTTATTTTGGCCCTAAATGCTTGGGCTCCCCCCGTAATTAGCTTTGCCCTGGCTCCCCTAGCAATTTTGGCTGGCTTGTTGCCTCTCACCTTTGCCGGTGTCGGTACCCGTGACGCGGCCCTAGTGGCCCTCTATGCTCCCTACTTTAGTGCAGCCACTGGAGCAGCGTTGGGCTTACTCTGTACCTCACGTTATTTCCTACCTGCCATTGGTGGATTACCCTTTCTCAACCAATACCTAAGCACCGTCAAACAATTCAAAAAAGCTTAAAACAGTAGCTTTTGAGATTGTATCCTAAGGTAAATATTGGACATTTTTTATTATCGCACTATGATACTAATGTTCTATTAAGTCAAGACTCTAGAATATGCAGCCGGATCAGTCATCGTCTGGTAAGTCTCGTAGAATTTACAAAGCTCCTCAAAAAGGTAAAGGTCAAAAGTTATTGAAGGAAGGATTCCAACCGGCTGCATATTCTAGAGTCTTGACTTAATAGAACATTAGTATCATAGTGCGAT
>JBCAWO010000178.1:0-2229 GCA_038534515.1 Cyanobacteria bacterium J06554_1
GGCGTGACTGCTATTCGTCACTACGATCCGCTAGGACGGGTGTTTCAAACCGACCTGCCCAAGGGGTTTCTCAATCGCACTGAGTACGGTGCCTGGCAGGTGCGAGAGTTTGACGCCAACGACACCATCCGCCAGGCCCCCTATTTCCAGACACCTACCCTAACTGAGGCTGAGCGGGACGCGCTGAACAAGGCCGAAGCCCACCGCGACACCCCATTGGAGCAGGACCTGGACATTTGGGGTCGGCCCTTTCTCAATCACCAGTGGCTCAGCCCCGATCGGGCCCTCACCACCTATCAGCAGTTAGATATTTCTGGCAATGTGCTACAGGTGCAAGACCCGCGTCTGTTTGCCCAGGGTCGGGCCAGCGGCCGGGCAAACTTTGAAATGCGCTACGACATGGCGGGTCGGGTCATTCGCCAGGTTGGGGTGGATATTGGCAGCCGCTGGACCTTAGTCAATGCCGGCGGTGACGAAATTCAGCGCTGGGACGGTCGGGGCTTTCACCATGCCACCCACTACGATGCCCTGTCGCGCCCAATTGAGCTGTGGGTTATGGGCAATGGTCTTAACCATCAGCTAGAAGCCATTGAGTATGGGGAAACCGCCGCTGCCTCGGCCGCCAACAATTTGCGGGGTCGGGTGAGAACCCATGCGGATGGTGCCGGTCAAGCCGAGGTGGATCGCTACGATTTTGCGGGCAATGCCCTCGTCACCCGGCGTCGGCTGCGAGAGAACTATCGCGAGACGGCCAACTGGTCTAGAAACGAACCCCTGGGTAACGAAACCTGGACCAGCCAGCGTCGCTTTGATGCCCTCAACCGGCTGGTGACAATTGTGCACCCGGACAGTCGCCGGATGCAGTATGCCTATCATCCGTCGGGACGGTTGCGATCCCTCACCTACCAGGAGCCCAACCGCCCCGACGAGACCATTGTCTCGGACCTCACCTACAACGCCCGCGACCAGCGACTGCAGCTGCGCTATGGCAACGGCGTGGAGACCACCTACGCCTATGACCCCCTCACCTTTAACCTGGTCCAGCTCAGCACTATCCGCTCAGCCGACGGTCGTCGTTTGCAGGACCTGGACTATACCTACGACCCCGCTGGCAATGTCACCCGCATTCGCGATCGCACCAGCCGGGTACTGTTCCAAAATAATCAGGTGGTCCTGCCCCAGCTCGATTACACCTACGATGCCCTCTACCGCCTCACCCTGGCCCAAGGGCGAGAGCATCGCGGCCTGTACCGTCCGGCCAACGCCCTGCGGCCCGATGAGGCTGCCCTGTTGCCCCTCCCCGCCAATACCAACAATCCCCAGGCGTTAGAAAACTACAGCCGTCGCTTTACCTACGACGATGCCAACAATCTCACCCAGATTGCCCACACCGCCGCCAACCGCCGCTTTACCCGAGACATTGCCATCGCCACCGACTCCAATCGTGGCAGCTTTGACACCGGTAACCTGGCCCAAAGTTATGACGCCAATGGTAACCTGACGCGGCTACCCCAGCTGCGAGGGATGGTGTGGAATAGCCTCAACCAGCTGGCGACGGTGGATGTGGTCCAGCGTAATAACGGGCCCAATGACAGCGACTATTACAGCTACGACGCCAGCGGTCAGCGGGTTCGTAAGGTGATTGAACGCCAGGTAAATGGAGCGCTGGTAATCGAAGAAACCCTTTATTTTGGTGAGTATGAGCTGCACCGCGTGCGCCGTGGCAACCAGGTCCAAACAGCCTACACCACCGTTCATGCCGCCGATGGGCGATCGCGCATTGCCAGCCTGCACCGTTGGACCCAACGCCGACAGGACCAGGCCGCCCGCCAAACCCGCTATCAGCTCGACAATCACCAAACCTCGGTCAGTCTCGAGCTAGACGGCGACGGCCGCATCCTCACCTATGAAGAATATTTCCCCTACGGCGGTACGGCGGTGGTAGCGGGGCGCAGCCAGCAGGAAGTCAGCCGCAAACGCTATCGCTATGCCGGTCGAGAGCGCGATGCCACCACTCAGCTTTACTACTACGGCAACCGCTACTATGCCCCCTGGATGGGGCGCTGGCTCAGCCCTGATCCGGCGGGTGCCATAGATGGGGCCAATGGGTATGGCTATGTCAGGGGCAACCCTGTGAGCCGCATTGACGCCGATGGCCAGGTGGCCGTTGAACTGAACAATCAGGGTCAGGTAGCTCGACAGAGACAGTTTTTCGAAAACCTGATCCAG
>JBCAWO010000179.1:0-2218 GCA_038534515.1 Cyanobacteria bacterium J06554_1
TCGCCCGCGAACAGTCAGTACAGTTTGCGGTAAGGCTGATGGCTCGGCAGGCGATCGCCGCGATCTCGTTTTCAATGCTGCTGGCCTGGGTAGGCCGCTGGGGGTGACCAAAACCAATGCAGTGTTTAGACTGCGACAACAGCTTAATGTATTAGTAAAATGGCAAGTAGAGGAACGGTAGCGTAGTCCTCGTACTTCTCTTATGGGAATCTGAAAATGGTACAAACTCCTTCTAAAACGCTGACGCTCGAAGAATTTCTACAGTTACCAGAAACAGAACCGGCTAGCGAGTACATTGATGGACTGATTATCCAAAAACCAATGCCACAAGGAGAGCATAGCGTCATTCAAACTGAATTAGCGCCCGCCATTAATTTGGCCGTCAAACCCCAGCAAATTGCCCGCGCTTTCACAGAATTACGCTGTACTTTTGGTGGACGCTCCACTGTACCCGATATTGCTGTATTCCTATGGGCTAGAATTCCACGCAAGGAAAATGGTGGGGTGGCCAACGTTTTTGCAATTGCTCCAGATTGGACAATCGAAATTCTTTCACCGAATCAGAGCCAAACTAAAGTCACTAAAAATATTTTGCACTGCCTGAACCATGGCACTCAGATGGGGTGGTTGATTGATTCAGATGAACAATCCGTTTTGGTTCATCGACCGGATCAGCCGACTATGGTTTATGACGAACCAGAAATGCAGTTGCCAGTACCGGAATTTGCTAAAAACTTTAACCTCACAGTAAAAGAGCTGTTTAACTGGTTAATGGAGTAAAACCGAGAACACTATCTGTCTGCCGATCATCTGAATAAAATGCCTGCTCGCTATCATCAGTCGCGATTAGCTGCCGCGATCTCGTTTTCAATGCTTCTAGCTTGGGGAGACGGCTGGCTAGCCAGATAAGAGCTAATGCCAGCTAGCCATGAGCTTTACGCTTTAACCCTCTCAGCGCCATCAATACATTCAGCGGCCTCAAACAGACTTGGCTTGCCCCTTAGAGCGCTGCAAACAGCGAGCCAGCAGTGCGATCGCACCCAGTCCAACTAATGCACCTGGTTCAGGCACCTGTGTGGCAATCATCCGTTGACCGAATTGTTCGCCTGCCCCCGGATCGTCCAGAAGCTGTGCCCGCGTACGGGTAAAGAACGCTACATCAAGATGGGTACCAAAGCCTATCGGCAGATCAGGAAACTCATTGCCAAAATCAGTTAGGTGAACATGGGGGATAGGGACTCCATCCACAACTGGAGCCGCTGACCAGAAATTTAGCCCCGTTGCCCCAATGGAGTTCCCTGCTTCATCAAATAGGACTGTATATTCTCCAATATCAATGCCATTCGGCTCATCAAAAGAGCCATCTTGCAGAATCTCACCCGTTTGGGTGTCGAAATTAAAGTTGAACCCTGAATAGGTAAGGTGGTTATCCTCAAATTCTTGAATCAGACTGCCTTGAGGATCATAGAAGGCGATGTCAAATGCCTCTAAATCATCACCTCGAACAATACCGTCTTCATAGGTCTGGGCATCGTCGTAGCTAAATTGCCCCTCAGCGCTGTAACCCAGAATTTGCCCTGTCCATGAAAGACGAAAGGTGGCCGCCTGGGCTGGAGCGCCCAGACTCAGAGCTGTGCCGATTGCAATCGCACCACCCATCTTGCCAGCAAGAGAAACGATTGATTTATCAAAACTAGACATCGAAAAAACCTCAATCTCTAATTAGAATGATTATCATTCTCAGAATATGCGAATATACAGAGGTGGATGTGAACTCTTTGTAAAGTTGGTGTTTGCAAATTTAAAGCAAGCCGAAAAAGAGGTTTCTGCAACTCCCAAATCAACTGCCAATCAACGCTCTCAGGCTCAACTATTGTTACTCGCTGTCCTATGTCATCACCCTTTGCTGCCCGCACATCGGTTGAAGCTGTCGAAGAAGGGATGCTCCTGGCTCCTAAGTTTGACGCCCATGGGCTTATCCCCGTTATCACTACAGACGCTGCAACCGGCGAGGTGTTGATGCACGCCTACATGAACGAAGCCGCATTGCTAAAAACCCTAGAAACGGGAGAAGCTCACTACTACAGCCGCAGCCGTCAGCAGCTCTGGCACAAGGGAGCCACCAGTGGACTGGTGCAAACCGTGCAGCAATTGTTGATTGACGATGATCAAGATTGCCTATGGATGAAGGTCAAAGTGCTCGGGTCAGGGGCCAGTT
>JBCAWO010000180.1:0-2073 GCA_038534515.1 Cyanobacteria bacterium J06554_1
TTCTGAAGATGTTCTGTCAGTGCCATTAACACTGATTGAGGTGGCCCTAATGGGTTAATACTGGCAGAAAAGTCTAAAATCTCTTCCGGCTTGCAATTGGCAATCTGAGCTGCCCAATTACGATTACCACCATGGGTAGGACGATATGAACCAGATAGAGAAGGAGAAGCAACCATCATACTGAATCGAGATATGATTGGAGGGAGCCAAAACCGGTTGTTTGGGGTCCCTCCGAGTTCCCCAAACCCCCATGGCTAGGGCCGGGAGGCCGCCCTAGAACCCAGCCTACTAGATTGTCCTCAATTGCATTAAATGGGGGTTACGGCGGGGACGATTAATCAGGTTATCGCATTGTTGTTTGGCATGATAGGGAATGTAATTGTATATCTTAATTAAATTCTTTACTCTAAAATCCAAAGCAACAACGCTCCCAACCCTAACCAGAGTAAAAAACAAACCCGATTTAACCGTAAACATCCTCGAACCACATCGGGCGTGATTTCCCGTAGCGGATCGCCCATCAAGGGTTTCACTTTAACCATGCCTTTATAAACGTTTTTGCCACCCACCTGTACCCCCAAGCTAGCGGCATAGGCACATTCACTCCAGCCAGAGTTAGGGCTGGGGTCTGCAGCAGCGTCTCGCTGACAGAGGGCAATAACTGTCCGAGGTTTTCTAGAAAGTAGAGCCAGAGTTAACACCGTTAAACGACAGGGTAGCCAGGTCAAGGCATCTTCGAACTTGGCGCTACACCAGCCGATGTGGGTATAGGGGGCTTCTCGATAGCCCACCATGGAGTCTAGGGTACTGGCAGCTTTGTAAGCTAAGGCAATAGCCGCACTACCTAACGGTGTGGCTGCCCCGACTAGGGCATAAAATAGAGGCCCCATGATGCCATCAACGCTATTCTCAGCTACGGTTTCAAACACCGCTCTTAGAATTTCAGGCTGATCCAGATCCTGGGTATCGCGACCGACATAGCGACTCATGCGCTTGCGCGCCTCTGCCAAGTCTTCCTTCATCAGCGGTGCCAGAACATCTTCTGCCGCATCTCGCAGGCTGCGACTGGCAAAACAGGAGGCTACTAAAATGATTTCTAAACTAAGGCCAAACCATTGATTGAACTGATGTGCGATCGCAACCAGCCCCCAGCCCACAACCGCACTTCCCCCAACTAAAAGAACAGTCAGCAATACCCCGAGTCCCTTCATAACCGTCGCCGATTGTGTAGTCTTAAAAGCCAGGTTGGTATATCGCTGAATCAACCAGCCCATCCCCTGCACCGGGTGGGGCCAGTGCCACGGGTCGCCGACCAAAAAGTCGACGACTGCTGCGCTGATTAAAACAATGGCGGTATATGCCTCTGTCAAGTCGGTCATGGTTTATCCATCATGTCCCTTGGTCCATCTCCATCAACCCACATCCCCTGACACGAATGAAAGCACTGTCTGTCCTTGGTACGTCTTCTAATGCTGGTAAAAGCTGGATTGTTACGGCCCTGGGGGCCTGGCTGCGGCGACAGGGGGTAAAGGTGGAGCCCTTTAAGGCGCAAAATATGTCCAATAATTCCTACGTCACCTTGGAGGGTGGAGAAATTGGCCGCGCCCAGGCAGCCCAAGCGGCGGCCTGTGGGGTGCGTCCGGTGGCGGAACACAACCCGGTGTTGCTAAAGCCATCGGGAAATGGCACCTCGCAACTGGTGTTGTTGGGGGAGCCAAAGCAGCATATCCGGGCGGGGGACTATTACCAGCACATTGAGGATATCTGGCAGGTGGTGGCCCAGACGCTGGAGGAATGGCGCGATCGCTGCGATGTGTTGCTGCTGGAGGGGGCGGGCAGCCCGGTGGAGCTGAACTTAATGCATCGAGACATTGTGAACCTGCGACCCATCCAATACCTGCAGGGACGTTGGCTGCTGGTGGGGGATATTGAGCGGGGGGGGATTTTCTCGCAAATTATTGGTACCCATGGGTTGATTCCAGAACCGGCCAGGTCCCTGGGGCTGGGGTTTATCGTCAATAAATTTCGGGGCGATCTGAAGTTGTTTGATACGGCAGGGGAGCATTTTGTTAA
>JBCAWO010000181.1:0-1863 GCA_038534515.1 Cyanobacteria bacterium J06554_1
AACTCAGTACGGTGGGTTTTAGGGCGGCGTTCCGGCCCTAACCATGGGGGTTTGGGGAACTCGGAGGGACCCCAAGCAATACCTTTCACACCCAGCCAGCCGCCCAAGCTATTTTCCCAGCTAAAACCATGAGCTTAACTTTTAACCTCCTCTAACAAGCTATCTGATTATTCGATATTTGCCCCAAAACCCCCAACTTTGGAGATTTTGAGTAGGATTGGGAAAAATTACCCTCGATAGCTGGCAGCTAATATAGACAGTGCACTTTTACTGACTAATAAAAAATGAACCTGACATTATGCTGCTTCAGTCTCAAGTTAGTTAGCTCCGTATAACAGCCTGGGTTTTGCTTAGAATTTAGCGGAAGTTTATTTAAGGCTCGATTTTGTTAATTAGAGATGGTATAAAAAGTGGTGCTTGTATGATCACGGTCAGATCGTGATAGATTACATCTGACGATTTCTGGCGTTGCTGATCCTCGGGGTGATTTTTATTTGAAAGATGTTGCTACATGGCATATCTAACCGATCGATTCATCCCTCATAACATTGGTCACATTGGTTAGGGTAATTCATATTCCCTAAAAGCGTGAAGCTACAACGCCAATGTGACACGCAAACGTCCTAATGCATCAGGACGTTTGCTATGAGTCAGCAACGGCTAATTTTCCTGAACGATGTTTTTGGGCATGGCCATCATCTGATGGGCTACTCTCATCAGTAATTGTACTGAGCTTCTGTATCCTTTATTTATCAGGGCTTTTTGGTTACAGGCTGCTTGCTTATCTCCGGATTGTATCTACCGTATCAGTAACTTAATTGGGGAGTATTGAGCAAGCTTGCTTGGTACTTATTCAGGGCTACCTAGATTGAGAAATATAGAAAAAGGGCTTGTTAGCTTCCTTATCTGGTTTCCCAAAATGATAGGAACGTACAACCATATTTTATATTTGTGGTGAGTTATTTATTCTTTGAACCGTTTATTTTTTTTCTGTGTCCGATGACCGCATACTCCTGACCCATTGGACATTACAGGTATTTTGTTGTGGGCTTTCTAATTGACGAGATGTTTTTTACTGCGGACAGTTGTTAGAAGTTACCGGCCATGGTTACTGCGACAGCAATATCCATGGGAATCAATGTGTCTGCTGTATTTCAATAAAAGCAAACTCTAAGCTGCGATCGACAGCCTCTGAGCAGATTCAGACTCTCTTTGAGTTGCGGATTGTGAAATGGCGTTGTTTGTTTTTATGAATACCAACTATCTATTGCTCTCTAGATTTATGTTGGCATTAATGTGATGCTTGATTTATCAGCATTGTTTTTTGACTGCGGCTTTTATTTTCTTGCCTTTTTCAGTGCGTTTGTTGTTGTTGTTGTTAGTGTACCCATCGTTAGATCATTAGCTATCCGTTGCGGCCATGTGGATGTTCCTAGCGATCGCAAAGTCCATCAAACTCCGATGGTGCGTCTGGGGGGCGTTTCTATTTTTCTCGGTACGCTCGTGGCTGCTCTCTGTCTGTGGCGCTTGGATGGGTTTAGCCACCTGCTGCCGATTGACCAACGGGAGATATTAATTATTCTGTTGGGGGGTAGCGGCTACTTCTTGCTCGGTTTTTTAGATGACTTGCAAGAGCTTTCACCCAGGTTTCGGTTGGTATGTCAGCTTGCGATCGCAGCTTTAGTCTGGCAAAACGGCGTTCGGATTGACGCTTTAAATGTGCCAGGTCTGGGGTTGGTCCATCTGGGGTTATTGAGTTTGCCCATTACGCTGCTATGGATTGCCGGGTTGGTCAATGCCATCAACTGGATTGATGGGTTAGATGGTCTCGCCTCTGGTGTAAGTGCTATTTCCACACTAATT
>JBCAWO010000182.1:0-1761 GCA_038534515.1 Cyanobacteria bacterium J06554_1
TATCCCCGCTTCGGGTTCTACAGACGTTGAAGGCGATTTTGACAACCTTTAATCACCTTAGCGTACAAAAGTCAGCCAGGATGTATCCATCGCTGTTGAAGATACCATTGTCTTCTCTAAGCTGTGTGGCTCTAATGGCCGACTTTTAGCTACTCAGGGCTTTTGCTCTTTAGGTTTTAAAGTCTTCATCGAAGATTGAGCCTAGGGGTTAAGCCCTGTGATGAACATCTAGGGGATCTAACAGACGTAAAATTTCCTTTCACTGATAGGTGTTAAAGGCTAGTGGGGGCTATCCTTATGGCGTTAGCACTTGATTGAATGGATGTGAAACGTCTATTATTAGATCCCCTTTTTCACTATACTTTGGCGGATTTAAACATAGTGAATGGGATAGTGAATGGGCGTCCTTGCGTCTGTAGTAAAAGATATCGATAACTATATTACTTGAGTACTTTGTTATAAAAACATCTCAAGCGTCAGTAGGCTTATTTTGGTAAATCATGTATTGTTATTCTGCGTATCAGCTATGTCTTCACTCAGAAATTCCGCTGTCAGGGTTGCCCAATGCCGAGGGTGAACCAGATGTTATCATCCGTATCAAGAACTCTGAGGAGCAACCTGAGCCTGCAAAAACTGATTCTACCCAGGACATTTCTGGTCGGTTGGCAGAGATAGGAAAGTGCCGGTTCTCAGAGGGAAAGCTAATTACCATTACTCCTTTTGAAGGGGTCACCCACGAGATGATTAGCCCCAATATTTTGGGGGGCTGTATGTCGGTTATTTTGCGACAGCGAGGATTTCTAGTTCTGCATGCAAGCTGTGTTGCGATCCAAGGCAAGGTGGTGGCATTTTTAGGTCATTCAGGTTGGGGAAAATCAACTCTGGCGGCAGCGCTACATAGCTATGGCCACACTGTAATTACTGATGATGTCTTAGCGATCAATTTAGAGGATGTGGAAAACCCTAACGTTGTTCCGTCATTTCCTCAATGTAAGCTTTCTCCCCAAGCTGCCAAGGCATTGGGCAAAGATCCGGCCAGCTTAAAGTCTCTCTATGCCCACTCTGCTAAACGGGCCTATAATTTTCAAACAGGCTTTCAACAAGAGCAGCTTCCATTACATCGGATTTATCTGTTATCTATGGGCGACAGCCACGGTATTGTCCCCTTAAGCTTTACGGACGCATTTGCCTATTTGGTCAGCCATACCCGAGCGATGAATGTGCTGCGGGACAGTCAGTCATTGCAGACACACTTTCAGCAATGTACCCAATTGCTCAAGCAAATTTCATACTATCGGTTTACACGGAAACCTGGTTTAGAAGAATTGCCGGATTTGGTACGCATGGTAGAGGAACATGTGAAAGAAATAACGGTTGAGAAACCGGGGATGAACCTACCGTGCAATTTGGTAAACCATTAGTTGCATTTGTTAAGCAAACTCAGCGTTTGGTACCAGCCCTACGTCTAGTGTGGCGTAGCAGTCCTGGTTGGACAATGGCTAAACTGAGCTTGCTGGTGGTCCAGGGGCTACAGCCCTTACTACAGATTTATCTGATAAAGCTGTTGGTCGATGCGGTGACCGGTCAAATAGGCTTATCACCAGAGTTATTAAATCAAAGCAGGCCACTACTGATTGGGCTGGCGGTTGTCCTGTTGACTGGCATGATTGCCAGTGCGCTTTCCGAGCTGGTCACGTCGTCACAGGCTCAAAAAGTCTCTGACTACATGCGCGGTATTTTGCATGCTAAGTCTGTTGAGAT
>JBCAWO010000183.1:0-1668 GCA_038534515.1 Cyanobacteria bacterium J06554_1
TCTATTATCTTCCCGATTTCTTCCCGAAATTTTCCTAAAAAATTTCACCTGTTTGCCCTAGCCTACAGCCAACCACACATCTCTGTAGCGAAGGAGTCAGGCAATGCGGCGACGAGACTTACTAAAGCGAGGTACGGCATTTACCGGAGGCGTATCCCTGGCGGCTTTGATCAATGCTTGTGGCGGTGGAACTAATCCAACGACTGAATCGCCTGAGGGTGAAGCTCCTGCTGAAGTTGCAAAAAGTACTGAACCTGCTGTACTCACTGTTGTTCAGGGTGGCGGCTTCCCCAACGGTCTAGACCTTCATCAAGTTGGTACCAACCGCCCTGCCTATGGTATCTCCTGGTGTCTCTACGATCGCCTCGTCACTTTTGGTACAAAAACATTAGATGACGGCTCCCTATCCTATGACTATACAGTTATCGAACCAGAGCTGGCCGAATCTTGGACCGTCGCTGACGATGGTATGTCCGTCACCTTTAACCTGCGCAAAGATGCTGTTTTCCACGATGGCACGCCCGTTACTGCCAATGATGTGAAATGGTCCTACGACCGGGCGGTTTCGGTCGGTGGCTTTCCCTCATTTCAGATGAAAGCTGGGGCTTTGGAAAATCCTGAGCAGTTTGTTGTTGTTGATGACCACACTTTTCTGGTCAACTTTCTGAGACAAGACAAGCTAACCCTGATGGATATGGCAGTGCCAATTCCTGCCATTATGAACTCTGCTCTGATTGAACCCAACGTTACTGACGCAGACCCATGGGGATTGGAATGGGCCAACGCTAACCCGGCTGGCGGTGGTGCTTATAAGCTAGATACCTTTGCTCCGGAAGAACGGGTAGTGTTGGTGCGCAATGAGGATTGGAAGTCTGGACCTGCCCCCGCTATTGAACAGATTATTTGGCTAAATGTACCTGAGGCTGGCAACCGTCGCGCTCTGCTTGAGAAGGGTGATGTAGATATTAACTATGAGGTCTCTGAAAAAGATATTAGCGAGCTGAAGGCAGCTGGCAAATACAGTGTTGTTTCTACACCGATTGAGAACTGTCTCTACACGATTGACCTAAACTCGCAGCCAGAGCTGGGGGGAGCACCCAACCCCTTTAGTGATGTTAAGGTGCGCCAGGCGGTGGCCTACGCTATGCCCTATGACGACATTGTGGAGACGGCGCTCTATGGTGAATGCGTTAAAATGTACGGCGGTGCAGACTTTGAGCCAAAGAGTATCGACTGGCCCCAGCCCTACCCATACAGTACCGACATGGCTAAGGCTAAGGCACTGATGGCAGAGTCGGGCTACCCCGATGGGTTTGATACCACCCTGGCCTTTAATCTAGGGACTCAAGAGTGGGCAGAACCCTTCTGTGTGCTAGTTCAGGAGTCCCTGGCCGAGATTGGTATTAACGTTACTTTAGAGAAGGTGCCGGGTTCAAACTTTCGGGCGGTGCTGGTGGAGAAGAGTCGCCCCATGATTGTCAACAACTTTGGTGGCTGGTTGAATTATCCTGATTATTTCTTCTTCTATTCTTACCATGGTCAAAATGCGACGTTTAATGGCAGCTCCTATCAAAATCCGGAGTTAGACAAACTGGTGGATGCGGCCCTGGCAACGGCTCCAGGCGACCCAGCCTATGACGAGAACGTGAAGGGATTCTTGAAAATAGC
>JBCAWO010000184.1:0-1042 GCA_038534515.1 Cyanobacteria bacterium J06554_1
AACCGAGACACCCGTTGCCGCAAGGTGCAATTGAAACGCTCGATATGGTTTGTTTGACCGGTCTCTTTACCTACAGCTCGATGACGCTGGCTTGGCAAAATCGTGTCATAGGCCTCCCAGAAGTCGGTATAGCACACCGCACACTGGCGGTACACCGATGGCAGGGATTGCCAAAGGGCTTTTGCACTGTCGCGACTACGGTCTCCCACATGCATGCCCACAATCTCACGAGTTTCTCGGTTAATCGCTAACCAAATCCATTGTTTGTTACCTTTATTGCCGACAAACGACCACGCTTCATCACATTCCAGCGTTAATCGGCCTTTTTTTTAGTTTTGACCTTGGCTTGACGGGGAACAGTTTGTCAATCAAGGCTTTCGTCGCGTCATCAATGATTTTATTCTGAGGGTCTTTGACGAACTGACGACCACAATCCTTGCATAGATGATTTTGCTTGCCGTTATGAATCATGCCGTTCTTAACGACCTTAGTAGAGGCACAATCAGGACAGTTCGGAAGAGGGGAGGACATGATAGAAACAATGCACGATTTGATGGCTATACATTACGCTATCCTTACTGCTTTAGGACTACCCTATCGCCGTAGATCAAATCTGTGCCTACATCTGTTGTTTGCCCTGTTTTAACATTAGCCAAATAAGGACCGGTGCCCCAAGCAGTGCCATCACCGCGTTAAGCGGTAGAACAGTCTGGCTACCGGGGACCTGGGCAATGCTGTTGGCAACGAGGGCCAATAACGCCCCCAGCAGGGTAACAATGGGGACCAATAGGCGGTGGTCCTGGGTGCGAAAGAGACTACGGCCCAGGTGGGGCACGGCCACTCCGAGGAAAGCTATGGGGCCACAAAAAGCGGTGATGCTGCCAGCAAGCAGTGAGGCGCTAAAAATGAGATAGCAGCGCACAGCGGTGACGGATAGGCCCAGCCCCATGGCCTGTTCTTCGCCGAGCAGTAACAGGTTTAGGGGTTTACACGAGAGCTGGGAGATGACCAGCCCTACTAAAACAAACGTGAGTAAGATGGG
>JBCAWO010000185.1:0-995 GCA_038534515.1 Cyanobacteria bacterium J06554_1
GCGACTGACAAGGGAAAATCGCCCACCGCGAAGGTTGATTGCGGCGCAAACCCGCCATTGCCATCGCCGTGGACGATGTGGATGGCGATGGTAACGCCGACCTCGTGACAGCTAATTTTCTCGACAACAATATCTCGGTGCTGTTGGGCGATGGCACCGGCGGGTTTGCCCCGCCAGCCACCTTCACCGTAGGAAGTGGACCAGATCCAGCACTCGTTGCCGCTGGGTCTGGAAATGGTCCAGTTTCAGTCGCTGTCGGCGACTTTGACGGGGATGGCAATACCGACCTCGTGACAACTAACGACGAAGGCGATAGCAATGTCTCGGTGCTGTTGGGCGATGGCGCCGGCGGGTTTGACCCGCAATTGACCTTTTCTGTGAGCGGGTATCCAGGTTCAGTCGTAGTCGGTGACTTTGATGGCGATGGCAACGCTGACCTCGTAACGAATAACGGTTTTTTCATTGACGAGGTCTCGGTGTTGTTGGGCGATGGCACCGGCGGGTTTGCCCCGCCCGCCGCCTTTGCTGCGGGCAATACCCCATCATTCATCGCGACCGGCGACTTTGACGGGGATGGTAATGCCGACCTCGTGACAACTAACCGTTTTAGCGACACGGTCTCCGTGCTCTTGGGCAATGGCAGTGGGGGGTTTGCGCCGCCCGCCACCTTTGCGCTGGCAGGTAGTTCAAATTCAGTGATTGCAGGAGGTGTAATTTCAGTCACCGTCGGCGATTTTGACGGGGATGGCAACGCCGACCTCGTGACGACTGACACCGTTGATAACACGGTCTCCGTGCTGTTGGGGGACGGCAGTGGAGCGTTTGCGCCGCCTGCCACCTTCGCTGTGGGAGACAGTCCACGTTCAGTCGCCGTCGGTGACTTTAATGAGGATGGCGACTTGGATCTGGCCACTGCCAACTTCTTAGATGGCATTCTGCACCAGGTTATTGACCGTATTAGGGGGCAGCTTAGCAAACGCAGCATCGTTGGGTGC
>JBCAWO010000186.1:0-896 GCA_038534515.1 Cyanobacteria bacterium J06554_1
ATGTGACGTTAGGGCAAGACAGAGACGACTATCAGGTTCGCTTACGTACCACCACCACTGGCAACAATGGCGTCAGGAAAACCGTTTCCTCTAGTGGTGCTCAGGCGAACACAGACCTCAGCCATGTGGTCTACTCCCGTGATGCCAACGGTCTTGCCAACCTTTACGTTGACAACCAATTGGTTGGCTCCAACATCATTGATGGAGACCTGTCGACTTGGAATGACCAGTACCAGTTTGCCTTAGCAAATGAGCTCGATGGGAGTCGAGCCTGGCTGGGTAGTTATGACCTGGTGGCGGTTTACAACCAGGCCTTTGATGCCAGTGAAGTTGAACAGAACTATCTGGCAGGTGCTGACACGTCCGGTGTGCTTGGTATCTAATACGAAATCCTGACTGATAGTGCCTGGTATCGAAGGGCATTCATAAGGGAGTGCCCCTACAGGATTGTCTATTCTCAATCGGGTTTAATGAATTTGGACTTGATGTAAGGCATTTACACTCAAATAGACTGCCGCTACAGCCAGTGGGAGCATTGCATGCAATGCTCCCACTGGCTGTCTTTATGCATCCGTTAGATTAGTTTGGACTTTTAGCCTTGTGCAGTTTCCTAAGCATGTTTGAGGTGTCCAATGATAGATCTGCTAGATCCGGCTAGTGGGTGCTAAGTGACGTCCACTTCGGCACCAGTGATGTCCACTTCGGCACCCCCCACTCAAACAACGAATAATGGGACTACTAAGGTAGGTAATAAAAGCATACTGGATAGCTCCGAAAAGAATGAATTCCGTTCCAATAATGATGGTTCAGATCGCTGTCATGTAGATCATGGTTTTGTCTTCTCTGGCTTCGGATTCAGTTGGCTGGTCAGTTTACGCATCGATTCTCCTTTGAGA
>JBCAWO010000187.1:0-790 GCA_038534515.1 Cyanobacteria bacterium J06554_1
TCCGATTTCGCTTCTTAGTGCACATATCTAGAGGAAACGATTGTCCACAGTCCAAACAGGTCATGTAGTGATGATCCTGCTCGACAGCATTGTAAAGAGTTTCCCCCGTCAGAGTGATCCGATGCTGTACCTGTCCCATCCGCTTTAGTGCATCAAGGGCTCGATACACCGTTGCCAAACCAATCCGCTGATGTTTCTTGATAAGTTTGTACAACGCCTGAGCCGAGGTCGGTTCAGGTTGCTGCCGTAGTGCCTGCAGTACCGCTGTTTGAGCCGGAGTACAGTGAACCTGAGTCATAGATTTTTAAGGATTGAGATCGCGTCAATTTCAAAGAACTGATGTAAGATGTCTGAGAATGATAATCATTATCATATTAACAGCATGTTGTTTCCTTAGTTCACTTCGTTGCTTCAGGAGCTTATCTAATGACAGTCCCATCCTCCCCTTTGAACATCAAAAGAGGAATGCCCGTTACCATTATCACCGGGTTTCTCGGCAGTGGTAAAACAACGCTGTTGAACCATATTCTGAGCAACAACAAAGATTTAAAAGTTGCTGTTCTAGTTAATGAATTTGGTGATATTAATATCGATGGTCAGTTATTAGTGTCCATGGATGAATCCATGGTTGAGCTGAGCAATGGCTGTATTTGCTGCACCATCAACGATGATCTAGTAGATGCCGTTTATCGAGTCATGGAGCGGGATGACCGTGTGGACTACATGATCATTGAGACTACGGGGGTGGCGGACCCACTGCCAATTATGCTCACGTTTCTAGGCACAGAAC
>JBCAWO010000188.1:0-771 GCA_038534515.1 Cyanobacteria bacterium J06554_1
CGTCAGGTAGCAAAGGATTAGATACATCAGGCTGAGGTAGATGTTTATAGCAGCAGCCTGTGACCACTGCTGCGGGACCTGCGTGGGGTGAGTGTCTGAGTTAGTGCTTGTGCGATCGCAACTGCCCAGAATCGATTCCATATAAGAAGCCCCCACAAACACGACGGCTCATGGGGGCTTCGGTTTAGATATAGAGTGAAATTGAATAAATCGTTCTTCTATGGGTCCACTGTAATCCAGCGAAATTCCTGTGGGAGTCCTCAAGGAATAATTCCATTGCCTCCTCATACAACCATCAATTTTCCTTGGTTTGTGTGTGTGATCACAGCGCAACGAGTTGATGGCAGATTGACCGAAGGATTCCTGGCAGGCTTTGGTCAGCAGCTGAGTAAGGGGCTGTAGGTTACGAACTGACGAGTCAGGGCTGATGCGATCGCAACCGTCGCCACTAGCGAATGGGTCACATTGCGATGGGGAAAGCGGTCCTCAATCCATGAGCTGATGGGGTAAAAGACCTGGCCAATGATGCTGGTAGTAGTGTCGATGTCCGGCAGCTGGCTACCCAGGACGGCCAGCGCTAACGGTAGGGGTTGGGCAGTGCCGAGTGGGAGGGATGCGCCTGTGGTTGCGATCGCAGCGTGGGTGGATTGCCATCATTGGCCCAAACCCTGACTCCGAAGCTGACCATTTAGGTTTTTAGGAAATCTGAGTTGGATATCATAGGAAATCTGAGTTGGATATCAATAGATGTATCCATACAAACGCCATCAG
>JBCAWO010000189.1:0-746 GCA_038534515.1 Cyanobacteria bacterium J06554_1
GGTACAAGGGTTTCTAGGCGTCACCGGTCTGCTCTATGCCGCCCAAAACCCTGACAAAATCGAAAAGCTGATTATCCTCAACAGCCCGCTGCCGCCAGATGCAAAAATGCCCCTCAAGATCGGCATGATGGGCTGGCCTCTGCTAGGCCAAATTATGACCCAGGACCCCCTACTGGTAGACCGCACCCTAGAAGGCGGCGGTCCCTACGAAGTCGCTCTGGATGACTTAGATGTCTATCGACGCCCCTTCCTAAAAAGCTCAGACGTTGGCCGCTCACTCATGTGGACCATTCAATCCATGAACCTGCCCCAGCTTGTTGAGCAAATTGCCCAAGGCTTCACCAACTGGTCTCGCCCCACCTTGGTCGCCTGGGGAACCTCAGACCCCTGGCTGTCTGCAGACACTGCCCAAGCTTTTGCCAAAAGCCTCACCGACGGCGAATATCTAGAACTCGACCAGGTAGGCCACTACGCCCAAGAAGACTGGGCCGATAAAGTCAGCGAAGCGATCATAACGTTCCTACGCAAAAAAGAACTCTAAATTTGCGATTTGGGAGAATCTACCTATTGCCGAGAAGAGAACTGGAAGTAACCCAGGCAAGACCTCTAACCCCCACCGACCAAGAGAAAAAACTAATCCCTATCCGGCAACCGATCCTTTAATTGCAACAACAACCTGGCCTGTTCCTCCTGCAAACTGTCCAACTGCTGCAAAATTATCTCCAACTGTTGTTCCTCCGCACGCT
>JBCAWO010000190.1:0-709 GCA_038534515.1 Cyanobacteria bacterium J06554_1
AGTCATCGCCAGCGCCGCCAACGAGGGTGTCGTTGCCGTCACCGCCGAAGAGCTGGTCGTTGTTTTGACCGCCATCGAGGGAGTCGTTGCCGGCACCGCCGTCGAGGGTGTCATTGTTGACGTTGCCAAAGAGCTCGTCGCTACCGTCACCGCCGAAGAGCAGGTCGTTCCCTCTGTTGCCGAAGAGGGTGTCGTTACCGGTGCCGCCCTCGAGGGTGTCACTGTTGTTGTTACCCTCAAGCAAGTCATCGCCGTCACCGCCGAAGATCTGGTCGTTACCGCTGCCGCCGAAGATCTGGTCGTTACCGCTGCCGCCGTCGAGGGTGTCACTGTTGTTGTTACCCTCAAGCAAGTCATCGCCGGTGCCGCCCTCGAGGGTGTCGTTGCCGTCACCGCCCAAGAGTGTATCGTTGTCTTGAGACCCTAGGAGGGCGTCATTGCCGGCGCCGCCGTCGAGGGTGTCATCGCCCGCACCGCCGTCGAGGGTGTCATCGCCGTCGCGACCTTCCAGGCGGTCATTGCCCCCTCTCCCGAAGAGGAGGGTATCGTTGTCATCGCCCACCAGCGTGTCATTGCCGCTGCCGCCGTCGAGGGTGTCATCACCCGCACCGCCGTTGAGGATGTCGTTGCCATCGCGACCTTCCAGGCGGTCATTGCCCCCTCTCCCGAAGAGGAGGTTATCGTTGTCATCGCCCACCAGCGTGTCATT
>JBCAWO010000191.1:0-705 GCA_038534515.1 Cyanobacteria bacterium J06554_1
GGCCATTAATCTCAAACTGCTCGATCTCTTCGTTGGTGAGGGTAAACAGGCCCAGATTGAGATTAATGGCCAGGGCGGTGATGACTCACTGACGGTTGGCGACCTGACTGGCAGCGGCGTTCAATCCGTTGTCTTCTCGGGTGGCGACGGCAATGATTTTCTAAATGGGAATGGTACGACTACACCTATTACTGCGGATGGGGGTGCTGGTGACGACATTCTTATCGGGGGTGTTGGTGACGATATTCTCATTGGTGGCGGCGGTGCTGATTTGTTGATTGGCGGCGGCGGCAATGACATTCTTCTCGGCGGCGAAGGAGCTGATTTGTTTGGCTTTGATACTGGCGCTGCCTTTAATGCGGCCGATATTGGAACCAATGTGATCCAAAACTTTGATAGCGCTGACCGCATTGTGCTGGATACTACGGTCTTTGCTGCGTTGACCAGCGAAATTGGCGGGGGGCTATCCGCCAGCGAGTTCGCCATTGTCAATAGTGCGGAAGAAGCTGCCTTGAGCGATGCCCTGATTGTTTACGGTGCAAATACGGGGCAACTATATTACAATCAGAACGGCGCTGAGGCAGGGTTTGGCGACGGTTCACAGTTTGCCACCATCGAAGGTGCACCCACGTTGGATGCTAATAGCTTTGTTGTCCAGGCATAAGCTCATCTCGCTTTAGGCACTTCGCTCTATTGTCAGCGTAC
>JBCAWO010000192.1:0-693 GCA_038534515.1 Cyanobacteria bacterium J06554_1
AGTGAATCAGGCTTCTTTGGACGTCTAGAGATGATTGGATTTGGTAAAACCTATTTTGATAACCTCAACACCATCGAACAAGACTCCTTTGCTCTGGTCAATGCCCGTCTGGGTTATGAGTTTGACAACTACGGCATTTATCTATTTGCCAATAATTTGTTTGACGAAGAGTATTTAACCCAGGCCTTTGACTTTGGTGGCACTCTCGCGGTCGCAGGCGCGCCTCAAACATTTGGCGTGCAAGTAAGAACAGAGTTTTAGAAGACGGAATAAAATAATGCCAAAAGCCATTTCAAAACCTATATAATCGACCTCGCCGTAACCCCAAACTTAGCGCTATTGGGAGTACCTAGTACGTTGGGTTGTAGGGCGGCGTTCCGGCCCTGCCCATGGGGGTTTGGGGAACTCGGAGGGACCCCAAGCAACAGCTTTAACCTCTCCACCAGTTTCCCATATTACCTCCCTTGCTCCAAATTCCTACTCACCGTGCATGATGTCACAAAATGCTCCGTTTCAGAGTCAAAAAGATCCGTCTGGGAGTCTTCATTCACAAATAAAACTTCTATGATAAAAACCCTACCCTCCGTTGTCGTGGAGAGCGCAACCCTATGGTAACCATTGATGACAGTCGCTGGCCGGTAGTATCAGCTCGATTTCAAGGAACTGGCACCCCAACAGATATGGCTCAGTTTT
>JBCAWO010000193.1:0-688 GCA_038534515.1 Cyanobacteria bacterium J06554_1
TGGCCGCTGAGGGTGTCATTACCCGCGCCGCCGTCGAGGATGTCATCGCCATTGCCGCCGAGGATATTGTCGTTGCCCGTGTCGCCGTCGAGGGTGTCATCGCCGTCGCGACCTTCCAGGCGATCGTTGCCCCCTTCGCCGAAGATTTCGTCGTCATCATCGTCGCCGACCAACGTGTTATTACCTTCGTCACCGCGGATTTCATCAATGAGGTCGTTGAGTAATACTGATACATTGTTATCGAACCTGTTGGTGACAAGCAGATCCAGGTCGCCATCTCCATCGACGTCGTCTCCAACGATTGCTGTTGGGCCATCTCCCACGGCAAAGGTCAACTGAGGGGCAAATCCGCCATTGCCATCCCCCAACAGCACCGAGACATTGTCATCAAAGAAATTAGTTGTCACGATGTCAGTGTTGCCATCCCCATCAAAATCTCCGATGGTGATTGCTTCAGGCCTATCTCCCACAGCAAAGGTGGATTGAGGGGCAAACCCACCGCGACCATTCCCCAACAGTACCGAGACCGTGTCTTCATCTCGGTTAGCTGTCACGATGTCGGCGTTGCCATCGCCATCAAAATCTTCGATGGCGACTCCTTCGGGCCCGTCTCCCACGGCAAAGGTGGATTGAGGGGCAAACCCGCCGCGACCATTCCCCAACAGTACGGATATTGTGTCATCGAAGG
>JBCAWO010000194.1:0-686 GCA_038534515.1 Cyanobacteria bacterium J06554_1
CGCTTTTCGCTTTTGCGCAGCGTTGTAGTAGTAGGCGTTCCCCTATGTCGATTGGTTATCTTGCACTCGTCCTCCACGCCCATCTTCCTTTTGTACGCCACCCCGAGAGTGACTTTGTTCTAGAAGAAGAGTGGTTGTTTGAGGCGATTACCGAAACCTATGTACCCCTACTGACCATGTTCGAGGGGCTCAAGCGCGACGGCGTCGACTTTAAGCTAACTATGAGTATGACGCCGCCTTTGGCTGCCATGCTGCGCGATCCGCTGTTGCAAGAGCGCTACGACGTTCATTTAACTCAGCTGGAAGAGCTCTTAGAAAAAGAAATAGAGCGCAACGAGCACAACGGCCACATTAAATATCTGGCAGAGTATTATGCCAAAGAATTTGCGCAGGTTCGCAAGGTCTGGGAGCAGTACGACTGCGACTTGACGAAGGGCTTTCGTAAGTTTTTGGAAAGCGGCAATTTGGACATTATGACCTGCGGGGCGACCCACGGTTATCTGCCGCTGATGAAAATGTATCCTGAGGCGGTGTGGGCGCAGATAGAGGTGGCCTGTCAGAACCATGAGGAGACCTTCGGCAGGCGGCCCTCCGGTATTTGGCTACCTGAGTGCGCCTATTACGAAGGCTTGGAGCGCATGCTGGCTGATGCCGGGCTACGGTACTTCTTGACGGATGGCCACGGC
>JBCAWO010000195.1:0-659 GCA_038534515.1 Cyanobacteria bacterium J06554_1
CTGGCACCTCCAACACTGACGACATCACCAACGACACTACCCCGACTGTCAGTGGCACAGGTGCTACCCCCGATGACACCGTCACGCTCTATGCCGATGGCGTGCCCGTGGGTACTGGCACCGTGGCGACCGATGGTAGCTATAGTGTGACGCCGAATGCCCCATTGACTGACGGTACCCCAGCCCTGACTGTTAGCTTTACTGATCCGAGTGGCAATGAATCGGCCCAATCCCCCGCGCTACTCATCACTTTGGATAGTGGTGCTCCTAGTGCGCCAACCATCACTGGCCCCATCGAAGGGGATGACATCATCACAGCTGATGAAGCAGCGGATGTCTTGGTCACCGGTACCGCCGAAGCCAATGCGGTTATCGATGTCACCCTGACCGACAGCAGTGGCGGCACCGTCACCCAACAGGTCACCGCAGACGGTGGTGGTGCTTGGACGCTTGACACGACTGAAGTGGATGCATCGAGTCTGGCGGATGGCGCGGCGACTGTGAGTGCTACTGCGACGGATACTGCAGGTAATGTGTCTGCGATCGCAACATCCAACGTCACCCTCGATAACACGATTCCTGCTGACCCAACGGTGGCTCCAGATCTGGACGATGCGTCGGATACCGGTATCTCGAACACCGATGACATCACTGGCGAT
>JBCAWO010000196.1:0-651 GCA_038534515.1 Cyanobacteria bacterium J06554_1
GATGACGATGGAAAATATTCAACAGGCTTATGGTGCAAATATTCAAGCTTTGCACAATGAGAATGGTATTCCGTTTGTTGGTTAGTTGTTGAATGCAAGGGTTGGGCATCAACTTTAGGCGGAAAAAATTGATGGCAAAAGAATTCAGAAGCCAGGAGCCATAAGAGCACTGAATTCTGGCTCCTGATACGACTTGTAAGGTTAAAGTATCGGCACATAGATAAAAGGGCTGCTCAGGACTTTCCCTCCTGAAACCTCCCTGATCTGGGGACCTCAACGTCCCTAGGCCCCTCGAACAAGAGAGTATTGGCTAACAGCTACAACCATTGATATGGGCGGTTGGTTAGGTGGGTTACGCTGCTCCGCATCCGCTCCACACCGTAAAAGAGAAGTTATCCCTTTCAAGGAAGACATCCATTCAGACCAAGGGAACTTGCCTATGAAGGCATTTAGCCCTTGACTTAGAAGAAGTCAAACATCGATGGAATAACCCTTTTTAGAATTTTGCGCGACCGAGCGTAAAATTCTAAACCGCTTTACCGAGATCTCCCAACCGATATAGCTATTTGTCTGAACCCTCCGGTCCGAGGGTTGTAGGGCGGCGGTCCGCCCTGCCCATAGGGGTTCGGGGAACTCGGAGGAGCCCCGAGC
>JBCAWO010000197.1:0-647 GCA_038534515.1 Cyanobacteria bacterium J06554_1
CAACAGTTTGAGGGCATCTTTTTAGGCTGGCAATTAGCTCACCCGTAAAGTCTCTCAGTTGTGTATACACAGTAGCCTAATGTGGGGGCCTAACTCCCCCACGCCCCCCGAAAAGAGTTTTCCATCATTGCAAGAATAGGAGTTACGGCGAGGTCGATTAACCAGGTTATCCCACAAGTTTCTATGAATACATTAGCGTTAACAACGAGTTCAGAACAATTACCCTAAACCTCGCCGTACCCCCAACCTATCGCCATCAGAGATACCCTCATATGAGGGTTGTAGGGCGGCATCCCGCCCTGCCCATAGGGGTTTGGGGAACTCGGAGGAGCCCCAAGCAGCCGGTTTCGCTCTTAACCAATACCTTAAAGCACCCTCAAAATTATCGGCAAGTAGCGACAAAAGCTGCTCAGAGCTTTCCTCACCCTACAAAGTTAACCCCCAACCCCCTCACCTCCCAAACCCCGTTAACAAACAACTCAAATCCCAAAACAACTCCTGTTCCCCACTCTGCTGAAAAACCACCTGCGATCCTGTCGTCACCTTACCAATCGCCTTGCAAATCAACCCATAGGGCTGAAACACCCCTTGCACTTGCCCCAGATTCTCAGGTGAAACACTAAGAAGAAACCCAAAACTAGGAAAAC
>JBCAWO010000198.1:0-632 GCA_038534515.1 Cyanobacteria bacterium J06554_1
ATGCTTCGTCCTTGTCTGGCCAACTGATTGAATAGTGAGGGTGCGAAGCGTCTTTGAAAAACTGGCTAATCCAGATGGTTTTACTTACCCCAGGCAGACCGGCCACCAATGTCAGGTTGGGAAATTGCATAGAGTGTTAACAGTCTTGACGGTTAGGCGTTTAGTTCAGGGTTTGATTGCGCAGAGCTATCTTGAATTATAGTTTGATAATGATAATCATTATCAGATTTCAGGTTTATTTATGGTTGCGGCGGCTGCGCTGCCCAAGACGATTGATTTGGCAATTGTGGGGATAGGTTCCCAGGCGTTAACGCAGTAACGCATTTGCGGCAAAAGAAGCAGCCTATGAGCAATCGCTTGGTGGTTCTGGAGCCATCAGGGCGCTGACATTGGAGCTATGTCGTCTAGCATTTCCAGCAAAGCCACGCATTGAGGGTTGGCTTTACCGGATTGCACATCGTTGAGTGGTCCATGCCTGCACCTGGCGAAAATCGGCCTTTCTAACGATTTGCCCTATGGTTAGCTGCCCCGCTTCGGTGGCTGGCCTTGCCAACCCTATAGAATTTAGAACGATGCAAGTAATCCTATATACCTTTTTTTGACAGGTGTTCTCTGTAGAAATCTAAAAAAGG
>JBCAWO010000199.1:0-625 GCA_038534515.1 Cyanobacteria bacterium J06554_1
GATCGCACCCTTTACTGATTTTTATATTATACAATCAAGCTGCGTAGCAGCTTAGTTCAAATCATACTGACTCCGATTTTCACATAGAGGGTTCAGGTGTTGAATCTGATGGGTGGCTGACAACCGTTCAAAACTTTCGCTCTCTATTACAGCACGTATAGCACATATAAAATTAACTTTTGTGATGAAAATTTTTCCATCAAAAAATGCCTCCCGATTGCTCGGAAGGCATTTTTATTATGTAGAGACGTGATACATCACGTCTCCAAATTATTCAATTATTAACCGTTGATTGCAGGAGCGCTGATTGCTACAGGAGCAGTTTCACCAGCAGCTAAATCAAGTGGGAAGTTGTGAGCGTTACGCTCGTGCATTACTTCCATACCCAAGTTAGCTCTGTTCAATACATCAGCCCAGGTGCTTACAACACGACCGCTAGAGTCGATTACAGACTGGTTGAAGTTGAAACCGTTCAAGTTGAAAGCCATTGTGCTTACACCCAAAGCGGTGAACCAGATTCCTACTACAGGCCATGCAGCTAAGAAGAAGTGCAAGCTACGGCTGTTGTTGAAGGAAGCATATTGGAAGATCAAACGACCAAAGTAACCGTGAGCAGCTACGATGT
>JBCAWO010000200.1:0-616 GCA_038534515.1 Cyanobacteria bacterium J06554_1
TTGAATCTTTATGTATTTAAGTCTATCTTCAAATGCCAGACTTTTTGCGCTCATAGGCACGGATTTGAAACGTAATGTTAAATCCGAATCATAAGTTTTTCTTTTGCTTGAGGATTTTTGATATATCTCTAACTAATGCAAATTGCACACTGACTAGTCACCCCCCCCCCTGGTTGATGCTGTTCACCAGGGGCCGATTACATCTCATACGAAATCCTGATTGCCTGCCCTCGATATCGCAGGGCAACTACAAGGGATTCTCCCTACAGGATTGCTCAATTTTTAATCGGGTTTACTGAATTTGGATTTGGTATTACCTCGAATTACACCTTCGGTCGATCTCAGAATTTTGTTGAAGATTTCGCTCTGGACAATGCTCATATTATTGCCCAGCGGCCAACCTGACTCAGTTGCACCATCTATTTATCTTCAGTAATGACATACTGAATGCCGTTAGAGCCTTTGCCTGCGATCGCTATCTCGCTAAAGAATATGTTCTATTGCAACCCTGTATGCGTTGAGAGAACTTCTGTTATTTAAAACGCCCTAATCTATCTGCAATGCCGGAGTTTCGGTTGGGGCGGTAGGTTCAACTGGAGAACTGTACCGCGCGGCG
>JBCAWO010000201.1:0-603 GCA_038534515.1 Cyanobacteria bacterium J06554_1
GTTTCAGCCCTATGGGTTGACTTGTAAGGCGATTGGTAAGGTGACGACAGGATCGCAGGTGGTTTTTCGGCAGGGTGGGGAACAGGAGTTGTTTTGGGATTTGAGTTGTTTTTTAACGGGGTTTGGAGGGGGGCGGGGAGGAAAGCCCTGAGCAGCTTTTGTCGCCACTTGCTGATGATTTCAAAGGTGCTTTAAGGTATTGGTTAAGAGCAAAACCGGTTGCTTGGGGCCCCTCCGAGTTCCCCAAACCCCATGGGCAGGGCGGGATGCCGCCCTACAACCCTCATATGGGGATATCTCTGATGGCGATAGGTTGGGGGTACGGCGAGGTTTAGGGTAATGATTTTGAGCGCGTTTTTAACAACAACGTGTTCATAGAAACTTGCGAGATAACCTGGTTAATTGACCTCGTCGTAACGCCTATTCTTGCAACACTTATGGAAGTTGCACCCACGCCTGACTCCAGTTGCAGACAAGCCGCCTGGTGCAGGGCATTGGCCAAGTTTGTTCGACTGACTAGTCGCCGATTTGCTCAGGGATTCTTGGACTGTCAAGATATGTAGTTGCTTTGATATTTGAATTTTGTAGCCATACACCATGTCC
>JBCAWO010000202.1:0-600 GCA_038534515.1 Cyanobacteria bacterium J06554_1
CATCCTTAACAAAAACTGTTTCTTCGTAACCATCGGCGAGATTATATTGATAAGCGTAATCAGTATGAATGGCGAGGGATTCCGGAGTATTGGATCGTGGATCCGGTAAAGCAACAGGTGACCGTGTTGTTTTTAACGGCAGATGGCTACGAAGAAACAGTTTTTGTCAAAGACGAGGTGGTAATTTCTCAGGGGGGTTCGGTCTGGGCGTTGACAGCGGCTGAGGTGTTGTCGGTGTAAAAGAGAGAGCATTTAGTGATTGGTAATAGCAATCAAGCTCAACAGCAGTAGATAGCCTATTGCTAAGTGGGTAGGCAAAATAAATTACACAAGAACTTTTCAAAGATGACACTCTTGAAAAGGCCTCCAACCCCCAATTCTGGGGGCTTCGGAAATCAAAGTCCCCCAATCCTGGTAGGGATAATTCGTTGTGTGTAGAAAAAGCATACTGACGAGTGTAGTCGATTTGGTATCTGCTGCTATGGACACTCAAACTCTCCTCACAAGCGATTTAATTCAGGGGTTACAGACTAATAGCATCACCCAAAGAGGATAGCGTCTGCCTTGCTTTGACCGATAGTCCCGAATCGTCTGTAACCC
>JBCAWO010000203.1:0-596 GCA_038534515.1 Cyanobacteria bacterium J06554_1
CCCTGGCAGCTAGATACGGGAATTCGTACCTGCTGGGTGACGACACCGGAGGAGTTGGCAGATGCACGGGCAATTATTCTGCCGGGTAGTAAAAATACTCTGCAGGATCTGGAGTGGCTGCGGCAGACAGGCTTAGCGGATGCAATTCAACGGTTGGCTAAACGGGGTGTGCCCATCGTGGGTATCTGCGGCGGTTATCAGATGCTGGGGCAGTCTCTTTCAGATCCAAACGGCTATGCGGGGCTGGCGGGTGAGGTGCCGGGGTTGGGGCTGTTGCCTACAGCCACTGAGTTTATTGCGCAGAAGGAGGTACGGCAGGTGAGTGCGATAGCGCCAGCGCTGACTTGTCAGTTCGCATCCCATCAGGGCCAACCTGAAACCTGGCAAGCCTATGAAATACACATGGGGCAAACCGTACCCTCTGACATAGCCGTTCCACACTTGCTAAATATTGAAGTACAAGGGATACAACAACCTGAGGGTACTCACTGCGTCCACACCTGGGAGCAAACCCAAAGCCATGTATGGGGCACCTATCTCCATGGCCTATTTGAATCCACTGCTACGCGCCAGTTGAGCTAACGTCTGGCGCATAG
>JBCAWO010000204.1:0-592 GCA_038534515.1 Cyanobacteria bacterium J06554_1
GATCGCCACGTTTCATCGTTTTTATCCAGGGAGCGAGCTACCCCGTAAACGAGCAGAGCTATATCAAGAGATTTGTCGGCTGCAGCTAGGGGATAGGCCCAGAGCGCGACAGATTGATATGTTGTTGTCTCCAGAGCATGGTCAGCGGGTGTTGCAGGCGTTGGCGCTAGAGATGACTAAGCGAGATGTAGAGATTATTACCTATGATGAGCTGCTGGCATTGGTAGAGGGCTATGTAGCTGAGCTGGACGGCACTGTATCGGCAGAGAAGCTGATTAACAAGATTATTCGCGTGAGTGAGCTGCTGGTGGAGCGGGAGCCCAAAGAGTACCAATTTGCCCATAAGAGTTTGCAGGAATATTTGACAGCGGCTGAGATTAAACGACTGAAGCTGGAACCGCTGTTGATTGAGAAGAATGAAGCGTGGCGGGGGACGGTGCTGCTATATGCAGCCCAGGTGACACCGACGAGTTTGATTGAGGGGCTGTGTGATGTGGGCGGAGAGAAGGCTCTAACGCTGGCCTATAACTGCTGGTATGAGAATCCTAAGCGGGTGCCTGAGGAGATCTATCAGCGGGTGATGGAGCTGAGC
>JBCAWO010000205.1:0-590 GCA_038534515.1 Cyanobacteria bacterium J06554_1
GGCCATTTTTACTTGGTGGCGATTATGGATTGGTTCAGCCGTAAAGTCTTGAGTTGGCAAGCCTCGACCATCCATGCTGATCAAGATATCTGACTGTTTGAGTCGCTGTGTAAACGCGTTGGCTGTAAACTGAGCACCTTGGTCAGAATTAAAGATCTCAGGTTTAGGATACTGCTCCAACGCTCTATTCAATGCAGCCATACACAACTGAACATCCATCGTGTTCGAGACTTGCCAACTCAAGACTTTACGGCTGAACCAATCCATAATCGCCACCAAGTAAAAATGGCCTTTGAGCACCGGTAAATAGGTAATATCGGTACTCCAAACTTGATTCACACGGACGATCTCCACCCCTCGCAGAAGGTACGGATACACCGTATGGTCTGGATGCCGTTTACTCAGCTTTGGCTTGGGATAAATGGCCTGTAAGCCCAGCTGATGCATGAGCCGTTGAACTCGTTTACGATTCACCTGATAGCCTTGTTCGCGAAGGTATTCACGCATTCGACGACTGCCATAAAACGGCGTTTTAAGATACTGTTGGTCAATCAGTTTCAGCAACGTCAAATTGGCCGCTGAGGGCTTGG
>JBCAWO010000206.1:0-589 GCA_038534515.1 Cyanobacteria bacterium J06554_1
ATAGTTAGTCGCGCCTAACGCCTGGGCCAACTGCCGATGTTTCACACTGGTGCGAGAGGTCAACATAATGGTGGGAATTGCCGCAATCTCCGGGGTTTGCTGCCGGGCCTTCAAAAACTCAAAACCGTTCATTCCAGGCATTTCAAGATCACACAGGATCGCGGCTACATCAACTTGCTGTAACTTTTGCAGCGCTTCGGCTCCATCCTTCGCCTGTATGACCCAATACCCTGCTTTTTGTAGGGTTTCACCCAAGGTGTTGCGCACTGTAATCGAGTCGTCCACGATCAAAATCGACTGCTTGGGTAAAATCGACTGCTTGATCACAGTTTGAGACTGTGATGGCTCGGAGTCTACCAGCACATCCTGATCATGGGATGTTTTATCCGTATGTCCGGAAATTTCCTGAAGGATTTTGAGCCCCAGGGCGGTGCCGTCAACCACCAGCCCGAGACGACCATCGGGGAGAATGCTACAGCCATAAATATAGGTTGGCGTTGTCGATAGGTTTCCTAGGGAACGAATCACCAACTCCTGTTCGCCAATCAGCTGGTCAACTTCTAACCCCACTAGACGCTTTTGATATCGC
>JBCAWO010000207.1:0-585 GCA_038534515.1 Cyanobacteria bacterium J06554_1
CTACCTGAACGTTATCTGACCGGTAACTGAAGGTTACTTAAGGGGTTTCTGAGTTTGGCTGAGGAAGTTTGGTGATGGGGGTCACAGGGGTGATTGGAGGTTGCGATCGCAACACCATTTCAGCGGAGTATTGCAACTCAAACGCATATAAGAAGCCCCCACGGGCGCTAAGACTCATGGGGGCTTCGAGTTAGATATAAAGGGTTAAGTAATACAGGGTTCTGTCTACTTAGATATAGGGTTCGAGATAAGACGTTATGCAATAGCTTTGTCTGTGAGTCCACTGTACGCCGAGCAGCAGCAGATGCATCCCTATATGTGTGAAGCCTGCGATTTGCTCATATAACCATCAAGTTTGCTTGGTTTGTGTGTGCGATCACAGCGCAATGAGTTGATGGAAGATTGACTGAAGGATTCCTAGCTGGCTTTGGTCAGCAGCTGAGTAAGGGGCTGTAGGTTACGAACTGCCGAGGCAGCGCTGATGCGATCGCAACCGTCGCCACCAGCGAATGGGTCACACTGCGATGGAGAAAGCGGTCCTCAATCCATGAGCTGATGGGGGAAAAGACCTGGCCAATGATGCTG
>JBCAWO010000208.1:0-580 GCA_038534515.1 Cyanobacteria bacterium J06554_1
CGGTGGTGTTAAGCGTCCACACACCGCTGCCATCGGCTATTACCTGCTGGGTCACGGTGCCGTTGCTGCTATCGGTCAGGGTGACATCAATCACGGCATCCGCTTCAGCGGTGCCACTCACCAGCACATCGGTGGCTTCATCAATGGTGATGATGTCATTGCCTTCGATGGGACCGTCAATGGTCGGGGTGCCAGGCGCACTGCTATCGAGAGTAATTGGCAGTGCGGGCGATTGAGCTGACTCATTGCCACTGGGGTCAGTAAAGCTGACCGTTAGCGCTGGGGTGCCATCAGCTAATGGGGCATCAGGGGTAACGCTGTAAGAACCATCGGCAGCCACGGTGCCAGTGCCGACAGGAACACCATCGGCGTAGAGGGTAAAGGTATCGCCAGACGTACCACCCGTACCGCTGACAGTAGGAGTAGTGTCGCTGGTAATGTCGTCAGTATTCGAGATGCCTGTATCAGACGCATCGTCGAGGTCGGGAGCCACCGTCGGGTCAGTCGGTGCGGTGTTATCAATGGTGACATTGGCGGTTGCGGGTGCAGACACGTTACCTGCGGCATCGGTTGCTGTGAC
>JBCAWO010000209.1:0-569 GCA_038534515.1 Cyanobacteria bacterium J06554_1
CTTCGGTCTCGGTGTCCGGCAGCTTCATAATCAGATAGTAGGGTTCTACGATCTGCTGCTCGTTGGCGTAGATTTCGCTGGGGGCCCGCCACTGGTCTTCGCGGTTGTAGAACACGCGCGGATCGGTCATGTGGTAGGTCAACAGCTGATTGGACTGCACCAGTGAGTAGTCCTGCGGGTAGCGAATGTGGGCCACTAGCTCGGCGGGCATGTCTACCAGCGATTGAAACATGCCAGGAAAAAGGCCGCTCCAGGTTTGAATGATGGGATCGTCGGCATCTGCGACGTAAAAATCGACTGTGCCCTGATAGGCGTTAACAACGGCCTTGACCGAGTTGCGAATATAGTTAAAGTCATTCTCACCAGGGGCCGCGTAGGGATAGCGATCGCTGGTGGTATAGGCATCGACAATCCAGTACAGTTTGTTCTGTTCGTTGGATGGGTCCGAAGGCACATTCGCCACTACCAGGTAAGGGTCCTGGTCAAACTGTAAGAAGGGGGCAATTCGCTTAACCCGATCTTGAATGTTGCGACGGTACAGCAGCTGGGTCTCGGCAGTGAAGTTGTCG
>JBCAWO010000210.1:0-567 GCA_038534515.1 Cyanobacteria bacterium J06554_1
CGGCTAAGCACTTGCCCGGGAGAAGTCATAAACGTTTCTAACATGGTAAATTCACGGGTTGATAGATCAACAACGCGCTCCCCCACCTTAACCAGTCGTGTGCGTAGATTGATTACAATGCCGTGGTGAGCGAGTATTAATTCATGCTCAGGATTAGCCGGTACCGCCACTCGTAGCCGAGCCCGTATCCGGGCTAACAATTCTTCAAATCGGAATGGCTTAGTGACATAGTCGTCGGCCCCCAGTTCAAACCCCGCAAGCTTATCTGTTATGGTGTCACGGGCAGTCAAAATAATAATTGGGAGCTGGCATCCCTGCCCACGGAGCTCCTCAAGTACCGATAGTCCTTCCCTGCCAGGTAGTCCCAGATCGAGTATGAGCAAGTCAAAACTACCATCTAGAGCGTTGGCCAGTGCTTCGGGACCCGTGGTTGCAAGCTTAGTCATAAAGCTATTTTTTTGCAGCCCCTGCTCCAAAAAAGTGGCGATGCGAGCATTGTCTTCAGCAATCAAAATCCGTCTCATGGGCAACTTTGCTATTGGTCAGAACCTGCCTATAGGAAAGTTG
>JBCAWO010000211.1:0-563 GCA_038534515.1 Cyanobacteria bacterium J06554_1
GACTTGCCTAGACGGGCGGCTGCACGTACCTGGATTTGTCCAGACGGTTCTGCATAAAATTCGACGTCGTCTACAAAGCCCATGAGCTTGCTGGAAAATTCGGCGTAGAGATAGCTATCGGTGGCTTCGTTGATGGTGGAGCGTTCCATGCCTTCGATGATGGCTTTTAAGGTTGCGATCGCATCTGCCGGGGCTTTATCACTGGCAATCGGCTCAATAAAATGCTCCTTGTCGCTGGGGTCGGCCTGGCTGCACACACAGTTGGGCGTGCTAGGACAGGTGAGCAGCTTACCTTGCGTAACGCCCAGATTGTCGGGACGTTTACCTGAGAATGAAAAGAGAGACATACCAACACCCTTTAGAAAATTAGGCCTTGCTGATCCTCGGGATGATTTTATCGGCAAGATAATGCCCTATGGCATATCCAACCGATTGATTCATCTTCTAAATCAGCAACGGCGAAAACTGCGTAAGGCCAGCAACGCATTAACGGTAACTCATGCTGGAGTATCTTTAAAGGTTACAGTGCTTCGACTTCGCTCAGTAGGCCGGCGACGAATTCT
>JBCAWO010000212.1:0-554 GCA_038534515.1 Cyanobacteria bacterium J06554_1
ACCATCGCCCGCGCAGAACGTCACCATCGACACCACCGCACCCACTGACCCAGTCGCCGCCCCAGACCTCGACGATGCCTCTGATACAGGCATCTCGAATACCGATGACATCACCAGCGATACCACCCCAACGGTTAGCGGAAACGGCGGGACCGCAGGCGATACCGTGACGCTCTATGCCGATGGCACTCCCGTCGGTACGGGCACCGTGGCAGGTGATGGTAGCTACAGCGTGACGCCGGATGCTCCACTGGCCGATGGCACCCCCAATCTAACGGTCAGCTTCACCGACCCCAGTGGCAATGAGTCAGCGCAATCGCCCGCATTGCCCATCACCCTCGATAGCAGTGCGCCCTCACTTCCCACAATTGCCGCTCCCATCGAAGGGGACGACATCATCAATAGCGATGAAGCGGCCGATGTGCTGGTCTCGGGTACAGCAGAGCCAAACGCCACTATCGATGTCACCCTAACTGACAGCAGCGGCACGCCGGTAACCCAGCAGGTGACGGCCGATGGCAGCGGCGCTTGGACGCTTAACACCACCGAACTGG
>JBCAWO010000213.1:0-546 GCA_038534515.1 Cyanobacteria bacterium J06554_1
AAACTGAATGGTTTGAGGTATGAGCAATTTCCTGATGCAGATAGCAGTACTATTTATTGAATTCTTATTTCTAAGTGCTTAGCAAACTGCTAAATGCATTCAGCAGTTTGCTATAGCTTTCGAAGAGTTGCTTAGGATCAAGAATTAAATAAGAGCTACTTTTCTAAATCGGTCGGGTTTGACTCCGACTACGCTCAGCCAGCGGCAGTAACCGAAACCGCACCCTGAGCATAGTCGTAGGCTTTGCCTTCTCGCAGAGTATGCATCCGTCGATTGCTATAGAATGTGATTTGGATCGTTCTGGGTATGGCTATGCAGCATGTCAAGGTCAAGATTGTCAGACTGGTAGAGTCAGCTCAGATGCCTCGCTATGAGCATGAAGATGATTCTGGGTTAGATTTATTTGCGATCGCACCCCACACTCTCAGCCCGGGTAAAACCGCCCTCATCCCCACCGGCATTGCCATAGAGCTACCCATCGGCACCGAAGCCCAAATCCGCCCCCGCAGCGGTCTCGCCCTCAAACATGCCATCACCCTAGTCAAT
>JBCAWO010000214.1:0-538 GCA_038534515.1 Cyanobacteria bacterium J06554_1
AGTAGGACCAGGTAGCGTCCGGTTGTTTCTATGGTCATGATTCACCCTTGGTTTTGCCTATAAGTGTTTTCGGCGGGCGGATCACAATACGGGTTTCGTCTGGGTTCTCGCCCTAGACTCAATACAACGTGCTAAAAACCCATTACGTAGCGATATATACAAAACTTAAATTGAAAGAGAGACAACAAGATTACAAACGAGATGCCTCATCTTACCGATTAGCGTTATGTCTCTTACTTGGCCCGATCACACCACTGGCGATAGGCCAGCTCTAGAGCCTGGCGGGTAAACCAGAGATATAGCCCGGTTAGTAAACCTAACCCCAGGGCTAGCCCCCAGCGTTGAACCCCAATTGCTGCCATCGTCCAGCTACCAAAGCCAAAGGCAGCGCCATAGGCACATAGGCCGCTGGTAAGCGCGATCGCAACTCGCCAAAACCCCGAACCACTGGCAAACCCCAGGCCACCGCCCACCACCAGACCCAGCACAGCCCCCGTAATCGCCCAGCTCGCCTGTTGCCCGGTCAGCTGCCCAACGG
>JBCAWO010000215.1:0-533 GCA_038534515.1 Cyanobacteria bacterium J06554_1
CTTGCATAGATGGCGATAGGATTCTCTGTCATTGGTCCTTCCAGTAAAACTCTCTGACTTATGTATACACCGTAGCCTAATGTGGGGGCCTAACTCCCCCACACCCCCCGAAAGGCTGTTGTCCCTTATTGCTGAAATGTAGGTGAGGAGAGAGTTACGGCGGGGTTTAGGGTAAAAGTTATCTCGTAGTCATTTATGAATCTCATTGTCCTTAACAACGCACCCGAAATAATTACCCCAGACCTCGCCGTAACCTTCTAACTCATGCAACTAGCGACAACCTAATACGGTGGGTTTTAGGGCGGCGTTCCGGCCCTAACCATGGGGGTTTGGGGAACTCGGAGGGACCCCAAGCAGCCGACTTTGCACCGCTCCAACATCCTAAAACACCCTTGAAATTATCGGCAAGAGCGATGGGGCTGCTCAGGGTTTTCCTCCCCGAACCCCTCCTAATGTGGCTACGGTGTATACATAAGTCAGAGAGTTTTACTGGAAGGACCAATGACAGAGAATCCTATCGCCATCTATGCAAG
>JBCAWO010000216.1:0-532 GCA_038534515.1 Cyanobacteria bacterium J06554_1
TTCCTAGCCACTGTTCAATTGCAAAACGTTCGCTTTTTTACGCGTCTTCACTGGAATAGTTTGGAGGAAATTGAAGTGATGGGTTGTCCACATCATTTAATGGAGGCTGATTTGGAGCATTATCCTGCTACGGATCAGCCCCGCCCGGCATTGCCATTAGAACAGGTCGCATAGGAAGCGGTATTTAAATGCAGTACTTTAATGAGTAAGTTGATAACCTTTCCCCTCCTGGGAGGGGCTTCGGGGTGGGTTTCGGCAAGTGGTGCTAGAGTTCAACCCATCTTGCCTGTTGGGCACGCCTCCCGGAAGGGGATTTAATTGATACCTGGTTAAAATCTCATTTCTCAGGAGAGATTGAAGAGTGTTGCAAAATAATCTATCTGAGCTTGTAACAACGCTTCAAAATTCTGTAAGTATCCTCAACAAACAAGATATTCAAACCGCTGCCAACAGCATTGGCCAATATGTTCAAACCGCCAATGGAGATCCCATCCACCTCGGCGATGACTGCGCCGCCATTCCCGACGGTGAC
>JBCAWO010000217.1:0-524 GCA_038534515.1 Cyanobacteria bacterium J06554_1
CCCAATCATCGCAGTGGTTAGTAACTGCATTCATAAATGCTTCGCTCTCAAGACTCAGTCAGCACGCTAGGCCAGTTCGCATCGGCCTTGCCAATATTGCCAGGGATGTCCTGCTCCCATTGCTGCTGCACCGCTTGGCTATAGTTCAAATACAACCGACCATCCACAATTCGCCAGGCGTTGGGGTCAATTGAAGCCGTATACCCCTGACTCACAGCCCAAGCGCAAAATCCCCCGTACTGAGGTGCATATTGCTCGGGACTGGCCGCAAATAAATCTCGATTTTCTGCGCTGGCAAATTGCCAAGTCGCATTTCCCCAAGTGTAAGCAAACTCCGAGCGACCCGGTACGGCTGCTCCTTCCGTAAAGTAGGCCACTGGGTCCGTACCACGAATCGCTAACCCTTCGCCATCCTCGAAATAGCGTAAGTCTGTGAGATCACGCTCCAAACTTCTGTCGTCACCGATTCCAATAAAACTGAAGCTGACACTGCTCAAGATATTGCACAGGTCGATACCACAGAC
>JBCAWO010000218.1:0-512 GCA_038534515.1 Cyanobacteria bacterium J06554_1
CCGCCGGGTTCAAGCTGACCAGTAGCTTGCAGCTGCGCATCGCTGAAAATAAGATTGTCTTCGGCGGTGCCGGGGCGATAGTCGTTGCCCCAGGTCCAGTTTTGCATGGAGATATCGCCGGGGGCGACGGCAGATACGCCAAACTGCCGCGCGTCTGGCCGTGGATGAGGGGCGGCAATGCGGCGATAGGTAAAGACGTAGTCGAAGTAGTCGTTACTGTTGCGCGATCGCTCATAGCTAAAGTAAGGCTCATACTGGCTGTAATAACTAGGCTCCACCTGTGGCTGCGGCGATTCGGTGCGCTCCATGGCAAAGGTATAGGTAAAGCCCTGCACGCAGTACGGATCGCCTGTTTCTGTTGGCGAGGAAGGGTTCACATAGGTGCGAGGGTCAAGGCCGAGCTGATAGGGAACGCCAGAGAGGGCAATAACTTCACCCGTTTCTGTCGCTTCGATGACGTACCAGTCGGCGGCCCCGGCGGGGTCGGTCTTATTTACGTCCTTTTCAGCGGG
>JBCAWO010000219.1:0-511 GCA_038534515.1 Cyanobacteria bacterium J06554_1
TGATCACGGGCGAAGGTCTAAAGTACCTAGAAACTGGCCGTGCTCAATTCTATGCACTGATTGTATTTGGAGCTGTATTGGGGCTAGTAGTGCTATCGGGATTGACTTAGCTCCGTCCGCGCTCAGGCAAATTGGTCTAGCGGCGTAGTAACTCTAATCACCGCTAGAAAGAAAAACCTTGTAAGGGCATCATCTTATGCCTATACTTACAAGGTTTTTTCATAGCTTTGGCCCACATTGGTTAGGACAAGCCATACCAAATCCGAATTCATTAAACCCGATTAAAAATAGACAATTTTGTAGGGGCACTCCCTTGTGGATGCCCCTCAATATCGGGTGTTATCAGTTGGGATTTCGTATCACAGTCCCTGAAAGCGTTAGGCGACTAATACCAATAGAACAAAAAACCGTCCTAATACATCAGGACGGTTGCCATATTTGAACGTTATCTCCAACACCACAGGTCAGAAGTTCATCACAACTTACCCCACTACAGCCGCAGCTTCTTTAC
>JBCAWO010000220.1:0-503 GCA_038534515.1 Cyanobacteria bacterium J06554_1
GTAACAAGGTAGCCGTACCGGAAGGTGTGGCTGGATCACCTCCTTTAAGGGAGACCTACCGAATCGACTCTGAACCTTTTTAATAGGAGCGATTTTGGTCACTCTAGGTCGTAAGCAGGATTAGAGAATCTCAAACTATTGTTTAGGTTGATTTAATTAACTGGGGCTATTAGCTCAGGTGGTTAGAGCGCACCCCTGATAAGGGTGAGGTCCCTGGTTCGAGTCCAGGATGGCCCACTGGGATGGGGGTATAGCTCAGTTGGTAGAGCGCCTGCTTTGCAAGCAGGATGTCAGCGGTTCGAGTCCGCTTACCTCCACCAAATTCGGTAGTGATAATTTCAGCACCCTGTGTATTGGCGCGAGTCAATAGCTTAGGCTGCTGGGTTTATGACCTAGCGAGAACCTTGACAACTGCATAGATTAGTCGAATAGGTATCCACCATGAGCCCTTTGTAGCTTGACCTCGCAGTCTTTCTACTAATGGCTTTCTGTGTCGAACTACC